>CAZHUS010000038.1:0-72877 GCA_964535555.1 uncultured Verrucomicrobiota bacterium
ATCGCACTTATCTAATTGAGCGACAAATAGATACATGTTTCATTCCAGACACTAATTACGTTGCGGCCGGCCCGGTCGTCCTCACCAGCATCAGCAGCATGGAGAATCGTTCCAAGGCCCGCACGGCATGCGGAAGTTGCGGGGGCATGTAGAGCATCTCGCCCGCTCGAAGGGTTCTCGTTTCGTCCCCCAGTTTCCATTCGCAGGAGCCGGAGAGGATCTGGACGACGGCGTAATGCGGCGAGGTGTGCTCGGTCAGTTCCTGACCGGTATCGAAGCCGAACAGGACCCACCTCGCTGTCGGCGTTCCCAACAAGGTGCGGCTGACGATTCCGTTCGGGGAGAACTGGGTTTCCGCAGCCAGGTCAACAACCCGGCTTGCCGTGGCTTCCATCAGGGGCCTTTCGCTCATGAACCGAAAGTAGCCCTTCGCTGCGCCCGCCGCCTTGATGCCCGTCAACGGGGCGCATCCGGACTTGTCATTCGCCGGCGTCTCCCGCACAACCAAGCCCGCCGCGCACGCGGCCTTCGGCATGAAAACGACCCTCTTGCTATCCCTGCTTCTTGTCGCCTCCCACGGTGCTCTCGCCGCCCCGCGCGACCTGGTGCTGGACTCGGGAGCCATCACTTTCGCGATCGCCACCAACACGGGCGCGTACGAAATCCTGGACCGGGCGAACAGCGTTGTTTGGAGATCCAACCCTTTCGCGACGAGGTTCGGAGAAGTCGAATGCGAGGCGGGCGGCGCTGCAGCCAGGCTGCCGCTCGGGCCCTGTTCGGGCCGGCGCGGCGTTGACAGGCTCGAGTTGACGTTCCGTCCCGAGACTTCAAACCCGGAGGCATGGCTGCGGGTCCTGGTCGAGGCTCCGGCAGGACAGGCGGCATTGACCTTCGCCTACGAGGCAGCGCCCGAACTTCGGGTGCGGAGTGTCCGGCTGCTCGACCACGCCTTGAGCGTAAGGGCCGAGGACCGTGGCGGCGTCATCGTGCCGGTGCGCGAGGGGTTGTTGATTCCGGCAGACAGCGGCAAGGAATTCAACCACACGTTCACCACCTATGCGTACGAGGGCTGTCACATGGCCATGTTCGGCGTGGTAAAGGGCGACACGGCCGTGCTGGTTCATTGGCGGGATCCCTACGTGGCCATGGAGGTGCGCAGCGCGATGGTCACCGCGGCGGACGGGGCACGAGAACAGGTCATCGCGCCCAGCCTGGTCCTGCAAGGCTCGGCGCGGCGCTGCCGGATGCTCTTCCTCGGCCGAGGTGACCACGTGACGATTGGCAAGGCTTACCGGGAAGTGGCGCGGCGCGAAGGCTGGTTCGTCCCTTGGGAGGCGAAGATCGCGGGTGACCGAGGGCGTGCCCGTCTTCTTGGAGCGTCTAACTACAAGCTCTGGAGCGTCCTGGATCGCGAGATGAACGAGGAAAGCACCCAGGAACGCCGGGTGACCGTGAACTGGACGTTCGACGAAGCGGCCCAGGTTGCCGAACACCTCCGCCGTGATCTGCAACTTGACAAGGTGCTCTTCCTCATGGGCGGTTGGATCCACCGCGGCTACGACAACCAGCATCCGGACATCCTGCCGGCCGCTCCGGAATGCGGGGGGGACGCCGCTTTCGCCGACTGCGTCCGGCGCATCAAGGCCGTGGGATACGTGTGCGGCCTGCACGACAACTACCAGGACATATACCGCGATTCCCCTTCATGGAACGAGGACCTGATCATGAAGCAGCGGGACGGCACGCTCGCGCGGGGCGGCGTCTGGGCGGGCGGTCGAGCCTACCTGACTTGTTCGAGCCAGGCCGTGAACCTTGCCCTCCGGGCTCAGAACCTCCCGGCGGTGAAGCAACTGACCGGAGCGGACGCGTATTTCATCGACACCACCTACGCCGCCGGGCTCATGGAGTGTTTCGATCCCAAACACCCCTTGTCCCGCCACGACGATTTGTACTGGAAGCAGGTGATCTCGGACCGTGCCCGCGAGCAGTTCGGCATCTTCGGGAGTGAGTGTGGCCGGGAATGGGCCATCCCGCATAGCGACTTCTTCGAGGGCCTCACGGGAGTGAGCGGTCAACACTTCCACGATCAGGGCCTGGAGGCCAAAACGGGCGGCATCGTGATCCCGCTGTTCGAAATCGTGTATCGCGACACCATGGCGATGTACGGCAAGTACGGATACGACATCCACCGGGCCGGCGCCTACGTCCTCGATCATGTCCTCTGGGGGCGCCCGTTGCATTACCACAACGTGCCGCCGCACCTGTACTGGAAGCGCAGCGAACCCGAGGTCACAGAAGTCACCCCGGCGGCGGCCGCCTTCGAATCTCCGGCGCCGGGCGAACTCCGACTCGCGTACCGATGGAACGTGCGGAGCACGCCGGCACGCGACTGGCGGGTGTTCGTCCATTTCACCCGGGGATCTGGTGAGATCGTGTTCCAGGACGACCATGCGCCGGCGGTTCCCTCGAGCCGGTGGCAGGCGGGGATGATCGAGTCCGGCGGCGGCTCGCGTTCGTGGCCGCAGCAGCTCGAGGGCGAATTCGAGGTGCGCGTCGGGCTCTTTGATCCCGAGTCGGGCCAGCGGGCGGTGCTGCTGGGAAAGAGCGACGGCGAGAACCGCTACCTGGTGGGGACCCTGAAGGTCAGCGGCAACACCTTCTCCTTTGTGCCGAACACCCGAAGTCCGAACCTCGCGGCGACGCGTTCCGGGGCGGAAGCCTTCGTGTCCGGTCAGGGTGGATGGGCCGAGGGACGGCACGCGTTCGACCGGTTCGTGAAGAACACGCACGAGATCCTCTCGCCCCTGAATGAGCTCACGGCGCGGCTGCCGATGACCGATCATGCCTTTATCACGCCCGATCGCCAGGTGCAGCGCACCGTCTTTTCCGCGGGACCGTACGTGGTCTCCGTGACCGTGAACCGCAGTTCCGATAACTGGCAGGCACGGTCGTCGCTGGGAGGAGCCGTGGAACTGCCGCCATTCGGTTTCCTGGTCGAGTCCTCCCATCTCGTAGCTTTTCACGCGAGGAGCTGGGGCGGCCGGACGTACGAAGAACCGGTCCTGTTCACGCTGCGAAGCCTGGACGGACGCCCGCTTGCCGATTCCGAGCGGGTGCGGGTCTTCCACGGCTTCGGCGCACCAGAACTGACGCTGGGAACTCACGAGGTTTCAGTGCCGCGCGAAGCCGTGGTCAATGTTCGCACCGGGGCGCTGACGGCCTCCGACCGGTGATCCAGGGGGCGCACGCGCCCTCGCTTGCCCCGACCGGCGCCCTCGCCGGTCGGCGCTTCCCGTTGCGTTCCTTGGGCCAACCGCGAAAAGCAGGAATGAACCCCCCGCACTCGATGCGCGGGGAGGCTCAGGAAGTCCGTCCGTCCTGCCGGGCAACCTTCCGATCGCACAGAGTCCGCCGGGCTCGATAGCCCGACGAACCGGCGGTCTCGAAGGCCTTCGCTACGCGGACATGGCCTGAACTCCTCGCTTGGGTCACAGCTGCGTGCGTTCGAAGCAGCCGGTTATCCCCCCGCCATCGCACCGATGATCAGCAGCGGTTCCTCGCCGCGAACAACCGGGTCAGGAAGGGGCGCGTCGGCAGATACGTGCGAAAGGTCCTCCTTGCAGGCAAAGAACCGCACGAGGGGTCGGCGTTGCCGTGTGGCATGGTCGCGAATTGTGCCACGGAGCACGGGAAACCGCGTCTCGAGCGTGTCGAGAACCGTGCGCACCGTCACCGGTTCGGGCACTTCCAGCTCCACCTCGCCGGCAACCCTGGCCAACGTGCGCAGGTGGTGTGGCAACTGCACGCGGATCATGGCAGGGTCTGAACCTCGACGGACAGCACGGCGGGCAGGTCCCGCACGATCGGCTTCCAATGATTGCCGCTGTCGGCCGAGACGTACACCTGGCCCCCCGTGGTGCCGAAGTAAACGCCACACGGATCCAGCGCATCCACGCACATGGCGTCGCGGAGCACATTGACATAGCAGTCCTGTTGCGGGAGACCCTCCGTCAACGGTTCCCATTCATGGCCGCCGGTGCGGCTCCGGTACACGCGCAGCTTGCCCTCCGGCGGGTAATGTTCGGAATCGCTCTTGATCGGCACCACGTAGATGGTCTCCGGTTCGTGGGCATGGACGTCGATGGGGAAGCCGAAGTCCGTCGGCAGGTTGCCGCTGACCTCGCTCCAGGACCTGCCGCCATCGGCGCTCCGCATCACGTCCCAGTGCTTTTGCATGTACAGCACCTCGGGTCGGGAGGGATGGAGCGCGATGCGATGCACGCAGTGGCCCACTTCGGCATCCGGATCCGGCAGTTCGAACTGGCTTTTCAGACCCTGGTTCGCGGGGCGCCACGTCTGACCGCCGTCCTCGCTGGCAAAGGCGCCGGCGGCGGAGATCGCAACCACGATGCGTTGAGGGTTCGTGGGATCGAGGAGGATGGTGTGGAGGCACATGCCCCCGGCCCCCGGCTGCCAAAGGTGTCCCTTGGCGTGGCGCAGCCCGGGCAATTCCTCCCAGGTCTTGCCCCCATCGAGGCTCTTGAACAGTGCCGCGTCCTCGCCTCCGGCGTACACGGTTTCGGGGTCGGTCAGGGAGGGTTCAAAGTGCCAGATCCGCTTGAATTCCCAAGGGTGCTGGCTGCCGTCGTACCACTTGTGGGTGCCGGCGTCGCCGACGTACTTGAACTCGTTGCCGACCGTCTCCCAGGTCTTGCCGCCGTCGTCGGATCGTTGAACCACCTGGCCGAACCAGCTGCTGGTCTGGGATGCGTACAGGCGGTTCGGGGCGACGGGTGAGCCCTTGAGGTGGTAAATCTCCCAACCGGGAAAGTGCGGCCCGCTCACTTGCCACTGTTCGCGCTTGCCGTCCGACGTGAGGACGAACGCACCCTTGCGAGTGCCTACCAGGACTCGGATGTTGCTCATGTGCTTTGGCCCGTGCGACTCGGAAGCCTGCAGGCTTCCTGTTGGTTACCATCAGGACAATCGCGGGCAACCTAGCGCAATTGCCCGGACGCACAACCCGCACAACGA
Source organism: uncultured Verrucomicrobiota bacterium (assembly GCA_964535555.1). Classification (GTDB taxonomy): domain Bacteria; phylum Verrucomicrobiota; class Verrucomicrobiia; order Limisphaerales; family J093; genus DSVZ01. The sequence continues at coordinate 5,035 of CAZHUS010000038.1, forward strand.
CACCCTGCGCCCGCCGACCTCCCGCGAGTCCGTACGGCGCCGGCGCTACGATGTCCCTCCCTGCGGCAACGCCTTGATCGCCTCAAACAACTCGAGAAAGCAGCGCGCCGAGGTTGGCTCGCCCCGCTTGTAGTCCTCGCTCTTCAGGTGCCCTTCCAAGTCCCGGAGAAAGGAGCCCGCGTCGGACCAGACGGTCTGGAGCATGCCCTGGAACCGGGAGCGCATTGCCGGCGCCGAGTGGCGGCGGAAGCGGACCATGTCCGCGAGTTGTTCGCGGGCCGCTGCCGCGTTCTTCCAGGGGCAGGTGACGACGTTGAGCCCCTTCATCGCGAAGAGGACCGCCGTGGGATCGGCGCGCTCGTAATGCCAGTCGCAGATCACGACGTCCTTCGGGATGAGATCGATCGCGGGATGCGTGTCATTGGTGCTGGCCTCCCACTCGCCCAGGCCCGTGAGCTTGCCATCGAGCAGCCGGTCGCCCCAGATCCAGAGCGTCCGCTGTCGCTTGTGCAGGTGATCCCGGATCCGGGCGACCTCGTCGGCGAACAACCGGGCCTTGTCCTTGCCGCCGCAGCGGGGGCATTTGGACTCCCCCAGGTAGAACACCTCGTCCATGCCGGCGTGGAAGGCGTCGCTCTCGAAGGCGTCGCAGATCTCGTCCACGAGCGGCAGGACCACCTCGTGGACCTTCGGATGCAGGGTGCAGTAACTGCGACAATAGAGGCCGTCGGGATTGGGCCAGGTGTACTTTTCCGGATTCTGCACCCAGGGGGTCTCATCGAACTCGGGATAAACCTGCAGCAGCTTGCCGATGGATCGCTGCCAGGATTGGTGCCCGAGCAGGTTGATTTGGGGGATGAGCCGGATCCGGCCCTCGCGACAGGCGGCCACCAGCTTCTGGACGTCCTCACGCGAGAGGCCGTTGGGGTCTGCCAGTTCGGGGCGCGACGCGTACTGGAAGCCGTAGTCCACCCGGAGAATCAGCCTGTTCACGGACCGGGGCACGAGTTGCTCATGGATGAAGCGGGTGAACCGGTCCACCTGTCCGGGACGGGGAGCCGCAATGCAGAGCCCGCGCACGGGCAAGGTGGCGGCATCGAGCGGTTCACCCCCGGCGGTGTGCCACGCGAGGCCGAGGAGGAGGAGATACGGGGTGAGTTTCATAGGAACGTTACGGGTCCGTCTGCAGTGCCGGACGCAGCGTACGGTTTGCGGGCGCGATTCCAAGCCGGGAGAATCCCCGCGCAAAGCCCCGAGGCTCCGCCATGGTGATGTCTGCGGCCTCCTTGGGCTGCCAGGATGTACCCGCGGATGAAGAAAACGGCGGATGACGTGGTGTCGTGGCGGGGCTGACTGCCAGCGATGGGAGCGCGCATGCCCATCGCCGCGGCGCAGGTGAATCAAAACGAATCGCCCGTCGGCCCTGGAGCCAACGGGCGAGGAAACCTCAACGGCGAATGCTTCGGGCTGGACGGTCAGCCGCGATTCACCAGTTTCCTGCCCAAGCCGAAAAGCCCAAGCAGGCCGGCAAAGACCGCCGCCGTCGGTCCGGGTTCCGGAACCGCCGTCAGCGCATGAACCACGACGTCGCCGCCTTGGGGTGCGTTCACGCGAAGCACAATCTTGTCTATGTCCGCCAGGTTGCCCAGTCCGGCGAAGCTCGCCCAGGGAAAGCTGAGGTCGCCGCTGAATCCCAGGCCGGTCGCCAGTGCCGAGGACGCCGTCACGGCCGCGCCGTCGGTTACGAAGATCGTAAACGTCGCGGCCAGATCGGTCCGAACGTCCTCCAGCAGGAAGCCATCCGGGCAGGCGCTCAAATCGGCGCTGAGACCAGCGCCGTTGGCGTCCCAGGTGACCTCGCTCCAGCCATCAATGGCGACCGAGGAGAGGTACTGGTAGTTGTCGGGAGCCGTCGTGTGGTTGGCGGCCGCGGAGATCGATCCACCGGCGGTGAGGTCGCCCCCGGTGACTTCCACGTAGACGGTCCTCCAGCCACCCAGCGCCCCTGCGGCCGCGGAGGTGTCGGACGCCGAGGAGCCGAGCCCGCCCGGCGGGATGCTGACTTGCACCTGCTGCCCGGCGGCGGGCGTGGTGAAGTGATCGATGAGGACACTGGCGTGGGCCACGGCGGCCGAGGCGGACAAGGCCAGTGCCGAGGTGAGGAGCTTCATTCGGTGAGTTGCGGTTCGATGTTTGGTTCCCTCGATCCGGCACCATGCCGGGCGAGTGGCGACAGTTTAACTTGTGAGCTGCATCAGTCAATACTTGAGGCACTGGCTGACATAAGAATAAGTCGAGTCTGGCGTCTGCCGTCCCGACTCCGGCTCCTGGTTGACAAGCCGGCGATCCGCGACAACCTCTCGCCCCAACCGCCGATGGCGGACAACCATGCCGGACATCAAAGACCCACGCTTCAAGCGTACGCTGGCGAGCTTCATCTTCCTGAGCCGCTGGCTGCAGGCGCCGTTGTACTTCGGGCTCATCGTGGCCCAGGCGGTTTACGTTTACCGGTTCCTGGTCGAGTTGGCGCATCTGATCGGCTTCGCCCTCTTCCACGACGCTCCCCCGGCCTCGACCCCCCAGGGAGTCGAGGACCCGGAAACCGTCGTGATGCTCAGCGTGTTGGGGCTGATCGACGTGGTCATGATCGCCAACCTGCTGATCATGGTGATCGTGGGAGGCTATGAGACGTTCGTTTCGCGCCTCAACCTCAAGGGTCATCCCGACCAACCCGAATGGCTCTCGCACGTCAACGCGGGGATTCTGAAGGTGAAACTGGCAACCGCGCTGATCGGCATCTCCTCGATCCACCTGCTCAAGACGTTCATCAACGCCCAGAACCTCGAGGTCAAGATGATGCTCTGGCAGGTGGTCATCCACGTGACCTTCGTGGCTTCGGCGCTCACGCTCGCCTGGATCGACCGTCTGACCTTCCGCAGTAACGAGGCCCGCGAGGCCTGACCGCAACGTGCTTGTCACCCGTCGGCTGCGAACTACCATCGGCCGACATGCAAGCAAAGCACGGCCTGCCCATCGTGCTGATGGTGGTTTTTGCCCTGACGCGGATTCCGGGGCTCCTCCCCGTGAACTTCAGTGCCGTCTACGGCCTGTTGTTCTGCGCGGGGGTTTACTTCACGGCGCGCCTTGCCTGGTGGCTGCCCTTGGCCACGATGGCGGCGACCGACGTGGGCTTGGGACTTTATTACCACGTGACCGCGGGCATCTCAGCGTTTCAGCCTTACCTGCTCATCAACTACGCCGTCTACGCGGTCCTGATCGCCTGGGGCCGGTGCTTCAAACCGCAATCCTCCTGGCTGGCTCTGCTCGGCGGGGGTGTCCTTGGCGCGATTCTGTTCTACCTGTTGACCAACACCGCGGCCTGGTTCCTGAATCCCTTCGCCAATCCCGAATACACCCGGGACCTCCTTGGCTGGATCACGGCGCTCACGAAGGGAACCGCGGGTTATCCTCAGACCTGGGAGTTCTTCCGCAACACCCTGCTCAGCGGCGGCCTGTTTACGGGTCTCTTCGCGGGCGCGATGAAACTCAGCGCTTCGCTGGAGGCCAAGGAAGCCCCCGAGACCGAACCGCAGCCCAAGGAGGAGGGGGAGACCGAACCTGCCCAGGCCGAACCGGAAGAGGCCAAGGCCTGATCCCCGCGCGGGATGGCTGGCATCCGACGTCCGCAGCACCCGACCGAAACAAAAACCGCGTCTCAGCCGTTCAGCAACCCGATCTTCCCTGTGCCGCGCCTTGGCCTCATCTCCGACACCCATGGCTTCCTCGATCCCCAGGTGCCCGCGCGGTTCGCCGGAGTCCAGCACATCCTGCACGCCGGCGATATCGGCCCGTCGCAGCTCATTCTGCGGCTCGAGACCATTGCCCCGGTGACAGCCGTCACCGGCAACACCGACCATGGCCTGCCGTACCGCGAAACCGAGGTGGTGACGCTCTTCGGGCGGAAGCTCCTGGTTCACCACATCGTCGACCCGCATCGACCATCGGATCTCCTCCAGGCCAGGCTCGCCCGGGAGCAGCCGGATGTCGTGGTGTTTGGCCACACCCACGAAACCCATTGCGAACGAATCGGCACGACGCTCTTCGTGAATCCCGGTTCGGCCGGCAGGGCACGGTTCGGCAAGCCGCGCACCCTGGCGTTCCTGCACTGGAGCGATGACGATCCGGAACTGCGGGTGGATTTCGGAGAACTGCGCGACTGAGCGGCCGCGGTTGGGCATGCCAGGTGGCGGGGGCTGCTCCCCGCAGGCGCAACCCTCGTCGGGTCACAGCCTCACTCGGTCTCGACGCGATATCGCACCACGAGCGCCGGGCCCGGGTGAATGACCTCAATCCCGTGATGCTCGGTGTCGGACAGCAACTCCATCCGGTTCCGGCCCCGGCGGAGGCTGTGGGGTTCAACCGGCAGGCGGCTATAGACCAACTCGTGTCTGGCTCCCTCGGCCACGAGGTAGGGGACGCCGTTCAGTTTGAAGTACTCTTTCACCGTGCCGGCCCCACCGGTCCAGGTGACAACGTGCAGTTCAACCTGCTCGATCCGCTCCGGGCTGAGATCCAGATCGATCGAGCACGTCTTCAACTGGCCGGCTCGCGACCAGAAAGGTACCGGCAGATCCTGCGGGGCGAAGATTACGATCTCGCTCCCGGCGCGCTGGGGCGTTCGGGGAAGCGTCGTCGCCTTGGTCAAGAAGACCAAGTTCGACGCCAGCCTGAAATGCACCATGGCCCGGACGGCGAGGTTGGATTGAGCCGGCAGCAGGGCGGTCGACCAGGGCACGCGAAACGGCGGTTCGGCGGACCTTCCGAGCCAGGCGATCGGTTCCCGTCGTTTCGTGAAGCCGTGCCAATCGAGTCGACGCAGGTTTCCGTTCTCGTCGTAACCATCGTACCAACCCTGGTAATCGACGCCGGCGATCAAGTCCGAGCCCGCGGCAGGGGTCTCCAGCTCCAATTCGAAACCCTCACCTGAGGCCAGCGGCCGGGTGGCAACCCTGGCGTCGAATCCCCTCAGCCCCAGACGGACGAGGTCCGGGTGGTCATTCGTCAGCGCCACGCGCACGGCCGCGTTGTCCACGAGCATGTGCCCCCAGAAGGTGGTGCCTTGATCCAGGGCGAACTGGAAGGCGTTGTAGCCGTTCACCAGGTCGGTCAGCCTGAGCGGAATCGCCGGGTAGAAGTACGTGCAGTGCCCCTCCTCGGTTCCGACTCTCGGCAGAAAGCATGTGCTTCGGCCGTTGACGGTCACCCGTTTGTTGGCCGTGCCGGGATGCCCGCCCCAGGCCTCCGCGTAGAACTCGGCTGCGGTCAGGAGGAACAGGTCCTCGTTCGCCTCGACTTGCATCAGGCCGTTCTCCCGCGCCTCCACCCGCCGCCCAAAGACGGGATGAAGCGAAACCTCGGGGGAATTGACTCGAAAGCGCGCCTCGTAGGCGGGATTGCCGTTGGTCAAGCCGCGCTGGTACCAATGATAGCGCCAGAACTGCCCCTGGAGCTGCAGTTCCGGCGATGCCTCCCAAGGGGGCGCCGTGGCGGCGAAGGCAGCCGCGGTGGACATCACGCTTGCGGCGACGAGGCTGAGTGTTATCGCGGTTCGCATCGAATCGACGCCGTCCCCGCTCCGGGCTCCTCGGCGCGATCTCCTCGTCGGGGAACGGGGAACGGCGTCAGCAAGCTAGTCCCCCGGCGGGGCGAAGTCACGGTTGCTCTTCAGGATCCTGCCTGGCCGCAGCTCCCGGGCGCACTCGGGGGCGGCGGGCAGCGGAGTGCCCGCCCTACCTGGCTTCGCCTACGACAACCCCGTCGCACGACCGTCCGGCAGGACTTTGATGCGCGCCGCGGCCGGAACCTTCGGCAGGCCGGGCATGGTGACAATGTTGCCACAGATCGCGACCACGAACCCCGCGCCGGCGGACAGGCGAAGCTCGTTCACCGTGAGGCGGAAACCCCGGGGGCGACCGCGGCGTGACGCGTCATCGGACAAGGACGTGGCAGCCTTCGCAACGCAGACGGGCAGCGAGCCGAAGCCGTAACGTTCGAGGAGTTCCAGGTCGGTCTCCGCGCTACGATCGTAATCCACGCCGTCGGCCCCGTAGAGCTTGCCGGCCAGGACGCCGAGTTTGCGATCGAGGGAGTGGGACAGCTCGTACTGGAACCGGAACTTGCGTCGTCGGTTCTTTTCGACGGATCGGAGAACCGCCTGGGCGAGTTCGATGGCGCCGGCACCTCCCTTGCGGAAGTGTTCGGCCACGACGGCCTCGACCCCGTGGCGGCCGCAGAACTGGATGATCCGCTCCAAGTCCTCCACGCGGTCGTCGTCAAAACGGTTCAAGGCCACCACCGGCTCGCGTCCGAAGTGCCGGACGTTCTCGATGTGCTTCGCGAGGTTCGCCAGGCCGCCGTCCTCCTTGCTGCCGCCATGGTAGGCCACGGCCTTCGCGGTCGCCACGATGACCACCCCGTCGGGAACCAGGCCCGCCGCGCGGCACTTGATGTGAAAGAACTTCTCCGCACCCAGTTCGGTGGCGAAGCCGGCCTCGGTGACGACGCACTCCGCCAGCTTCAGCGCCAGGCGCGTGGCCAGCGCGGTGTTCGTGCCCTGCGCAATGTTCGCAAAGGGCCCGCCATGCACGAACGCCGGCGTGCCTTCCATGGTTTGCACAAGGTTCGGATGAATCGCGTCCCGCAGCAGCACCTGCATGGCGCCCACAGCCTGAACCGCCGTCGCGCGCACCGGCTCACCCCGGAACGTGAAACCCACCACCATCTCCCCCAGGCGCCGCCCCAGGTCCTGAAAGTCCCGGGAGAGGCAGAGCACGGCCATCACCTCGGACGCTGGAGTGATATTGAAGCCGTCCTTCCGGGGGATGCCATTCTTGACGCCGCCAAGGCCCACGAAGATCTCGCGCAGGGCGCGGTCGTTGAGGTCCATCACGCGCCGCAGGGCGATCCGCCGCGGGTCGATTCCCAGTTCGTTGCCGTGGTGGATGTGGTTGTCCACCATGGCGGCGAGCAGGTTGTTCGCCTTGGTCACCGAGTACATGTCCCCCACAAAGTGCAGGTTGATGGTCTCGGCCGGAGTCACCTGGGCGAGACCCGCCCCGGTGCCGCCGCCCTTGATCCCGAAGTACGGGCCTAGCGAAGGCTCGCGAAGACAGATCATGGTGCGCTTTCCCAACTGCCGGAGGGCGTCCCCCAGGCCGATGGTCGTGGTGGTCTTGCCTTCACCCTGCGGCGTCGGCGTCATGGCGGTGACCAGCACCAGGCGCCCGTCCGGTGCCTGCGCGCGGCTGGTGAGTTCGTCAACAGGGATCTTGGCGATGTAATGCCCGTGAGGCAGGACGTGCTCCGGGTCCAGCCCAAGTTCCTTGACCACTTCGTGGATTCGTCGGGGGCCCGCGATGTCCGGCGAAAAGGCAGGCATGCTCATGCTCATGGATGACAGGGAGAGCATCCGGCCTGTGTCAGGGAAGCAAGCCGAAAGTGGGAGCCCATGCGGCGGCAGCGGCGTGGGGCACAAGCTCTCGCTGCGGGAGTTCGGGGAAGCTTCCTTGGCCCGGCGGCCAGGTGCAGTGGCCATGAACCCGGTAGGGCGCGCAGTCCTCTGCGCGCCGAACTCGGCGGGCAGCGGACTGCCCGCCCTCCCTGCGGGAGTTCCTCAGGGAGAGCTCCTGGTTCCTTGCGGAGCACGGACTTCAGTCCCCAGGAAGCCACGCCGGCCAGGGGACGTCCCTGCGGACTGAAGTCCGCGCTCCGGAGGAGGTTCATGGCTAGCTTGGATGTCGGCAAACCCGGATTGCCACGGGGCGCCCGGTGTCTATCGTTGGCGAGGTGCACGAGACATCCAGCATGGCCGCGACCACGCCTTCAACTCCGACCCCGGCCGGAACGGCGACCGGTGCCACGGGAGAGCTTGGCGGCCGCGACCGATTCCTCGCCGCCTGCGCCTGCCGTCCCTTGAAGCGTCCGCCGGTGTGGCTGATGCGCCAGGCAGGTCGCGCGCTCCCCGAATACCGGTTGCTCAAGGAGAAATACAGTTTCCTGGATCTGGTCCGGACCCCGGCCCTCGCGTCGCAGGTAACGCTGCAGCCGATCCAGCGTTTCGGCTTCGATGCCGCCATCATCTTCAGCGACATCCTCGTCATCGCGGAGGCGCTGGGGCAACCCTATGCCTTCCGGGACGGCGGCGGCATCCAGATGGCCTGGACGATCGAGTATGCGCACCATGTCAATCGTCTGGACGAACGGGCCGTGACCGACCGGCTCCAGTACGTGGCGGAGGCGTTGCGACTCACCCGAACCGCCCTGGCCCAGGAGACCGCCTTGCTGGGTTTCGCCGGTTCACCGTGGACGCTCGCCAACTTCATGCTCGAAGGCGGCAGTGCTCCCGAGTTCACGCGCGCCCGGACGCTCTTCCACGAAAACCCGGTCCTGTACGGCCGGCTCGCGGAGAAACTCGCGGTGGCTACCGCGGATTATCTGAAGCTCCAGATCCGTGCGGGCGTCGACGCCGTGCAGTTGTTCGACACCCTCGGCAGCGAGGCGGACCCCGAGGATTTCGACGAGGTTTCGGGACGGTGGCTGCGGGACATCGTGGCCGAGTTGCGCGGGGCGGTGCCGGTCATTGTCTTTGCCAAGGGCGTTCACGACCGCTGGGGGCGGCTGGTCGAAACGGGGGCACGCGTTCTCGGCGTCGACTGGACAGTCGACCTGCGAGGTGTCGCCGACCAACTGCCGTCCAACGTGGCCGTTCAGGGCAATCTGGATCCGGGGTTGCTGCGGGGCGAGGCGGACCGGGTGGCTTCCGCGTGTCGTGCCCTGCTCGAATCCATGCGGGGCCGGCCCGGTCATGTTCTGAATCTCGGCCATGGCGTGCCTCCGGATGCCCGGCTGGACGCGATCCAGGCGCTGGTCGAGAGTGTTCGAAGTTTCGCATGAAGACCGGCGCCGTTCGTTTCGATCTCGACCTGGTACGCAAATACAACGTGCCGGGCCCGCGATACACGTCCTATCCGCCCGCGACTCAATTCAGCGACCAGGTCCCGGCGACGACGATCCAGGAGAGCATCGAGGAGAACAACCGCGCGGCGGGTGACCTGTCCCTTTACTTCCACCTGCCGTTCTGTGAAACGCTCTGCTGGTTCTGCGGCTGCACGACGGTGATCACCACCGACCAGGAAAAGAGCGCGCGTTACGTCGAGACCCTGGGCCGGGAAATGGACCTGATGAAGCCGCGGTTGCATCCGGACCGCAAGGTGGTGCAACTGCACTTCGGCGGTGGCTCGCCGACGTTCTCCTCCCCCGACCACCTCCGGCGACTGGGAGCCTCGATCCGTTCCCGTTTCACGTTCGCGCCGGACATGGAGGCGGGTGTGGAAGTGGACCCGCGGCGGCTTACGCGTGATCACCTGGTGGCGTTGCGGGAGATCGGGTTCAACCGGGCTTCCATGGGGGTGCAGGATAACAACCCCCAGGTGCAGCAGGCGGTTCACCGCATTCAACCCCTGGAGGTCACCCGGCAGGCGGTGGAGTGGATCCGGGAGCTCGGGTTTGCGTCCTTGAACATCGACCTGATCTACGGGCTGCCGTTTCAGACGGTCGACTCCTTTTCCCGCACCCTGGACGAGATCATTGGTCTCAAGCCCGACCGCTTCGCTGTCTTCAGCTATGCGCATGTGCCCTGGATGAAACCGGCGCAGAAGATCGTCGAGGCTAGGGTCCTGCCCACGCCCGAGGCCAAGTTTGAACTGCTGAAGCTGACGATCGAGAGGTTGGGCGCGGCGGGTTATCAGTACATCGGCATGGACCACTTCGCGCGGCCCGATGACGAACTGGCCACCGCGCAGCGCGCCGGAACCCTCCAGCGCAATTTCCAGGGCTACAGCACCCGGGGTGGCGCGGACATCTACGCCTTCGGGATGTCCTCCATCTCCCAGACGCGCGGTGTGTACTGGCAGAACCTGAAGGATCTGCCCGCCTACACCGCCCGGGTCCAGGCGGGAGAAATGCCGTATGCCCGAGGCTACGCTCTGACCTCGGACGACACGATTCGCCGCGAGACGATCATGCAGGTCATGTGCAACCTGGTGCTCGATTACGACGCGATGTCCCGGCGGCTTGGCATCGACTTCGCCCGCTATTTCGAGGCGGAACTCGCGTCGCTCGAAGATCTCGCGGCGGACGGGCTGCTCGAACGCACGCCGGAAGGAATCCGCGTCACCGACTTGGGCCGGTTGCTGGTGCGGATCATTGCGATGCGTTTCGACGCCTACCTGCCCCGCCAAACGGTCCGTCGACACGCCATGACCATTTGAGCCGCCGCCTTGCCTGACGTCGTCCCGCTCTCTACAAACACCCGATGAAAACTACCCGACCGGCCGTGGCCGGCCCGGTGCCGGTGACGGCGCCCCGACTTTTCCTCCTGATCACCGCGGCCTGCACGGGAGCCGCCGTGATGATCATCGAGATTCTCGGGGCGAAGATGCTGGCTCCCTATTTTGGGACGTCGCATTTCGTCTGGACGGCTCAAATCGGGGTGACGTTGCTGGCGCTCGCCACCGGCTACTATGCCGGAGGGAGGTTGGCAGATGCCTCGCCGCGTGTCGGGTGGGTCTACGGCGGCATTGCCCTGGCGAGTGCCTGGTTGTGCCTGGTGGTGCTGGTGGCGGAACCGGCGGCCTATTTCTGTCTGCAGTTCCGGCTGGCGGCGGGGTCCCTGCTCGGCGCGCTGCTGCTCTTCTTCGTCCCCCTGTCCCTGCTCGCCATGGTGGGGCCTTTCTTCGCCCGCGTCATCACCACCGGCATCGATTCGGTTGGCCGCACCGTGGGCCGGTTGACCGCGCTGAGCACGCTGGGCAGCGTCATTGGCACGCTGCTGATCGGGTACGTCCTGATCCCGCACGTTCCGAACTCGGTGACGATGTACGGTTGCGCGATCGGCCTGCTGGTGATCGCGCTGCTCTACTTCGCCCTCTGGCACCGTCGTACCGTGGGCTTGGTGGTTGCGTTTGGCGCCCTCATGGCGTTCCTGGGTTTTCTCGGCGCCATGCGCACGCCGTTTGCGACCCAGACCGGCTGGCGGGAGCTGTACCGTGGCAATTCCAACTTTGGCATGCTGCAGGTCATCGAGAGCGAGAACGGCAATGCACGCTTCTATCTGAACGACCTGCTGACCCAGAACTCCTACGATCCGCACGGCGGCCAAAGCCTCTCCCTGTTCACTTACCTGCTGCACGGTTTGGGTCGAGGTTACGCTCCCGAGGCGAAGGAAGTCCTGTGCATCGGCATGGGGGTGGGCATCGTCCCCATGGTGTTCGCCCGGGAAAACGCGCAGGTCGATGTGGTCGAGATCAACCCCGCGGCGGTTCCTTTGGCCACCAAGTACTTCGACTTCGATGCCTCCCGCCTGCGACTCACGATTGGGGACGGGCGTCAGTTCCTCGCCGCCACCACCAACCGCTACGACGTGATCGTCCTCGATGCCTTCCTGGGCGAGTCGCCACCGTCCCACCTGATGACCCGCGAATCCTTCGCGGCGGTGCAGCGTTGCCTGAAACCCGGCGGCGTGCTGGTCATGAATGCCTTCGGTGAGTTCACTTCGGGCCGGGACTTCCTCATGGCCTCGCTCTCCAAGACGCTGGGCGCGGTGTTCCGCTCCCAGCGCATCCACGCCGCCGGCAATGGCAACGTCTTCTTCGTGGCGTCCGATGCCCCGGACCTCGTCCTCCGCAAGGCCCCTGACCTCACCACGGTCCCCGGCATGATCCGCGGTCGCGTGGAAGCGGCGTATGCCGGTGTCCGTCAGACCGACCCGGCCCACGGTCGCGTCCTGACCGACAATTTCAATCCCGCCGAGTTTTATGACGCGGCCAACCGCATGGAACTCCGGCGGACGCTGGCCTTGAGCTACCGGCCCGAGTAAGGTGGCGGCGAACCCTGGTGGGTCCCTCGAGTTGCTCCCGCATCGACCCGACATCCTGTCCATCGCGAGCCAGAAGTTCCTGGACGACGGCGGGTGAACGAGGAGCAGAAGGTGACCGTCAGTGGAAAGCGCCCTGTTCCGTTTGGACCTGGTCGGTGGCCACGAACCTGTGAGGAGCGCGGGCTTCAGCCCGCAGGAACGTGCCTGCGCCGGCGTGGCTTCCTGCGGACTGAAGTCCGCGCTCCGGGGGGGTCATTGGAAGATCCTCCTCGGTTCGCGGCGGTGAAGTCCCAGTCCGAGGGTTGCGCTGCGTCGATGCGCCTCCCCCGATCGCCGCGGACAAGCCCCTGCAAACTGCTTGCCTTTTGCCCGTGCTGTGTCATTTCCATCCCGCATGAATACGCGCCGTCATCTCTCCCTTTGGGCTGCTCTTGCGGTGGCCATGGGCTTCGTGGCCAGCATCGGCCGAAGCGCTGAGCCGGAGTTGAAATGGATCTCGCTCTTCAACGGCAAGGACCTCGCGGGGTGGAACAAGGTCCACGGAGTTGAAGCCGAGGTCAATGACGGCCACCTGCGGATCCTCAAGGGGATGGGCTGGCTCCGCACCGACCGGGAGTTCAGCGATTTTGTCCTCGAGTTTGAGTGGCGCGCCCTCGACGAGAAGTACGACAGCGGCATCTTCTTCCGGGCCGGCCTGGAAGGCAAACCATGGCCGGACAAGAGCTACCAGGTGAACCTCCGTTACGACATGCTCGGCGGCCTCGTCAAGGGCTACAGCCCCGTGGTGCCCGCGGAGACGCCCAAGCTGCCTCTCAATCAGTGGGTCAAGTTCCGCATCGAGGCGCGGGGCAAGAAGGTGTCGCTCGACGTCGACGGAGAACGGGCCTGGGAGACCGAAAAGGTCGAACCCGGCAAGGGCTATCTCGGCATCCAGATCGAGGACCGCCGCTTCGACTTCCGCAACCTCCGGGTCGCGGAACTCCCCGCATCGTAGAACCGATTGCGCGGGCGAACCCTCGGGATGAACCGCTAAAATGGTAGGGCGGGCACTTCGTTGCCCGCAGCCTCCGGCGCCTCCGGGACCGAGCGCTCTGCCTACGCTCGGTGAGGGCACCGGGCCTACAGTCTGTCTCCCTGGATCGCCCGGTGAGGGGCACCGGGACTGCAAGCTGTACCAAGGTGGCGCCGGCCTGAAGGTCCGGCGCACCGGCAGGCTCGAAAGCCTGCCCCACGAGGTTCCGTGGCCACTGAGCAGGTCCCACAGGAACAGGTCCACCCGGCGTCAACAGCGCACCAACAAAAAACCGGCCGTCGGACGGCCGGTCTAAACTGGCAAAGAACTTGGAGCGACTCAGGCGGGCAGGGCCTCGCCCACTTGGAACCGCACGAACCGACGGACGGTAATCTCGTCGCCGAGCTGCTTGGCCACCCCGGTGAGGTGGTCGCGAACGGAGATCTCGGAGTTGCGCTTCACGAAGCCCTGATCCAGCAGGCAAACCGTCTGGTAATACTTCTCGAGGCGACCTTCGATGATCTTGGCCAGGGCCTGGGGCGGTTTGCCCTTCATCATGTCCGAGTTCGCGACCACATCGCGCTCGCGGGCGATGACTGCGGGATCCAGTTCCTCGCGCGTGACGGCGAGCGGGCTGGCGGCGGCGATCTGCAGGGTGATGTCCTTGACCAGTTGCTTGAACTCGTCGTTCGAGGCGGTGGCCTCCTTGCCGGCGTTGACTTCGGCCAGCACGCCCACCTTGGCCCCGGTGTGGATGTAGGCGGCGATCAGGCCGTTGCCCTGGACTTCGAAGCGCTGGTGACGCGCGATTTTGATGTTCTCGCGGATCCGGCTCACGGCGTCGGTGCGGAGCGCCTCGAGGTCGGTCGACGGATTCTCGACCAGGGTGCGGGCTACCTGGTCGCAGAACGCGCGGAACATCTCGTTCTTGGCGACGAAATCCGTCTCGCAATTGACTTCCACCAGGACGCCGGAGCGGGCGCCGGGGACGATGCACTGGGCCACGGCGCCTTCGCGGGCTTCGCGGGCGGACTTTTTGGCGGCGGTGGCGATTCCCCGCTTGCGCAGGAGGTCGACGGCGGCGTCGAGGCCGCCTTGGGTTTCGACCAGCGCCTTCTTGCAGTCCATCATGCCGGCGTTGGTCATCTCGCGCAGCTTGGCGACGAGGGCACTTGTGATTTCAGCCATAGAGAATGAGGAGAATCGTAGCTAGCTCGGGAAGCTCCGTGGCGGTTTCAAGCCACCGGTTGCGGGATTGCCACGGGCGGCGGTTCCGGGATGGAGGGAGCGGGAGCGGGAGCGGGGGACGGCGCAACCGGGGCCGCCGGGGCCGGAGCCTCGACCTCTTCCGTCTTGCGCCGGGCGTGGCGGGCCTCGAAGTCGGCACGAGCCTGGCCGATGGTCTGGACCACGGCGCTGAGGATCAGGCGCACGGAGCGGATGGCGTCATCGTTTCCGGCGATGGGATGATCGACCAAATCGGGGTCGCAGTTGGTATCCACGATGGCCACGATGGGGATCTTGAGCCGGCGCCCTTCGGCGACCGCGTTCTTTTCGCGGCGGATGTCCACCACGAACATGGCGGTCGGGTGCTTCTCCATCGTACGGATGCCGTCCAGGTTCTTGACCAGGCGGGCCATCTCGCGGCGGATCATCGACTGCTCCTGCTTCACGTAATTGTTGATGGTGCCGTCCGCCTCCATTTTCTCGATCTCCCGGAGACGGCTCATCGACCGCTTCAAGGTCTTCATGTTCGTCAGCGTGCCGCCGAGCCAGCGCTCCGTGACGAACGGTTGACCGCAGATCTTGGCCGATTCCTTCACGGCCTCCTGAGCCTGCTTCTTGGTGCCAACGAACAGCACCTGGCCGCCCTTGCCGACCACCTCCCGGAGGAAGGCGCAGGCGCCATCCAACTGGCCCAGGGTCTTGCTCAGGTCGATGAGGTGGATGCCGTTGCGGGCCTCGAAGATGAACTGCTTCATCTTGGGATTCCAGCGCCGGGTCTGATGCCCGAAATGGACGCCCGCCTCCAGCAACTCTTTAATGCCAATGCCGATCACAGTTTCCTTTGGTTGTCGGCCCGTCCGATGCGGATCAGGCCATCCCGCGGAACACGGGATTCATGTTGGTACGCTTGTGGCCCACCCTCACCACGCGGTCAGGGCATTATGAAGGCCGTTTCCTCCACCCGCGCCTGCGGGCGAAGAGCGGGGACCCTACCAAACAGGAGCTTGGTCGCAACAGCAAACTGGGGCCAATCGCCCCCATGCCACCGCTGGGGCATCCGCCGGCTCACAAGCACCGAGCCGGGCGCCTGGCACCGCGCTGCGGGACGGCAACCGCACTGGAAACGCCGGCGCGGACGCCAGGCTCCCCCAGCATCACGGGTGCCGGTAAGTGATGCGCGCCTTGTTGAGGTCGTAGGGAGACATCTCAATGTTGACCCTGTCACCGACACTGATCCGGATGAAGTGCTTCCGCATCTTGCCGGAAATGTGCGCGAGCACCTCATGCTTGTTGGGCAAGGCCACGCGGAACATCGTTCCCGGCAGGACCTGGGTCACCGTCCCTGTCAACTCGATCGGCTCTTCTTTCGGCACACTCTGATCAGGATTGAATCACCCGCTTCGACCGCAATCCGTGGTGGCCACGGAGGCGAACGTGACGTGGGAATTATGATGGCAACGCTCGGGTTCCAACGCAAGCCACGATTTGGTGCAGCGCCCGGGTCGTCCTCCGGGCCGGGAGGTTCGCCGTTGACAGCCGGGAGCTCCTTTGCGAAGGCACGTGCATGCAATCCACCCGCCCCGGGGAAGGCGCCACTTTGCGTCGGCGCCGGCTCCCTACCCCGGCTGATTCGCTGTGCTGCTTGCCATGAATCGTCGAGACTTCGTCAAATCGTCGGCCCTGCTGGGCGTCGCCGGAATCGCTTCCCCCAAGGCGAGCGCCGGACGGAAAACGAGCGGGTTCAAACCGGCTCCGGCGCTCGAACACGCTCCGGCAGGTGCGGTGGCACCGGCTCTGCCGCACCTGGAGCCAGCCCACTGGATCTGGTATCCGAGCGAGCGCTGCCTGCCGAACACCTTCGTGTTGTTTCGGCGCGAGTTGACGTTGGCCGCCAGGCCCAGGCGTGCCCAGGGGTGGATTGCCGCCGACAGCCGGTACTTGCTCGAGGTGAACGGCCGGCGCGTCCAGTGGGGGCCTGCGCCCGCCGATCCCCGTTGGCCGGAGGCCGACCCCATGGACCTGACCGAGCTGCTGGAGCCGGGCCAGAATGTTCTGGGCGCCACCGTGTTGTTCTACGGGCACGGGGACGGTACCTGGCCCATCGGCAAGCCCGGTTTTCTGTTCTGGCTCGAGTTGGAACACGCGGACGGTCGGATCGAGCGTGTCAGTTCCGATGCATCGTGGCAGGTGCACCTGGCGAGGGCCTGGCTTCCGGGCCGGCCCAAACGCTGGTACCTGCGCGCCCTGCAGGAGGAGTTCGATGCGCGGCTTTACCCGCACGGCTGGGGGCGCTCCGACTTCGCCCGGTCCGATCGGTTTCAATGGCTTCCCGCGATGGAACTGCAGGGGGCGGCGAATCGGCCGGCGCTCTCGACCAGCTATTACGAATACACGCTCGATGTGGGAGGTGGTCCGGCCGATGCCCGCTTGCGACCGCGCTCGATTCCGTTGATGCGGGAGGAGTCGGTAGCCGCGCGCGGGTTGGTGGAGAGCTATCATCTGGATTGGGTGGTCGCCCCGCGCGATTACTTCGACTTCCGCGTTCCAGATGCCTGCACGGCGGACCGGCGGACTCCTGCGGCCCGCGCGAGCGGGGACGGCCGTTGGGCGGTCGAACTCGACGGCGTCAGGGGCGCGGTGCTGACGTTCGAGTGGCCCGAGCAGATCGTCGGCTGGCCGGGATTCACCATTGAAGCCCCCGCAGGGACCAGCGTGGAACTGCTCGTGCATGAGGCGCACAAACCGGGGACGGCCGCGCTGATGAACACGCATTTCGATTCCTGGACACGGTTCATCTGCCGCGAGGGAATCAACCGCTTCCAGACGTTCGATTTTGAGAGCTTGCGCTGGCTCCAATTGCACCTGCACGGCGCTCGGGGCGGTGTCGTGGTCAGCGACGTGGCGGTGCGGCGCCGCCAGTTCCCGTGGCCGCATGAACCGGAACTGCGGGTTGCCGAGCCTGCCTTGCAGCGGTTAATGGACGCTTCCGTAAACACGCTTCACAACTGCGCCCAGGAGACGCTGGTCGACGGCATGGCCCGCGAGCGTCAGCAATACAGCGGCGACGGCAGTCACCAGATGCACGCGGTCTACCTCGCCTTCGGCGAGAACCGGCTTCCGGCGCGATTTGTCACCACGTTCAGCCAGGGCCTGACGAAGGACGGGTACTTCCTCGACTGCTGGCCGGCCTACGACCGGCTCGCGCGGCTGGTGGAACGCCAGCTGGATCTCAGCGGTTGGGGACCGATCCTGGATCACGGCGTGGGATTCAACTTCGATTGCTGGCACCACTACCTCTACACCGGCGACCTCGGGCCGATACGGGAGGCGTATCCGCGACTTCTGCGGTTCGCCGAATACTTGCGGAGCCTGGTGGATCAGGACGGACTCCTGCCCGTGGAGAACCTCGGGATTCCGTCCGTTTGGATCGATCACGTCGCCTACCAACGGCAGCGTCACAAGCAGTGCGCCTTCAACCTTTACGCCGCCGCCATGTTCCAGCACGCCCTGTCAACGCTCGCGCAAGCCCTGGGCGACCCTGACAACGCGCAGGCCGCTTCCGCGTTCGGAAGCGCGATGCAGGCAGCGGTGGTCAAGCGCTACTGGTCTCGTGAACACGGTCTCTTCGTCAACAACCTGCCCTGGCTTCGCGAGGAACAGCAGGTGCGCCTGTGCGATCGCTCCCTCGCCACGGCCGTGCTGTTCGACCAATGTCCGAAACGCGCGACCGCCGCCGCCATCCGGGCCCTTGCGGAATGCCCAGCGGAAATGGGTTTCTCCTACCCGTGCAACGCCGGGTGGCGACTTTGGGCCCTGGGGAAAGGCGGCCGGGCGGACGTCATGGTGAAGGACCTTCGGACCCGGTGGGCCACCATGGCTTCCGTCCTCGAGAACAACACGCTGCAGGAGGACTGGGAGGCGCGGCACGATTCGGGCCAGCAGTGGAGTCACTGCGCCGTGGCCCCGATCTACATCATGTTCCACAGCGTGATGGGGCTGCGGCCGCTTGAGCCCGGCTTCAAACGGCTGGAACTTCGCCCCCAGCTGGCGGATCTGCCGGCGCTGTCGCTAACCGCGCAGACGGTGCAAGGCCCCGTCCGGTTTGTGGCGGAGGGAGCGCAAGGTCAGCGGAATATCCGGATCTCCATTCCCGCGGGTTGCGAGGCGGAGTTGGTTGTGCGTCGCGAGGAAGCGGTGACGCTGGAACCCGTGCCTGACGCAGCGCCGGCAGGGCACCTGCGTTACCGGCTGCCTGGAGGCGCGGAGACCGCGCTCCGCTTGACGCACACGTGAGGGGCAGATTTGGCTGGCCGGAGAGGGCCGACCCGAGCCGCGGGGCGACCTCGCCCCTCAAGCCTGGGGCAGGACCTTGCGATAGACCTCGCGCACCTGGACTCGGTAACGGGCCACGGCGGCCAGGAAGTCCTCCGCCGTCGCAAAGCCGCAACGGACGGCCACGCGGTATTGCGGGGCCGGATCATCGGGCAGCTCGATTTCGCCTTCGTAACTCCAGCGCCGGAGCGTGGCTTCGATGCGCCGGAGTCGCTTGTAATTCTCGATCAGCTGGGTCGCGTCGCTCTCGGCGAGCCATTGCGCGGCACGGGCGCGCTCGAGTGCCAGCAGGGTGTTGGGTTCGTGCCAGCCGTGATCGAGATTGAAGGTCTGGGCCAGGAACTCCGCGTCCACCAACCCGCCCGAGCCCGTCTTGATGGCGAGATGGTCCTTGCCCGCCGGGGTACGCTCCTTCTCGATGCGCTGGCGCATCCGCGCGATTTCCTGCTTCCAGGAAGGCGTGTGGGCGACCGCCGGACAGTCGTCGCGGCTGAAGTCCGTAAGACACGCGACGTGTTCGGCGAACCGCTGGCCAAGCTCCGGATTCCCGGCGACCGGCCGGCACCGGGAAAGCGCCTGCAGTTCCCAGAGCTGCGCGCGGGAGCGGTAGTATTCAACGCAGGTCCGAAGCGGGCTCACCAACAAGCCCTTCTCGCCGTCGGGTCGCAGCCGGGCATCGAGCGCAAACGCCACGCCGCGCTCGGTCTTTCCGCGGATGAGGTCCATGACGGTGACCGCCACGCGCTGCAGCGAGGGCAGATTCTCCGCCTTGTCATCGGCCACAAACAACACGTCCAGGTCCGAGCCGTAGGTCAGTTCGGCGCCGCCGAGCTTGCCCAGTCCCAGGATGGCGAGCGGACACGACTTGAAGCGGTGCTTGCGGAGGGCGGTCTCGAGGGCGTACTGCAGGCATGCCTCCGCCAGCGAGGTCAACTCGACCAGGTTCTGCTCGAGCGGCGCGAGGCCGAGGATTTCGCGCAAGCCCAGCCGGGTGAACTCGGTTTCGTGGTACCGGCGGATCCAAAGCCGCTGATCTTCGTCGCGGATCCCCTCGCGCAGGTCGGCGAGGGTGCGTTCCGTCTTGCGTGACTCATAGAGGCGGCCGCTGATCTCGAGCTCATCGATCAGGTCGGGAGTGCGGATCACCGTCCCGGCGAGGAACTCCGAACGGTCGAAGAGGAGCACCAGCAGGTCGAAGAGCGTGGGTTTGGCGTTCCACGTGTCGAACAGCAACGACCGGGTGCCGTAGGCGGCGATGAAGGTGTCCAGCCGTGCCAGCACGCGATCCGGATCCGAAAGCCAGCGCGCCGCGGGATCACCGTCCGGGCCGGCGGCCGCCCGCCGGGCTTCCAGAGTGTCCCGGCTCGGACAAAGCGCGAGCAGTCGGGTCAGCAGGCGGCGTGCAGCCTTCTCCGTGCGGGCCGGGACATGGCCGAACCCGGGGCCGTGGATGAAGGCGGCGGCCAGGCGCAACGCCTTGTCGGGATCCCGAAAGAGCAGGTTCTCGAAGCGCGTCTTCCAGGAGGCATCATTGGCCGCGAACTCGGACACGGTGGTTTCGTCGGAGGTGGAGTCCGCCGGTCGGGCCGCCGGGCCCATCAAGCGGTCGTACACCCCGCGCACGTGCCGGCGGTGTCCTTCCAGGGCCTTTTCGAAAGCGGCGAGCGTGGAGAAACCCATGAGCCGTCCAAGGCGTTCCCGGGAACGGCGTTCTGTCGGGATCGTGTGGGTTTGGAGGTGGTTCTCCATCTGGAGCCGGTGTTCGACGTCGCGCAGGAACTCGTACGCAGCGACGAGGGCTTCGCTTTCCTGGGGATCAAGGTGTTCGTAGGTGGCCAGCTTCCGCAACGTGGGCACCGTTTGCCGGTCCATGAGAAACGGCTGTCGGCCGGCGTGGAGCACCTGGCGGGTTTGCACGACGAATTCGATGTCGCGAATGCCGCCGCGACCGAGCTTGACGTTGCGATCCTCGTCACTGGCGCGCACGACCTCCCGTTCGAGCCGCTGTTTCATGCCGGCCATCTCTTCGGCCACACCGGGGCCGCTCAGGCGCGGGAAGCGGAATGGCTGGACCATTTCGAGGAACTCGTCCCCGAGGCCCGCGTCGCCGGCGACCGGCCGGGCCTTGATCAGCATCATGCGCTCCCAGGTCTGTCCCCACTGCGAGTAATAATTCTCGTAGCTCTCCAGCGAGCGGGCCAGCGGGCCGGCCTTCCCTTCGGGACGCAGCCGCAGGTCGATGCGGTACAGGGCTCCGTGTTCGCGGGGGCGTCCGACTTCCGCCACGAAGGCCTCCGCCAGGCGCCGGAAGAACTCGTGGTTGCCGATGCCCTTGCCGGCCTGGGAGCCTGGACGCGGCGCTTCCCGAAACGTGGATCCTTCGTCGCTGTAGACCAACAGCACGTCGACGTCCGAGCTGTAGTTCAGTTCCTGGCCGCCCAACTTGCCCATCCCCAGGACGCAGAAACGGGTGCGGCGCCACTCACCTTCCGGATCCGCTTCCCACGGTTCGCCGAAACGCCGGGTTATCTGTTCCCAACAGACTCGGAACACCGTCTCCAGACAGACGTCCGCCAGATCGGAGAGTTCCCGGGTGATTTCGGCGGTGCGGGCCAACCGCGCCAGGTCGCGGGCCGCGATCCGCATCAACTCGCGCTGCTGCAGTTGACGAAGCCGGTTCACGACGCCGGTGAAGTCACCTTCGGCGAGGCCCGGGCGCAGCCAGCGGTCGATCTCGTCCCGGAGCGTCCGGACCCGCCGCGGCTCCTTCATCCCCTCGACGGCAAGGAACTGGCCGAGCCAGTTGGGGTGTTGTACCAGCCATTCCCCCAGGATCTGCGAACCACTCCACAGGGCCGTCAGCACCCGGGCGCCCTCCGCATCGAGCTTGCGAAGGTCGACCTCTCCATTGGCCCCCACGAAGGCGTCGTGGTGCTGGCGGGCCCGCAGCGGGTCGGCGCAGGACGCCAGGGCGTCGGCGAGTGAGGAGTTCTGCATGTGGGCATTACAGCCTCCCCGGCCCGACGCGCCAAACGAAATGGAAAGCCCGGCGCGGGCGGGACGGTCGAGTCGGAGGGACGGCCGCGCCGGGGACAAAGACAACCCGGCGCGCCAAAGCCGGTTCAGGGCAGGATTGAAGCGGGCGCCCCAACCGCGCAGAGTCGGCCCATGAACACCACGCTGCCTGCGGTGGGTTTTTCCATGGCCGCCGCTATTGCCCTGGGTTTACTGGGGGGTCCGGCCCCCGGGCGCGCCAGCGAGCCGTGGGACCATGAAGCGTTGAGGAGCGCGGGCTTTAGCCCGCAGGAACCTCCCGAAGCTGACGCGGCTTCCTGCGGACTGAAGTCCGCGCTCCTTGGCAGCGGCCTGTTCCTTGCGGACCTGCTCAGTGGTCCTGAACCAACCCTGCCGGGTCAGGGGACCCGGCCTACAGGTTTCGCCACGGGAGTACCGCTGCGCCCCGCGGTGGAAAGCGAGCAGGAGGTCTATGCGTATCGCCCGGCCGACAACGGCGCGGGACCGCTATGGTGCGGCGGTTCCACCTGCCTGGTGCGAGCGGGAGATCGCCTGTTCGCCTCGGGCCTGGAGACCATTCTCCAAGCCAAGCCGCTGAACAACTGTCGGTGGCTGCTGTTCGAGCGCGCTGGCGATACCTGGCAGCAGGTACTCGCTGACCCGGAAGGCCTGACCCGGGAACCGTCGCCGCTGGCGGGCTTCGCGGACGGGCGTCTGTTCCTTTCTGCCAACCCCACGCTGGTTCCGGGCGAGTACAGCGGTCGGGCCCGGCCGGAGGTTCTGGAATTCCCCACAGCCGGTGGGAGGCCGATCGCCATGCCACCGGCAGCCCTCAAACCCGTGTGGCAGGGAACTCCCGAGTTCACGGAACACTCCTACCGCAGCTTTGCTGCCGACGGAGAGCAGGGGGAGTTGCTCCTGGCGCAGAACATCGGCTACACGCATGCCGAATGGAGCTTCCGCGACCGAGCGGGGGTGTGGAGCGCGAACGGGCGGCTGCCGTGGCCGGAAGCGCCGGCGGGTGGCGCCGCCGCCGCCAAGCCCGGACCCGTACGGGTTTGCTATCCGAACGTCGCGCTCCACCGGAGGGCCGTTCATTTCTGCGGCGTGAGCGACATCATCGAGCCCAACCCGGAATGGCGCGCCTTCAAGAAGCAACTGACCGGCCGTGATTGGGACTACGACTTCCGGCGGCTGTTCTACACCTGGACACCGGACATCGCTGCTGTGCCCTTCAAACCCTGGTTGGAGGTGGCGAGCCGCGAGGCGACCGCGGGCTGGATCACACCGGGAGACCTCTGGATCGGTCCGGACTCGCGCGTGCATCTCGTGTGGACGGAACGCGCGCTGGACGAGCGCCTCCGCGAAAAGTTCTTTCCGAATGCGAAACAGAGCCACGCGCTCAACTATGCGGTCCTGGCGGAGGGATCGGTTCAGCAACGCCAGACGCTCGCGCTCGCCGAGGAAGGCGGATCCCGGGAAGTGCCTTCGGCGCCGCGTTTTCAGATCACTCCGGACGGCCGCCTGTTCGTGGTGTATTACGTTTCCGGCAGCGACGCTTCAGGCAAGGGACTCTCGGAGAACCGCGTGCTCGAGATCGGGCCGGACGGCAAGCCAGGCATGCCGATGACACTCCCGCTGCAGCGGCCACTGAGCCAGTTCTTCACCGCCACGGTGCGGGCTGGATCGCCTCGGTCTGACGTGCTGGAGATGCTGGGGCAGCCGGCCTCGGGAGGGCACGTCATCCAGTACGCCCGGGTGCGGTTGCTCTCGCGGTAACACGCCACTCCGGGTAGGGCGCGCAGTCCTCTGCGCGCCGAGTACGGCGGGCCACGGAGTGCCCGCCCTACCGGCTGGGGCGCACGGAGAGCGTCCGGTGCCGTTCGGACGTGCTCTGTGGCCATGAACCGCTGAGGAGCGCGGGCTTCAGCCCGCAGGGACGTCCCCGGGACGGCGCGGGTTCCTGCGGACTGAAGTCCGCGCTCCGATGGCGGTTTAGGAGAAGTTCCCTTGGTCCGGCGGCAATGCGCCGTGACCATGTACCAAGAGCGCCGGTAAACCGGACGCGCTCCAAACGCTTCGCGCCGCTCCAAGGCACGTCCGAAGTCGCGAAGCGCCTGGAGTGCGGGGATTCATCCCCGCTTTTTCGGGGATGGTTCAGGCAAAGCGACCGGGCACCGTCAACGCCCCGCTCAGGCCAGCTTCCAAGGGGCGCGGTACTCGCGGCTGAGGAGCTTGGTGGCCGCGGCGTCATCCAGGATCACCTCCTGCTTGGGATCCCAACGAAGCTTGCGTCCCACCAGCATGGAGATCAGCCCCAGGTGACCCGGGATGGCCGAATGATGCGCCGCCTCCACGGGCGTGATGGTCGGTTTCCGCGACTTCACGGAGTCCAGGAAGTTCGCCTGGTGATTGCGGGAGTGATAGACATTGACCTTGCGGAGATTGTCGGGGAGTCGCGAGCTCTCCTTCAGCTCCTCGTTGGAGCAATCGAAGCCGCCCCGGTCCACCCACACCCAGCCGTCACTGCCGATCCACTTGGTGCCGCCACGGATATCCCGGTGGCCGCCGGCGATGGTCATGACAACGCCTTCCGCATAGGTGCAGGTGATGCGGTAACGGGTGCACGTGTTCCACACCGCCGCCTTGTCGGGGAATTCCCCGGTCCCTTCGACCTCGACGGGGCCCGTGTTGTCGAAGCCGAGACCCCAATGCGCGATGTCGCAGTGGTGCCCGATCCAGTCCAGGAGCTGGCCGCCGCCGACGTTGTAGTTCCAGCGCCAGTTCATGTGAACGCGTGTCTTCACGTACGGTTCCTGCGCGGAGGGGCCGAGCCACCGGTCGTAGTCGAATCCGGGCGGGGGTTCCGACACGGCGAGGTCCCAGCCGGGGGTGGAAGGTGTCAGCTTGGAGAGGTCCCGGGGAGCGCCGGGAACTTCGGCGAGCTTCTTGAGCAGTTCGGGGGCCGTGCGCGCAAAATCCGTATGACCGCTCGGCAGACCGACCTCCACACGGGTGACCTTGCCGATGAGGCCGTTCTGGACGATCTCGACCGCCCTGTGGAAGTTCTCGACGGACCGCTGCCAGGAACCAGTCTGCCAGATCCGGTTGTTTTGCTGGACCGCTTTCACGATCGCCTGCTGTTCAGCGATGGTGCGGGCGAGGGGTTTCTCCCCGTAGATATCCTTGCCGTTCTTGGCGGCCTCGACGGCGGTCAGGGCATGCCAGGTGTCCGGAAGCGCCAGCATGACGGCGTCGATATCCTTGCGGGCCATCATCTCGCGGTAATCGTGGTAAGCCTTGCAGTCCTGGTTGCCGTACTTGTTGTTGACGGCGTTGACGGCCCGTTCGAGGTGGTTCTTGTCCAGGTCGCATGCCGCGAGGACCTGGCAGTTCTTGAGGTTCATGAAAGCGCTGGTGTTACCCGGGCCTTGCATGCCCCAGCCGACCACGCCCATGGTGATGCGTTCCGAAGGGGGAACGGCACCGTCGGCACCGAGGACACTGGAGGGGACCACGGCGGGGAGGGCCAGCGCCGAAGCGGTGGTGGTGAGAAATTGGCGGCGCGAAAGCCGCGGAATGGTGGGCGTTGAATTCATGGCCGGATGCTCGGACCAGGCGACCGGTTTTTCGAGCAGAAAATCGCCCTGTCAGGGAAGGGTGCACCGTTCTCGCGGGCGTGTCCGAGAGATGGCTCGCGTTTTGGGACGCGTGGGGTAGAGTCCCCATCACGTCACCATGAAAACCAATTCGACCGTCAAGACGGCTTGCCCGGCTCACCTCGCCCCCAACCGGCGTACCTTCCTCAAGAAGTCCCTTGTCCTGGCGGCGGGCGCCTCCCTGGCCCCGCGATCGTGGACGCAGGTTGCCGGGGCCAACGGGGATGTTCGGGTGGCGGTGGTGGGCTTGAATGGACGCGGTGGTTCGCACCTCAGCGAGTTTGGAAGGCTGCCGGGGGTGCGCGTCGCGGCGGTGTGCGACGTGGACCAGAGGGTCCTCGACTCCCGGGCGGAGAAACTCCCCGGAGTCGCGAAGTACCAGGACCTGCGGCGGTTGCTGGAAAGCAAGGAAGTCGATGCCATTTCCATCGCCACCACCAATCACTGGCACGCGTTGGCGACGATCTGGGCCTGCCAGGCGGGCAAGGATGTGTACGTGGAGAAGCCCTGCAGCCATAACGTGTTCGAAGGCCGCAAGTGCGTCGAAGCCGCGCGGAAATACGACCGGATCGTGCAGCATGGAACGCAGCAACGCGGCGACGGCGGCTCGCGCTTCCGGGCCCTGGTGAAAAGCGGCGTCTACGGGAAGCTCCTCGTCTCGAAAGGCTATTGCTGCAAGCCGCGCTGGAGCATCGGCTTCAAGCCCGTGAAGGACCCGCCGGCAACCCTGGACTTCGACCTTTGGCTGGGGCCCGCGCCCAAGCAGCCGTTTCACGAGAACCTGGTGCATTACAACTGGCATTGGTTCTGGGATTTTGGGAACGGCGACATCGGCAACCAGGGGGTGCACGAAATGGACGTGGCGCGCTGGGCGATCGGCGGCACCTTGCCGCGCAGCGTCGTCAGCGTGGGCGGACGCTATGTCGACGGACCCGACTTCAAGGACCAGGGGCAGACGCCGAATCAGATGGTCTCGATCCTGGATTTCGACGGCGTGCTGCTCGTGTTCGAAACCCGCGGACTCGTGGGCAAAGACCCGCGCTATCCCAACAAAGTGGCCAACGAGCTCTACTTCGAGGCGGGCGTCGTGCGCGAAGGGAAGTTCTTCCCGAAGGGCAAGACCGAGGGCGAGTCGCTGGCGAAAGTGGAAGCCCCGCGCATTCCCGGCGGTGTGTTTGGCAACTTCATCGACTGCGTGCGGAGCCGCAAGCGCGAGGCCTTGTGCGCGGACATCCTCGAGGGACACCTCTCGGCGGCCTGTTGCCACCTGGCGAATATCTCGTTCCGCCTCGCCAAGGAGCGGGGATTCGAACCTCCTGCCGACTTGGGTCGCAACGAAGTGGTGGGCGACAGCGTCATGACCACGCTCGAGAACACCAAGGCGATCGGGATCGATCCGGCCAAGGCGACGCTTTGGGTCGGGCCCAAGCTCGCCGTGGATGCCGCAGCGGAGCAGTTCCCAGGCAACGCGGCGGCCAACAAGCTGCTCACCCGCGAGTACCGGCCGCCATTCGTGGTGCCCGAGCGGGTTTAGACCCACGTTCGAGCGGCGTGGGGTTGACCCGGGAGCAGGTGGCGTTCGAGCCGGACGCCCGTTCCGCGTTCTCCCCGTGCGGCCAATCGGATTGTGAATTGGAGCGGGGCCCGCGCGGTCCGGCCTGTCGTTTCCTGGCAGCTCATCGCGGGCAATCGCTCTGGATCACGGTCGTGACCGCCGGTGAGATCGCCGTCATTTTCGAGACGGCAAAGCCATCATCAGCCGCGACGCGGCCTTCGACCGGGTCCCCGGCCTCCGGCGGCTTGCCTACTGACCCTGCGGTGCCGGTTCCCAAGGGACCTGGCCGGAATCCTAGCCGCGGCTCAACACCTGGACCAGGTGGGGCGAGAAAAGCCGGGGCTCGAGCAGGAAAGAGTCGTGGCCCTTGTCCGAGTGCACCGTGATCCACATCACCGGGACTTGGGCCTTCTTCAAATGTTGCACCAGCCGGGCCTGTTCCTGCGGATAGAACATGACGTCCGAGTCGATGCTGAAGACCAGGAATTCCTGCTGCTGGCAGCGTGTGAACAGCTCGTGGAAGTCCTCGGCTTCGCTCTCCTTCACCAGGTCGAACCACTGCCACGCATCCAGGATGCGCAAGTACGTGTTCGCGTCGAAGCGCCGGACGAACTTGTCGCCCTGGTGCAGCATGTAGGACTCCACCGGGTGGTTCATCTCGTACCACCCGTGGGGCGGCTTGTGGCTGACCACCTCGCCCCGTGCACGTTCCCGAAGCGTCTCGAGCGAGACGAATGTCTTGTGCGCAATGCGTCGCGCCAGGGCAAGACCGCGGTCCGGCCGGGGACCATCGTAGTAATCGCCACCTTGGAAGTGCGGGTCCGATTCAATGGCCGTGACCTGCTCGAAGTTCAGGATCCGTTGGTAGATCGTGGTTTCAATGCCGGTCCCGATCGGGACCACGATCTTCACCCGCTCCGCGTAGCGCGCCGCGGTGAGGAGACAGAGGAAGCCGCCGATGGAAGCCCCCACCACGGCGTGCAGGCGCGTCACCCCGAGTGAGTCCAGCAGGCGCATCTGCGAGTCGACGATGTCGCTCATGCGCAGCACGGGAAAGCCGGGACCCCACGGCCTGCCCGTGGCGGGTTCAATCGAGGCCGGGCCTGTCGAGCCATAACAGCCACCCAGGTAATTCGCGCAGATGACACAGAATCGCCGCGTGTCGAGGGCTTTGCCCGGTCCGACGAATCCATCCCACCAACCCGCCTGTACTTCATCGGTCCAGCGGCCGTCGAGTCCCGGCACGTCGGGGTTCACCCCCGCGGCGTGCTGGCTTCCGGTCATGGCGTGGTAGAGCAGGATGACATTCGACCGCTCCGCATTCATCCGGCCGTACATCTCGTAGGCCAGGGTGAATTGCGGCAGCGCACCTCCCACCCGAAGCGTCAGGGGACGTTTCGGGTCGTTG
The DNA here is from genome assembly GCA_964535555.1 of uncultured Verrucomicrobiota bacterium. Taxonomy (GTDB): domain Bacteria; phylum Verrucomicrobiota; class Verrucomicrobiia; order Limisphaerales; family J093; genus DSVZ01. The sequence goes on from CAZHUS010000038.1 coordinate 33,178, forward strand.
AACTCAAAAAACCTGGTACGGGCTGTCCCCGGCGATCGACTCATAACACGCGGCGCGGAGGCTACCGTGTCGACGGTTGCGGAAACAAGAGGCGACTCGCTGCCGGCGAGGGCCGCTCACCTCACCCGATGGTAGAATCCTCGAATGCTAGGGAGCGAGACGCGGGTAACGGCAGATGGGAAATAGCCATGCCATTCCGGATAGAATGGGGTGGGCGCGGGTCTGAGGCGCGCCTCGTTAGGCGTCTCTCACGGTGGCGCGGAGACGGTCCTTCAGCACGGAGACCAGCCGATCCTGCGCCGCGTTGACCTCCGCGTCGGTCAGCGTCCGGTCATTGCTCCGGTACGTGAAGGCGTAGGCCATGCTCTTTTGGCCCGGGGGCACGTTCTGTCCCCGGAACACGTCGAAGAGATCCACGGCCTCCAGGTGCGGGGCCTTGGCTTGCTTCACCACGGCCAGAACGGCGTCGTGCGTGATGTCCTCGCCCACCAACATGGCGACGTCCCTCCGGATCGCGGGGTACGCCGGGAGCGGGCGAAAAGCGCGGACGGTGGTGCGGCGCGCCAGCAGCTGGTCCATGTCCAGTTCCGCCAGCAAGACCGCGTCTCGCAGGTCAAATTGACGAGCGACCGGCGGGAGCACCTGACCCAGTTCGCCCAGGAGGACGCGCCCTCCGAGCGTGATCGTGGCGGACTCACTGAACAGACCGGTCATTCCCTGACGTCGCGCGTAGGTGACGCCGCGCAGACCAAAGGCCTCCAGGAATTCCTCCAGGAGACCCTTAAGGTCGGAAAGGTCGTACCTGGCCTCGCGGTCAGGCCCGCTCCAGAACGGGGAATGCCGCCGGCCGGTGAGCGCGATCGCCAGGCGACGCTGCTCCGCCGGTCGCCCGTCCTGAGCCGCGAAGACGCGGCCGAGTTCGAACAACGCAACGTCGTTGTTCTTGCGGCTCAGATTGTGGCGCAGCGCCTCCAGTAATCCGGGCAGCAGGCTGGGGCGAAGCACGTCCATGTCGGCGCTGAGGGGGTTGGCGAGCCGAACCCCCACGGTTGGAGGCTGGGCGGAAGCCGCTCCCGCTGGTCCTGGCTCCGGCGGACTGCCGGCACTTTGCGCAAGTTCACCGCGCAGCAGCGACGCCGCCGCGGCACCGGAAATCAGCGTCTGGCCTTGGGCCTCGTTGAGACCGAGCCCGGTGAGCAGGCGCCGGGCATCGGCGAGTTGGTCATGGATCGCATCGTACTCGTTCGCGCCGAGTCCGCCCGCCGGGACCGTGGCCGGGATCTTCTCCACGCCGTGAAGGCGGCAGACCTCCTCGATGAGGTCGGCTTCCCGTTTCAGGTCCACGCGCCAGGAAGGGATCCGGAACGTGACTGGTTCGGGTCCGGCGGCAGCATCCACGGGACGGGGCTTGCGTCCGGTGATCTTGAGTCCCAACTGGCCGAGGTAATACTCGATCTCCGCGGGTTGCAGGTCGATGCCGAGCAACTCGCCCACCTTGGAATGGCGCAGGGTGACCTGACGCGGTTCGGCGGGTGCGGGGTACGCGTCGACGACCCCTGGGGCGAGCTGGCCTCCGGCAGTCTCGATCATGAGCTGGGCGCAGCGTTCGCTGGCCCAGTCGGTGCCGCCGGGATCCGCCCCGCGTTCAAAGCGGTAGCTGGCGTCGGTGCGCAGGCCAAGCCCTTTGCTGGTCCGACGGATGTTGGTCGGGGCGAAGTAAGCGCTTTCGAGCAGCACGTCCTGCGTCGTGTCCTGGATTTCGGAGTTCAGACCGCCCATGACGCCCGCGAGTGCGATCCCTTTCACCTCGTCGGCGATGAGCAGGTTTTCCGGCGTGAGCGTGTGCTTTTGACCGTCGAGCGTGACGAACGCCTCTCCCTCCCGGGCGCGTCGGACCACGATGGTGGGCGTGCCATCCGCCGCCTTCGCGATCAGATGATAGTCGAACGCGTGCAGGGGTTGGCCGCACTCCAGCATGACATAATTCGTGACATCGACCACGTTGTTGATGCTGCGAAGGCCCACCTTCTCCAGGGCGGCTTTCAACCAGGACGGGCTGGGACCGATCTTCACGCCGCGAATGACCCGCGCTGTGTACCGGGGGCAGAGAGCCGGGTCTTCGATTCGCACTTGCACCAGGTCGCCGGCCACGGGCGTTGCACCGGACGGAGTTGGAGACGTGGCCGGGCTGGCGGGAATCGCCGGAACCCGCAACGGGTTTCCCGTCAAGGCCGCGATTTCCCGCGCAATGCCGATCAGGCTGTTCAGGTCCGGACGATTCGGCGTGATTTCGAGGTCGAACACGACGTCGCTGCCGGTGCGTCCCAGGTGCTCGGCAAAGGGCTGGCCGACCTGGGCATCCGGCGGGAGGATGAGCAGCCCGGAGGCGTCCTCGGCGAGCCCGAGTTCCTTGGGGGAACACATCATGCCGTGCGACTCGACCCCGCGGATCTTGCCCACCTTGATCGTGAACGGAGGCTCGCCGGGCTTCGGCGGCAGGGCGGCACCTGGCAGGATCAGGGGGACTTTGTCGCCCGCCTGAAAGTTGGAGGCGCCACAGACGATCTGGCGTTCTCCCTTGCCGTCGTGCACGCGGCAGACCGAAAGCTTGTCGGCGTTGGGATGCTTGTCACGGGTGATGACCTGAGCAACCACGACGCCCTCGAACTCGCCCGCCCGGGGCTCAACGCCTTCGACCTCGACTCCGAGCATGGTGAGGCGCTCGGTCAACTGGTCGGGGGACCAGTCGAAATCCACGTACTGCTTGAGCCAGTTGAGTGTGACCTTCATGACATTCGCCAGGGGCCATCCTGCCCGAAGCCCCGGAGGTTTGACAACCTGTCAGCGGATGACGAAGGACCGCCGCCGGCGGCAAGTAGTTCGCGGGCCCGGGCGATGCTGAACGCACCGGTGACGCGGCGGCCAGACCTGGCTTGCTCGCAACGCGTTTGCCGATCGAGGCTCTTAGTTCCGCGTTTCCTTCAGCGGGCCTTGATGGTATGCGATGGCCGGCATGATTCATCCCACGGCCATCATTGATCCGCAAGCCCGGCTGGACCCCTCCGTCCAGGTCGGTCCTTATGCGATCATCGATGCCCATGTGGTGATCGGTCCCGGATGCGTGGTCGGCCCGCACGTCCATCTCACCGGTCACACGGCCATCGGGAGCGGGAACCGCTTTCACACCGGCGCCGTCATCGGTGATGCCCCGCAGGACCTGAGATACGCGGGTGCGCCCACCCGGCTGCGGATCGGGGACCGCAACTGCTTCCGCGAGCACGTCACCGTGCACTGTTCGAACTGCCTGGAGGAAGAGACGGTGATTGGTTCGGACAACCTGCTCATGGCCCACAGCCACGTCGGACACAATGCCGTCATCGGAAACCGCGTGGTGCTGGCGAACGGAGCCCTGGTGGGCGGGCATGCCCTCGTGCAGGACCGGGCCTTCGTCTCGGGCAACTGCCTGGTTCACCAGTTCGTTCGTGTGGGGACCCTCGCGATGATGCAGGGCGGCAGCGCCGTCAGCAAGGACCTGCCGCCCTATACCGTCGCGCGCGGCAACAACTCGATCTGCGGCTTGAACACGGTGGGTTTACGTCGGGCGGGAGTAACCGCCGGGGAACGCGCCGAACTCAAGCGCCTGTATCGGTTCCTGTTTCGCTCCGGACGCAACCTGCGGACGGCCACGGAGCAGGCGGCGGCGGTGTTCCAGGGCCCGCATGGCCGGGCGTTATTGGAGTTTCTCCGGGGTAGCCGGCGCGGGGTTTGCGTCCATGGACCGGGCCGGGAGCCGGAAAGCAAAACCCCTTCCGGGGAGCCGGAAGGGGTGTCGGACGTCCGGGGAACGGACGCGAGTTAGAACTTGTAGATGACGTTCAGGGCGAGGGAAATGGCGCTCGTCGCCGTGCCATCGATGAACGTGCCCTTCTCGCTCAGGTCGGTGTCCCAGCGCACTTCGAGCCGGGTGATTGCGTTCGCCCAGAGCGAGTAATCCAGCGTGCCGGTCACGCCGAAGAGTTCGGCGCTTTCGCCCGTGGTCGTACCGAAGGCGCCGGCGCTGCCGGTGGCGTACTCGCCACGGCCGTTGAGCTTCAGCTTCTCGGTGATCTGGAACGAGAGGTAGCCGCCCAAGGCATTGGCATAGGAGTCGTCGAACATCCCGTTGGACTGGTAGTCGTAGGCGACTCCCGCGGTCAGGGCCTTCCAGGGCGTGGGAATCGTGAGCCCACCGTAGAAGTTCACCACGTCATCCCCACCGTAGGCATCTTCGCCCACGCCGGTGTTGACGACGCCGCCGTACAGGGTGGCGCCGGCGAGGAAGCCGAGGCTCTCCGGGGCGGTGAGCGCAAGCGAACCGACATAGGTCAGGCGACCTTCGTTCAGGGTGCCGGGACCGTCATAGGCGCGGTCATTGATCTTGTTGAGCACCATCCGGTCCGAAACGCCGTTGGCGACGCCGGCATTGAGGCTGATCACTTCCGACACCTGGTAGCTGGCGAGGACGCCCGTGTGGACGATCGGCTCGATGAAATAGCCGAAGGAGCGGCTGTAGTTCGGGTTGTTGCCGGCTTCGAACACCTCGTAGCCAACCACGGTGTCCCACACGCCGGCCTTGAACGTCACCCCGTTGCCGATCGGGGCGCGCAGCGAGACATAGGCGTTCTTGACGGCGAAGTCGCCGGAAGACGTGCCCAGCGAGGACAGCGAGCCCAGGCTGTTGGCGTCCGGGCCGAAGAGCAGCTGCGCCCGGTAACCCGCGGACCAGTTCGCGTCATCCAGTGGTTTCTCGATCGCGAGGGAGACGACGTTGAGGTTGAAGCCGTTCTGCTTGGTCGGGCCGTCGAAGGAGCGTCCCGGCAAAGCCGTGCCGCCGCCCTCCAGCAACATGATGGCCGACGTGTCGACGTAACCGCTGATGGTCGTGGATTGCAGCGCGCTGACGACCGGGTGCTGCTCCGCTTCCTCCGCTTGCAGGACCGATCCGGCGCTGATTACGCCAGCCGTCAACAAGGCGGATGTCCATGGATTTCTTATCATGCGTGTTCCTCCTGCGTTGTGCGTTCCTGTTGTTCCGTATTGCGTTCGTGTTTCCGGTTTCGTACCGCGCGTGGCCTCGCCCGCCCGACTAAGGGTCGCAGCTTACCCGCCACGGTTCGGCGGAACCTAACAAAAGTCGGCCGTGTGACAATAAGGATTTGTCCTGCCTTGGTCCCGGTGCGGCGCAGGACACCGGGGCTTTCACTCCCGGCGGAGCTCGGGGCGCCTTTCCCGAGCCAGCCGTTCGAGCAACTCGCGGGCAAGCGGCGATTCCGGGCGTAGTCGGTCGAGTTCCGCCAGCAATTCCGTCGCCCGGGCAGGCTCGGTGTCGAAGATCTGGACCGCCAAAGCGACCAGATGGGAATAGGCGGTGGTGAAGTCCGCGCTGGCCTGGACGCTCTCGAGGAAGGCAGTCTTGGCGCCAATCGCGTCCTGTTCCTGGTCGGCGCGCAACCCGCGCAAATAGGCGTCCCGGGCCGCGCGGAAGGAACGGAGTCGCATCTGGAGCTGGGGCGAGTCGCCGTGGTCAGCGAGCAGGCGATCCGGCCCTCGGGCAGGTTCGCGAAGCAGCTCGAAAAACGTCGCATACGAACCGCCGGGCCGGCCGGCCCGCTGCCGGGCGGCGAGAGTATTCACCAGGAGCCTGTCGTCGGTATCGGGCCTGTCGACCCACGTCAGATCCTGTTCGTCAAAGAGACACCAGCCCAGGAGTTGAACCGTTTCCGTGATGCCCACCCGCTTGAGACTTTCCGCCCAAGTCCGACCTGCGAGCCGGCGCTCCACCCAGCCGGCCGGGTAAAGGATGGGCTCCAGGGTTCCCATCAGGCCCAGGACCGGCGTATCAATCGTGGCCCGGAGCAGGTAGCCTCGGACGTGAGGAAAAACGTGCTTGAACGAGCCAACCATGAGCGCCAACGCCGGCCGTTCGACCTGGTGAAGGGGAAGCCACTGGCAGACCATCCCTCCTGGCGCGAGGCAGGCCCGGATCGCTTCATAGTGTTCCCGGGTGTACAGACCGCCGGACCCGTCGCGCGCCGGATGGAACAAATCCGCGACGACCACGTCGTAGCGGGAGTCGGTGGTACGGACGTAACGGCGGGCATCTGCTGTCCATTGCCGAAGCCGTCCCGGCCCCGGGGCATTCTCGGGATGGAAGTGCGCCTGCATCGCCACCACCTCGGGCAGCAGTTCGACACTATCCACGTCCATGTCAGGCTCGAGGGTCGCGGCAGCCGCGGTGATCCCGGTGCCGGAACCCAGGAACAGGGCCTTCCTGGGCCCCGGATGCAGCAAGAGGGGCAGGATGGCCTGACGTCGTTCGGCCACGAGCGCGGCCGTCCCCCCCATGGTGAAGCGGTTGTTCACCTGGAGCGCCCGGTGGCCACCGGGGATTTCAACCACACTCACCGTATCCGAGCTGCCTTCCAGGCAGGCAATCAGCCTCTCCCCGGGATGCAGTCGAATCAGGCGCAGGTCGGGCAACGCGGCCGCCGTGATTGCCAGTCCGGCCATGAGCGCGATGCTTCCCGGCGTCAGAAATCGTCCACGGAGGAGCATGTAGCCCGCAGTGATCGCCAGGAGCGTCCACCGACCGCCCCAAGCGGGGAAGAAACCCGCGCCAACCAACCAGGGCGCCAGGGCAGCGCCGGCGGTGTTCCAGGCGACGGCGGAACCCACGCTTCCCGATCCCCTCGCAGTAGCATCCAAGAGCGTGGCAAAGGTCGCGCCCATGAGAAGCGTCGAGGGCAAGAAGACCCAGGCCGTGACCAGGATCTCGCGAAGCGCCGTCGCGGCCGGCGACATTCCCAGAAGCGGGATCAACCTGTCGTTGAGGCCTGGGGTCAAGGTCAGCGCCCAACCCATCCCCAGACTACTCAGGGCAAGTCCGCCCAAGAGCCACTCCACCCGGCTCGCTGCGGCAAACCTGGATGGAATACGGCGTGCGGCCGCGGCTCCAGCCCCGGTTCCCAGGAGGTAAACCGCCAGCACGCACGCAAAGGTGAAAGCCGTGTTATCGAGCACCATCTTCAGCAGACGCACCCCGATCACCTCCAGGCCAATCCCCAGAAAACCCGTGAGAAACAGCACGAACCGCCGCCTGGGAATCATATCGACGCCGCGGGACAGCGACCCGTTCTCTTTGGACTCGCTCCGTGGCCATGAACCTGCCATCCCAGGCAGGGCGCGCAGCCCTCTGCGCGCCGGACTCGGAGGGCAACGGAGTGCCCGCCCTACCTGGCGGCGGTTCATGGAAAGCAGCTTGCGACCGATGGAAGCGTGTTCGGACGGCAAACCGCCAGATCCCCGCAGCGGCCCCCCTGAATCCAGGCGCTGGCATCCTCCCGCGAACGCCAGCCAGGCGACGACTCCCGCGCTGGCGAGATTGAGAATCCCGCAGACGATCGTCGTCAGCCTCAAGCCCAAGTTCGGCAAGAGCGCGTAGCTGCACAGGAGGGCGCCGGCACCGGCGCCGACCGTATTTACGGCGTAGAGCATCCCCCCTTGGTACTGACCCGGCACAAGCTGGTGTGCGAACCGTTCGATCGCCGGGAGCGTCGCGCCCATCGCAGCCGTTGCCGGCAGTAACACCGCGAAAGGAACGCCGAAGGCCACCGCCAACTGCAAGCCAGGGGAGGTCACGGGTCCCAGCGCCTGACGGGCGAGCTCATTGGCCAGGGGAGCGAGTACCAACGTGGCGATCGCCCAGAGCCCGATCACAGCCTCCAGCCCGGCATACCACAGGGCAGGAGAGCGGCTGGTCCGAACGCGGCGATCCAAAATGGCGGCTCCGAAAGCGAGCCCCGCCATGAAAGCCGCAACCGAGGCGAGCACCGCCGGCATTTCCTGGCCCAAGCCCAGCCCGAACCAGCGTGCCCAAATGGCCTGGTAAGCCAGCCCGCACATCCCGGAAAGCAGGAAGACCAGGTGGATCAGCCAGAGTCGGGTCCGAGCAGGCATGCGCGACGGGCAGCAAGCTACGGGGAGCGCCGCCGACCGACAAGCGAGACAGCGTGGCGCGCCTCGGCGTCTCTCCGGGTCGCCCGAGGGGCGACGCATCTGGGAGCGTACCGCTGAGGGAACGGGGCCATGAGGTCCCGCCAGCCTTGGCATGGGGAGCTCGGGCGTCTAATGTTGTGGCAGATGGAATCTGAAACTGATTCAGCCCGGAGACCTGTGCGGCGGCAAAGGCGGGAAGAATGACGGTGGGTCAAGATGGCCGCCCCTGAGTTCAAGGACGCTGAGACTACGGCTATGCCTTCCAATCCAGCATCCGAAACAAAACGGCGGGCGCCTTGCGGCGCCCGCCCAACCCAAACAACCAAACGAACCTCCTCTCCGCCGGACCGAAGTCCGGACAGATAGTTCCACGGCCAAGTCGGCTTAGCGGGCTCCGACCCAGCGCCGCGAACTGAAATTGAGACGGCGTGACGTTCAGGTTTGTTCAAAGAATTGTGGGGATTCCCCCACCGGCACTTAAGCACTTGATCCGGTGAAACTTGAAGGGCAACGCGTGAAAATCTGGAACCTGAATCCTGCTCCCGACATCGGCGCCAGCGCGTGGCTGGTGGAAAGCGAGGGACATCGCCTGCTCCTCGACGCCGGGCTTCATCCCAAACGCGAGGGGCGGGCCGGGCTGCCGCTGTACGACCTGGTACGGGATCTCGACGTGGACGCCATCGCCCTCTCGCATTGTCACCACGACCATGTCGGCTCCCTGCCCCTGGCCATGCAGCACTTTCCCCAGGCCCACGTGTTGCTGACCGAGCTGAGCTATTTCCTGATTGAACGCGTTCTCCACAACTCGGTGAATGTGATGCAGCGCCAGCGGGAGGAACTGGGGCTTCACGAGTACCCGCTTTACACCCACAACGACCTCGACGAACTGGCGGCACGATTTCAGGGCTTCCGTTACGGCCGGGACGTCGAATGGGGAGGCTATCCCAAGGCGCGCCGCGGCATTCCCTCGCCCACACTGCAGTTCCTGGACGCCGGGCACACCTTGGGTTCCGCCGGAATCCTGGTCTCCGGTCGCAAGGAAACGCTGTTCTACACCGGCGATGTTTCGTTTGGGGACCAGACGCTGCTGCGGGGGGCCCGCTTCGAGGACGTTCAGTCCGAAGTCCTGATCCTGGAGACGACCCGGGGAAACCGCGCGGTAACACCGGGCTTCACCCGGGAGGCCGAGGCGCAGCGTCTGGCCGAGGCCATCCTCCGCGTGCTCAAGCGGCGGGGAACAGTCCTCATTCCGGCATTCGCGCTCGGGCGGACGCAGGAGATTCTCGGGTTGCTGGCCATTCTTACGATGGAAGGAAGGCTGCGGCGCCAGCCGATCTACATCGGCGGGCTGGGACGGGTATTCACCGAGATTTACGACCTCGAAGCCCACCGGGCACACCGCCAGTTCAGTTCCTTGCAGCTTCACGAGGTCTTGAACCTGGTGGTCCTGGACCGGGGACAGGCGGAGTCCATGCCCTTGAGCCCCGGCCGGATCTGCGTGATGACCTCCGGCATGATGACCGAGAACACCGTGGCGCATGACCTCGCGCTGCGCCTGTGTCCGCGCGAAGAACACGCCATCTTCTTCGTGGGCTATGCGGACCCGGACACGCCGGGCGGGCGAATGAAAGCCTCCCAACCGGAGCAGCCTTTCCTGTTCAGCGCCAAGGCCGGGGAAGTGACGCGCCGCTGCGAGGTGCTGGACTTTGATCTCACCGCGCACGCGAACCGCGACGAACTCCTGGATTTCGTGGCGGAGGTCAACCCCCGCGCGGTGGTCCTTGGCCATGGCGAACCGGACTCGAAACGATGGTTCGAGTCGGCCATTCGGTCCCGGTTTCCGAAGGTACACGTGGTCCAACCGGCACCCGGAGAAGTCGTGGAAGTGTAATCGTGACGACGGACGGGCTCGACGGATGGACTTTGTACAATGTAAACCGAGTTGGCACGGTTTGAATGAAAAAAGGGGGGGGAACATCCGGGCAGGAAGTAGCGCGCCCTTTTGGGGGGCACGCAAACAAGCGCCGGCCACCGGGCCGCGCTATACCGTTTCAGGCGCCGGAATCAGCCCGCGGCGCACTGTGGGAAAGCCTTCAACCAACTCCGCGCGGACAGGCTGCAAGGGCTCCGCGGCGCCCGCGCGGATACCGGGCGATGCTTCGGCAGATTGAGTCAGGCTTATGGTAGCGGGGCGAGGGTTGCGCGGGGGGCGCGCCGCACGTCCTGCCCCGGAAAGAGCTGCGTCCATCGCCCTGTCGGATGCCAGGCAATCCGCGTGAGCATCGCGGACGTCTTCGGCGGTTGCCTCAGCGCGACCGGCCAACCCGGCATGGTAGCGGGCAGCCTTCACCAGATCGCCAAGGCCGGAAACATCCCGATGCAACAGAGCGTAAGACACCGCCAGCTTGACCCCTTTGCTGCCCGCACCAGGTAGCAGCCGGGCGGCCAAGGCCGCCAGGTCCTCGGCCCGCGTCTCAGTGTCCAAGTCAACCCAGCGTGAGAACCGTCGCCGGAACTGGAGAAGGTTCCAACCCGCCCGGCGTTCAAGCTCGGCAAAGTCGCGCCCGAGCTGTGGCGTCGCAATCAGGCAGAGGGCAACCCCGGCGTCGTGCAGTTCCCGGAGCCAGTTCACAAGCTCGGCCCGCGCCCCCCGGCCCGGCTCTGGGAGCAAGAAGTGCGCTTCGTCCAGGACAAGCAATAGACCGGCCTTGCGTAGAACGTCGGTAACCCTCTCCCGCAACAAATGCGTGTGCTGTGAGTAGGTAGCTCCCACGCCCAGGGCGGAGGCGATGGCGCGGAAGAATGCCAGTTTGTCGCGAGAATCCGGCACACGCGCCAACCTCGCCTCTCCACGGTGCGCGTCCACCCACGCCTTGGCGGCCTCGGTCTTTCCAAGCCCGGACTCGCCCAAGATGACAGACCCGCCGCGGCAGGCTAGGCCCCGGTCCAGTTCCCTCCACACGGCCCGGCCAATGTTCGTAGCGTGGAATCGTTCCAGAACCGCCTCCGCGTGGCGGCGCTGGTATGCCAGCAGGGCGCCGGGAAGGTCTCGGAACCAGGGCGCGCCAAGCTCCGTCACCCACACAAGATCATTCTCCGACATCTCTTCACGGGCGGCCCTTAGCGCGAATTGCTCGCCGCCTGGCAGGTACAATGAACGGCTCGAAACAAACCCCCGCAGCATTTCAGGGAGCCGCTCAAGCGCGGCCCGGTTGGCATGCTCACACAATTCCGCCTCGGTCGGCGCGGTTGGCCCGGCTGGCACTGCCTCCGTCCATGGCCTCTCACTCAAGTCGAAATCCGAACTGTCCCGCAACCGCGGGTCAATAAACCCCACGTTGTCACCTGCAATTCTCCTCAGTAGCCTCGTGCGTTCCTTCGGGTCGGCAGCGGTCCCAATCTGGAGCCTCTCGGGGAACATATTCACCACCTCCCGAGCCACGCGGCCCAAGCCCCCGGGCTCGAATGACAGGGATTGCAGGAACCAGACCAACGAGCGCGCTTCCGGTGTCGCGAGCATGGGCAGCCGGAGGCATACCTTCCCCGCGCTGATGGACTGGCGATTGGGCGCGCCATCCGCCGGTTGCTCAGTCGGGTTCATTGTCATTCTGGGCAGACTCCAAGAGGCGCAACGCCTCCAATTGACGATCCAGGGACGGGGCGTCGAGCACGGGAGTCCGCTGCCCGAGCCTCCGGGCGAGCTGGGCCACTTGGGCGGCCTTGCGGGATTCCCGGCCTTGCTCCTCCCGGTGCGCGGTCTCGGCGCTGGCAATGGTGGTCTGGCGCTGGGCGGTCTCCGGATCGGGCAGGTTGACGCGGGCAGGCGGCATGAAATCGTGAGGCAGGGCCGCCACCGTCGCCAGCATCGCTTTATTGTGGGCTCCCACGGTCCGCGCCGCGGCCTTGAAATCCTCCTTGGTGGCGCTGTGGGCGGGAATCATGGGTTGGGCGGTCACTGTGAAAATCTCCTTCCGAACGGTTTCCACATGGATCAACTCCGGGAAGTCGGGGCTCCAAAAGACTTTGACCGGCTCGCCGGCAATGCGTCCGGTTTCCTCGGACGTGAAAACGTAGTCCTGTCCGGCATGGCGGCGACGGATGCCATACTTCGTCACCCTCGTTTGGTAAAAGTGATGCGATAGCAAATGCTCGGCGCCGCTCCCGCGCAGGTTCACCAGGTGGGGGGGATCATCCTGTAGCGTCCGCCAAGCGTCCTCCGGGGCCATCTCCACCTCTCGGTTCCCTCCCATAACCCGGCTGCGTTGGACAGTGTGGTTGTAGGCGTAACACTCGGCGGCGAGAGTCACCCGCCATTCATCAAATGACTTAAACCCGAGTTTCCAGGGTTCCACTCGGCCCGATTCAACGTCCAGTTTGGCGGCCTGTAACTTCTCCACCTTGAAGACTTGCTCGTTTGGTCCTGCCCACCCAGGGAAGCGCCGCAACCGGGCTTGGAGCAACCGCCCGACCCCCTCCACAAGCTTGGCTTTCGCGTTGCCGGGCTTGGAATGTGACATGCGGATACCGAGACGGGCGGCCATGCTGGTTTCGATTTCCCCCCACGGCACGCCCCCCCCGACCAGCTTTGACGCCTCCCAGATTCCACGCTCGAAGTGAAAACCGACACGGGGCAACCCGAGGCGTAATCCGACGTGGATTATGAGCGTGCGGATGTGGGCGCCCGAATAGCGCTTCTCCGGGATCAGCAGGAAATCGAGAATGCACTGGCTGCGCTCGTCGATCATCAGTAGGAGCTGGCCCCGGGTAAGTTCCCAACCGCCAGCCTCCGCAGGGACGTAAAAGTAAACTTCAAGCGTGAAGTCGTCCGCGGAAAACCAGTCACCCGCGGCCACCTCGGACCAGTCCCGCCGGATATAGGCCGCATTCAACGACGCTTTCCGCGGTTGATGTTGGAATGGGAACAATTCCCGCGCCCTGCCCGCCACCAGAGATTGAAGCTGGCGGGGGCAGTCTCTACCGGCGCGGGAGGCTGTGGCGGCGGAAAATCCGGCGTTGTCCGGGCCGCGGGCGGCAAGCTCCCGCCACGCGGGGGCCACTTGTCCGCCGTGGCACTTGAGCGAAGAAGCAAGCAGCCTGTCTTGATCGGCCTGCGGGATCGTCACCACAACCCGCCGCATGGCGTTGGCCGCTGGACGCCCGTCCAACAGCGCTACCGGCGTCCGGCCAGCTTCGCGCCATGTGGACAAGGCGCGGAACCATGATCGCTCACTGAAAGCCATGCACGGGGCGTGGCGGGCAATCCATCGTTCCAGGGCGCGCTTGAACGTCCGGGCCTTGGTGCCGGCGGCCACTGCGGATTCGAATGCCTCGAATGCCAGGTGCCAGAAATTCGCTTTCTCGGCAGCGCTGGGCCTGCCCGGCTCGCCCAGGGCGGCCGCGGCAGCAGCCAACACGTCAAAGTCACCCCCGCGCCAGCCGGCATTCGGGTTTGATACGGTAGGCAACGGGGCGTCCGTCGCAGGCGGCGGCGGGTCGGACAGGAAGTGTGTGAGGTTGCGCCATGGCGTCGCACCCGTCACGGCCTCGGCGGCGTGCCACGCGTTTACCAGGTCTGCCAGCAATCCCGCTGGCAAATCGTAAGGGCCATACGTCGGGGCGTCGTTTCCGGCCACCGTGACGCGACCCCCCGGCCGCACCCCGGCCAGCCTGGCGCGGACAGTCCGCGGAGTCACCCCCAAGGCGCGCGCGATCATGGCGGGGGTGTAACCTGTCGGATTCACGCATCCCCTCCCACGCTATAACCCCCCGCCGTTTCGTGCCGTTCCACGGAGCGCGACTTTGACCCGCGGGAAGGGTCAGGACAGCGGAAGCCGTACAAGAGCCGCTTGCAGGGCTCCAGATCGCCCACCGCCTTTGCAAGGTTCCCCCAGCGCCAGACGGTCACCGTGCCCATCCCGAAGTGCCTCGCGATTTCCTGCCAGGAAAATCCGTGGGCGTGCATCCGCAGCGCAATCCCTCCCACCGTTGCCATGGTCCGGCGGTGCGAGGCGGCGATGTGTGGCCAGGCCATGCGCCGGACTTCATGGGATAACGTCTTCGCGAGGCGGGATTCAAGGACTCGCCGGGCGGCGCGGGGGGAAACCGTGTTCTTGATTTGGAGAGGAGACTTCATGGCGTGCTCTTAGAAAGGCCTCGCCCTGTCCCGGATGCGTGATGGGGGATGTTTTCCCGGGACAGGGCGGGGTTTGCGGTTTTGGTTCCTCTCCAACCAAAAATCTACGGCGGTCACCGGACCAGCCGCGTCCGAAGAAATTCGCGCAGACTCGGCACCGTCACCCGCAACATATGCTCCTGCACCGTGCCGGCGATGTGGCCACCATCCACCAGCTTGTGCACTTGCGTCCGCGACAGGCTCGCCCACCAGGCGATTTCCCTTGTGAGTATGGATTCGCGTCGCTGGAAGGGAATGAGTCTGTCCAAGACGGCGCTGGTGTCCAATAGGCGAACGCTCGAAGGGGACTGAAGCTCCCGCAGCCAAAACCGGATGAGCCGGTTTCGCATCCCGCAGGATGCTAAATTGAACACCCAAAGCAACGCCCCGCACTCCACACGCTCCCACACTTTCTCCCGGTCCAACTCCAGTAAGTAACAGGCTACGGAGAGCGGGACCAACGATGGGACGGCCATAACCGAGGGCAACGAAGTCCCCCCGGGCTAGGTCCGAAGACCCAGCCCGAGGGGCATCACAGGAACAGCGAACCCGAAGTTCGGCCGCCGCAATGACACTAGCGGCAGCCGAAAGCGAAAGCCTCTGCCGGACGCAAGCCATGGAGCCTAGCTGGTCACGAACTTGTGACCGCAGTTCACCAGGCCGCGCGCCACGCCGTACAGCACGTCAAGCCGGGTGTTGATCTTGCGCGTGCCGGCGTCAATCCACCGGTCGCTCAGCACCGAAAAGCCAGAAAACGCATCCGTCACCACGCTGAGCCGGCCCGGGTAGCTGGCGTTCACGAGGGATTGCGGGTCAGCCGCGACGCGCGTCGCGAGGATCAGGGCATTTCGCTGAAACGCGAACCCAATGAGGTTGATGCTGTTACTGGGCAAGGACGGGTACTCCCAGATATCGGAGAAACCCCGGATGTTGCGATAGTGGAGGTACGCATCCGGGCTGATTTTCTGTTCCAAGTGTTCAAGGATCAGCTCGTCATTCTCCAGGGCGGCAGCGAAATTCGTGTTGAGCCACATGAACCGGTCCCGGGCGGGCGCTCCGGCGGCATTCAGTGCCTTGGAGGCCGTGACGATCGCTTCGTATGACTTGGCGTCAGCCGCGCCCGTGGTCTCCGAGGTGAACGCGTCGGTGATGAGGGCCGCAACCACGTCCACCAAGTGGTTGCCGATGGCCACCGCCATTGCCTCCGCGTGCTCTTCTACCAGGTTGCGGCTGGTGGACAGGTACTCGGTGGGCGTGAAGCCAAACTTCACCTCCTTGTGCGCACTGAGCGTCACCGGATAATCGGTCACGGCCGTGTCGCTGTCGGTGCTGCCAAAGTCCCTCACCGTCGGCTGGCTCACGAGTCGCGTGTAAATCGACTGGCCTTTGGCGATGGCCTCAGAGGAGAAATCAGTAACAATCCCGCGCAGCAACGGCCGGTTGGAGTTCACCAGGCTCAGCGTCCGCTGGCTGATGATGTTTCCCACCACCTCGCCCAGGACGTTGGCCCCTTCCACCGGGAAGCGTGCGAAATCCACACGGGACTTCCGGGCGTAAACAGGGTCAATGTCGCACGCATAGACCAGAGCGCGCTCGCGCGGGGAACCGGCGCGGATGTAGGCCCGCAACACGTCCACTTGGTCCGGGCTCACCGTTTCCACCACCGCCCGTGATGTGCCGGCTGGCATCGACCCCGTGGTGATCTTGGTCCCCATGATCGGCGCCCGCGCAGGCATCTTGTCCAAGAGAACGCGCTTGCTCGGATCAGACACGAGAAGGTCTTCCCAGTGTTGGGCCGTGGCGTGATCGGCGAAGGGGATTTTGCCCGCGGACTTGGCTGCGGTCACTGCCGCCCGCGCCTCCCGGCGCCGGGCGTCCTGCACTTCAGCGCGCAAGGCGAGATTCTCGGAGTGAACATCGGAGCTGAAACCGCCTTGAATGGCGTCGTTGGGGTCGCGATCTGTAGACATGGAGAGAAGACTACGGGGTTGAGGGTTGAGACGGTGCACCGAGCGGAAGCGCGGTCTGGTCGGGATGAGTCACGGCCTTCAGCCGGCGGTAGCGCTCCAACAGGGGCGCCGATGTGCCGCGGCCAGAGAGGACCAGGTAAAGCCAGTTGCGGGAGACGCCAAGGGCTTTGGCATCGTCCACGATTCCAGGGAATCGTGTGGGACCTCGATGCCTTTTGCTCGCTCGCGTCTCGCCGCTCATGCGCACAGAATACGAAATCCATTACTCCCGTCAACTACTCTTTCAATCCCTCCGCATCTGCCCTACATTCGAGTCCCGTGGCCAGAATTCACCCCGTGCCAGATGCTGAACGCGCGATTTGCGGCAGGCTCCGCGAGATGCGCCAGGCCCTCGGGTTTTCAAGGGCAACGGCGGCGGGAATGCTCAGGGTGGACAGCAATCGATTGGCCAGCTACGAATCCGGGAGAGTTCCCATCCGCTATCCACTCGCGGACGCGTTCTGTCGCAGGTTCAATGTCTCACAACGTTGGTTGGCGGAAGGAGTGCAGCCGGAGAGATTCTACATACCGGTTGGGCCTGGCACGCTGAAAGAAATGCCGGAGAACTTGCTGTTTAGCGAAGCCTACCAGCGTTTCCTGAAACCGTTCAGTGATGAGTACTTCAAAAAGTATGCAGAGGCGATTGAAGGTGCAACTGAACACGATTTGGAGGAATTAGCTTGGGGCACGATGCCGATAATCGGGTTTGAGACCCGAGAGGAATTGAAGCCGCTTTTCCTCAGGCTGGTGACTTGGTTATTCGATGCATGCCCGCTGTCCTATTTGGGATTGCTCTACGGAACATTGAGCAGGGCTGGCAGGATGTTCCTGGCAATTCCACCGGTCCCGCGCATGGCGCGCCCGCGCGCCGCCCCCGCAGAATCCGGGTTGACATCGGTTACGGAAGTCATTAATCCATCGCCCGTGCACTCCGAAGTCACGAAGCTGTTGGATCGTGTCAGAAAAGCCGCCAGCGAACCGGGGAAGAAATCCGCGCTGGCTGAGTTTCTAGGCGTGGCTCGGCCTCGCGTTTCGGAATGGCTCTCGGGCCGGCAGGAACCCGGCGGCGAGACGACACTCCGCCTTCTCCAGTGGGTCGAGCGGGAGGAGAGTCGCTCGAAGTAACACCAAACCAAGCGGCCCGGAAGGCGTTGCCACGCCCGCCGGGCCATGGACCCACGAACCCCATGAAAGACATGAAGCCATCACGAGTCCGCAAGAACGGTAGTCCCATCGCCCCGAAAACACAACCCAAAGCTCCCCGCGCTTCGCGCGCCCAGTCCGCCCCACCTCCCCTCTATGAGCACATGGAGGATCTGGCGACCTTTTTCGGTGAGGCGTTCAAGGGTATCCCGTCGGACCCGGCAGCGCGAATGCTGAAGCTCGGGTCAACTCTAGAAAGTGCGCGGGCCGCCCTGGTCGAACTCGAAGCGCTTGCGGCTTTCTATCGGGGTCAGATCCAAGGATTTTTCACCCCATGCAGCAATTGACGCCATGAAACTGAGCAAGGACCAAGTAGCGTTTTTCTGGCGTCTTTGGGGGGCGGCCTGCCGTGCGAACGGATGGACCGTCGAGAAGGGCCTGAGCCGCGCGGATATTGACGCCATCCGCAAGGATTGCCTCGCCGCGCTGGGGTTCTCCTCACTTCACCAGGTGGACCGGGCGGCGGGGTTCGATGCCGTTCGAGCCGCGCTCCTGATGATGACCGACAACCTGTCAGGCACCATCGAGACCGACCATCCTGAGCTTGGCGAGCTGCGCCGTCTCCGTTGGAAGCTCGCCGAAGACATCATGCCGCGCCTTGCGGCCTCGGGTCTGCACGCGGCGGAATACGTGGCGGCCATCGTTCGGGACAAGTTCGGGCTGGCGGGCTTGGACCTTGACCGGCTCAGCGCCGCGCAACTGCGGCAACTGGTTGTCACCTTGACGGCCCGGCTCCGCCGGATCGGCGCGCGCGCGCCATCGGCGGCCACCGCGTCAGGTTGACGCCTGGTCAGATTGGGAAGGCGGGATCGCGCCAGCGCCGGATTCAGTGTCCGGCGCTGGTTTGTTTTCGCGCGAGGGCTCCGGTGGCCTCCGGGGCGGGGGCTTCTGGTAAAGGGGCAGCCGGCTCTTCAGGCACATCCGGTCCCAATCCCATTCTGCCAGCGCCGCCTTCCCATCCGGGGATTCCGGGTCAAGCGTGCGCCCCGAGATCATCGTTGTTGGGTTCATGGTGGAAATTGCCTTGAATATCGTGCGGCCTCGGCGGGAGTCAACATCCGGGAAGGCAGCCCCGTCAGATTGACTTCTGCTTATGACGGTCGGGAAGGGCTTCGGGTTGCGCCCAGGGCGAGGCGGGAACCCGGCGCGGGGGCGGCGGAAGGGTGGCGGGAGTGCGGCGGATGGGTTGCCGGACTTCGGCAACTGGTCAGAAAAAGCCAGTCCCCACGCTTATACGATCCATGAAAACGCGGTTTTTGAGGCTCCCACCTCCCACCCCCCCCAATGTAAACCGAGTTGGCAGTGTTTTTGACGCAACTCGTTGTAAATCAGGTCAAGGAGGGGTGGGAGGCAAACCGTGCCAAGTGGGAAAAGTCACTGCCAACTGGGCGTGCATATCGGCCTCCGAAAAGTCGGCGTAAGTTGCTGGTCGGCAGCGTAGTCCGGGGAATTCCAGCCTTTTCCATGGAACTGCCAACTCGGATGACCTTGCACAACTTTTTCGGTTGCCAGCCGGTCCCGGAGGACTACTACTCATCTGAGTAGTGTCACGATGCAAACGCTGACGTCCAGACAACGTGAGGTGCTCGAGTTCGTTCAGGACGAGCTTCGGCAGGTGGGCATTCCACCCACATTGCGCGAGATCGCGTCGCACTTCGGGTTCCGAAGCGTCAAGGCCGCGAGCGATCACGTCAGCGCGCTTCGTCGCAAAGGAATGCTCTCCAGCGACACCCGGCGGGCCCGGTCGTTGCGGTTGATTACTTCGCATGATCCGTCTCAGGAGCGCGGACTTCAGTCCGCAGGAAGCCACGTCGGCCAAGAGACGTCCCTGCGGGTTGAAGCCCGCGCTCCTCACCGGTTCATGGCCGATGAGCAGGTCCAAAAGGAACAGGCCGCTTCCCACGACCTGGCGCGTGGACCGGTGGCACACATCCCGCTTTACGGTTCGATTCCCGCCGGCTTCGCCCGGGAACGTCGTCAGGAAGCCAAGGGCTGCGTCTCGATCGACATCGCCACGCTCGGGTTCCGACCCACGGCGCGCACGTTCGCGCTGGAAGTGCGCGGCGACTCGATGATCGGCCGTCACATCCTGGACGGAGACATTGTCATCCTCGAGCACGGCAAGACGCCTCGAAACGGCGATGTCGTGGCTGCGCTTATCGACAACGAATCGACCCTCAAGACATTCGTCCAGCCCCCGGGACAAGCTCCCCACCTCCAGTCGGAGAATCCGCGCTATCCCCGGCTGCATCCGGTTGCGGAACTCGTCGTTCAAGGTGTGATGGTGGGATTGGTGAGGCGATTCGGAGTCAAACACGCGGAATAGAGGCCATGAACCGCAGCCGGGTAGGGCGGGCACTCCGTTGCCCGCCGGTGGGCGAGGCTGCTGCCGAGTCGCTCCAGTGCCGAAGGCCATCCGGCTCGCGGGGACGCTCGCCCCACCCGGTTCCGTTCTCCCGCCGTGCACGAAGTAACGCACATCGACGCTGACGCGTTCTTCGCGGCTGTCGAGCAAGCCGCCGACCCCCGTCTCCGCGGCAAGCCGGTTGCAGTCGGGGGCGAGCGACGCGGGATTGTGGCGAGCGCCAGCTACGAAGCCCGACGCTTCGGCATCTATACGCCGATGCCCACCGTGCGGGCGCGCAAGCTCTGTCCGCACCTCATCCTGCTGCCCGGCGATTTCGACAAGTACGAGCAGTTCTCCCGCTGGATGTTCAGTTACGCCTACGATTTCACGCCGGACGTCGAGATCACCTCCATTGACGAGGGGTATTGCGATCTGACCGCGGTGCGGCGCGATCCCGTCGAGGTCTCGCGGACCATCCGGGACGCCATCCGGCAGGCACTCAAGATCACCGTCAGCGAAGGGATCGGTTCGAGCAAGCTCGTCAGCCAGATCGCCTCGAAGCTCTTCAAGCCCGGCGGATTCCATTATGTGCCGCCCGGGGGGGAGATTCCGTTTCTGCATCCGCTCCCCAATCGCTGGTTGCCGGGGGTGGGCCCCAAGACTTCCGAGCGCCTGAACGCGGCCGGGCTCGCGCGGATCCGGCATGTTGCGGAGACTCCGATCGAACTTCTCAGCCTGGTGCTGGGCAGCGCCGCCCCCCAGCTCAGCCGGTTCGCGCGTGGCATCGATGAACGACCCGTCGTGGCCGCCAGCGAGCCGGCCAAGAGCTACGGCCAGCAGGAGACATTCAACCAGGATCAAACTGACGAAGCATTTCTCCAGGCCACGCTGCGGCGCATGGCCGACCACCTCTTCGCCAAGGCGCGTGCGGATGCGAAGTCCGTCCGGACGCTGGCGGTCAAGGTCCGCTACAACGACATGACCGAGGACCAGGTCAACGAGAGTCTGGGGGAACCGACGGACCTCGAGACCGACGTGTACACGCGGCTGGACCGGATGTTGAAGCGCGCCTGGCGTCGCCGCGTGAGTCTGCGCCTGGTCTCGCTCAAGCTCTCCAATCTCTACGACGCCCGGTTCAGCGCCGAACTGCCCCTGGACTGTCGGGCGCAACAACACGACGCCCGCCGGCGCCTGGCGGACGTGGTCGACCGCCTACGCGCCGAGCACGGACATAACGTGGTCTTGCGCGGCCACGATCTCCTGCTTCGCCGGGGCGAACCCGATCCGACGCCGAAGCTCCTGCCGGCGAAGCCGGGGGCGTCTTGATCAGACGGAGGGCAGGTTGGCCAGCGCGGCCTCGGCCTGTCGCAGCTTGGTTTCCCACTCCACCTTGCGTTTCTGGTGCTCCTCGAGCACCGGGGCGGGCACCTTTTGCGTGAAGTTCGGATTGGCGAGCTTGGCCTCGACCTTGCCGAGTTCCGCACGGGCTTTCTCGAGTTCCTTGGCCAGGCGCGTGCGCTCCGCCGCGAAGTCGATCAGCCCTTCGAGCGGCAGGAACAGTTCTCCGAGGGCGTTCGAAACCACCGGCGTGCCCTTGGTCGGCTGGAAGCCGGCGTCCACATCCACGTGCTCGGCGTTGAGCAGCAAGCGGATGACCTCGAGTTCGTCGGCCGTGATTGCGCCGGCAGGCTTGAGCACGAAACGCAGTTTCTTCGTGGCAGGCAGATTGAACTCGCGCCGGAGATTGCGGCCCAGGCCCACGAGTTCGTACTTGGCGGACGCGAGTTTCTCGGCCGATTCGTCGAGGCCGAAGTGCTCCTGGAAATCGGCGTCAAACGGTTTGGGCCAGTGGGCGAACATGATGGTGCTGCCCCCCTGATCGGCAGGGAGGTCCGCGTGGTAGCCCATGCCCTGCCACAGTTCCTCCGTGATGAAGGGCAGGAACGGGTGAAAAAGGCGCAGCGTGTGGCTCAGGACGAAATCGATGACCGCCAGTTTGTTGGCGCGCAGCCGGGCGGCGGAGGCGTTCAAGGGATCGCCGTCGGCGGAGCCTTCGACGCCGCCCTCGGCCGGACGCAGCGCCGCCTTGCTGGCCTCGACGTACCAGTCGCAATACTCGCTCCAGAAGAAACGGTAGAGCGTGGCGGTGGCCTCGGCGAACCGGTAGTTCGCGAACGCGTCGTCCAACTCGCGGATGGCGAGATCCAGACGCCGCAGGATCCACTTGTCATCGCTGGTCAACAGCTTGGGATCGATTTCGCCTTCGAGCGCGCCGCCCTGCATCTGGCGGAAGCGACACGCGTTCCACAGCTTGTTGCAGAAATTGCGCGCCAGTTCGAGCTGGGGAAAGCGCGCCGGGTTCCATTCCTGGTTTTCGAAGTCGTAGCGCTTCTCCTTCCCGTACTTCTCGAACTCGCGATCCTCGAAGATGAGGTCCTGTCCCTGGGGGATGGAACGAATGATGCCAAAGCGGACGGCGTCGGCGCCGTAGCCCTTGATCAGGCCCAGGGGGTCGGGCGAGTTGCCGAGGCTCTTGGACATCTTGTGGCCGTGCTTGTCGCGGATGATCCCCGTGAAATACACGTTCCGGAACGGCAGATCGCCCATGTACTCGTATCCGGCCATGATCATGCGCGCCACCCAGAAGAAGATGATGTCCGGGCCGGTCACCAGGTCGGTGGTCGGGTAGAACGCCTTCAGTGTGGGGTTCGTTGAGTCCTGGGCCACGTCCCCGGTCCAGCCCATCGTGGCGAACGGCCACAGCCAGGAACTGAACCAAGTGTCCAGGACGTCGGGGTCCTGGGTGAAGCCGTGCGCCTCGAGCAAGGCGGCAGTCTCGGCCGAGGCGGTGCAGATGGCGATGCGGTACTCGCCCTCGGTGCTGTTGACGACCGGCATCAGCGAGTCACGACGCAGATCGAGTTCCTCGCCATTCGCCATGCGCACCATCCGAACCGTGGTTGCCGGCCACGTCCCTCGGTTCCAATTCCCGCCCACGTAGTCGTCCCAGCCCCACTCGAGTAGTTCTTTGGTCCAGTTGTCTGGCGTCAGCTTGATCATCTTGGTCCACACCGGAATCCGATGTCCCCACCAGAGCTGGCGGCTGATGCACCAGTCCTGAATGCCGCCCATCCAGTGGTCGTAGACCCGTGCCCAACGATCGGGGAAGAAGCGCATCCGGGGAGCGCACGCGCCCTCGCGTGCAGCCGCGGGCGCCTCGCCCGCTGCGCCTTCCGTCGTCACCCCTTCACTGGCGTCCGTGCCCGCAGCACCCGGACTGGTTGCAATGCCGCCATGCTCCGGCGGTTCCACGCATGCTCGCGCCTGTTCCACGCTCGGATACTTGAGGAACCACTGCTCGCTGAGCCGCGGTTCGACCGGCACATCGGCGCGTTCGCTGAAGCCCACGTTGTTCACGTACGGCTCCACCTTCGCCATCGCGCCTGCCGCCTCGAGGATCTCCGCCGCCTTCTTGCGCGCCACAAACCGGTCCAGCCCGGCCAGGTCTTTTCCCGCCTCGGCCGTCATGGTCCCGTGAGGCGAGATCACCTCGATGACCTTCATCTTGCCCCATTCGATGACGCCGCGCTCCGCTCCGAGCTTGAGGATGCGCTGGTAGATCTCGTAGTCCGCCTTGTCATGGGCGGGGGTGACCTTGAGCACGCCGGTGCCGAACTCGATGTCAATCTGGTCATCGCCGATGATCGGGATCAACGCCTGGTTTTCGAGCGGCAGGGCGCGACGGACGTGCTTGCCAATCAGGGGCGCGTAGCGCGGGTCTTTCGGATTCACCGCCACCGCCGTGTCCGCGGGGATCGTCTCCGGCCGCGTGGTCGCGATCGTGAGCCAGGTGCCGGGTTCCTCGGCCACCTCCACCTTGAAGTAATAGAGGAAGCCCTTCTGCTCCTTCATGATCACCTCCTCGTCCGAGAGGGCGGTGAGCGAGACCGGGCACCAGTTCACCATGCGTTTGCCCCGGTAAATCAGGCCCTTGGCGTAGAGGTCAACGAACACCTTCTGGACGCACCGCGAGTAATCCGGGTCCATGGTGAACCGTTCGCGGGTCCAGTCGCACGAGGCGCCGAGCTTCTTGAGCTGGTCGATGATGATCCCGCCGTGCTTCTCCTTCCACTCCCAGACCTTCTCGAGGAACTTCTCGCGGCCGAGATCGTCACGGTGCTTGATCGCGCCTTGCTTCTTCAAGGTCCGTTCCACGACGGTCTGGGTGGCGATGCCGGCGTGATCGGTGCCGGGCAGCCAGAGCACTTCCTTGCCGTCCATCCGCGCCTTGCGGGCGAGAATGTCCTGAAGGGTGTTGTTCAGGACGTGGCCCATCGTGAGGACACCGGTGACGTTCGGGGGCGGGATGACGATCGAGTAAGCCGGGCGTCTCGCGCTCACCCGCTCGGGGTTGGCGACGAAGCACTGCCGGTCCAGCCAGTATTGGTACCACTTCGCCTCGACGGCCTGCGGCTCGTATGCTTTCGAAATCTCGCTTGTGTCCATGTCAAGTCCGGCGAGCCTACCGAAGGGAGACGACCCTTGGCAACAAGCGGACCGGACGCAAACGGGACGGACGGTGACTCACGGCCGACGGATCGGCACCACCTCGCCCCCCGGGATCGGAAACCGGCGGACCTCCGCCGGTCACCGGTTGATCAACTGGTCGAACACGGGCGTTGCCGGGTGGGCGTTCAGCGGATCGCCGCTCTGGTTGATCTCCCGCGCGAACTCGAGCACCGCCCGGGCGCGCAGGCGTCGACGCAGGTCGGAAGCCGGAGCTTCCGAATCGGGCGCCCTTTCCTTCCCGGTGGCGAGCGCCGTCAGGTCGCCGGGCGTGAAGATCTCCGCATAGGTGTCCAGAGTCTCCTCCAGCAACTGCCGCGCACGATTCGCCGACGTGGTTTGCCGGGCGGCGGACAGCCCGATCCAGGCCCGCATCTCGGCGAGGTAATCCCGGATCTCCGGGCTCGCCGCGAGCTGGTCCTGTTCCTCCTTCAACTGTTTGAGGGCGATGAGCGCATTCGTCTGTTCCACCGCCGTCCACGTGTGATTCGTGCTGTGGGCAAACCACCAGAGCAGCGTCTCCTGGCTTCGCTTGAGCGCCTTGTCCCGGTCGGTGTGAAGGTCCCCGATTGTGGCGCTGTTGAAGGCCGCCTCCGCCAGGCTGAACTGGCCGTGGCTCAGGAGCAGCATCGCCTGCCGGATGCGGAGTGGCGCCGTGGCGGCGGGAAGGTCCGGATGCGCGGCGACGAAGCTGTCAATCCGTTCCGATTCCTCCTCCCAGGCCGGACGGCCGCTGGCGGTCCGGGGTTCGGGCAAACCGATATGACCGCCGAGGATGGCGGCGTTGGATTGCGCGACAATCTCGGCGACCTGGCGGCGGGTCGCACAGCCGGGAACGGCCAGGGTGAGCGCGAGCAGGAACGGGGCTGCGAAACCGGCGGCAAACCGGCGGACGAAGGGTGCGAGGCGGGCAGGCTTGTTCATGGGAGCGTGGGCAGGAGGTTCAGGCTGTCAAAGTCACGGTGCGGGTGGCTTCCGCGAGCAACCGCGTCAGCAGGTCCCGGAAGGCCAGCGCGTTCGGATCGATCTGGACAAAATCGCCGCGCGCCCAGGCGCCCACCAATCCGCCGATCACCACGGGAACTCCGGTCAGGTCCACCCGGCGCCCCAGCTCGTCCCCGACCTCCTTGAGGGCATCGCCGAGCACCTCGGCGAGCCGGGCGGTCACCTCCGCGATCGGGGCGTCTTGAGTCTTGGTCCGCCCAAACCGGGCCAGGGCGGCGATGACTTCGCGCACCGTGTCCACCAGTGGTTGGCCGACCAGCAAAACCGTCGGGTTGTCCGCAGCCGCCTTGAGCACCGCGTCCAGCACCGCGGTGGCCAGGTTGCTTCGGGCGTTGTCGAAGAGCGCCGGGTTGTCAAGCAGGGTCTCGACGACTGCGACGGCGATGGCTGACGCATCCAGGCCGGTGAGCGTGCGTTCCTGGACCAACTGCGCGAGCCTCCCCGAGAAGTCGGCCACCAGCTTCGCGTACCGCGTGTCGACAAGGCCCGGGTTGGCGGCGATGGCCTGAAGGGTCGCCCTGGTCGCGGCCGTGGCGATACTCCGCGCATCCACGCTGGAAAGTTCGCTGACCGCCCGGAGGATCCCCCCCACGACATCGCGCGCCAGCGTCGCGTTCTCCGCATCGAGGATCAGCTCCGGGTGGGCGGCGAACGTCCCCGCGGCGTTCTTCACGATCTCCTCGAGCCCCTCCCGGCTGAACGACAGCTTGATTCCATCCCGGGCGACGGTGTTCACGAAGGACTTCAGCAGGGCGCGCAGCCAGGGTTCGTTGCCCACCGTGGCGTCGAGCAACTCGGGCTTGGCCGCCACGGCCGCGATCGCCGCGTCTCCCAGATGGAAGAGCGTTTCGTGGCTGAGCAGGTTCGCCTGCGGGATCTCCTTCAGCTCCCGGACGAGCGCCACGAGCACATCGCGGAGCAGTTCGGGTTGTTCCTCGAGCAGGGCCGGTCCGTGCCGCTCGAGGCCTTCGAGGCCGGCGCGTAGCAGATCGCCCCAATGCTCGGAGAAGAACTCCTTGAAGCCGGTGCTGTTCCGGACCAGGGGCGCGGCGGCTTTCAGGACTTCGCCGGCAAGCTGTTTGAACGTCTCGGTTTGATCCTCCGCCAGCACGGAGGCCGCGCGGTCCAGACCCTTGCTCAGCAACAGCGGATAGCCCCGCCCCTGAAACAGGCCTACCAGAAACTCGTCGCCTCCAGCCGGGTCGTTGCGGGCCTCGACGAGCACGTCCAACAGGGCAACCAGCCACTGGTTGTCGGTGACCAGCGCGCCCCGGGCGTCCAGCAACCCGTTCAGCGTGGCACTGAGGACGTGCCGCAACAGCGAGCCCCACTGGGTGTAGGTGGTGAGGTCCGGTTGCGCGAACCGCTCCAACACCGCCTGGACGATGCTGCGCATCCCCGGGTCCCGCACAAACAGCCCCGTGTTCGCTGCGCCGAACTCGGCCACGACGTCGGCCACCAACAACCCGACCCGGGCGGCGTAGCCCACGCCGCGATCGTCCTTGCCGGCGGGGATGTGAAACGCCGCCGCGACCAGGTCGGGATCGCTCAGGTCAAATGCCGGGAACAGCTTTCGCAGTTCGGCGACGTACTTGGCGTCAGGATCCAGCGGCGCCACCATCAGCCGGTCCGGGAACACCCGCGCGTAGCAGTCTCCAATCAGCGCGTTGTCCGGCTCCTCCTTCTTGAGCTCGCGAACCAGGTCCGCGCGGTCGGAGCCCAACGGATCGGGTCGCAACCCCTCCCCCATCTCGGCAAGGTATTGCCGGAGTTCCTTCACCTTCTGGCGGGAGTCCGGGCCCTTGTAAACCTCCGGCATGAGCAGCACCAATCCCCCCTGGACGGCGGCCTTCTCGGCCAGGAGGGCGTCCAGGCGATGCCCGAACTTGATGAGGCCGCGGGCGACAGCGACAGCGAGCGCGGCGGTTGAGGGTGAGATCATGGTGGCGGTTCGATGGTGCGTTCGGTGCGGAAGTTCGGAGGCGAACATGCTCCGGGAACTCGGTTCGGTCAAATGGGCTGGAGGGCCGCGAACCGTCCGGTCGCGTGGGGCGGCCTCGGTTTGGGCCGGGAAGCGGGGCTGGGCGGGCTGATCCGCTGTCGCCGCGTCACGCTCGTTGGGGAAAGACGAACTCGACCTCGGGAAAGGCGGTCAGGTGCCTTCGGTCGTTGGTAAGGTGGCGGCATCCCAGGCCCGCGGCCTGGGCGCGAATGAGGAAATCAGGCAGCACCGGCTTGGGAGCCTTCCTGCCGGGGTAGGCGCGGCCAAACGCCAACCCGGCCCGCCAGGCAGATTCGAAATCGAGGTCCATCCGCTGAAAGAACCGCAGGTCTTCGTCCATCGCCTCCCGGGTGCGGCCGCCGGCGGCCAGTTCCGCATACGTGACTGAACTGATGGCGAGTTGCTCCTGACCCGACCACTGAAACAGGGCTTCCTCGCAGCGGACGTGGTCCGGATGTGACCGGTCGAGCCACGCCACAATCACCGACGTGTCCACCAGGATCATGGGCGCGTCCGCCGCAGCAATTCCACACCCGAGACCTGCCCCGCCCAGTTGCCCGCCCGGGCACGGATATGGCGTTGGACGTCGTTCAGTTCCCCGGGCTTCTTGCGGACGAGGATGCGACCGTCCGGTTCAAGGGTCCACTGGATGACGCTGCCGGTCCCGATGCCGGCTTTTCGGCGGATGTCCAGAGGGATGGTGCTGGTTCCTTTGCTGGTGACGACGGTTTCATCTGCCATAGGGTAAGATTCATACCGACCACAGTCATACTTGTCAATCCATGCCCGGCGTTCTCAAGGAAAGTCCCCTTGGCCCCAAGGCCATGCGCATTGACCATGACCCGGTGGGGAGCGCGGGCTTCAGCCCGCAGGGACGTCCCGGCGCCGGCGTGGCTTCCTGCGGACTGAAGTCCGCGCTCCGGGGCAGGTTCATGGGAAGAGGAGGCGGGCACCCCGTCGCGGAGGCAGCGTCGCAGGCCCGGTTGGGGTCTCGCCCTGGGCTGGTATTCCGTTGCGCCCAGAACGGCCGGGGGCGCGTCACCGAGGTTCCAGCGGCGACAGCGGCTGGCAGCGGAGATCCCGCAGTCTCCGGGTCTCGGTCACGAGGGCATCGCGTTCTTGGGGACTGATGCCGGGCTGCGACGTTCGGCGGCTCAGCTCGGCCACCCGGCGCAGAATGAACGCGTCCCGAATGTACCTCACCGATTCCTTCACCTGACGCTCCTGCTCCGGAACTTCGCGGTGAGGACTGGCGGCGCTCGTGACCAGGGACCGATCGCCCTCCTCAGGGACCTCGGCCAGGAGCTCAGGCACCTCGACCGTGCTCCCGGAGCGGAATCTCATAAACAGGGCGCTCAGGACACGTTTGACGCGTTGGTCTTCCAGCCATTCGAGGTCCAGATGTCCGACCGCCCAACTCAGCATGGAATGGTTGAGCAGGAGGAGCCGGAGCAGCCAAAACTCGCGTTCGGGGTTGTGGGAGCTTCTGGGTGGCTCTCGTGATGCCGGTGTTGAGGCTGCCGCGGTTGGGGCTCCACGGCCCGCCTTCCGCAACTCCGCGCGGACGGCCTCCACACTCACTCCGAGCAGGCGGGCCGTCTTGCTGGCATACGTGTCCACCACCACCGCGTCGCCCGTCTTCAGCAGGCTCTCCCCCATGCGACGCACGATCGTGGTCCGTCCCAGGTCCGTGCGGGTGTCGTGTTCGCGGCAGGACCGTTCGAGCAGGTAGTCAAAGAAACCCTGCGCGCGGCTGATGAGGTGCTGAAAGGCCTCGCCGCCATGTTCCTTGATGAAGCTGTCCGGGTCGTGGGGTGCGGGCACCGTGGCCACCCGGATGGACAGGCCCGAGGTGAGGAGGTCATCCAGGGCCCGCGTGGCGGCGTTTTGGCCCGCGGTGTCGGAATCGAAGCACAGCACCACCTCGTTGACGTAGCGCTTGAGCACGCGGCAGTGATCGCCTGTGAGTGCCGTGCCCTGGGGCGCCACCACGTTCTGCACGCCGGCCATGTAGCAGGCGATGAGGTCCAGTTGCCCTTCGCACACCACCGCGTGCCCGCGGTCAAGGAGCGCTCGCTTGGACTTGTCGAGCCCGTAGCAGACCTTGCCCTTGGTGAAGATCGGCGTCTCGGGCGAGTTGATGTACTTGCCGCCAAACTGCTCCTGTTCCTTCACGAGCACCCGCCCGCTGAACGCGATCACCCGTCCCTGCTCGTCACAAATCGGGAACATGAGCCGGCCGCGGAACCGGTCGTAGTAACGCGAGCCGCTGCCGTCCTCGGCGTCCTTGCGGATGATCAACCCCCCCTGCTCGACCGTGGGCAGCTCGTAGCCCTTCGACCGCGCCCAGTTCACGGTGTCGTCCCAGCCTTCCGGCGCGAAGCCGAGCCGGAACAACTGCACCGCCTCGGCCGGGACGCCGCGTCCGGCGAGGTAGTCGCGCGCGCCCTGGCCCGCGGCGTCATTCGCCAGCGCCGCCTGCCAGCGTTGGCAGATCGCCTCGTGGATCGAGAGCAGCGTCTCCTTGAGGAAGCGCGTCTTTTCCTGACCGGGCGTCTGCTCGAAATCGAGCGGGATGCGCGCCCGTTCGGCGAGTCGCCGGACTGCCTCGATGAAGCTGAGATTCTCGTATTCCTGGACGAACTTGAAGACGTCACCGCCCTTGTGGCAGCCGAAGCAGTGGAAGATCTGCCGCTGGGGATTGACGTTGAAACTCGGGGTCTTCTCCCGGTGAAAGGGGCAAAGCGCCACGAAGTTCGCCCCCGCCCGCTTCGTGAGCGGGAAATAGCTGCCGATCACCTCGACGATGTCACTCGCCGCGCGGATCGACTCGAGAGTCTGTTCGGATACCAGGCCGGCCATGGGCTTGCCGGCGCTACTCTAGCGCGGTCCGGTCAGCGAAGTCACTTCGACACACCCGCCGGGACGACCGGCACCGGCGACAGGTGCTCGTGCGTGATCAGCCAGTGACCGTCTCTTTTCACGAGGACCAGCGTCGTTCGAGCCTGCTTCGCGACCACGTTGGTTCCCGCCAGGAAGCCATAGTTCAGGATGAACGTGGCGACGGCGACCTTGCCGAAGACGTCCGCCCTGAGGTCGTCCGCCTTCATGGTCAGCCCGGTGACCGCCGTCAGTCCCTCGTGTTCTCCCTCGCGCGCCTGCGCGGCGTCCTGCCGTCCCGGCGCTTCGGACCCGAATTTCGTGAACTTGGGTCCGTAAGCGTGATAGCTGTCAAGGCGTGGCAGATCGGCCCTCGCCGCCGCCTCGAGCACTTCCTCCACACGCTTCGCAATTTCCCGTGTCTCCTTGCTGGGTGAGTCAATCGCCGCGGGCGCGGAGGAAGAGACGCAGCCATTGAGGAGGAGGAGGCCGGCCGCAAGGGCCGCAACGCTCGGCCCGGTTCGAGCAGGGAACGACATGAGTTGAACTGGAGGCGTGGATCGAGGTTCCGTCAAGTCGCGAGGAAAGGCTTCACGTCCTTTGAGCGCGCGCCCGGGTGGAGCGGTTGGCTCGATCGCACCGATCTGATGCTCCACGGACACCCTCGGGACCCGGGAATCATGCCGGCCGAAGCGCGGCTTTACTTGGCACCGGGCTTGAGCGACTCTTGGACATTGGCTTGCCAGCCCAAGCCGGGCGCGAGCATTGCAGCCGTGAATGCGCATTCCACCTCTGGCTCTGCTCCCCCGGCTGACGCCGGGGAAATGCGACCCGGGTATGTCCTCTTCATGGACCTGGTCGCCTACTCCGCGCGTCCCCCCGACGAACAACCTCGCGAAATCGTGCGGCTCCAGGAACTGGTCCGGACGACCCCCGCCTTCGCGGAGGCGCGCGAACGCGCCGATCTCCTGGTGCTTCCCGCCGGGGACGGCATGGCGTTGGTGTCCTATCAGGACCCCGTGGCCCCCGTCCGCTGCGCCGTTCAACTGTCGGCGCTCCTCCGCCAGGACGGGACCTTGCCGCTGCGGATGGGCATCCATACCGGCCTGGTCACACGACTGGCGGATTTCATGGGCCAGCCCAACGCCGTGGGCCCGGGGCTGAACACCGCGAAGCGGGTGATGGACTGCGGCGACGCCGGCCACATCCTGCTTTCGGCCCAGGCCGCCGCCCTGTTGCCCGCCGGTTGCCTCGAGGCGAACTGGCTGCAGGACCTGGGCTGGACCCGGGTCAAACACGGGGAACGTCTGCGGCTGTTCAGCTTGCGCGGCCCCCATTGCGGCAACCCCAACCTGCCCTCGGGCCTGCGCCGGATCTGGATGTCCGGAGCGGAGGCGGAAGTGCCGCTCTCGAAGTCCCACGCGGAAAGCGCAGCACTGCGTGAGTCCGGGCCTCCTCCTTCGCCCGCCCCGGCTCCCCGGCCGGTCACCGATGCGGACCTCGAACAGGAAGGAGGCGCCGTGCTGCAGAACTCGCGCTTCTATGTGCGCCGCACCACGGATGCCGCCTTTGAAATCGCCCTGGCGCGGCGGGACAGCATCATCCTGGTCAAGGGCCCGCGACAGGTCGGAAAAACCAGCCTCATGGCGCGCGGTCTGGACGGGGCCCGGCAAGCCGGCGCGCTCCAGTTGTCGACGGACTTCCAGCGCTTCGGGGCGGCGGACCTGGCGGATCAGGAGCGTTTCTTTCGCGCCCTGGCGGATGACGTGGCCAGCGGGCTCAACCTCGAATCCTCGCCCTTCACCACCTGGAAGTCCTTCCGGAGCGCCGGCGTCAATTTCGAGACGTTCCTGCGTCGGCAGGTGCTCGGCGCCACGGACCGCACGCTGGTTTGGGGATTGGACGAGGTGGACCGGCTCTTTTCCTGCCCGTTCGCGAGCGAAGTCTTCGGCCTCTTCCGTTCCTGGCACAACGCCCGGGCTCACTCTCGCGACGGGCCATGGAACCGGCTTACGATGGTGATGGGCTATGCCACCGAGGCCCACCTGTTCATCACCGACCTCAACCAGTCGCCCTTCAACGTGGGCACGCGCCTGACGCTCGACGATTTCCGTTTCGAGGAAGTCCAGGACTTGAACGAACGCTACGGCCGTCCGCTTTCAACGGAGGTCGAGCTCTGGCGCTTTCACCGCCTCACCGGAGGCCAGCCGTTCCTGGTGCGCGTGGGACTTCACGAACTGGCGGTCGGCCGCTGGAATCCGTCGGACTTTGAGGAGCGCGCCCTGGCCGACGAAGGCCTGGTGGGCGAGCACCTGTTGCGCCTGGGACGATTGCTGGCGGACGAAGCCGGGCTGCAGGCGTGCATGACGCAGGTGATCCGGGAGAAAGGCTGCGCTGACGAGACCGGCTTTTACCGGCTCCGCGCGGCAGGCCTCGTCGCCGGGGACTCGCCGGCGTCGGCACGCCCCCGGTGCCAGCTTTACGCGGCGTACCTCGACGGCCGACTCCCGTGACTCGCGCCCACACCGCGGCTGATTGCCTATGACGAGCGTCCTGCATCGGGAATTCTACGTGGCGGGCGGCACCTTGCGCCCCGATGCCCCCAGCTATGTGGTGCGGCAGGCGGATCACCTGCTCCTCCAGGGCTTGCTGGCGGGGGAATTCTGCTACGTGCTCACCGCCCGGCAGATGGGCAAGTCCTCGCTGATGGTGCGGACGGCCCAGGCGCTCGCCGGCCAGGGCGTGCAGGTGGTCGTCCTTGATCTCACGGCGATCGGCCAAAACCTCACCGTCGAGCAATGGTACGCGGGACTGATCACGCACGCCGCGCACCAGGCAGGGCTGGAGGACGCCATGGACGCGTTCTGGGACACCCATCAGCGGATCGGTCCCTGTCAGCGCTTCTTCCTCGGTCTGGAGGAGATGATCCGGCTCCGCGCCCGCACCCGACCGGAAGGCCCGATGCAGCCCTGGGTCCTGTTCGTGGATGAAATTGACACGGTCCGGAGCCTGAAGTTCTCGACCGACGAATTCTTCGCGGCCATCCGGGAACGACGCAACCGCCGCAGCGCCGGTTCAACCCAACCCACGGTGACGTTCTGCCTGCTGGGGGTTGCCGCCCCCACGGACCTCATCCTGGACACCCGCACCACGCCCTTCAACGTCGGTCGTCGCGTCGAACTCTCCGACTTCACCCGGGGCGAGGCGATCCCGCTCGCGCAAGGGCTCGAGCGACTTGACGAACCCGACCCGGACGCCCGCCAACGTCAGGCCGAGGTCACGCTCTCACGCATCATCGAGTGGACCGGAGGCCACCCCTACCTCACCCAGCGCCTGTGCCGGGCCGTGGCTGAACACAATGCCGCTGCTGGCGATCAGCCGGACACAGCCCCGGGACCCGCGCAAGTCGACCGGCTTTGCGACGCGCTGTTCCTCAGCGCCCCCGCCCGGGAGCGCGACGACAACCTCCTGTTCGTGCGCGACCGCTTGCTGCGCAGCGAAGCGGATCCCGCCGCGGTGTTGGACATGTACCGCAAAGTGCGTCACGGCACCCGAGTCCCTGCCGACGACACGCATCCCGTCGCCACGATCCTGAAGCTCTCGGGAATCACGCGCCCGGGCCCGCATGGCCTGGAGGTGCGAAACCAGATCTATCGACGCGTCTTCAACGATGCCTGGATCCGCCAGAATCTGCCCGGAGCCGAACTGCGCCGGCAACGCGAGGCCTTTCGTCGAGGCGTGCTGCGTACAGCCACGCTGGCGGTCATGGTCCTGGGCCTGGTCGGAGGTCTGGCGGCCGTGGCCATCCATAATGCCCGGCTCAGCCACGATCGGCTCGTGCGGTTGTACGACTCGAGCGGAACCCGCCGCGTGGACCAACAAGATACCCTCCGGGCCCTGCCTTACTTCGTGCGCGCCCTGGTGGAACTCGGGGATGCCGGGCCCGCGGCCCGCGCGGAACGGCTTCGGATCGGGATCCTGCTGGCCACCTCTCCCCAGGTCGACCTGCTCTGGACCCACCAGGGCCCCGTCGCTGACCTTGATCTCGATGCGGCTTTGGGTCTGGTGCTCAGCGTCGGGGATGACGGCGCCGCGCAGGTGTGGGATCTGGATCGCGGCCGCCAGGTCGCCTCCTTCGCACAGCGCAACGCCTTCCTCGAAGGCCTCCTGCTGCCCGATCGCAAGGCCGTGCTCCGGGACAGCTTCCGAAATCTCTACCTCTGGGACTTGAGGGCCGGGCCGGCCGCGCTGGTCGCCAGCAATATTCACAACGCCGTGTTCGATCCGGTGCGAAACGCCGTGCTCACCGGTTCCACGGGCGGGGAGATTCGCTGGTTGCAGCCACCGTCCGGCGAGGTCCTCGGCCAGGTTCCGCCCCCGCCCGGCCGTGCGGGCCACGCCGTGACGCGCCTGGCCGTCAGCCCGGACGGTGCCTGGATCGCCGCCACGCTCGCCTACGAGCAATTGTGGCTGCTGGAACGCGTCACCGGTCAGTGGCGCCAGCTGCACAACTCCCGCGCCGGGGCGGGCTACGAGGTGGTGGCTTTCAGCCCGGACAGTCGCCGGCTCGTTGTCGGGGGCAAGGACAACAAGGCCTGGTTCTGGAACGAGCCACCCTTCGCCAGGGCACCGCTCGAGGTGCGTCACGATTCCTGGATTCACACGGCAGAATTCAGCCCGGACGGTCAGTACCTGCTCACCGCCAGTTCGGACGCGACGGCGCGCCTGACCTACGCGGACGACGGTCGCCCCGCGGCGTCGGCCATGCGTCACAGTCACGCGGTACGGCTGGCAACCTTCAGCCCCAACGGGCGTTGGCTGGTGACCTGTGGCTATGAAGGCGTGGCCCGGATTCGCGACGCCGTGAGCGGCGAACCGCTCCTGCCCTTCCTGCCCCACACCGGCAACGTGAGTGACGCGATCTTCGGCCCGTCCACCAACGGCTTCATCACCGCCGGGTCCGATGGAACCGTGCGGGTCTGGCAGCTGACCCCGGGCATGAAGTTCCTCCGGCTGGGCGATCACCCCGGCGGCATCACCAATGCCGTCTTCAGCCCCTCCGGAGACCGCGTCCTCGCCAGCGGCCATGACGGCACCGCGTCCGTGAGCGGGGTACCGTCGGGACGCGAGCTGTTTCGGGTGACGAACGCGGCCTGCATCGAAACCGCCCTGTTCAGCAGTGACGGCCGGTGGGTCGTCACGGCAAGCTGGGACGGCACCGCGGCGGTTTGGGATGCGTTCGATGGCCGTCGCCTCGGTCCCGGCTTCAAGGAACACCGCGCCCCCATCGTCGCCCTCGCCCTCGACAGCGAACGGGGCCGCGTCGCCACCGGAGACCAGGCCGGCCACATCGCGGTTTGGGAAGCCCACAGCGGCCTGCGCATCGCCGGGATGGCCAGCACCAACGAAGCCCTCGTCCATCACCTGGCGTTCAGTCCCGATGGCACTCTGCTGGCCGCGGCGATCCGTGCCAACGTGACCGAGCTCTGGGACCCGGCGAACGGGACGTGTCTTGCCCAACTGGGTCTGCCACCCCCCGGACGCGATCACCCTCGACAGGAAAGACCCGCCGTCCATCTGGCGTTTAGCAGGGACGGGCACCGGCTGGTGATCGCCGAATGCGACGACAGCTTCGACAAGGCGAAGGCCACCCTGTGGCGCGTCCAGGGCCGCACCGCCGTCTGGCAGCATGATTTGCCGCACAATGACGGGGTGAAACAGGCCATCTTCAGTCCCTCCGGCCAGCTTGTGGCCACCGCCAGCGAGGACGGCACCATGCGTCTCTGGCGGGCGAATGATGGTCAGCCGCTCACGCCGGGGCTCAGCCATGGTTACCAGGTCACCGGGCTGGCTTTCAGCCGCGACTCCCGCGTGCTGATGACGCTATCCGGAAGCGGCTCCGTGCAACTCTGGGAGGCGACCACGGGCGAGCCGCTCATGCGCCCGATTTTTCCCCCGGACGGCAAAGCGTGTGGCGCAGCGCTCGATCCGTCGGGCAAACACGTGTTCCTCGGCACCCGGAACGGCGCCACCTACCTCTGGAGCGCACCGGTCGCCACCGCGCCCCTCGAGGACCTGCAAACCACAGCCGAACTGCTTGCCAGTCACCGGCTGGATCGGAACGCCGTTTCCACCGGGCTCTCCGGTCCGGAATCGCACACCCGCTGGCTGCGGTACCAAGCCCGCCAGCCTTGAAGTTGGGCGGGAGCCCAAGCCGGGGCGCGCCGAGCAGCAACAGATCGTCTCCGCTGCCGAAAGGCCCTTCACGCCATCGCCCGCGCGATGCTGTTCCACCACAGGTCGTGCAGCTCCTGCACCGGCCAGGCGAATTCGCCTTCCGGCGTGCGAACGCTCAAGGTCTCGCCCCCCACGGTGCCGATGTGACAGGCCGGCACTCCCAGAAGCCGCGCGCGTTCGATCACCATGGGCGCGTCGGCCGGATCACAAGTGACGATCACGCGGCTCTGGGTCTCGCCAAACAGCCGCGCATCCAGACGCACGGGCGAAGGAACGGCTGAACCGCCCCCCGGGGCAGCCTGGTCCATGTCGCCGGCGCCTGGCGCACTTCCCGCCGGCAGCAGGTCGACCTGCGCCCCGATGAGCCGGGGCGTGCTGCGAGCCTGTAGCTGACTCATGCACGACTCCGCCAGCGCCACGGCCAACCCGCCTTCGCTGCAGTCATGCGCGCTCTTGATGCCCCCCGCCCGGATCAACCCGAGGACGGTCGTGTGCAACGTTCCTGCCACCGTCAAATCGCAACGCGGCGGCGTCCCGGATTTCCGACCGTGCACCACCTGAAGGTACGCGCTGCCGCCCAACCCCTGCAGCGGGTCGGCGGTGTCCGTCGGCTCGCCCAACAGGATGATCGCGTCCCCCTCATCCTTGAACCACTGCGTGGTGATGTGCTCCGCCTTTTCAATGAGCCCGACCATGGCCACAGTCGGCGTGGGGTCAATGGGACCCGCCGGGCTCTGGTTGTACAACGAGCAGTTCCCGCCGGTGACCGGCGTGTGCAGCGCACGACAAGCATCCCCCAAACCACGAACGCTCTCCTGGAGCTGCCAGAACAGCTCGGGGTTGTGCGGGTTGGCGAAGTTCAGATTGTCGGTCACGCCGAGCGGTTGGGCGCCCGCGCAGACGAGATTGCGCGCCGCTTCCACCACCGCGGCTTTTCCACCCTCGTACGGGTCGAGGTAGACATACGCCCCACTGCAATCGGAAGTGATGGCGAGGTGCTTCTCCGGCACGGGCGTGTCCAGACCGCGCGCCCGGTGGGCTTCAGACAGCGGCGGCAACGAGTCGGCCTTGATGCGAATCACCGCGGCGTCGCTGCCCGGGCAGACCGCCGAGCCGTCGCGAACCATGTGGTCATACTGTCGATAGACCCAGTTCTTGGACGCGATCGTCGGCCACGCCAGCAGCCGTCGCAGGTCTGAAACCGGGTCGCGCGACTCGGGTATCGCGTCCATCCGCAATGCCCGCACGTCCTTCAGGTACGCCGGTTCCCGGGCCTCGCGGTGGTAGACAGGCGAATCATTGGCGATCAGGCGGGCCGGAATATCCGCCACCACCTGGCCGTGGTTCTTCACCACCATGCGGCCGGTGTCGGTCACCTGGCCGATCTCCGCCCACGGCAGGTCCCACTTGTCGAAGATCCGCTTGACCTCCTCCTCGCGGCCGCGATGCACGATGATCAGCATCCGCTCCTGCGACTCGCTCAGCATGATCTCGTACGGGCTCATGGCCGCGGCCCGCTGCGGCACCTTGGACAACTCGATCTCGATGCCTGTGCCGGCTCGCGCCGCCGTTTCGCAGGTGGAGCAGGTCAGGCCCGCGGCCCCCATGTCCTGGATGCCCGCCACCGCGTCGGTCGCCAGCAATTCCAGGCACGCTTCGCAGACGAGTTTCTCCATGAAGGGATCGCCGACCTGGACCGCGCCGCGCTGTTGTTGCGCGGACTCGTCGGTCAGGTCCTGGGAAGCGAAGGCAGCTCCCGCCAGGCCGTCCCGGCCGGTCGCCGGGCCCACGTAGAAGACCGGGTTGCCAATGCCCTTGGCGGCGCCGCGGGCGATCTGCTCATGGCGGAGAACGCCGAGACAAAACACGTTGACCAGTGGGTTTCCGGCGTAGGTCGGATCGAAGTAGACCTCACCCGCAATCGTCGGGATGCCGAAGCAATTCCCGTAGTGCGCAATGCCGGATACGACGCCGGCGAACAGACGTCGGTTGGTGGCGACCTCTGCCTCCATCGCCGCGACGCTGCTTGAGCCGGCGAGGGCACCGTTGCGGGCGTCCTCCTCCCGGATCGGGCCAAAGCGCAGCGAGTCCAGTGCGGCCACGGGTCGGGCGCCCATCGTAAAGATGTCTCGGACAATCCCGCCCACCCCGGTGGCAGCGCCCTGGAACGGCTCCACGGCGCTGGGATGGTTGTGCGATTCCATCTTGAACGCGATGGCCAGGCCGTCGCCGATATCGATGATCCCGGCGTTCTCCTCCCCCGCGCCGACCAGGATGCTGCACGACTTGGTCGGGAAAGTGCGGAGCAACGGCTTCGTGTTCTTGTAGGAGCAATGCTCGCTCCACATGACCGAGAAAATCCCCAGCTCGGTGTAGGTGGGCTGGCGGCCCAGGATCTGCAGGATCTTCGCGTATTCGTCGGGTGACAGGTTGTGTTTGGCAACCAGTTCCGGAGTGATGGCGGGCTCGGTCATGGCGTCGTTTCGATCACCCGCGCGGGGCGCAGGTGGCGCCGGCAGGATGCGGCTCACGGGCGCCGGGTGCAAGCCCGGGACGTCTCCGGCCGGCTTGGGGCACCGTGCACCGGCCGGCAGCGTCGCCTCGACGATCCGCCAGCAGCGCGCGCTCGGCCGCATTGCCGGGGCCGGGCGCCGACTCGCGCTCCCTTCGTCGCGCGCCGCCCCCGCTTGAGCACTGCTGGCGTGCGCAAACGTGAAATGGCTGTTTCACGGAATGGCAGAGCGTCGATGAACTCGTCGCAGCAGGTTCAACCCGGAAACTCGAGCCTCCCGGCGGGCCGGGACAAGAGCGTACGGGCGGCGACCCGACGCCCCCCCTCTTGCGATCCGTCAGCCGGTGATGCCCGCCGGAAGACCTCCAGCAAGGGTCCCGCGGCGACCGACAGCCAGCATCGTCGCCCCGGCCTCGAGCGAGGATCGAGCCAGGCTCACGGTTGAGCCTGACTCTTCCCGAGCGAGGCCAAACTGCCCCTCAACCGGCGCGTGACCACGACACGATCGCGAAATAGCTGTTTCAACGATCTGCACCTGACCAGTCCCGCCCCGGACGTCCTCCGAACCACCCTCCTACCGCACGAGGCCCAAAAAGCCTGCGCGCGACCCATCGTCCGCCGGTCTCCTCGCACCCGGCGGCGGTGCATCTCCGATTTGTTGAAGCTGGGGCTGGACTACCTGTGGCGTGAGGCGCTAATCCGTGGAGCGGGTGGCAAGATCGTCCGTGCTCGA
>CAZHUS010000039.1:0-72363 GCA_964535555.1 uncultured Verrucomicrobiota bacterium
CCGGTCGGGGCGACGTCCCCGTCGCCCACCGCCCCGCCGGACTGGAAAGTCCGGCGCACCGGCAGGCTCGGAAGCCTGCCCTACCCGGCTCATGGCCCCTGAGCAGCTCCCGAAGGAACCGGTCGCTACCCTGGCTCGCCGCCCTGCCGGCAACATGGTCCCTGGCCCTGCTGTTGATCGTCGGCTGCACCGCACCGCGCGCTCGCGCCAACGGCGCCGCCGCGGACCCCGCTCCGACACCCGCGAAAGCTTCGTCAACGGCGGCCGCCTCGATCCCCGACCGTCCCGAGAAGCTCCAGTTCCCCCCGCTGACGTACGAACCGCCGGACCCCCGCGATTACCGCGTTGTGCTGAAGAGCGGTCCCGTGGCCTATCTCGTGCCCGATCGCGAGCTGCCTTTGGTGAACCTGGTGATCTACGTCCGCACCGGACAGTACGTCGAGCCCGCCGACAAGATTGGCATCTCCGAAATGGCCGGCCATCTCCTGGTGCGCGGCGGCACGGCCTCGAAGAGCGCCGAGGAACTCGAAGAGCAGTTGGATTTTCTGGCCGCGCAGTTGAACTCGGGCATCGGCGAGACGGAAGGTACCGTCAGCCTCAACCTGCTCTCGAAGGACCTCGATGCCGGCCTCGCCATCCTGCGCGAAGTGCTCACCGCGCCGCGCTTCCAGGAAGACCAGATCCAGCTGCACCGGGAGCAACTCCTGCTGGCCATGAAACAGCGCAACGACGACTCCGCGGACATCGAGGCGCGGGAGCAGGGTTTCCTCGCTTACGGCGAGCAGTTCTGGGCGAACCGTTACCCGACGGCGGCCTCGATCCAAGGCATCACCCAGGCCGACCTCCATGCGTTTCACCGCCGCTGGTTTCATCCCGGCGGCTTTGTCGTCGCTGCGAGTGGCGACTTTGACCGGGACCAGATGATCGCGCGGCTCGAAGCGCTCTTCGCCGACTGGCCGTTCCAGGGTGAAACCGCTCCGCCCATCCCCACCGAGGCCAGCTTTGCCAAGGCTGGTGTGTATCTCGTCGACAAGGACGTGAACCAGGGCCGCGTGAGCCTGCTCCTGCCCGGCGTGATGCGGGACGACCCGGACTACCCCGCCGTGGCGGTGATGAACAGCATCCTGGGCGGCGGCGGCTTCACCTCGCGGCTCGTGAATCGTGTCCGCTCGGACGAGGGCCTTGCGTACTCCGCCTACTCGGCGTTCCCGGGCGGCGTCTACTACGCGCCGCCTTTCGAAGCCGCCTTCCAAACCAAGTCCCGCACGGTGGCCTATGCCACCTCGATCATGCTTGAGGAGCTCGAGCGGATCGGCAGTTCGCCCGTGACCGACGAGGAACTCGAGACCGAAAAGCGTTCGTTCATCGACACCTTTCCACGCGCCTTCGCCACCAAGGCGCAGATCGCAACGCGGTTTGCCGGGGACGAGTTCACCGGACGTTTCGAGAAAGACCCCCAGTACTGGAAGAAGTATCGCGACAAGATCGCCGCCGTGACCAAGGAGGATGTCCAGCGGGTCGCTCGCGAGCACCTCACTCCCGACCAAGTGGCCATTCTCGTGGTCGGCAAGAAGAGCGACATCCTGCTCGGCCACCCTGACCACGCGGACCTCAAGCTGGCGGACCTCGCCGGCAGCCGGCTCGTGGACGTGCCCTTGCGCGATCCGCTGACGATGCAGCCGATGCCGGCAGGTCAATAGAATCGATCCCAGGCAGTCGGGGAGCACACGCGCCCCGCGGGTCCCGACCGGCGCCCTCGCCGGTCGGCACTCCTTGCCTGCCGAATCAAGCCCGCCTGCCAGGGAGCGAAGCGCGGGTAACGGCAGATGGGAAATAGCCATAGCAGGTGCAAGAGGAACAGGACGCCGCCCATGAACCGCCCGGTGAGGACACCGGGCCTACAACTTGAGGGCCGGTTCCCCTGGCCCCCTACGAAAAGCGGGGGTGAACCCCCGCACTCCAGGCGCTTCGCGATTCCGGACGTGCTTCAAGCGCAAAGCGCCTGGAGTGCGTCCGGTTTACCGGCGCTTTGGTACGTCGTCTCACCCAAGGCCGCTCCATAACGGCATCGCAACCCGTATCCATGGAAATCCCGGCTCTCCACGAAGGTGACGGGCGAGGCGCCCGCCACGGCACCCGAGGCAGGTGCGCTCCCCAGGCCTGCTGAT
Organism: uncultured Verrucomicrobiota bacterium; assembly: GCA_964535555.1. Lineage (GTDB taxonomy): Bacteria > Verrucomicrobiota > Verrucomicrobiia > Limisphaerales > J093 > DSVZ01. Next base: position 2,169 of record CAZHUS010000039.1, read on the forward strand.
CCGGCGGCTTGTAAGGCCGGTTCGATCGAGGCATCGTCGGGGCATGGCGGTCGATCCCGCGAAAGCCCCCGCCGCACTCCACGAGATGGCGCGGCAGCTGTCCTGGTGGAAGACACCCGCCGAGGCGCGGGCGACGCCACAGCACTTTGTTGCCCAGGTGATGACCCTCGGCAAGTGGGAGGACGGAACGTCATGACCTTCACCCTCGCCTTGGCCCAGATGCGCGTCGAGGGTGGCTGCCCGGCGGCGAACCTCGAACGCGCGGTGGCCCGCATCCGGGAAGCTGCCGCGGGCGGCGCCCAGGTCGTGCTGCTCCCCGAGGCTCTCGACCTTGGCTGGACCCACCCCTCGGCGCGCACGGATGCAGAACCCATCCCCGAGGGGAAACCGTGCCTTCAACTTCGCGAGGCTGCGGCGCGCCACGGGGTTTTTGTCTGCGCCGGACTCACCGAGCGCGCGCGGAACCGCGTGTACAACGCCGCGATGCTCATCAATGCCGCGGGCGAGGTGATCCTGCACCATCGCAAGCTGAACGAACTCGAGATCGGCCACGCTTGCTACGCCCTCGGCGACCGTCTCGGCTTGACCGACACCCCCTGGGGACGGGTCGGGCTCATGATCTGCGCCGACGCCTTTGCTCGGGGCCAGGTGGTGAGCCGCACCCTGGGGCTGATGGGCGCTGAGGTCATTTTGTCGCCCTGCGCCTGGGCCGTCCCCGCCGATCACAACCACACACGGGAACCGTACGGTCAGCTCTGGCGTGACAACTACGGCCCCGTGGCGCGCGACTTCGCGCTCTGGATCGCCGGCTGCAGCAACGTCGGGTGGATCACGGGTGGCCCGTGGGCAGGTCGCAGGTGCATCGGGTGCTCGCTGGTGATGGGACCGGACGGACAGCAGGTCGTCCAGGGACCCTACGGGGAAGCGGCGGAGCAGGTTCTCTACGTCGAAGTCGAGCCGCGGTCGCGACCTGCCCAGGGGGACGGTTGGGAAGGATGGTGGGCGACGCAACCGCATCGCGCCGCGGCGCCTTGAAGGTAGGGCGGGCACTCCCTTGCCCGCCGTATCCCATCGGAGCGCGGACTTCAGTCCGCAGGCCCGTTCGGCGAAGCATCTGGCTTGGCAGAGAGGCTTCGGCGCGCAACCGAGTGCCCGCCTTGAATTGAGCCAAACTCCAGCGGCGCGCAACGGAGTGCCCGCCCTACCTCGAAACAGAGTGCCCGCGCTGCCTTGAGGCCGAACCGAGCGCCTTCACGGCATCCGGCCGTGTCGTTCGAGCTCGAGCAGGAGCCGCTTCCGCCACAAACCGCCTCCGTACCCGGTCAGGGTTCCGTCCTTTCCCACGACGCGATGACACGGAATCAGGATGCCGATGCAATTCTGCCCGTTGGCGCGCGCCACGGCCCGTTGGGCGGTGGGTTGTCCCACACGCCGCGCCAGCTCGTCGTACGAGATCGTTTGTCCATGCGGAATGGCCTGGAGCGCCTGCCACACCTTCTCTTGAAAGGGCGACCCTCGCGTGACCAGGGGCACATCAAAGACCTGCCGGCGCCCCTCGAAATACTCCGCCAGCTCGCGGCGCAAGCTGTCCAGGTGCTCGTGCTCGCCGGGGACCACCGCGCAACCGAACCGGCGCCGCATGGCCTCGAGGTTCTTCTCGAGCATGCGCCGGTCGCTGTACTCCAGCAGGCAGACGCCCGCGTCTTGCGCGGCGGCCACCATCGGTCCGAGCGGACTCTCGATCAACGTGGCCACCACGCGTTCGCCGTTCACCCGGCTGCGTCCGGGCGGCGCCCCGAACACACGGGCGAAGGCGTCGCGAAAGCCGCTGTGCGACTCGAAGCCACTCTCGAACGTCGCGTCATCGAGCGAGGCCCCGTGCCGCAGGCGGGCGAAGGCCCCGGCCAGGCGGTGTCCCCGGCACCACGCGACGAAGCTCATGCCCTGGTGCTCCTGGAACCAGCGCCGCGCGCGTTCCGGCGAAATGCCCATCGCGCGCAGAGCGGCGGCCTTGATCGGCGCGTCCGGAGCGTTGCGCACCCGCTCCATCAACGACGCCACCCAGGCGGGCGGCGTGCCGTTCGCCTCTTCCGGATGGCACCGTTTGCAGGGCCGGTACCCCGCGAAGAGGCAGTCCTTGACGGTCGGGAGGAACTCGACGTTCGCCGCCTTCGGTCGGGAGGGGCAGGACGGCCGGCAGAAGATGCCGGTCGTCTTTACGGCCACGTAGAACACGCCGTCGTAGGAGGCGTCTTTCGCCTCGAAGGCGCGCAGCATCTCTGTCCGCGAAGGCGCGGGTTTCAGGGCCTCGAACATCGTCGTTTGCATCATCACACTCCCGGGAGGCGCGGCTCCGACCGACCCGCGCCTTTGGTCTTTGACACCTCGAGCTTCCATTCGAGGAATCTACCATGCCGCGCCACCGAAAAAGCGACATGAGCCTCGGGCAGCTGCCTTTGGACGAACCGGCATCCCGAGGACATATTCTGCCCTCATGAAAACCAACTACATGCCGGCCGGTTCGCGCACGGCGACGCCCTACCTCGTGGTCAAGGACGCCGCGCGCGCCCTCACCTTCTACCAGCAGGCCTTCGGCGCCACCGAGGTGATGCGCCTCGCCGGGCCGGATGGCAAGGTCGTCCATGCGGAGATCCGGATCGGCGACTCGAACCTCATGCTGGCGGACGAGTTCCCCGACTGGGGCGCACTGAGTCCGAAGACGATCGGCGGCACGCCGGTGTCCATCATGTTGTATTTCGAGGATTGCGACATGGTGTTCAACCGCGCCATCGCCGCGGGGGCGGCGGTCTTGCACCCGGTTCAGGACCAGTTCTACGGCGACCGCAGCGGCACCTTGATCGACCCGTTCGGCCACAAGTGGACCATCGCCACGCACCAGGAAGACCTCCCCGAGGATGAGCTGCGCCGGCGCTTCGAGGCGGCTTGTGCGAAGGCGTAAGTCCCGGCCCGGCCCTTCCGTGTGCCATTCGCTTTGACGCGACGTCCGGGGGAGGTTAGACGGAACCCATGAGTCGTACCGTCCGGCAGGACTGCGACCCGCTCGGGCGGGCCCGCGGCGGGCCTTGGCGGCCAACTCGGCTGGAACCTCGCCCCGCCGGAGGGAGGCGAGGGCGCCAGGCAGGGCGCGCGGTCCCCAGCGAGCCGGATTCGGCGGGCAGCGGAGGATCGGGATGACGACCATCCTCCTCGCGCTCCTGGGCCTGGCGGCCTTGGGCTGCAGCCGTCCCGCTCTCGCCGCGGAATGGCGCGTCGCGCCCCACGGGACTCCGGCCGGACGCGGCACCAGTTCCTCCCCGTGGGACATCGGCTCCGCGTTGGGCGGCGAAAAGGAGATCGCTCCCGGCGACACGATCTGGCTGCACGCCGGCACCTACAAACGGGCATTCGAAAACGTGGGCCTGGGCTGGCCGGTGCGGCTGGCGGGACGTGCGGACGCGCCCATCCACATCCGGGCGTGGCCGGACCAGCGCGTGACCCTGGACGGCGGCCTGCACCTTCAGCAGCCCTCGACGCACCTTTGGGTGTGGGACCTCGAGATCCTGGTCTCCCAGCCGCGACCCGGGGCGCCGGTTCCCCCGGATCCCACGTACCAGAACCTGAACCGTCCGTGGGGCGGCCTGAACGTCGATTCGGGGCAGGGCTGCAAGTTCATCAATCTGCTCATCCACGACAACAGTCAGGGCGTGAGTTGGTGGACCGGCTCGAAAGACAGCGAGCTTCACGGCTGCATCATCTACGACAACGGCTGGCAGGGCACCGAGCGCGGACACGGGCACGCGGTCTACACGCAGAATCGCGAGGGCACCAAGCTGATCTCCAACTGCATCTTCACCGGCGGCTTCGGTTATACGCTGCACGCGTACGGCTCGAGCCGGGCGTTCGTGGACAACTACCGCGTCGAGGGCAACATCGCCTATGCCGGCAACACCTTCCTCATCGGCGGGGGCCAGCCGAGTCGTGGCATCCAGGTGCTGACCAACCTGTTCCACGGAGTTTCGGTCCAGCTCGGCTACAACGCGCCCACCAACGTGGATTGCGAGGTGCGGGGGAACATGCTGGTGAACTCGGGCCTCCGGATCCGGCGCTTCCACCAGGTCCGCCAGGAAGGCAACCTCCTCCTGGGAAGCAACGACCCGCGCCCGGAGGGATTTGATGTGTTCTTCCGCCGCAACCAGTACGACACCAACCGCGCCCACCTCGCCATTTTGAACTGGGACGCCGCCGCCGAGGTCGAGCTGGACGCCTCGGCCTTCCTCAAGGCCGGCGATCGCTTCCGGCTCCTCGACCCGCGCGCTTTCCACGGCCAACCGGTGCTGAGCGGAACCGCCACCGACGCGCCGCTGCGCATTCCCGTGAAGGGCGAGCTGGGCGTGTTCGTGTTGCTCCGGCGTTAACCGCAGATCGGGCAACCGCATCGCCATGCCAACGCTTACGAATCCCACGTGCTGCCTCCACGGCGCCGCCTTGTTGTCCCGCATCGCCGCGACTGCGGTCTTGTTGGCCGGTTGCCTGTGCCTCGGTGCCGGCACGCCCGATCAGGCGCCCGCCGTTCCCCGGATCGAGCCATGGCGGACCGTCGCCCTCGACCCCGAGTACAGCGGGGCGTGGGTCGTGGCCGGAGACCTGGATGGAGACGGCAAGGTCGAGATCGTGAGCGCGCAAAACGTCGATCGCGACGACGTCCACTTCACCAGTGCGGCAGTCGCCCAGCAACTCGACGGACGCGTCCTCTGGCGCTGGGGAAATGCGGCGGTGGGTCGCAAGCAGCTGCACCACGATGTGGCCTGCCAGATCCATGATTGGGACGGGGACGGACGCAACGAGGTGGTCCTTGGCACCGAAAACGCCCTGGTCGAACTCGACGGGACCACGGGCAAGGAACGCCGGCGGTTTGCGTTGCCGAAAGACGCCACCGATTGCCTGGTTTTCGCGGATCTCTCTGGGCGGTCGCGTCCGACGGAGGTGCTGGTGAAGACTCGTTACACGCAGCTCTGGGCGTTCAACCGCGAGGGCCGCCAGCTTTGGACCGTGGAACGGCCGGGAGGTTACCTCACGTCGCATCAGCCGGTGCCCGTCGACCTGGACGGTGACGGTCGCGACGAAGTCATGGCCGGTTACGCCATGCTCAACCCGGACGGTTCAACCCGCTGGATTTTCAAAGCGCGCCAGATCGATCAGGCCAAAGGCCATGGCGACTGCTTCCGCCTGGTGCGCCCGGCTGCCACGCCCGCGGACGCCCGGTTCGTGCTGACCATGTGCGGGGCCAACGGCATCGCGATGCTCGACGGGAACGGCACCGCCTTGTGGGAAGTGAGCGGCCATCATTTTGAATCGGTCGACGTCGGCAGGCTGCTTCCGGACAGCAAGGGATTCGAACTCGCCGTGGACATCGACCATCGGCCCTGGGGCGAAGGACCCGTCTGGATTCTCGATGAAGCGGGTCACGTGCGAACGCGGATCATGACCGATTACGCGCGGCACCACGCCCTGCTCGACTGGACGGGTGACGGTCTCGACGAAGTGGTCGTCGCCCAGTCGCGAACGCTCTACGAGGGTCAGGGAAAACCGGTGGCGGTGCTCGTGCAGGATCCTGCGGATGATCTTCAAGGCGAGGAACGGCTCGCTCTGACCGGCGACTTCACCGGGGACGGTGTGCCGGACGTTCTGCTCACCACGCGGGCCATGACGCATGTGCACCTGTACCGGAACGGACGCGGGCGAAGACCGCAGCCTCCGGCGCCGCTCGGGACCGGGCTGAACGTGACGTTGTACTGAGTGCGGCAGGGCGGGCTGCGTGGACGAGTCGGCGGCGGCGAGCAGGTCGCTCCGTTGGATCGCGGCTCGGCGCAGCCTCGCCCCACCATCCTGCGAACAATTCCCGGAGGCTCATTGGACCGGCCATCCCTCCGCGGATACTCTCCCCCGTGATGACTTCCCAACACCCGTCGAACGGATCTCGAGCGACACCATCTCGCGCCCGTCATTGTCGGGCGTTCACGCGAATGGACGCCAGCGCCGCCCTGGGTGCCATCATGCTGCTGCTGGCGGTTCTCACCGCTCGCCTTGGTCACGGCGGGGCACCGAGTCGAACGGCGATGTGCGTCGCCCACCTGCAGTCGCTCGGTCGCGCCTGGGCGCTGTACGCCGTCGATCACGCCGGCGTGGCGCCGAATAACCTGACGATCCCGGGGACGCTTCAGACCATCAACAGCAAGGCCTACGCGACGTGGGCCAACAATGTCCTCGACTGGGGGCAAACGGCGATGAACACCAACCTGTCGCTGATGGCCACGGGACATCTGGCGCCCTACCTGGAAACCGGGCCGGGTGTTTTCAAGTGCCCGTCCGACAGCTACGTCAGCCCCCTGCAGACCAGGCTCGGATGGTCGGGTCGGGTCCGTAGCTACGCAATGAACGGCTTTGTCGGTGCCGTGGACTCCTTCCCGGGCAGTCAGGAGCGCGGCATCAGTCCCTACTACCCGAATTACCGTCAGTTTCGCCAGACGACAGGGATTCCGAATCCCGCCGGAACCCTGCTGTTCCTCGAGGAGCATCCGGACAGCATCAATGACGGGGTGTACCTCCTGAACCCGCTTCCCGCGTCGAGCTGGATGGACATCCCCGCTGCCCACCACGAGGGTGCGGCCAACTTCGCCTTCACGGACGGGCATGTGGAAACGCGTCGCTGGCTGACGACCACCAGCGTTCCGCCGGTTCGGTTCATGTACAGCAGCCCGCCGCTCCGCGGCCAGGCGACGAATGATTACCGCTGGGTGACGGAGCGCCTGACCGTTCCCGTCAGCGCGCTCGCGTTGTCGCGGACCTCCCCTGACGCCGCGGGCTTGCGCCTTGCCTGGTCGCAGCTGCAGGCACCCCACGTTCTTCAGCGAACCCTCGACGTCGAGGGAGGGCAATGGACGCCCGTGACGTCCCGGCCCGTGCAAGGCGTCGGCCAGTGGGAAGTCGAAGTGGCGCCCGACGAAGCCCGCGGCTTCTTCCGACTCGCGCCACCCTGACCCGCCCTTCGAAACCTGGCCGGCGTCGCGCCGGAGACGGAGCAGGAGCGGTTGATCCCCGCAATGCCGCGCTCCATCAACCGCCGACAGGTAGGGCAGACATTCCTGTCTGCCGGTAGGGGCGACTTCCCAGTCGCCCACCGTGCCGCCGGACTGGAAAGTCCGGCACACCGGCAGGCTCGAAAGCCTGCCCTACACCAAGCCGGGCGGGCACTCCGCTGCCCGCCGTTCGCGGGCGTTTCCACGAGCCAGCCTGGACACCGTTCGATGTGACGCCGTTGGATTGGCGGTTCCCAGCGTCCCGCCGATCCGCTAGCCTCGGTCCGTGGATTGGGCTGGCGAATGTGCCGTGGTCATCCCGTGTTTCAACGAGGCGGCGGGGGTCGCGTCGGTCATCCGGGGCGTGCTGCCCTATCTTCCCCGCGTCTTCATTGTCGATGACGGCTCGACGGACGAGACTGCCCGGGTCGCCTCGGCCGCGGGCGCTTGTGTCCTCCGCCAACCTGCGAACCTCGGAAAAGGGGCAGCACTCATTCGCGGCTGGAATCAGGCGCGCTCCGAGGGATTTCAGTGGACCTTGTGTCTGGACGGCGACGGCCAGCACGATCCTGACGACATCCCGGCTTTCCTGGTCCAAGCCGCACGGTCGGGTGCCGACCTGCTTATCGGGAACCGCTTCCACAACGGGCCGCCCTCCATGCCCGCCTTGCGACGGGTCGTGAACCGATGGATGAGCCGGCGACTCTCCAGGCACAGCGGCCAGGCGCTTCCCGATACTCAATGCGGCTTCCGCCTGCTGCGCCTCAGCCGGCTGCCGCAGCTTGACCGTCTCGCCCCAAGGTTCGAGATCGAGTCCGCCCTGCTGCTGGCCGTGCTCCAAGCTGGCGGGCGGGTGGAGTTTGTCCCCATTCACTCGAAGCCCCGTGCCACGCCCAGCAAGATCAGGCCGGTCCAGGATGCATGGCGGTGGATCTGCTGGTGGTGGACGGTCCGGTCGAGTACTCACCCTCGAGCCACCCGTGAGTCACAGCCTGGTAGGGCGGGCACTCCGCTGCCCGCCGCATCCGGCGCGCTGAGGACAGCGCGCCCTGCCTTGGATGGCAGGTTCATGGCCACGGACCAGGTTCACGCGAAACAGGACGCTCCCCCACGACCCCATGAATCCTGAAGCGCCCGGCGTGCGCCAGCTCCCGGCCTCCCCGCCGCGATCTCGAATCGTCTCGGCCCTTGCGCGCGCCGGACGGCTGATCGTCCTGGGGGTGGTGCTGGCGCTCTTCTACGCCTGGGGTGCACCCCGCTTCTATCCCCCGGACGGGGTGCCGGGCTTCTGGTACGGCACGCTGCACGGAGCCCTGATGCCGATGGCATTGCCGGCGCTGCTGGCAGGGAAGGACGTGCCGATCTACGCCGAGCGAAACACGGGCCGCCCGTACAAACTCGGCTACATCGCCGGAATCAACGCCTGTGGGTTCGTGGTCTTCGGAATGATGTTCCTTCAACCACGCGCCGGCTCGACAACCGCCGCGTGACGCGGTCCTGCCTTTTGAACGAACCGACCATGCTGTACGAGCAGTGGCGCCAATGCGCCGCGGCGCATTCCCATGCGCCCGCCTTGCGCGAATGGGCGACCGGCCGGTCTTGGTCCTTCGCCGAACTGCTGGCTGAGTCCGAGCGTTCCGTGCCGCCTGCGGAGCCATGGGTTTTCCCCCGCGACCACGATGCGGGGTTCATCTTCGAAGTCCTGCGGGGGTGGCGGCATGGACGCATCGTCTGTCCGTTGGAACCCGGCCAGCCGCGACCGGAAATCCGGCCGCTCCCCTCGCACGTGGTGCATCTCAAGACCACCTCAGCCAGCACGGGCGCGCCGCGGTTCGTGGCGTTCACCGCCGCGCAGCTCGCCGCCGATCCGGAGAACATCGTTGCCACCATGGGCCTGCGTCCCGAGTGGCCCAACCTCGGTGTGATCTCGCTGGCGCACTCGTACGGGTTTTCGAACCTGGTGCTGCCACTGCTGTTGCACGGGATTCCCTTGGTCCTGGGATCGTCAAGCCTCCCGGAAGCCGTGCGGCGCGCCGCGGCCGCGATCGACGGGCACTTCACCTTGCCCGGTGTGCCCGCGCTCTGGCGGGCCTGGCACGAAGCGGGGGCGGTCCCGATCAATGTACGCCTGGCGATTTCAGCCGGTGCCCCGTTGCCGCTGGAACTCGAGCACGGCATCTACCGTGACCACCGGTTGAAGGTTCACAACTTCTACGGCTCCACGGAGTGCGGTGGCATTGCCTACGACCGCGACCTCGCGCCTCGGCAGGATGTTGGTTGCGTGGGGGCGCCCATGGCGAACGTGACGCTGAGCCTGGCCGAGAACAGCTGCCTCGTGGTGCAGGGACCCAACGTGGGCGAGACCTACTGGCCCGAATCCTCGCCTCAACTGGGGTCGAGTCGCTTCGAAACCAGCGACCTGGCGTCGCTCGTCGGGGACCGGGTGTTCCTGCAGGGGCGGGCCAACGATCTCATCAACGTGGCCGGGCGCAAAGTCGCCCCTGAGCTCATGGAGGCGGCGCTGACCGCTCATCCGGGCGTCCGCCAGTGCCTGGTGTTGGGAGTGCCCGCGGAGGACGATCCGCGGGCCGAGATGATCCTCGCATGCGTGGCGGCCGAACCGGGCGTGTCCGAAGGCGAGCTCCGCCACTTCATGCTGAGTCGCCTGCCGGCGTGGCAAGTTCCACGGGCCTGGTGGTTCGTGCCGCACCTGGCGCCCAACGATCGAGGCAAAGTCTCCCGAGCCGATTGGCGCCGACGCTACGAGGCACGCTCTCAATAGCCATCGAAGTTGTTGGGCGATGAGTTCGCGAGGGCCATGCGGCGCTGGGTGAAGTTGATGAACCACGACGCGAGATCCGCCTTGGATTTTGGCCAGCGCAAACGGCTGAAGATCGATCCCAGGCTGTAAAACTGGCGGTACATCTGCCGCACCTGCTTCTCGATGGCCAGCGCCGTTCCCGAGGCGGGACGGATATGGCAGTACTGGCCGGGCCAGCGATCGATCTCCTCCGGATCAAGAATCCGCCCGTCACGCCACAAGCGATCGTAGAGCGGCGTGCCTTTCACCGGCGTGAGGATGTTGAAGTACGCCACCGGGACCCGATGCCGGTCGAGGAAATCGAGCGTGTCGCGAAAAACCGTGGGGGATTCACCATCCCAACCGAAGATGAAATTCAGCGAGTAACTCAGCCCGCGGCGGCGCAGGTTGTTCAGGATCTCCTGGTACTGGCTGACCTTGTTGAACCGCTTGTTCATCCCGGCGAGGGTTCCGGAATCCACGCTCTCAAATCCCAGGTTGACGTGCAGCAGCCCGCTGCGCTGCGCCAGGTCCATGAACTCGGAATCGTTGCAGAGATACGAGGACCAGAGGGCCGACCAGCGCACCTTGAGCGGAATGAGCGCCGCCATCAATTCCAGCGCGTGACTGCGCTTGCCGCCGAAGTTGCTGTCTCCGAAGAGAAGACTGCGAGCCCCTGAGTGTCGAATTTCCGCGATGATTTCGGCGACCGGCCGGCAGCGGTACGGGTCCCCGAGCAGGAAGCGCTCCGAGCAGAACTCGCACCGGAAGGGACAACCGCGCGACCCGACCACCGTGAAGGTCCGGAACGGGCCGTAGCGCCGCAGGTCCAACAGGTCATAGCGCGGCAGCGGCAGGCCGGTGAGCGCCGGCATGACCTCGGCGCGGTAGTGCGGTTGCAGCCGGCCGGCCGCCGCGTCGTTCAGAATGCGGGACCAGATCAGCTCGCCTTCCCCGATGCCGACGGCATCACAGTGTTCAGCCGCCTCGTCCGCATGGAAAAACACGTGCGGGCCACCCAACACGACGGGGATTCCTCGCCGGCGAAATTCATCCGCCACGTCATAAGCCCGGTGGGAATTCAAGGTCCAGGACGTCAGGGCAACCAGGTCCGCCGGTTGTGCGAAGTCGATCGGCTGGAGCTGCTCATCGAGCAGCGTCACGTCCCAGCCCGGGGGGGTCAAGGCGGCCAGGTAGGACGACGTGAGCGGCACCACCTGCCGTCGCCGCACCCGCACCACGGTGCGGTCGGTTCGCGACCGGTAGTACGAGGGCTGGATGATCAACAACCGATGGCCCATGACTTCGTACTGGCCGCCGCGACGGCAGGAATCGGTACACGGGCCGGAAGCCCGCGCGCCTTCCTCACGCCATCACGGCAACCGCCGTCCGGGCGGTGTGGTTGGCAACGGCGTCCGCCATGGTGCCGATGTTCCGCAGCGTTTCCCGCGCCTCCTGGGGGTTCGCGATCTTGAGTCCGTAGTTCTTGTCCAGGGCCACCACCAGTTGCAGCGCATCGACCGAGTCCAGACCAAGACCCCCGGGGCCGAAGAGGGGCAGGTCATCGGCGATCTCTTCGGCGGTGACCTTCAGCATAAGGTCCTGCACCATCATCCGCTTGAGTGCTGCGCGCAAAGTGGCGACCGCGTCTGTCGTGTTTCCAGCCATACGTCGCGGGGATTGTTTCTCGCGCCAGAGCGTGGATTTTGCCCCCCGGCGCTGACAAGCCCAAAACCAGTCCGACCGTGTTCGCCGTCCTCATGGGGCATCCACTCGGGCCAGACGGGCGCCCGCAGCCGCCTCGCTCGGGCCCACCACACTCACAAAGACGGCCGGGGCGCGACGGCCGAGCAAGGCATCGACGGCCGCCACACATTGCCAGGCGCTCGCCGCGATCAAGCCTTCCCCCAAGACCTCCTTCGGGCTGAGGCGCGGGCCCTGCCAATTCGCCCAGGCGGCGTTCTCGGCCTCATCAAGGCTCGGGCAACCCACCCGGCTGTCACACAGCAAATCGCCCGCCCGCGAGGGTGGGAGCAGCGCCCTGACCCGCTGTGCGGCGAGTGGACGGGACTTCGAACCCGAATAGGACTGGAGGTCGGTAACCTCGCACAATTCGATGCCCAGCGATCGATCGCGAGAAGCCGTCAGGAGCAGGGCGCCCGCCCCGCTTGCCGCTTCAAGACGCCGGTCAAACCGCGCGAGCGCGTCCGACAACAACCAGTTGCTCTCCTCGGCCGCGGCGACAAGGCACTCGTCGACCCGGCCGTCCATGAGCCATGCCGCCGCCAGGTCGAGCCCCTGCAGGAAGACCGCCGAATCCCCGAGCAACGTGCACGTCTCCGGAGGACTTCCGATCACCGCCGCCACATGGCTTGCGGGCGCGTTGAAGACGGTCTCCGGAAAGAGCAACGGACTGGCCGATCCGGGATCCTTCAGCACCTCCCCGAAGAACCGCTCCGTGTACTGCACACATCCGCAGGACAGGCAGACGATCAGCCCCAGCCGGGACGTCCGGTTGCCCGGTTCTCCAGCCATCGAGCGCGCCTCGAGGAGCGCGCCAAGGGCGTATTCGGTGATCGCGCTGGCCCGCCGCAGCCGCGGATGCCGGCTCCAGGCCGGCAGCGGTCGGAGCTCCGGCACCGGACGCACTCTGGCGATTTCGCTTCCACCCGGCCGCGTCATGGCCTTCCCCGGCAAGGGATCACCCTTTTCCAGGGCGGCGCGCAGGGCAGGCACGCCCCACCCCGCCGGGCTGACCGCACCGATTCCGGCGACACCGATCCAACTCATCGCCACCTCCGAAAGACCAGGCTTGCGTTCGCCCCGCCAAATCCGAACGAGTTCGACATGACCACTTCGACCGAGGCACGCGTGGGCTGGCGAACAATGGGGAACCGACAGACGGGATCCAGGACCTCCAGGCTGATCTGAGGCGGCAGCCACTGACCCTCCAACGCTTGCAGGCACACGATGGCCTCCACCGCCCCGGCGGCTCCCAGCAAGTGTCCGATGCTGGCCTTGGTGGAGCTGACCGGCAACGAAACCGCGCCCTCGCCGGCCCAACGATTGATTGCCAGGGCCTCGGATCGATCGTTCAACGGCGTGGCTGTCCCGTGGGCGTTCACGTAATCCACTTCGCCTGGCGTCACTCCTGCCGCGCGACACGCGATCTCCATGGCGGCCTTCGCGGCGTCGCCTTCGGGATGCGGCTGAGTCAAATGATGCAGGTCGATTGTGGTGCCATAGCCCGCCAGCTCGGCCAGGATTCTGGCCCCACGACGCCGGGCCGAAGCCTCCGTTTCCAACGTCAAAACGGCTGCGCCTTCCCCCAGCGTCAAGCCGTCGCGGCTCGCGTCAAAAGGCCGGCAACGAGTCGGCGACATTGCCTGCAACGAATCGAAACCCGAATAGACCAACAGGCTCAGGGCATCGTACCCCCCGGCCAGGACGCGTTCGCTCCGGCCTTGACGCAGCATCTCCCAGGCGTGACCCAGGGCGTTGGCGCCGGAGGCGCACGCATTCGCGATGAGGGTGACGGGGCCCTCAAAGCCCAGAGCGTCCATGAGCACGCGCGCCTGCAGATGCGACTGGTAATGCAAGGCCCTCCAGACCTGCGCACGGCCACCTCCCGAGCCGCCCAGCGTGCGGCGGTAGTAATCCTCGCCCACCGACATGCCACCGCTGGTTGTACCCAGCACGAGCGGGAGGTCCGGCCCAACGCTCCATCCGGACTGTTGCCACGCCTCCTGGGCCGCCCAAAGCAACATGCGCGAGCCGCGGTCCAACCGGCGCGCACGACCCGGGGTCAGCCTCGTCGGCGGAAGTTCCGAGGGCAATTCGATCTCCGCGGCCACCTGGACCCGGTGACGCGAAACGTCGAACCGGCGCACCGGGCCAATGGAGGTGCGCCCCTCCCGAAAGCCGGCGGCGTTGGCAGGCCAGCCAATCCCCAGCGGCGTGACCAGCCCCGCGCCCGTCACCACGACGCGCGGTGGTGTTGGCGGTGCCGGATGTCGGGAGGGGTACGCCATGGGTCAGGAGAGCCGGGCAGTCCCGGCGCGGTTCGTCCTGTCCTGCAAGAAGGCCCGGCGCGCCGCCCGGGCGCTCTGCCGGAAGCCGAAGTTCATCGGGTAAAAAAACGGCTTGTAGGCGGTGGTCCCCCAAAGCCGGCCCAGGATCCCAGGCAAGGAATAAGACTCTTTGAGGGCATGATGGTAACCGGCCAGCAACTGGTCGGGAGTGAAAGCCGCGGGTCGGTAAACGACGTGGCCCGTATCGTACAGGGACCAATCCTGGGTGAGGATCCGCCCCTCCCGGGTGAGGCGTTCGTGCAGCCGGGTGCCCGGATACGGGGTCAGGATCGAGTAATAGCAGACCTCGATTTTCGCCTGGTGGACGAACTCCAGGGTGCGGTCAAACACACTCGGATCGTCCTCGTCCAACCCGAACACGAACGAGGCATCGATGCCGATGCCATGATCGTGGATCCGCCTCACCACGTCGAGGTACTCCCGTGGTCGGTTGGTCCGTTTGCCGATCGCGTGCAGACTCCGCTCGGACAGCGTTTCGAAACCGATGAACAAGCCGACGCAGCCGCTGCGCTGACAGAGCTGCAGCATCTCGGCGTCGCGGGCGATGTTCATGGACGCATGGCTGAACCATTTCAGCTTGAACTCCGTCAGTTGCGACAACAGTTCGCGGGCGTGCGAGCGGTTGCTGATGATGTTGTCGTCGACGAAGAACACGCAGTTCTTGAGGATGAACCTCCCGGGAAACGGCTGCAGGCTACGCAGCTCCGCCATCACCTCGTCGACGGGACGGTTGCGATACCGGCCTCCAAACGCAGTGGTGACCGCACAGAATTCGCAATCGAGGGGGCAACCGCGGGTCGTCTCCACGAAGTGCACGGGCAGATAGCGCTTCTCCCGGTATAACTCCCAGTCCGCGAGCGGCAGCTGCTCCAGCCTCGGGAAACCGTCGCCATGCCGGTAGATCGGTTGGAGGGATTGCCGCTCGAAGTCCGCCAGCAACCCGGCCCACAGCCCCTCGGCTTCACCGACCACGACGCTTCGACAGTGTTGCAGGGCCTCCTGCGGCAACGCGGAAACGTGCATGCCACCCATGACCACGGGGATGCCGCGCCGCTGGAAGTGGTCGGCAATTTCGTACGCCCGCGGCGCCGTGGCCGTCATGGCCGTCAATCCCACCAGGTCGGCCTCGATGGCGAGATCCAAGGGCTCGACCTTCTCGTCGACGATGGTCACCTGCCAGTCCGGTGGTGTGAGCGCCGCCACCTTCAACAGGCCCAGCACGGGCAGGCGGAAACTAAAGTCTTTGCCGACCAGGCCACCGGACGCCAAGGGCGCGATCAGCACAAGGCGCTTCATGACGCGAGCGGGGCCGCCGGGGCGGGCTGCAGCCGTTGCAGCATGGCGAAGTAGCTCCACAGCGGGCCCAGCACACCGCGCGCCCGGAGCCGTTCCACCAACCGGGTGTACGCCGGGGTGGCGTTCCCGACGATCCAGTTCGGCGAGACCCGGCCGAATTCTGCGAGCCGGGCGAAGACCTTCTCCGACTCCAGCCCGGGCGCCAGATAGTACGCGGGCCGGAGCAAATCTAACTCGGCGCGGATCACCCCTTCGCGAATGGCGCGGTGCCACAGGGCCGTGCGCGGGTAGATGCGCATGCCCACCACCGCCAGGATCACGGCTTCGGGCAAACGGCGCGAGTTCTCGAAACTGGCAGCGAGCGTCTCCATCGTCTCGCCGGGCCCGCCGCAAATCAGAAAATGGCAGTAGTCAATGCCCGCGGCCTTGGCGGACTCGCTCGCCTGAAGGATGTCCGCGAAGGTGAGCTGCTTCGCATAGGCCGCCAGCACCGCGTCACAGAGACTGTCCGAACCGAACTCGATATGGCTCAGGCCGGCCCGCGCCATCAGCCGGACCAGGTCACGCGTGAGCCCCTGGGGACGGAGGAAGCAGCCCCAACGGAGTCCGACCCCGCGACGCAGCATGGCTTCACAGGTCTCCACCACATGCTGCGGCGACGAGTTGAACACGGAATCGACGATGAAGGCATACCGCGCGCCGGCAGCGTGGAGCTGCGCCATCTCTTCCGCAACGACCTCGGGCGGACGCCGGCGCGTCGCGCGGCCTTCGATCAGGGGATACGTGCAGTAAGTGCAGACATGCGCGCAGCCACGCTGGGTCTGCAGATTCAGCATGCCCCCCGCCTGCAGGTACGGCGTGGTCATGGGCTCCGGCCGATCGGCTGGCCCCAGGACCAGGTGCGCCGATGCAGGGCGCGGCGGGTTGACCTTGATCCCACCGTTTTGCCGGAAAACCAGCCCCGGCACGTCCTCATAGGCTTCCCCCCGGCTGAGCGCCGCGATCAACGCCGGCAGACTGTCCTCTCCTTCACCCTGGATCCCGAAATCCGCTCCACTGTGTTCGAGCAACCGCTCCGGAAACAGCGAGAAGCCGCTGCCGCCGAGGATGACCGGGCAAGGATGCGTCCGTCGCACGGCTTCGCAGATGCCGGCCAGGGGGTCGAAGAACGTCTCCTGACGGCGGATCTGCACGTCGTCGATATTGCGCACGGAGATCCCGACGTAATCGGGGCGGTACTCCGCCAGGACGGCGCCGGGGGAATCGCCCCCTGCCAGGCAGTCGAACCATCGGGTGTGGTGTCCGGCACGGCGCAAGGCCGCGCTGACGCAGGACAGACCGAGCGGGAACACCGGGTCCGGCATCCGGCAGCGATTCAGGCTGATCAGGAGAATGCGGCGCGGCCCTGGATCAACCTTCCGCTCCCCAGCGAACGGGTGCGGGGGCGTCTCGAACTTCGGCGTCACGGATCGGGAGGCACTCTAGAAACCGGCCGGGCGCATGGCAACGCCGCGTTATGCCTGGACGACAGCCCCTCCGGTCGGGGCGCCGCTGTCATCGAGCCTCTTCCAGGCAGTCGGCGAGGGCGCCTCGTTGCCCGCCGACTCCCGACGGCGACGAGACCCCGGTGACGCGCCTCATCGATACGGCCAGCTCGCATACGCTTCCGTCACGCAGACCCGGCCGCCACCCCAATAGTGCGTCGGCGGGAACCGGAACGCCCGCGTGGCCCGGTCGAAGTAGAGCTTCACCGGATGCGCCGGGATGTTGGGATCATAGGCGTCGAACTGGACCACACCCCGGGATTCCGTCGCGCCATACAGGACCACGGCATGGTTGATCGTGATGCGCGGAAACCGGAACAAATGCACCACCGGTGGCGGGCGCGTCCGCAAGGCCTCGAGCAACCGCTCCAGCATGCGCTCCTGGTGACCGGGCCAGATTGGAAAGACCATCCGGTAGTGGCTCCACACGAAATAGGACTGCCAGGGGGGACCGCATTCCGCCTGGAGCAGCGCGGCCCGGGCCTGGCTCAGGGCGCGCAATGAACCATACCCCGGCAAGACAATCCGCGTCGGGTCCGAGCTCGTGGCACGAGGACTTCGCCGAACGACGGCACGGATGATCGAACGATAAGTGTCTTCCGTCCCCACGGGTTGATCCGGATCGAATCGCGCGTGGCAGAAGAACTGGCGGACCGAGCGTGCCATGACGAAGCAGCGGTGCGTGTACTCCGGCGGCCGGTCGTTCTTTCGCGGCTGCAGCTCGCCGGTTTGCGGATCCTGGCGGTACTCCCAGACCAGTTCATTGGCGAAGGTGAAGGTGTCGCGATTGAAATCGAAGGAACGGCTGACCAGCGAGGTTGCGGTTGGCGGCGCCGCGGCTCGCCCTCGGGTTTCCGGATCAATGACACGGTTCCCCATGGTCGCCTCGGCCACGAATGTTTCGTCGCATCGACCGGCAAGCTAGACGAACGAGCCGCCACTGACAACGCCCGGCACGTTGGCCGCCGGGTATCACCCCCGTCCTGCACTTGACGAAGGGCCGTCACCCGAGTACCAGAGCGCTATGAAGTCCAAGGGAGTTTTAGGATCGGTTGTCGTCTGTTTGGTCCTGGCCGGCTGCTCCTCCACGGAAACCCAGCAGGATGGCCAGCTTGAACGTGGTCGTGATGGCACCGTGGCATACAAGGTGTCGATCGAATCGAGCGAACCCGGGGTCCGAATCGAAGCCAACCAGGATTACGTCGGCGAGACGCCCTTGACGCTGACAATCTTTGGCGACAAGGACGGCACCTTCCACAACTTCGGCAGCCCCGAGTACGTGATACGTGCCCTTCCCGCAAAGCCCGGACAGCAAGTTCAGGCCAAGGTATTCCGCACGGGCGGGTGGTTCGGCCCCGAGGACATGATCCCGAAGCGAATCTTCTTTGATCTGGATAACCCGAATTCCGGCACCGGCGCCGCCCCACCTCCCACGGCCCGGTGAAGCCAACCCTGGAATGCCGCCGGACGTGATCCCGGCCTTCTCTGACCGCCCCATCCAATCAGCCGATTTCCGATAACAGCGAGACAACAAACCCTCAGAAAGAAGCACGCCATGAAACGACAGGTCCTGATCCTCGCCAGCCTCGCCGGCCTGGCCCTCATGCTGGTCGCCCCGCAGTTGCTCCGTGCCCAAACCCGCACCGTCGGTCAACGGTTCGAGGCCGCGATGATCAAGTGGGACGGTGCGGACAAGGTCCAGGTCATGACCCCCGCCAAGTGCGAGGTGGTCTATGTGTACAAGACCGGAGGCCAGCGCGTGACCGACATCCACGATGAGGAGTACTGCCTGACCTGGGTGTCGAACAAATTGCTCCAGGATGGCTGGGAGTTGGTCAATCTGAACAACCGCCGCGTGCTCTTCCGGCGGGCGGTGGGACAGTGACCTGCCCGGAGGGACGACCTTCAAGCAATCCGCGAGGTAAGGCACCACTGCACTGGCCAGCGGTGAACCCGTATCAGTCCATTGCGTCACTCCCCAGCGTCATCTCGGCCGTCAACACCTGACGCCGGGCGACGGACGCCTCGCCTTGGGCCCGAACCAACCCGCCCAAGCGGCCCGTGATCCGGGCCTCCAGCCGGAGCACTTCCCCGGGGCGCGCGCTGCCGAGCATCCGCACCGCCCGCAACGCCGCCAGCTTGAGCCCCGTCAGCGCGGGAATGGCCGGATCATGCTGCGCCACGACCCCGGCGAGTTGGGCCACGGCCTCGACCAACAGAACGCCGGGCAGCAGCGGGTCGCCCGGAAAATGGCCGCGCAGAAAGGTCTCATCACCGCGCACCCGGTACTCGCCCACGCCGGTCTTGGTTGTTCTCCCTGATCCGGTTGGTCCTCAGGGAGACGAGCCGCATGCCCACTTGAGACCGTATGACGGTGCCTGCGCAGGTCCGGGTTCGCGGTTGACAAAAGTTGACATGGGCCAGGCCGGGAGCGAGTCTTGAGGTCGTGTCTAGAACGTTGAACCTTCCTGTTCTCAGGGACGCACTCATCAAGGCTGGTCTGAACCAGTCCGGCCTCGCTGAGAAACTTGGCGTGTCACGCGAGGCGGTGTCGAAGTGGTTCGCTGACGAGGCTTTCCCCCAGCCCGACAAGCTGCTGCGCCTCGGCATGCTCCTGGGGTTGGGATTCGAGCAACTGGTCCTGCGGCCTCCCGCCGCGGCAGTGCCGGTGGTGTACTTCCGCAAGAAAGCGCATCGAAAGACCCTGGACGCACACCTGGACAACGCCCGGGAAACGGGGGAATTGCTGAAGCGGTTGGTGAAGTACCTGCCTCGCCTGGAACTCACCCGTCCGCCTACGTTGAAGGACCCAACGCTCGACTACCGCTACGTGCATCGGGTCGCGGCGCAGGTGCGCCAGGAGATGAAACTGGAGGGCAAGCACGTGATCGAGTTTGGCGACCTGATCGCCAAGTTCAATGAACTGCACGCCGTCATCGTACCGGTGCTGTGGGGCGAGCGGCAGCACCACGGCAACGCTCTGAACATCTACCTGCCGGATTCGCAGACCACGTGGGTTTTCCTGAACCTGGATAGCAGCACGGTCGACTTCAAGTTCTGGATGGCACACGAGTTGGGTCACTCCTTGGCGCCCCATCTGATGAACGACGTGGGTGAAGACTTCGCCGATGCCTTCGCCCAGGCAGTGCTCTTCCCGGAATCGGAGGCGGTGAAACTGAGGGAAGCCCTTCAGGCAATCCGCAGTGTGGGCGCGAGAATCACCCGGATTCGGAACGAGGCGAAGCGACACGTCATATCGCCTTACACAATCCGACGATCCATTGAGGCGCTGGAGGGAGCCTACGGACTGTCGAGAACCTATCTTGGTGACGCAGGAATGTCCTTTGGCGCGGTGGTGAACTTTGCCAAGTCTTATCCGACCGTTGCGCAAGCCGTCCTCAAGCGGTTGCCTCCTGAGCCGAAGGCCTATGCGGCAGTCGCCCGCGAGGAGTTCGGAAGCCCGTTCTTCGAGGCGCTCGCCGGCTTCTGTAGAAACGAGGTTGGTGCCGAGCACTTCATTCACCAGGTGCTCGGAGCTTCCCTGGCTGACGCAAAGGCACTGGCGGCAGCTCTTCGGACATGAGCGGGGCGACGCAAGACGTCTTACTCGACAGCAACGCCTATTTCCGCCTGGCGAATTCTATCCGTCCTCTCTTGCTGCAGCCGTTCGGGAATGCGCCGTGCTACTCGCTACACGTCCTGGCGGAGCTCGATGACGAGTTCTCCACGAGTGTCCGGCTCCGGACGAAGTTCGAGTGGGTCGCCCAGAAAGAGTACTGCGAGGACCGAACCGCCAAACGATATGAACTTCGCGGGAAGGACCGGACGGCCGCAGCCAATGCCTTTGGTTTCCTCGTGGCGTACGCCGACGCGGAGGGCCTGAACTTGTCGCGTGAAGACCTGAAAGCGCTCGCACTGGGCTTCAGCAAGAACATCCCGGTGGTCACCGATGATGGCGGTATGCAGCGCGTCGCCAGCGCGCATGCAATCGAGTGCTGGAGCAGCATCAAGCTGCTTAGGGTGATGGAGAGCGCCGGGCGCATTGACCACGAGAAGGTGGCCGAGATTCTCGAATATTGGGACTACGAGAACGACCTCCCGATGCCGAAGGCTCGATTGCGGGAGGCCTTTCGCCAGTACTTCGGGCGGGATTGCCCGCTGTAATCACCGCCCGCCTGGCTGCGGGCCACAGGCAGACGCACACCGTCTCACCCGTCCAAATCACTCCCCAGCGTCATCTCGGCGGTCAACACCTGACGCCCGGCGACGGACGCCTCGCCTTGGGCCTGAACCAACCCACCCAGGCGGGCCGTGATCCGGGCCTCCAGCCGGAGCACCTCCCCGGGGCGCGCGCTGCCGAGGATTCTTACCGTCCTCAACGCCGCCAGCTTGAGCCCCGGCAGCGCGGGAATGGTCGGATCATGCTGCGCCACGACCCCGGCGAGCTGGGCCACGGCCTCGACCAACAGAACGCCGGGGAGCAGCGGGTCGCCCGGAAAATGTCCGCGCAGGAAGGTCTCGTCACCGCGCACCCGGTACTCGCCCACGCCGGTCTTGCCGGGGTCCAGGCTCAACAGCCGGTCCAGGAAGCGGAACTCGGGGCCATGCGGGAGGATGTCGAGGGCGTGGGCCAGCTTGTCGTCCATGGTGGCGAGGTACGGCTGACGCGCTACGGCTGGCGCAGCGGTTCGACGATCGTCATCTCCGGTCCAAAGGCCGTTTCGAAACAGCCTGCAGGCAAAACCGGGTTGTTCGAGGCGCCGTGATACGCGATCTGCAGGCTCGATCCGTCCTTGAACCTGACCAGGTTCGCGGCCAGGGAGAAATCGTTGGTGCGGAGGCGGACCTGGATCTCGGTGAGCACGCGCCGCGTTGCCCCGCCTCGCGGCTGGAGCGTCACCTGCAGCTGCTCGTTGGTCAGCACCGTGGACAGGAGGCGGAAGCGGGCTTCCAGGTCGGCGCGATCGCGGGGGAAGCCGGCCTCCAACAAGGACAGCGCTTCGCGCCACGGACCCGGCCGGGTGTCGTCGAGCGGGTAGCGCTCCGCCCGCTTGAGCCGCGGGTAGATCAACCAGAGTTGGTCGGGTTGTCTCAGCACGATGGTCTGGGCAGGTCGGCCGAGTTCCCAGCGGAACTGGTTCGGGAGGGCGACGTAAACGCTGCCGGTGGATAGCAACGGCTGCGCGAGCGCCGCGAGCGACCGCGTCTGGACAAACTCCGCCTGCCAGGTACGCAAGTCCGCCTGGGCGCTGAACCAGCGGTCGAGCCACGCCTGTCCCACCTCGGCAGCCATTGCGACACTGCCGAGGTGCAGCAAGAGGGCGCCAAGCCTGAGCCCCTGCCGGAGCCGTCGGACCGGATGGGACCCGGCTAGAGGCTCTCCGGCCGCGGCCAGATGGGGACGAAGTGATACCATTGGTCCGCATGCTCGCGGATGTACGGCTCGAACGCACGCAGGATCTGGCCGGTCAAAGCCCGCCGCGCCTCGCGGTCGCCAAGCTCCCGGCGGTCATAGCCAAACTCGGGAAGCACCTTCACCACCAGCCGGTCTTGCCGCCGCATGAAGGTGACCCCCACCAGGGCGCATCCGGAGGCCCGCGCCAGCTCCACCGCCACGGCCGAGGCCCGGAAGGGACGGCCAAACCAGTTCACCAACACCCCTCCGTGTTCCGCCGGCCGGTCCATGGCAACAGCCATCGCGGCGCCGGCCTGCAAGCGCTTGATCACTTCGACGAGGGCGAAGCTGTCCCGACCGATGACCAGGGTTCGCATCCCCCATCGCTCCCGCGAGGCCGCGCGCATCTCGGTCAGGTCGTCCTCGGGTTCACCGAGTGTCAGCACTGTCAGTTCGATGCCCATGTCGGTCAGAAGCAGACCCCCATGTTCCCAGTTGCCCAGGTGCGGGGTGAGGAACAGCACGCCCCGCTTGCGGGCAAGTGCCGTCTGAATGATCTCCCGCTCGCGGGGTTCGGCCTCCCAACACCACGCGCCCGACCCCGCTTCGAGTCGCAGCAGGTCCGCAATCTTGACGGCGAATCGCCGGTACAAACGCCGGGCCGTGCGCGACGCCAGGTTACGGTCTCCAGCCAGGACGGGGAGCAGGTTGTCCACGACGATCTGGCGCCGTCCGGCGTCCATCCGGAAGCTGATTTCCGCCAGCAGCTGGCAGACAGCGTCTACGACCCGACGAGGCAGCACGCGCACCAAGGCATGGCCGACGCGCCAGTACCCGGCGCGGTAAAGGGACGATGAGCGCTTCGGGCTTTGCACCGGCAAGCCGGTCGCCGGAGAAGCAGGACCGGACGACCCGGCACCGTCCGGGGGGAATGGCGCGACTCCGCGACCGTTGCCGCAGCCGAACAGCACCCACCAGGAAGGCAGGAAGCCGACGCTCACGACGTAGACGCTCAGAATGCCGGTGGCGCATACCAGGCCGAGGCTCGACAATCCCGCGTTGCTGGCCCATGCCAGCGAACCGAACCCCGCCACGGTGGTGGCCGCGCAAAGCCACAGCGCCCGGCCGGTGACCCGGCGCATCGCCCGCGGACTTCCTCCGTGACGACGCAACCCAAGTTGGACGTGGATGGTGTAATCCACGCCGGCTCCGAGCATCAGCGGGAGGGCCGTGAGGTTCATCAAGTTCCAGGACCAGCCCGCGAGCCGCATGACCGCCAACAGCAGCAAGAAACTGAAGGCGAGGGCACCGAAGCTCAGCAGCACCTCGGTCCACCGCCGGAAGGCAAGCCACAGGCAAACCACGAGGACGGCCCCCAGCGTCGCCACAAGCCAGGCGAGCCGCCCTTCAACGCGCGCGAGCAGGGCCTCCCCGACCAGGGGCCAACCCGTCAGCCACACCCCGGGTGTTTCGTTGGCCCACGCGGCGACCGGCCCCGGTACCTCGCCCGGGTTTGCCACGTGCAGCGCGCCGGCCGCCAGCCAGCCTTGCTCATGTCGCGCCGAAAAGCGCTTGAGCAGCCACTGGCACGAGGCGTTCGTGGGCCAGGTGACGTCACTCGCTCCCGACATGCGTTCCCAATGCCGCAACACGGCGGAGGCGAACAACCACGCGTTGCTGGTGAACCCGGCCTCAATCGCCGCGGCCTGGAGTCGCGGCGAGGCAAGTGCCAGGTCTCCCAAAGGCCCGCGATTCGTGGCCTGTCGAGCAGGCTGCGGCCACAATGCCGTTGGCAACAGGTAGCTGCGCAACGTCCCGTTCGTCCGTGCGGAAGCGAGCAAGGCATCCGCAGCTTCGAGTTTCCGGCCCACCTCGACCTCGTCCCGACCGGTGAGCACCAGCATCAGAGGTGATCCCTCTCGATCGAGTTCGCGCTGAAGCTCATCCAGGGCAGTCTGTGCCCGGCTCTCGGTCAGTTCGAGCGGGCGGGTTCCATGGTCAACCGCCGGGAGGCCACGCCAGAGCACCGCCGCGGCAGCCAGGAGCACGACACCCGAGGCCAGGAGCCCTGCCCGACCTGCCGCAACCGGGCGAACCCGGACAGCCTCAACCGGGCTCGGTGCTGGTCCGGGAGCGGCGACCGGTGGCGGGACCTTCGTATCGGACTCGGACTGAGCCAGGATGGCCGACCTTGCAGGCTGCCCACGGCGTACCACGGGAAGGAACACCGTCAGCATCGTCCCCGCCGCGAGAACGACTCCCAAGGCCACCAGCAACCCGAGCTGCGCGAGGCCGGGAAGACCTGCGAAAGCGAGCAACCCAAACGACGAGGCGGTGGTCACGGCGGACCACCTGATGCCGCCCACGACACGCCGCCGCAGTCCCGCCGCCGAGGTGTGGGGCGACGCGAGCGACTCCTGGTAAAGGACAAGACCGTAGTCCACGCCCAATCCCATGAGGATCGCCGCGAATCCGAGACTGACCAGGTTGATCGAGCCGAGAACCAGGCCACCCACCACCACCGTGCCTGCAACCACCAGCAGCAGGAGGGTCACGAGCCACACGAGAGGCAACCAGCGACGGTGCGCCAGCCAGAACATGACCGCAATCAGCAGCACCGTTCCCAACGCCGACCCGCGAAGGTCGCGCTCCATGGTCGTCGCCGTCTCCACCAGGAACGCCGGAGCCCCGGTCAGCCTGACGACCGCGCCGCGCGGCCAATCCTCGGATTGTCGGCAGCGCCCCAGGACGCCCCGGACAGCCTCAAGCCATTCAGCCGCGTGACGATAACCCGACAGGCGATGCCGGGGTTCTACGAAGATCACATGAAAGGTCCCGTCCGGGCTGCCGAACCAGCCGGCATGGTCCCCCGGCATGAACCGCGAATCGAACGCCTCGCCAGGAAGCCGGGAAAGCCCCAGAGGATCATAGGCGAGCCGCCCCAGCTCCAGCGGTGACAGGGAAGTCGCGAGCTCCTCTCGCGCCGACCCGAGCACCTGCGGTGCCTCCGGAACGGACAGTCGGTCGTGCAACCGTGCCACCGCGTCCGGCGGCTGGTTCAGCCACAACCAAGCGACCAACTCCGCCAGGTCCTCCGGGTGGTCAAGCCAGGGTCCCCGCCACACGGCAGCCGCCACGAGGTTGCTCGCTGAACGCAACTCGAGGGCAACCCGTTCCGCCGCCATTTCCGCCGCGTCGGCATCGGCGGTGCGCACCGTGATCAGCAGTTCCTGGCTGTTGGCGAACGCCTCCTGGTACAGCTTGAGGCCGCGCACCACCGGCACATCAGACGGGAGGAGATCCAGGATATCGGCGTCGAATTGTACCCGCGGCAGGCCGAAGGCGAGCGCCGCGAGCCCGACCAACCACCACCAGCGCCGGTCACGCAAGCCTCGCCACCATGGACGGGAGAGGCTCATGGATTGAGAACAGCCTCGATCCGCTCGCCAGTCCGAAGATTCTCCAAGCGCCAGCCGCCTCCGGCATCCTTCGTGAAAGTCCAAGGCTCGCGCGGTGCATCTCCACTCAAGGCCTCAGCCGCATGGAGCCAGCCAAACCGTCCCGGGGGATCAGCGCGCCCCTGAAACGCCAGCTGTCGCGAAGGAAACTCCACCCGCCAGCCGTTGGCTCCAGATCGCGCCGTCACGAAAGTGAGCGGGGTTTTGCCGAACTCCACGAACCGGCGTCCATCCGCGTTGGCCGCGGCGATCCACTCACCCGCCAAGGTGGGTTGACCCGCCTGCGGCGTCCACAGGGCCTGCCCCTGCAACACCCGCCACCCTGGTTCGCTAAGGTCCAGACTCGCGACCGGTCCCGGCGTGGCACAGCCCGCCAGCAACAACCAGAAAACCGCCTGCGTCCCCAGCCCCATGGAGAGCAAGCACGCCAAGCGGTTTAGCGCGCATTGGGGCCATGAAACGTTGCGGGGCGCGGGCTTCAGCCCGCAGGGACGTCCCTTGGCCGGCGTGGCTTCCTGCGGACTGAAGTCCGCGCTCCGGGGCAGGTTCATGGATAGCGACCTGTTCCTTTTGGACCTGCTCCGTGGCCATGAACCAAAAAGCGCCGCTAAAGCGGACGCACTCCAAACGCTTCGCGCCGCTCCAAGGCACGTCCGGGGCCGCGAAGCGCCTGGAGTGCGGGGATTCATCCCCGCTTTTCGGGACAGGTTCATGGGAAGCGGACGACGAGGGCATGCGACCGTTGGATCCCTCCGGGAGCAAGATCCTGTCGCCTGGATACCCGGTTCGGGCGATGACGCGGAAATCCCGTTCACCGCCCCGGAAGCTATCCCGGCGGGGTGCGATCGTCAGTATCTCTCCGCGAGCTGCGGTCTACTCCCCCACGCGGAAGAACTCGGCCGCTTGCGCGGGTTGAACCGTCCACGTGGCGGTGGCAGCCGTTGCCGTAATCTGCTGACCCGGCGTCCACTGCTTCAGGTCGGCTGAGGTGCTCACCCGATAGACCTTGCCCGCCACCAATCCGGACGCGGTGATCCTGAGCGCGCTCCCGTCCCGCGCGACGGCGAGAACCGGGGGCTGCGCCGGGGCCGTGCCGATCCGGAGGTCGTCGATCTGGAAGACTGCCGGGCGCGCCTCGCGATCGGCCGTGCCCTCGTAGGCCTGCACCAGCAAACGCCATTGCACGAGGTTGCCCACATCCACCCCGGCCGCGCCTTCAAAGTCCACCAACCGCGCCTGCAACGTGGTCCAGTCGGAGGAAACCACGGGCGGGCTCGTGATGAAGCTCATCGCTCCGCCCACCTGGTCGTAGAACGTCAGCCAGAACGACGTGCCCGCATCGGCCACGGCGGCGAGGCTCGGGTCGCCTTTGAATCGCAGCGTGACCACGCCATCGGCGGGGAAGGAGAACGGGGGCACCACGGCCGACCGGACGCTTCCCCAGGGATACTGGCCTCCGGCGAAGTCGATGTTCAACTGGAGGGCCTTGCTGCCTTGGGGTGCCGGCGAGGCCAAGGACGCCGTCGTCACCGTGGTGTCCGGGCTGTTCTGGTACGTATAGAACGCCTCGAGCGCCGTGACGTCGGCATACCCTTCAAAGTCGTCCAGCAGCGGTCGAGGGGCCGAAGGGGCCGGGAACAGCGGCGTGTTCCGCACCATCAGATCGTCCACCAGGACCGTCGCCGTGTACTCCGGGATCGCGGCCTCGCTGCCGTACTGGAAGAAAGCGAACCGGACGATCTGCCCCAGATCCGGCAGGGCCGGCGCGTCCCAGGGCTTCTCGATGTCGCCGGCGACGAAGTTGAGGATCTGCCAGTCGTCCGTCGTGGGAACCTGGGTGCCCCAGCGTCCGAAGTTGCCCCTGCCATCGTAGGCGTAGACGTAAAAGTTGCGAAAATCCGCCGTCTCGAAGGCCGGGTCACCCTTGATCCGCAAGGAGACGTACTGCCGGGGCCCGATCACCACCGGCGTGGCGAGCAGGGGCCCGCGCGCGTAGTCCGCCGCCCAGGCGCTCGAGGGGAACGTGAAGGTCATGCTCATGGACTTCTGGCCGGCCGATTCCGAGGCCACGGAATCGGAGGTGGCGAGCACGGTGTTCACCGAGGGAATCCAGGCGGCCAGCAAGGCCTCGTCGGATTCGTACTCGAACCCCTCGACCGCCGTCTCGACCTGCGTCGTTTCCACGAGGGGCGTGTTGCGGATCATGATGTCGTCGACCTCGATGGCCGCCGTGTAAGCCGGGATGGCGGTCTCGCTGCCGTATTGATAGAGGGCGAACCGGACGATGTGCCCGAGATCAGGCAGCGCGGGCGAATCCCAGGGCTTGGCGATGCTGCCCGCACTGAAGTTGAAGACCTGCCAGGTGGTATTGGTCGGCGTCGAGGCGCCCCAGCGACCAAAGTTCCCGCTGGCATCGTACGCGTAGAGATAGAACTCGCGGAAGTCGGCCGAGGCAAACGCCGGGTCGCCCTTGAGCCGCAGCGCGATGTATTGCGAGGCGGCGATCGACACCGGCGCGCTCAAGTCGGGTCCTCTCACCGTCTCGGTCGCCCAGGCGCCCGAGGGGAAGTTGAACTGCGCCCGCATCGCCTTTTGACCCGGGGACCACGTGGAGACGGCCGTCGAGAGGCTGACCGCGGTGTTCGCACTCGGCGTCCAGGCCGACTGGAGTGCCGGATCGTCCGTGTATTCGAAAGCCTCGACCACGGACTCAACGATCGCCGGCGTGTCCGTCAAAGGCTCGTCGCGGATGACCAGGTCGTCCACCTCGATGGTGGCGCTGTAGGCGGGGAGGGCTGCCTCACTGCCGTATTGGTAAAACGCGAACCGCACAATCTGGCTGAGATCGGGCAGGCCCGGCGAATTCCACGGTTGCCCCATGGAGCCGGCCGCGAAGTTGAGCACCTGCCACTCCGCCGTGATGGGGACCGCTGCGCCCCACCGTCCGAAATTCCCGGAAGCATCCCAGGCGTAGACGTAGAAATAGCGGAAGTCCGCCGTGGCGAACGCCGGGTCGCCCTTGATTCGCAAGGTGACATACTGAGCCGGATCGATCGCAACCGGGCTGGCGAGTTCGACGCCGTTGACGATCTCCGTCACCCAGGCCATCGACGGGAAGTTGAACTGAACGCGCAACGCCTTTTGCCCCGTCGACTGGGGCGACACCTCCTCCGACAGGCTGATCGTCGCATTGGCACTGGGACTCCAGGCGGCCAGCAACTCGTCCTCGCTCCCGTACTCGAACGCCTCAACCACGGTTTGCGCGTGGAGCGCGCCGCCGATCAAGGCGCCGCAGAGCGCGCCGCCAAACCGCATCCAGGTTCTTGTTTGCATAGAATTCTAATCCAACTCGAGGGTGAAAAGCCGCTTCGGAACGTTCCGTCGCAGCTCGACATGATTGTCCACAAAGACCGCATTGGCCCGGCCCTTCGCCAGCTTCGTTCCCGTGACCCCCCGGTCCGTTTCCGCGCTGCGCTCGTTGCCGCCGCTGTGCCGGTAACACACGTTGGCCGACGGATCGCCGTCGGGATAGAGGCAGGCGTCCCACCCGTCCGTGTCCGCGAACATCACCGTGCCCGGCACATCCTGAACATGCCGCGAGCCGACGTCCCGGCGTCCGCCGTTCACGTAGCAGTTCTGGGCGTAGGCGAGGTACCCCCAGAAACCGCCCTCCCGCAGGCCACTTCCCACCTGCTCCCCGGGCTGGGCTCGCTGCATGCTGGAAGGACAGATGAACACGCCGCGGCCGGAAACGTTCGTGCGGCTTCCCAGGTAAGGCTGCAACTGGCGGTACCAGATGGGAAACAAAGGGCTCGCGAATCCGTCCGCCGGCGGCCAGCCGATCGGGTAGACCTGATGGTCCATGTCGTACATGGTCGCGGCCATCCCGAGCTGGCGCAGGTTGCTCTGACAGCGCGCGGCCTTGCCTTTGTCCCGGGCCCGGGCCAGCGCCGGCAGCAACAGGCCGGACAGGATCCCGATGATCGCAATCACCACGAGCAACTCGATCAACGTGAACCCCGGGCGTCGCTCGCACCGAGTGCCATCGCGCCCGTGCTGCGGTCGACCTGCTTGTAGACTCACCCGCATGTTCTCACCGGCCCCGCCCTCGAGGCTCTCCCGCGTCGAGGGCTGAGCACCCCTTACTGGCAGGGTACCGCTTTGTCAACGACCGTCGTGCTTGCGCTCACCCCCGGGAATCTCGAGGTTGTTGGGACCGCAACCGGTTCCCGGTCGCAGCAGGCGCTCGCCGACCGGGGCGGCGCTTCAGGACGACAACGCGCCCTGGAGTTCGCGGACGCTTCGGCCACGGCGACCGGGAGCCCAGGCATGGCGTGACTTCACCTCCGGAGAGGATATTGTCGGGTCCATGAAACCAACGCTCGCCCTGCCCGGCTGGCTGGCTCTGGCCGGCTGCCTCCTGGCCCAGGACACCACGCCCCGCGATCTCCACCAAATGCATCAGCTCCACCAGGACTCCCGGGCCTACATCGCCATGCTCGAGGATCCGAAGCGCGACGCGTACCAGAAGCCGCACGAGGTTGTCACCGCGCTCGAACTCAAGCCGGGCACGGTGATCGCGGACATCGGGGCGGGCTCGGGCTACTTCACCTTCCGGTTTGCCCGGCATGTGGGCGAAACCGGGCGTGTGTTCGCCGTCGATGTCAGTCCGGAGATGGTCATCCATCTGAACCGCCGCATCCGGGATGCGAAGTTGAAGAATGTGGTCTCGGTGCTCGCGCCGCCGGACGATCCGCTCCTTGCCGAGGCCTCCGTGGACCAGTGTTTCCTCTGCAACACGTGGCACCACATCGAAAACCACGACGCGTACCTGGCGCTGCTGAAGAAGGCGCTCAAGCCGGGTGGGAGCGTGGTAATGGTGGATTTCAAGAAAGCCGAGACCCCCGTGGGACCGCCGACGGAAATGCGGATCGACCGCGCCGACCTGGTCCGGGAGATGGAGCGCAACGGCTTTGCCCTGGACGCGGAACATACCTTCCTGCCGTACCAGTACTTCCTCGTGTTCAAGCTCAAGCCCGTCGCGGGAACTCATCCATGAGCCCAACGCCCGGAGCCTCCGCCTGGCTCGCGCGTGTTTGCTGACGGAACCGGGCTGCTCCTTCATGGGTTCGTAAGGCGGACTTTCTTCGTCCGTCCGTGCCGGTGGCTATCCCGCCGCCCGGCGCTCACGCGGCCAAAGCGCCCGCGAACCGGCGGGCATGAATGCCTGCCTCACGCTGGCGCCGACTCCAGGTCGCCCGCCCCGTAACCGGGCGTTGATCATGTGCGGCTTGAATCGTGAGAATGACGTCCGTTGACATCAGCACCGCCGTGGCTTAGGAGTTGGTCAACCCGGAAGAAGCGGCGTCGGCCGACGGTGGCCGTGCCCGCAAGTGTTATGACAACCAAACAGGCTACCGCCAGATGGTGTGCCCGGCTACCGGCCACCCTCGGGTGCGCGTGGTGGTTTCTCAACCCGGGCGTGGGGATCGCCCAAGGATCGTTCGTCTTCGGGAACCGCGTCGCCCCGCTGGTGGACGCGCCAGTTTTCGCGACCGACGGGGTCACACGACTCGCCGGCAGCGGCTTTCTCGCCCAAGCCTTTGTCAAGAGCGCGTCCGAGCCCGATTCGAGCTTCGCCCCGGCAGGCAGCGCGGTGCCCTTCCGCACGGGCACCGACGCCGGGTACATCGGTTCCAAGGCTCTCACGCTGGCCCTTCCGGCCGGCGCCTCGGTTTCCGTCGAGATGCGGGCTTGGGCTGCCTCCGGAGGCAGCAGTTATGAGGAAGCTCGCGCCGCTGGCGCTCCCACCGGCCGGAGCGGCCCGGTGACGCTGGTGCTTACGGCGCCCCCGGCGGTTCCGGCAACCATGGTCGGCCTCAAGTCGTTTAACCTGGAGGAAGCGTCCGCGGGCCGGCCGGCCCAGGGTGTTATTACCGTCCGGGAGTTCCGTGATCTTGGCGCGGGGACTCTGGTGTCCGACCTCACCGGAAGCACCAAGTTCCCCCTGGCGCCGGACGAGGTCGACTACGCCACGTATCTCGAGTGGCCACAAGCGACGCCGCCAGAACTCCAGGTGCTTCCGCCCGGCGATGTGCGCGACAACTACGGCGTCCAGATCATCGGCTACTTCCATCCGCCCGTGAATGGCGAGTACGCGTTCCGACTCGCCGCCGACGACAACGCCGAGTTGTACCTCAGCACCGATGAGAGCCCTGCCAACAAGCGGCTCATCGCGGTCGAGCCTCAATGGAATGCACCCCGGGCCTTCGGCACGCTGGAGCGGCGCCATCCCGCCAATCCGGAGAATGACTCGCGCACCTACCTGGGGACCGCGTGGCCGGACCGCGACGGCATCCGGGGTGGGGCCCGGATCTCCCTGCGGGCGGACTCCCGTTACTACCTCGAGGCCTTGATGAAGGAGGGCGGCGGTGGAGAGAACCTTGCCGTGGCCGTGGTAAACCCGGCGTCCGGAATCGACCCGGACCTGCCGATCCCCGGGGCTTATCTCTCTTCGATCGACAAGGCAAGTGGCCCGGTCGTGATCACGCGTCCCCCGCAAAGTCAGGCCGTCCCCGAGGGGGCCATGGTCACGTTCAAGGTCGAAGTGGACGGAACACCACCTTACGCGTACCAGTGGCGGCGGAACGGTCTGGCCATGCCGGGGGCAAACGCTCCGACCTATGCGTTCGCGGTGTCCGCCACCGCCGACAACGGAGCCCGGTTCAGCGTGCTGGTGACCGGCGCCGTGAGCGCGGCGGTGAGCGCCGAAGCCACCCTTTCGGTGCTGAGGGACGTCACGCCACCCACCGTGGTGCAGGCCTGCGGCGGCGAGGATCTCCGGTCCGTCGATCTGACTTTTTCGGAGCCGCTCGAAGCCGGCTCGGCCGGTACTTCCGGCAACTATTTCATTCCGGGACTCGTGGTGACCGCGGCGACGTTGACCAGCCCCGGCACCGTTCGGCTCTCCACCTCGCCCCAGGTCCGTGATCAGACTTACAGCCTCGTCATCAACAAGGTCCGGGACCGGGCCTCCAGTCCCAATTCGATTGCTGCCAACACCACCCTGGCGTTCTCGACCCCGCGGGTCGGAGTGGGGTGGATCCGGTATCAAAGGTGGCACCAGGAATCGGGCGATCTGGGAAACCTGAACGCTTTCGCGCTGGCCCTCACGGGGGGAACCCTCCGGCCACCGGACTACGACGAGCCCGTGGCTCAATTCGGTGCGCCGTGGAGAGCGCGCGACCTGTATTATGGACGCGTCTCCGGCTTCTTCATTCCCCCCGCCACCGGCAACTACGTGTTCTTTCTGAGCTCCGACGACCAGTCGATGCTGTACTTGAGCGCGGATGAGGACCCCGTGAACAAGCGGCTGATCGCGCGCGAAACCGTCTGGAGCAACCTGCATGAGTTCACGGTCAGTACGGGCGGGAGTGATCTCTCCTCCAAGCGCTCCGACCGCTTCGTGCCAAGCGAATGGCCGGAGGCTCCCCGGATTTTTCTCGAGGCCGGCCACCGGTACTTCCTCGAAGCTCTGTTCGCGGAGGGCGTCGGTGGCGACGGCCTCGACGTGACGTTCATACGCGAAGGCGAGCCTGATCCACCCAACGATGCGACCGCGCTGCGGCTCACTGGCAACCGAGTCGCGTCCCATCTGCCCTGCGGCGCGGCCGGCTCCGGCCTCTTCACGGACGCGTTCGAAGGCCGGGGAACCGTGCGTTCGCCGCGGGGTGAACTCCTCGGCGGGAATTTCGACAACACGTTGCAGGTCGGTGAGCCACTGATCGCCGGGCAGCACGGCGGCGCGTCCGGCTGGATCGCGTGGCAGGCCCCGTTTACCGGCGTCGTCAGCTTCACGACGGCTGGCAGCGGCGTCGATACGTTGCTGGCGGCCTTTGGCGGCACCGCCCTCACCAACCTCGTACCGCTGGCCGCCAACGATGACGCCGCGCCCGACGGGACCAGCCGGATCCGGTTCAACGCCGTGGCCGGCTCGACCTATGCCATCACCGTGGACGGCTTCAACGAGGCGCGCGGCCGGATCCGGCTCGCTTGGGGCGACGAGTCGAGTGCGGGTGGCTCGCTCCCGACTCTCGTCCTGCAAAGGGACCCGCCCACACCTTCGGTGCTCCCGGGTTCGACGGTGGTCTTGGACGTCGAGGTCGAGTCCAGTGGCGGCGATGACGTTTTGAACCTCGAGTGGTTCCGCAACGGTGAGCCGCTGACGAACATCAGCGGCACCACGCTCACCCTCTCGAACGTCACCCGGTTCGACGTGGGGGGCTACGTGGTCCGGGCCACGACGGGCAGCAAAGACGGCACGAACGTGCACTACCTCGGCCCGGCCATCGTCCAGATCAACACGGCCGGCGAAACGGACGTCGCCGCCGTGGACAAGTTCGGCGAACGACCGTCGAGTTTCAGCCGCTCGGCGGCGCACTTGGCCGGCGCCAACGCGGGCCGTGACGCGATCCGACTGACCTCTGGCAGCGGCGCGGCCCCGGCCAGCGGGTTCTCGGGCAGCCAGATCTTCGACTCCTCATGCGTCAACTCGAAGTCCTCACCTTGCGGAGGGGCGACGGCAGATGCCTGCGAGGGTGGCGCGGCCTCCATGTGGTTCGATTATCAGGCGCCCGCAGACGGGAGGCTGCTCCTCGTGACCACTCAAGCGACGTTCTCCAACCGGGTTGCGCTCTATACCGGTGGCGTTCTCTGCTTTCTCACATCGGTGCAGCCTCAAACCTACGCGGAGGTCGGGCTCGGAGTCGAGGCGTACTATCTCGTGACCCAGGGAACGACCTACAGCATCGCCATTTCCGGTATCGATGGGGCCACGGGAACGGTAGAGGTCGAATACGAACTCGACGTGAACGATCCGCCGACGTTAGCGGCCATCGCGACCCCGCCCGCGATCAGGGTCAACGCCGGGGCCCAAACGATCGACATCCAGGGAATCAGCGCAGGCGGCGGCGAGAGCCAGCGTTTACGGGTGAGTGCCACCAGCGACAATCCGAAGCTGATTCCGAACCCAACGGTGACTTACGCGAACCCGGACGCGACCGGGCGTCTCACTTACACGCCGCTGGCGGGAGGGAGCGGGAGCAGCGTGATCACGGTCACGGTGCGCGATGCCGGATTCGATGGGGCCGAAGACGGCACGGATGACGGCGTTGTGCAGCAGCAGTTCAAGGTGGAGGTGCGGGCGGTGGTGGTTGAGCCGTCCTTCCAACAGGAGACCGGGGCCTGGGGACTGACCGCGATCGAGGCGGAGCATCACGCCCTGCTGGTGCCGCGAGGGACCCACGCGTGGCGGCTCCAAAGCCTCGTGGGCGCCTCAGGAAAGCTGGCGATGACGGCGGGACCCAATACCGGGACTCTGGTAGACACGGGGTTCGCCGAGCAGAGCCCACGCCTGGACCTGGGGGTGAACTTCGTCCGGACCGGCCTGCACTACGTTTGGGTGCGGGGTTGGGCGCAGACGGCCGGAGACGATTCGGTCCATGTAGGGCTCGATGGGTTGCCGGAACCGACGGCAGACCGGGTTAGCCGGTTCAACCTGGGAGAGTGGTCTTGGTCGCGGACGACGATGGATGCAGGGGCGAAGGCAACGCTCAACGTGACCGCGCCCGGCAGGCACCGGATCAATCTGTGGATGCGCGAGGACGGGTTCGTGCTGGACAAGGTGGTCTTGACCCCCGACCCCATGTGGGAACCCCAGGGAGAAGGCCCGGCGGGGAGCGCGTTGGCTGAGCAGCGAGCGCTCGTCCCCTTCCAGCAAGCGGGCGGGTTCGTGCTCGTGGAAGCCGAGCACTACTCCCGGCGCGTGGATCGCAGCGTGCACCGGTGGCGTCCGCGGTATACGCGCGGCGCCTCGGGCCTCATGGCGATGGCCGCGGAGCCGAATGCGGGAAGCTCAGCGAACGAGGACTACGAGAGGGAAAGTCCGAGGCTGGACTTCGAGGTTAACTTCGAAAGGGCGGGACTGCACTATGTCTGGGCGCGGGGTTTCGGGGCCACCCCGGGGGATGACTCGCTCCATGTGGGACTGGACGGGGAGGCGCGGGCCAGCGGAGCGCGGTTGGCCGGGTTCGTGACGGGACAATGGAGCTGGGCGGGCAGAATCACCGACGGCTGGGCGCGGGCAACGTTGAGCGTGGGGGCACCCGGGGGGCACACGGTGAACGTGTGGATGCGCGAGGACGGGTTCATTTTCGACGAGCTCCTCCTAACCACGAACGGGGCCTTCGTACCGACGGGCGAGGGACCCGCGGAAAGCACGGCGATGGATGTTCCCTTACCCTTTCAACAGGAGGGCGACCCCGACAGTCTGGTCTCGATGGAGGCGGTGCACTACGCGGTGGTGGTCGATCGGGAAGGCCATGCGTGGCGGATGCAGGCGTCGGCGGATGGTTCAGGGAGGCTGGTGATGACCGCGGGACCCAATAGGAATAAACTAGTCGATACGGAGTATGCGGAACACAGCCCGCGGCTTGACCTGTTGGTCAACTTCGTGAAGACCGGCCCGCACTACCTGTGGGTACGGGGATGGGCCGCGTCCGCCGGGGACGATTCGGTCCATGCCGGATTGGACGGAGAACCGCAACAAACCGCCGAACGCATCGTCGGCTTCGGCAAGAACCAGTGGAACTGGTCCCGGACCACGACCCGGGTTCAAAAAGTGGCGATCCTCAACGTGACCACGCCCGGGATACACACGGTCAACCTCTGGATGAGGGAGGACGGATTCGAGTTGGCGAAGGTGGTGATGACGACTAGTGCGGCGTGGGTGCCTGTCGGGGAAGGACCGCCGGAAAGCGCCCTGGCAGCGCAAACAGCCATCGGTCCTTTCCAGGCAACCCGAGGGGAGTTGGCGATGTCAGCGGCGCCGGATTCGGGCCAGCTGGTGACCGCAGCCGGCGTAGCTCGGATCAGGCAGGACTTCAACGTCGACCTCAGTTCGAGAGCTCTGTCGCTCCGGTTTGAAGCCGTCACCAGGCGCGCCGACGGCGTTCTCGTGCTCTCGGTTGCGGGCACGCCCGAGACCCGTTTCCGGATCGAGGCCTCAGCAGACTTGAACACCTGGACCATCATCGATGAAGGGGTGTTCGGTTCAGCCCCTCGGCCTTGGGTCGCTCCGCGCAGCGCCCCGCTGTCCCAGCGGTTCTATCGGTTGGTCCAGGAGTGAGCGGACGGAAACCAGGTCGGCGTTCGGATCAGAAGTCGAGGCGGCAGCCAAGGTACAAAGTCCGCTGCCGCGGCAAGGAGGCCGTCAGGCTGAGAGGGTCCAGACGGTAATCCTGATCCGTCAGGTTGAGCAGGCCCAGACGGATCTCGGCTCGACGTTGAGCCAGGCGCCAGCCCAAGAACGCGTTCAGTTGCCAGAACTGTTCTGTCGGCACGGGCTCGGAGGACACTGGGTGGGTCTCCACCTCACTGTCCTGCAGGTACCAGAACGCGTTGAATTCGGCGAAAAAGCCGCTCGGATCGTTGAGGAGCAGAGACGCGTCGAGATGATGCAGCAAAGCGGTCCGGCGACCTTCCCGCGCAATCGCGCCGAGTTGCTCGGCGGTCGCTGGCAGGGCGCTGAAGTCCTGGTCGAGTTGCGTATCGGTCATCTGGTAACCGAGGCTCGCCGTCAGGCCGCGGCCAATCGGCTGCGTCAGGTCCAAGTTCAGGCTGAGTTCCGAATAGTCGAGGTCCTGCGGGGTCGCCGCGGGCGAAAGGTGCCTGGGGAAAGGGTCCGAGCCCGCGTACACGCCGAACTCACGCGTGGCCCCGGAGCGGAGGAGCAGGCCTTCCGCCGCAACATAAGTGCGCGTGGCGAAGCGGTGTTCCATTCCCACTCCGAAGCTCTCGAACTCCGAACCGGGAACCGACCCGACCAGGGACTCGGGCGCGAGACTCCGAAAGGCCTGTGTGAACCCCGCGACCTGACTGGGTTCGACGCGCACGCTCTGCTCGTAAGCCAGTCCACCGAGGGACCGGGTGTAGGCGGTGTGAAGACGGGTGTCCTTGGCCAGGAGCCATTGCAGGCCCGCCTTCGGAGCCACCAGGTCCGTAACCGTCTGCCCATGGCTGACGGGGACGACCGTGGCATTGACCGGATAGGCGAGGCGATCGTAACTCAGACCCAGGGTGAGCCACAGGGCTTCAAGACACCGGACGGTGTCGTACGCGTACACGCTGAGCCGATCGAAATCCGACTCCATCCACTGGGTCTTGCCGTCGGGGGAAAGAGTATAGAACGTGGAAGTCGGTTGCGAGTTGACCTCGGTGGTGAGGCTCCCGGCCTGCGCGCGTCCGCCGATGAGAAGCGTTTGGGTGGGGGTCTGCAGGATATGCTGTAATTCCCCGCCATACGCCGCCAACTCGCCCCGGTAGCGGAGGTCAAACTGGGGACTGGCTGACACCTGGGCTCTGATCACACCGTTGGTCCCGGTCCAGAGCCAAAGCCCGGGCGACCGGGAGTCCGAACGCTCCAATACATCCGCCAACCGGCTGAAGACCATCAGGGTGTGCGAGTTCTCCGACCAGGCATGATGGTATCCCGCCAGCAGATTCGGGGGCTGGCTCTCGTGAACGCGCTGGGTCTGACTGGCGTCTGCGGGATCGCGATAGCGCGCGACGTCCCCGAACTCCGCGTCGTAGGTCCACATCTGCAACATGACGCTGTCCTCCGGGGTCACCTGGACCTGGAGTTTCGGCCAGAGAGTCCGCTGCTCGAAATCGCCGTTGGGTTGCTGCCCCGGGTCGGTACCATACGAGACGTCGAACGCATAGCCGATCCGGCCCACGTGCCCGTAAAGTGAGGCTTCCTCGCTCCACGCCCCGCGGCTCAGGTACTCGGTCATCGACAGCACACGCGGTTGGAGGCGCTCGCTTTCGAACAGCCGGGAATACTCGTGTTGGGAGACCTGGCGCGAAAGGACATCTGCCCCCACCGGGGCCAGCAACTGCGTGAGCAGCAGTTCACTCAGCCAGGGAGTTTCGTAGCGCAGGTCCATCTGCAGGGGATCTCGACGCTGGGCGTAGCTGTTCGCCAGGAACAGGTGCGCCGAGTAATTCGCATAGTCGTACGTCACGGCCCGAGCCGCCTGTTGCACGCTCCACTCCAGCATGCCCGCGTCCCGGTAAATCGCCGCGAGGTTCGCCGAACGAACGGCCTGGTCCTGGTCGAGCAGCAGGCCGGAACGAAGCAGCGCGCGGTTCTCGTTCAACGTTGCCGAATGCTCGAGGTCGGCAATCGCTTCGTTGATCCGGTTGAGCTGCTGCTTCACGAGCGCGGAGTAAAGCCACGAGGTCGGGTCTCCCGGGTCCAATCGACCTGCCAGCTCGAGTTCCGCAAGCGAACGCCCCGGTTCGCCCGCAACCTGGTACGCCTTGCCCAGGTAGCTTCGCACCTCGGCGGATTCCGGCTCCTGGACCGTCGCGGTTTGCAGGTCGTCCAGACTGCTCGCCCCGTCACCTGCCCCCATGGCGATCAGTCCGCGCCCGAGCCATCCGTTCGCCAGGCCCGGGTCCAACTCGATCGCGTGTGCGAAGGCGGCCCGGGCCTCCCGCCGTTTGCCCAGACCGGCCGCCATGAATCCGCGCAGGGCCCAACCCTGGGCATGCCGCGGGCAGTACCGGTCCAGCGCCTCATCAAGAACTGCCTTGGCCTCGCGGGTGCGTCCCCGACTGAACTCCAGCTCCGCGACGCGCACCCTGGCGAACCCGAACGCCGGTGCCGCATTCCGTGCCCGTTCGGCGGCGACCAGCGCGCGCTCGATGTTGTCCTTTCGCCAGCCTCGGCCATACAAACTCACTTCCCACGGCTCCGTCGCCTGCCATGGCCCTGTTTGGGCCTGTTGATAGTAGCTCTCAGCCAGCCACCCGGTCGCCGTATCCGGTTCGCCACGCTCCCCCGGGGAACCCAGGACCGTGTTGATCAGCAAGCGCAGCGCCCTGCCGGCCTCGGCCGTCGCATCGCCTCCCGCGCCGTACCTCCCCTCGGACCGGGATTGATCAAGGAGTACCAGGGCGTCATCCACCGCACCTACCGCCAGCAGGGTCGCTGCGTGATAGACCTCCTCCGCGGCCGACTCCGGCAAACGATTCCGGGGATACTCGGCCAGCGCCGTGAGCAGGTCGCCCGCTCGATAGGCAGCCAGGGACGCCTCCAGCTCAACGGGCGGGGATCCCCCCGGCCAGGCGAGTTCTGCAGGATCCAGCACGGCGGGATAGTACAGCACCCAGCGCATCACCTGGTTTGGCGCGGTGAGTTCGGCGGCTCCCAACCGGCGGGGTCGCAGCCCGCGTCGCAGTTGACCGGTCTCCCCTGGTAGCAATGGTTGCGTCCCCTGGTCGGCCAGGAGTTCCGCCTCCCCATCCAGCATCAGGAGGTTGGCGGCGCCCGGGTGGTCCCGGTCGACGTCGAGGTGGAATTTCGTGCCGTGAAAGCGGGCGGCACCGTAGGGCGTATGCAGGATGAGCGTTTGCCTCCGACCCCGGCTTTCAAACCAGAGTCTTCCCGACTCCAGCCACAGCTCGGGCGCTTCCTCACGTCCCACAATTGTGAGGACCGACTCTCCTTCCAGGTTCAGGACCGCGAGCCTCTGTTTGAGCAGGATCATGCTGGCGCGCGGCGTCCGCAACTCGTCTCCGACGGTCAGCGGAAAGCCGTTCGTGAGTCCCCGGAGAAACGCGGCGGTAATCTCGAGAAGCGGTTCCTTTCCAACCAGCTTGATGCCCTCGTCACCCGGTGGGAGCACGTTCGCAACGCGGAAAGCGTCAGGGGTCGCGACGCGCGGCGGCGGCAGTGCGGCGGTTGAAGCGCTGCAGAAACAGAGGACGATCAGGGCCCACCCCCGCGGAAACCAAGTCAACTCGGCGGAGCCTGGCCGTCCCGAGTTCAGCTCCCTCCACGCACGGAGAGCTCGCGCCGCCCGCCCTGCCTGGCTGGGGTTCATGACGGGCACCCTACTGTCGGCGGACGCGACTGGCAACCGTGACACCCATCCCTCCATTGATTTCCCGCGGCAGAGGATTACGGTGCCCTGGGTCAAATCGGGAGAAGCAAGGGACGTCCTGAAGCGCTGACCACACTTACGCGGGACTTCAGGCAGGCGAGATGGTCGCGCGTTCTACCAGGACCGTGGGATGGGCCTCGTCGGTGAGTGCCGGATCGCGATGCAAGAATCGCCACCACACAGCATATGAACGCTTCGTTCCTGCCGCAGCAGCGGCTCCCCATCACCCGGGGGCTATCCGCCCTCGGGTGCCAACCCTCGACTCTCAACCCTCCCCAGGCGCGCAAAGCGGCCTGCACGTCGCGGCGGCGTGTCGAAGGACCGTTCCGTGGGGTCCGGGGCGGCGACGTTTCGCCGATCCCCCGACCCGGGCTCTGCGGATCACGATGGCTACGCCGCGTCACGAGGGCGGCGCTGTTGACCCTCATGGCAGTATCCGCCCCCGGTGAGCTCTCCCTCCTGAGCCGGAGCGCACCCGGGCTCGGGGTGGAGAAGTACGCGGGTCTAAGTATCGCGGGTCCGGTCGGCGCGGTTTACCTGGTGGAGTCCATCGCGACTCTCGAACAGGCCGGCGACCGGGACGCGTGGCAGGCCGTGGCCCTGGTCCAGCTGGCGACGAGTCCGCAACTTTGGATCGACCCTTCCGGCCCCGCCGTCGGCGGCCGGTTCTACCGGGCCACGCGACCGCCCCTGCCAGTCAACATGGTATTTATCCCCCCCGGCCGCTTCCGCATGGGCTGCCCCGGACACGAAAGCGACGGTGGGGAATACGAACGTCCCGAAACCGTCGTCACGATCAGCCAGGGCTTCTGGATGGGACGCTGCGAAGTGACCGAAGCCGAGTACACGGCCGCCATGGGCTTTGACCCAAGCTGGTTCAAGGGAAGCGCGGACCTTCCCGTGGAACGCGTGACCTGGTATGACGCCAAGGCTTACTGCCAGCAACGGTCCCGGCTCGACCGCGAACGCGGGCTCATCAGCCGGGGCATGGCTTACCGGCTGCCGACGGAGGCGGAGTGGGAATACGCCTGCCGCGCCTGGACCTCGACCCGGTTCAGCCATGGCGACGATGCCATCTGCGATGCGCTCGCGAAGTACGGTTGGTACGGCGAGAACGCCGGCTTTGCGACCCGCCCGGTGGGTGAGCGGTTGCCCAATCCCTGGGGTCTCAACGACATGCACGGCAATGTGCGGGAATGGTGCGAAGACTGGTTTGACACGTACCCCGGCGGCAGTGCCGTGGACCCGCGCGGCCCGGCGACCGGGACTTACCGTGTGGTTCGTGGAGGCGGCTGGGCGGACGAGCCCTGCTGTTGCCGCTCGGCGACACGCGGTTGCACCGATCCTGCGAGCGGGAGCTACGATCTTGGTTTCCGTGTCGTGCTCGCCCCGGTCCGACCGGGCTTGTGATGCCTGGTACGAACCAGCGACCTCAGCACCGCCAGGTTCTCGAGGTCCTCGTGCAAATCGGGGGACTTCGGCGTTTCGAGGCATCCCGGGGTGTCACGGAAGCGACCGTCATTGACGATATGCTCGAAGCCGGCCCTGCCGATTTGGCCCTGCCCGATCCCCGCGTGGCGGTCGACGCGCGAACCCAGAGCGGCTTTGGAGTCGTTGAGGTGAAAGGCCACGATCTGATCCAACCCGAACAAACGCTCCGCCTCGCCAATCGCCCGCGTCCAGCCCGCGGCCGTGTGAACCGGGTATCCGGCCGCAAAGAAATGCGCCGTGTCCAGGCAGACGGCCAGGCGGGCGGGGGAGCTCACGCGTTGGAAGGCGGCGGCCAGGTGCTCAAGCCGGGCCCCCAGGCACGCCCCCTGGCCGGCCGTGTTCTCCAGGGCGATCCGCACCCCGGAACCGGAGGTGGCGGCGAAGACTTCATCCAGACCGCGGACGAGGTGGTCGAGTCCGACAGCCTCGCCGCCACCAAGGTGGGACCCTGGATGGAGCACCAGGAAGGGCAGACCCAGTTGCGCGGCGAGCTTGAGTTCCAGAATGAGCGACTCCAGCGATTTGTCGCGGTTCGGCGAAGGCGGGGCAGCGAGGTTGATCAGGTAGCCGGCATGTCCGAACACTGCCGAGAACCGGGCCGCGGCCGCGCGGGCCTGGTACAACTCAACTTCGGCGGCGGTGAACGCGCGCCCGCTCCATTGCATGTTGTTCTTCACGAACAACTGCACAACCTGGCAGCCGGTCGCGAGGCCGCGTTCGAGTCCGCGCCAGACCCCGCCGGCCGTGGGCATGTGGGCACCGAACTTCACAGGGGACTCAGCCGGGGATGACTTCGAGCCCGGTGGGACAAAGCTGCTGCCCAGCCGCTGAGACTCCGACGCCGATGGTTTTGCGCCCCGGCCCCCGACCATTCGAAGGCCCGGTAGGCGCCGTGTCTGCGAGGTGACCGGCTCAAGACGCCCCGCGCTTGCCCTGCAGTTCGTCCGCGAGCCGACGGGCGCCATAGACCTTGCGCAGGCATTCCAAGATCGCGCGCGAATCCACGGAGACAGCTCGCGCCTGCTCCTCGGTGTAGTAGAAGTCGAGCACCAGCGACTGGATGTTCCCGTCGAAGATGATCCCCACCAACTCGCCCGCACGATTCACCACCGGACTGCCGGAGTTGCCGCCGATGATGTCCGCGGTGCTCACGAAGTTGAACGGCGTCCGCAGGTTCAACTTGTTCTTGCGCTCGAGCCAGCGCGCCGGGAGATCGAACGGCGGGCGCCCGCCCTGGGAAGCAGACCGCTCGTAGAGCCCGGCGAGCGTTGTGTGGGCCGGGATCGGTTTGCCGTTTTCCTCGTAGCCCTTGACCGCTCCGTACGCCAGCCGCAGCGTGAACGTGGCGTCCGGGTAGGAACCGGTGCCCTCGACCGCAAACCGGACTTTGGCCAGCTGGGCGTGGGCCTGCTGCTTGATCTCGTCCTGGGTCTCGATCACCTTGCGGACCGCTCGCGCCTCCGCATCCACCAGCCGGGCAAATTCGATCATCGGGTCCCGCGCCGCTTCCACCGCGGCCTTCCCGCCGGAGTAGAGCTGCTTGCGAAACTCAACCTGCTTCACTTTGGTACCGAGGACGAGTTCGGAGGCCCGCTGAACCGGCGGCTTGCCGTCGAGCACCCGCTGCACCAGCGGATGCTGATAGCCGAGCTGCGCGATCAGCCACGTCAAGCCGTCCGCCAGCCGGAGCGCCTCGTAATCGTCGTAGTGCGGCCGCGTGGAGAAGAGGTCCAGCTCCAGCGACGCCTTGCCCGATTCGCGGAATTCGCGCAGCCGTTCGCCGTCGGGCTTCGGAAGCTCTTCGGCGGCGCGCAACAGGGTGCGGGCGATCTGGAACAGTTCGCAGGAAAAACCGTGGCCCAGTTCGAGGAGGCGATACTCCAGCGCCCGCTCGGCGATCGCCTTTTGGGCGGCGGCGATGCGGTCCCAGCTTCCGGCGAAGTCCTTGAGCTTCTCATCGCGGCCGGCGGCCTCGCGAAGCTTCTGTTCGGCGGCACGCTTGGTGACGAAGAACTGGGGATCGAGCAAACCCGCCAGGCCGCCCTGGCGTGCCTTGCGGCTGTTCTGCACGCCGAAGAGGTCGTCCTTCGCGCGTCGATTGTTCTCGGCGCTCCGCGCGCTGTAGGCGCCCAGCGCCACCTCGGCGCGGTACAGGTACTGAAGCGTGTACGGGTAGGTGAAATCGCGGAGGTACTCCAGCTCGGGCACCGTGAGCAGCCGGTCGGTGCGGCCCGGGTGACCCGACACGAAGATCAATTCGCCCTCGTCGGCGCCGGCCCGGCTCCAGGTCAGGTGGTGCGGCACCTTCGCCGGCTGTCCGTT
The DNA here is from genome assembly GCA_964535555.1 of uncultured Verrucomicrobiota bacterium. Classification (GTDB taxonomy): domain Bacteria; phylum Verrucomicrobiota; class Verrucomicrobiia; order Limisphaerales; family J093; genus DSVZ01. The sequence goes on from CAZHUS010000039.1 coordinate 46,650, forward strand.
CTCGTAGGCGCGGAAGAAGCAGATGTCCAGGTCGAAGCGGGGATACTCGAAGTTGTCCGGGTCGCCACCGAAGAAGGCGATTTGTTGTTCCGGCGCGAAGACCAGGCGGACATCGGTGTACCGTTTGAAGCGGTACAGGTGATAGGCGCCGCCCTGGTACAGGGTCACCACGTCCGAACGCAGCCCGGTCTGGTCGAGCGATTCCTTCTCGATTTCAGCCATCACCTTGCGACGCGCGGCGAAGGCCTCTTCCGGGGGGGCGCCGGTTGGGACGGCCGCGTTCACGCGGGACGTGACGTCCTCGATGCTGACGAGCACATTGAGCTCGAGGTCATGGCAAGGCTTCTCGTCGGCGAGGGTGCGGGCCTGAAAGCCGTCGCGGAGATAGTTGTGGCTTTCGTCGCCCAGCTTCTGGAGCGCGTCGGCGCCGACGTGGTGGTTTGACATCACCAGGCCGTCCTCGGAAACGAACGACCCCGAGCCGCCGCTGTTGAAGCGCACGGAGGACTGCTGCAGGTGCAGCAGCCAGTCATCGCGCACGGTGAAGTCATGCTCGGCCTTCAGCCGGTCACGGGGAGGAGCGTTGAAAAGCCACATACCTTCGTCCGCTTGCACGCACCCGAGCGCACAAACGAGCACCGCCGCCGCGCGGGCGGCCGATCGAATCAGGGTTTCCGGGATCATAAAGCTGTTCCTGGGCTTGCGCCGATGTGCGGAGCATGCCGCGCCAGCCCTGCCATTTCAAACGGAACTTCCGCTTGACCGCCTCGCGACGAAGGCCCCGCCGCACTGTCATGCGGGATCCAGAGCACCAACTCCCTGCTCACCTGTAAACGGGATGCATGGACATGTCCTTGGCTCCGGGACCTCCTGTTCACCCCTCCAGCCACCCGTGGGTCACGGATACCTTATCGCCCGGTAGAAGCGGTGCGGCGCGCCGATGGCGGCGCCCGCAGGATCCACCGCGGAGGCGTCGGGGTCGGTGACATAGAGGGTCATGCCGGTGCCGACGGCGTTCGTGAGCGACTGCCAGGACTCGAGATCACTCGAGGCTTGCACCTCGTAACGCACACCAAACCCCGCCTCGTTGGCGGCCCGGGTCCCAACCTGGATGGACATGGCTTGTTCGAGCGCATCGAATGTCGTCAGCAGCGAGTCCTTGGGCAGGGGCGGCAGCAGCTCGAGCGGCCGCATCATGTCGTTGTCCTCGTGATCGAGGATGTGGCAGTGATACACGTACGGGCCGTAAAAGATCTCGTTGGTGGGCCATTGCATCACGATCCGTGTCACCGCGCCCGGAGCGGCGTGCACCACGTCTTTCGGGCCCCGTTCGTTCGGCTGCACGAACCGCACGCCGTTGGTGCTCAAATCCAGGTACGTGGACAGGGCCTGCAACCGACCCAGTTGCCGGTCCACGATGTAATCCGCGACGCCCTGGGGGACCACGGCGGCATCGCCCGTCCAGCCGCGGAAGCTACGGCGGTCCAGCACGAGGAAGTCAAGCAGGTGGACATGCATCGGGTGCGGGGCGCCGGTGAGATTGACGAACTGCCAGATCTCCACGTCGCCGGCGCGCGGCAACTCGGTGACCGGGCCGTGGAAGCCGGTCATGTTGAGCAGGGCGAAGAGGTGGTGGTCGCGGGCGAAGTTCATGCCCGGATCGGGCAGCTCGGAGCGGAGATCAAGGGTGATGGTCCGCGTCGTCACGGCGCGCGCGGCCAGCTGCTGGGCGGTGGGCAAGTCCGGATGGATCACCACATTGGTGCTCCAGTCGGTGGTGGTGTCGGGGGAGGAAACCGTGTCGGCGACGCGGAATTGGAGGAAGGCGTTGCCGACCACGTTGGCAGGCTCGAAGGGGGGTGCGGCGGCCTCACCGGCCTGGAGGTCGTTGGTGACGACGATGTGGTGACCCTGCCAGCCATTGAAATCCACGATCAGGTCAGCCCGCTCGCCCGGCATCAGCCGCAGGGTGGGCAGGTTCCTCGGCGGGCTGGGGCGGGCGCTGGGAATGACCACGCGGGAGGGCAGGAAGCCATCCTCGGTGCCAATCTGGTAGATCGGAACGTTGGTCGGCGCGGGAGGAGAAGTCAGAGTCTCCGTCACCAGCGCCAAGCCGAGGGTGCGGAAGCTGCAACCGTTCAGGACGCGGAACCGGTAGCGTCGCGGTTCGACCTCGAAATAGGGCGCGACCAAGCCGTTGACGACGGGAAGATAGTGCCAGGGGACCGCATTCGGGCTGGCGAGGTCGGAGAGCAGGGTGGCCGGCGGGACGTTGGTCTGGATGTCCCGGTCCTGGAAGACCAGGGGGACTTCGAACTTGCCGGCGGGAAGTCCAAGCTGTTGTTCGAACCCGGGATTGCGCAGGAGGTAGAGCCCGGCCAGCCCGGCGTACACGTTGTTGGCGGTCACGCCGATGGCGTGGTCGTGATACCAGAGGGTTTCGCCGTCCTGCCGGGGAGCGAGATCCAGGTTGTCATAGAAATAGTTGGTCGCGACGCCGGGCCGAAACCGGTAGGTGGGATGACCATCGAAGCGGGGGCGCGTGGCCGCGCCGTGGAGGTGGACCACGTTGTACACGTCCTGGTTGGTGATGCCGTGGTTTCGGGTGTCAGCCGGGATCCAATCGGGATAGGTGGGTGGCAACTCGTTGATCCATTGCACGTGGATCGGAATGTCGTTGGTCGCCTGCAACGTGGGGCCGGGAGACGCTCCCGGACGATCGGGAGAATCCGAGTATCCCCAAACCGGAACCGGGTCGAGGTCCGGGTGAAACCGGTGCAGGTTGGTGCGCATTCGCATCTCGTAAACGAGAAGGCCATCGGCTGCGACCCGGGCGGGAAGTGCGTTGGCCGGGACGCTCATCGGTTGGACAAACAGCGAGAGGTTGGTGACGGGCACGGCGTTGGTCATCGAAGTCGGCGCCGCAGCGGGCCCGCCGTGGCCGTGGCCTTGCCCATGGCTGCTCAACCCGCCGGAACCGGCGGCGAACACGACGGAAACGAACGAAACGAGGTATCTCATAGGTGCGACTGAACTGGGGCCGGGCGCGGACCGGGCAACACCAAGGCGAGTCCCTGGCCGTGCGCGACTCGGGTCATTCACCGCGTGACATGACTGCGATTCTGCCCCCCGCGCGCCGGCGGACAACCATGGATGAACGGTGGCCGCCCCTCCATCACCAAGTACGCCTTGCGACTCCGCCGCTTCCGGCTAGGATGAACATGCTGCACATAACTCATAAGTCCATGGACAACCCCCGGCAGCGCGTCCTGGGCCCGGCGAGCACCTCGCCCGGCCATTCCCCCCAACCACGGTCCCGACCCCGCAGGCCAGTCGGCGCATGAATCCACGTGAATCGGCGCGATTGCATTTTGCTCGCTCCTGACCCCGCGGACCCGGCGGTGCTGCGTCGGCTCGGCGAGGCGCTCGACTCGCAGGGGGTGAGCCTGTCGCCCGAATCGGCGGCGATCCCGGGCGCGAACCTGGTCATCCTGGGGGACGGATTGTCTCCGCGCGTAACCGAGGCCATCAGTCGAGGCCGGGCCAATGGGGCCGGCTGCGTCCTTGTGCTGGACCAGCGCAGCGGCCGGATGCCGCCGGTGGCGGCCTGGCAGGCCCTCCTTGCCGGCGCCGATGACGTGCTTTCCTGGGATGGCACCCTGGTTGCCGCCGAGGCCATCGCCAGCCGATTGCGCCGGGTCGCCGAGATCGCCGGGTTCCTGAAACTGCCCGTGGTCCGCGACCACCTGGTGGGGAACAGCCGGGCGTGGCAGGCGACCTTGCGGGAGGTGGTCGAGGCGGCGCGGTTCACCGACAGCGCGATCCTGCTCACCGGCGAAACGGGCACCGGCAAGGAACTCGTCGCCCGCTTGATCCATACGCTTGATGCCCGGCCCGACAAGGGAGAGCTGATCGTCCTGGATTGCACCACGGTCGTGCCCGATCTGGCGGGCAGCGAGTTCTTCGGCCACGAGCGAGGGGCCTTCACCCACGCCGTGCTGCAACGTGACGGTGCGTTCGCCCTCGCCGACCGGGGAACCCTCTTCCTGGATGAAGTGGGGGAGCTGCCGGCCTCGCTCCAGGCCGAACTGCTGCGCGTGGTCCAGGAAAAGGCCTACAAACGGATCGGCAGCAATGCCTGGCGCCAGACCAACTTCCGCCTCGTCTGCGCCACCCATCGCGACCTGGCGACCCACGCCGGCAACGGGGAGTTCCGCGCCGACTTCTACCATCGCATCGCCAGTTGGACGATCCGCCTGCCGCCCTTGCGCGCGCGGCGCGACGATGTGCTGCCCCTGGCGCGCCATTTCGCCGTCGAAGCCCTGGGTGAAGGCTGGAAGGGTCGACGGGCGTTTGACTCCGCCATCGAGGACTTGCTCCTGGCCCGGGAGTACCCGGGCAACGTCCGCGAATTGCGGCAACTGGTGCTGCGCATGGCCAAGCGCCACGTAGGCCCGCCGCCGATCACGGCGGGAGACATCCCCGAGGCAGACCGGACCGAAGCGCGCGGGGTGTTGAGCCGCGACTGGTCGGACGGATCGCTCGAAGCGGTGCTGCGGCGCGCGCTCGGCAGCGGCGCCGGATTGCGCGAGATCAAGGAACGCGCAGCCGAAGTGGTGATCCGACTCGCCCTGCAGGATGCCGGGGGCAACGTCCAGCAGGCGGCCCTCCGCCTCGGTGTGACCGACCGCGCGCTCCAGTTGCGGCGGGCGGCGCATCGCGGGGATCGCGGGGCGCCGGCTGAGCCTGCCGCGGACGCCGGCTGAGCCGGAACGGTTCATGTTGCGGGCCATTCCACGGATTGGGCGAGGTGCCGCATCAGATCGAGGTTCGTGCCACCCTCCCTGCAGTAGAGCAGCTCCACCAAACCGGCAAACACGAGTCTGACGGCGGCGGTCTTGTCGGAAACCTCCTCAAGTCCGGGAATAGACACGAGGTCTTTCTCCCGCTTCAGCGCCTGGCGCAAATCTCCGGCGATCCGAATGTAGATCGATCTTTCCTGGCTGCTCCACCCGGCTGGGGGCCCCGGGATCACCAGACGGAGCGCATGCGCGGCGATGGCGAAGCTTGCTCCATGGAGTGCCGCACTTCGGGCGCGGACATCGAAGGTCCGTTTGGCCTGTTTTTGGAGCCAGTTTAACACCTTCCGGAGGGATTTGGCCGCGTCCACGACGACTTTGGCCGCGTTCTTCGGAGGCTCTCCGGTCGTCGTCGAGAGCAGGACCTTGAGGAGCCCGAACCACGTGGCTGCACTCTCATGCCATGGCGTCCCCGCAAGTTTGGCCAGGGCCGGGAGCCGCTTGAGATCGAGAGTCCCGGTCGGGCAAGCGAAGGGGGAGGATCGTTCCAGCTCCCATTCCGATTCGTCCGTACCGATCAGTTCGAGCTCATCGAGAGTCAGGATTGCATTCATGGCCACCTCTATGGGTCGAGGGGGCTTGGCATTACCAGCTCACCTTCCATCCACGGACCAGTGCCACGGCTCTTTGGGGTAATTCTTGAGTCCGAAACTGGCGGCGTGGAGCGACAGCCACTCGAAGGCGGGCGTACCGGGCTGCACCTTGCCGCCGCGGACGCCGAAGTCGATCGCCAGTCCCTTCTCGTGGTTCGAGGTTCCGGGCCGGGCGACCGCGATCCGGCATTGGGATGGCGGCATGTCGTAGATCGCATACTCGGTGGTGCCGCAGTACTTCTTCCGCAAGGCGATCTGCTCCTGCGGATCGCGGTAGGCGCTGTTGATGACGAGCTGGATCCCGTCGGCGGCGGCGGCTTCCAGCAGGTCTTCGACCTGCCCCGCGATCTGACGGGCAACCTGGAAGGTCTTTCCCGACCAGGTCAGCGTTACCAGGTCCGCGCTCGTGCCGTTCCGATTGCCTGACGGGGACCGGTTGGGTGCTGCCGGTGCCGGTGGGGGGGTCAGTTCGGTGCGAACCTGCTCGTTGCGGATAGCGAGCCACTCCTGGCTGGCTTGGGCATACTCTGGTTCGTCCCGGGAGATATAGCGGCCCCGCCGCTCGGGATGCCGGCTGAAGAAGATCAGGTCCGTCAAGTGGTTCTCGCGGGCGTCGCCGAGACGGATGGCTGAACGGATCGCCTCGCGTTCCCGCCGGGCGCGCAGGAGGTTCCGGACCTCAACCGGCACGTCGTCGAACGAGAATCGCGGCGCGCTCTCGGCTTCTCCTTCCGTTGCGGCGAGCCATTCCAGTTCGTCCAGTTCCAGGAGATTCGGGTTCATGGGCTGGTCCTCCGAAGACTGACGAAGTTCACACCTGCGCCGTGCGGGCGCCGGCCTTGCTGAAGTCGCCATTGTGCGAAGCGCTTTGGAGTTCGGCGCGACGGCGATGGAGTACGGCTGGTTGAAGATAGCGCACCGCGGCGGAGCGGCTGTCCACGACGTCGCTGCTCAGGTCCACGCCAGTGACTGCGCGATAGGAATGTATGTAGGACTGGATTTCGGAACGCCAGTAGCGCGCCCAGTTGCCGGCCTGGTCCGTGCTGTGGACGTTGGCCCAATCCCCGTAGCGCACCGAGAGGAGGATCTGTTCCCCGAACACCCCCAGGTCGCGGAAGTGGTTGACCGGCACGTCCGACCAGCCCTGGAGGGTCTTCATGGTCTCGACCTGCGCCATCCACGGTTCGCTGTAGGCGACCATGGGATTGCCGCCCAGGTACTCGCGGATCTCGGGACGTGCCAGGAGCCATTTCTGGATCAACATCTCGACGCGCGAGGTCCAGGGCAGGTCACCGAACTGGTTCACGGCGCCCTGGGCGAGGTGCATGTGCACATCTTTCAAGGCGTTCAACACGGGGAAGGCGTCGGCGACGATCGTGGTGTCATCGTCCTCCTTATAGAAGCGCGCCGCGGCGCTCAGCAGGTTGTTGAAGGCCTCGACGAACTTCGAGCGGTTCTCGACTGTGTTCATCTGGGGGATCGCCTTGCCAATGAGGGCGAGGCCGTAATGCTGCGCGTACTCGTAGGCGCGGCGGGCCAGGGTGAGGCGGTTGATCTCGTCCTGGATGTAGCCCCAGAGGAGGTTGTTCAACGGCCGCAATGGATCCAGCTTCAGATGCGCCAGTGGGTCGCGCAGGCCGGGAGCGCGGCGGTTTTGGAATCGCAACGCGACGGCGTTGATGGTCTGCACCAGGCCGGCTTCGTCGTGCCAGAAGGACCAGAGCAACTCGATCAGCGAGGGGCAGGTCCAGCGTTTCTGCAGCAGATCGGCGCAGAGCGGATGGCCTTCACACGCGTCCGGCCCGGTCGCGGACACGTCGTTAACCTGGGTGGTCGTGGTGCCGAACAGGGCGACCAGGATGCGATCAAGGTACGGCAACGTCCCGCTCGCGCTGAGATAGCTGCTGAGCGCGGTCGAGGCCTCGCCGTAGGTCACGGCCGATCCCACGCGGCTGGACTCGTCGTTGCCCTCGACGTCCTTGACCGCGTCCCCCTCCGCGATGGCTACCTCGTCACCGCCGGTCGGTAACGGGTAGGCGGTCCCATGCTCGTTGCGGATGGCCACGCCGCAATGCACCAACAGGAAAGCCTCCGTCGCCTTCTTCAGGAGGTTGTAGGCGTCCACGCCCAGGTAGGAATAGCCCGTCGGTTTGGCCGCCGTCAGGGCGCCAAAGAGCGACGCGGCGGGTTCCTTTCCGGGCACGGGTCCCTTGCCGGGCAGTTGCTTTTCGCAGAACACCCGCTCCAGGTAGGCGCTGTAGAGGTTGAAGTTGGTGGCGTTGGTGCTGCTGCGGATGGCGATCCAGAGCGCCTGGTCGGCGGTGCTGGCTGACGCGGTACGGGTCAACTCAACCCGATAGGTGGTCGGATCTGTTCCCCCGACCGTGGTGGTCGCGGGGAAAGGTCTCGCGCCGGCGACATGTCGGGCTTGGGCGAGCTTGGCACCAGGTTTTGATTTATCTGAGAGGTTCATAGGCTTTCGGTTCAATGTTGGAATCGGCGGGGGCTAGGGCGACAGGGGTGAGGTGCGAATCCCCGGCAGGCTCGCCGCGCATAGTTCTGCGAGGTCCAGCGTGCCGCGGAGAGCCCAAAAAGTGAGCAGGCGTCCCAACCACTCGCTTTCCTGGTCGGGGCGGATGGCCTCGTCGGCGCGGGCCTGGCCGATGGCCGCAAACACGAGGCTCGGCGGCGCCGACTTGACGGTCTCGGGTTCGCCCCGCCAGCGCTGCCAGTGCTGACGCAGACAGGCTGGTGCGCGGCGGGCCGGATTCAAGGCTGCGTGGAGGGAACGCCCCAGCAACGCGGGCGGCCGGTGCTCGAGGAGCGTCTTGACAAATCCAGGCATGCTGCCTTCCAGCAGCGACAGCAACTCGCGACGCGAGGCGTCGAGGCCCTGGCGCGGGTAGAGCGATTCCCAAAGCGATTCGAGCCGGCCCCATTGCGGGTCGGGAAAGAGCGCGTTCCCCAGCACACAACCCAGTCGCACCCGCGCCCAGGGAAAGGGATGCGGATCATCCAGCCCGAACCGGAACACGAAAGCCCGCGGCAGCGACACCACGGCCATCAGGCCGTAGGTGGCGGAGATGCCGAGCCGGGCGATCGCCCAGAAATCGGCGACGATCTCCGAAATCCAGCGTTCCCAACAGCGCCAGGCGAACTCCTCCCGCCCGGCTCGCGCTCGCATGGCGTCGAGCACGGGTCGCAGCGAGCCCACGAGATCGAGTAGCGCCGCCGCCTGGTGCCCCACCTCGTGTACCAACGACGAAGCCACCCCGCTGCCCACCATCCGCTCACGTGGAACCCGGATGATCGCGACCGGGTTGGCGCCCCCGCCGGGCAGGCGGGTGCGGGCGCGGCGGATCGCGGCGCCCGCGCCACGGTCAAGGTAGCAGACCACGGGTGGGGGTTCGTAGTAGCCCGGCAAGGCGAGCGCGTCGGCTGCCAGGACGTCCAATCCTCCCAGCCAGGTGCCGTACTCGTGCTCGCTTCGCTGCACCAGGGCGTCCGCGAACAGATCGAGCTGCGACAGCACGGTGTTGAAACGCAGGCGCACCAGGGTGAACCGCCGCTGGGCTTCGGCGGGATCCCGCCAACGTCCTGGGGCAGCGCGCAGCCATTCCAGGAAGCGCTCGATCAGCTCCCGCAGACTGCGTCGCCCCTCCGCCAGGCACCGCTCGATGGCGGTCTGGGCCGCGGGCGCCACCGCCGCCGCGAGCACGGAAGGAACCTGGAGGGCGAGTGGTTTCACGCGACGAAGGCGGGTCAGCAGGGCCAGGGCTTCGTGTTCCAGAAACCGGAGCGTGTCCCCAACAGCATGCATCCTACACCCCGAGCAGAATGATCTTGCCACCTCGGCGCACCCAGCGTCCGCTGCGTTCCCCGCCCATGGGAGCGGTCGGGGCGGCCGTGGATTCCCATTCGAACTCCGGCGTCGGCTCCGTGTCCGCGGCGGACGAGGCCGGTTCGCTCACCGGGCCGACATCCTCGGTTCCGAAGGGGTCGGGGCCTCCGGAGTCATCGGCCGCCAGATGCGGTTCCGCATCGCCCATGTCCAGTGCTCCCGCTTGCGGGACGCCGGCAGGACGCGGGGTGCCCGGCGGCGCGAATCGCCGTGGCCGGGGGATGGGGCGGCCGCCGAAAGGTGGCGGGGGTCCGCCGGGACGGGAGGCGCCACCCCGTCCGCGCCGCAGGCGCTGAAGACCGCCGCGGACGGCGCGGACCACGGCGGCTTTGCGGTTCATGGCGGGGTGGGTTCGGGCGCCCTCGCGCACGGCGTGGCCGGCGAGGCGGACGACTCGTTTGGCCTTCTCGAACTCGTACTCCTCGTCGTCGCCCACTTCGAACTCCGGTTCGAGGGCGTTGCTCAGGGCGCCGCCCAACATCGAGCCGACGGCCGTCCCGGCGCCTGGAACAACCGAGCCCAGGGCGGCGCCGACCGTGGGGAGGGCTGCCTTGGCCACATTCTTGAGCGTGCCGGCGAGCGGGCGGGCGATGCGTTTGAGGGCCGGGGTGATGGAGCGCAGGCCGCGGGCGGCCTTCTTCATCAACTTGCCCAGAAACTGGTCGAGTTCGGGTTCGCTGCTGACGCCGAGCAACTCGGCGGCCAGCAATTCCTCGTCCGCTTCGTTCAGGGGTTCGTCCCCTTCAAACGGCTCGGCGGTCTCGTAGTCCGGGGCAGCGGTTTCCAAGCGGATGGTGTCAATGTCGTGCATGCGGTTTTTGGGTTTGAAGTTGAGGTTTCCGAGTGCGAATTCGTGGAGGGAGGAAGCGGGCTCACAGACCGTATAGAATCACATCCGGACCGCGCCGCTCCCAGCGCCCGGCAGCCGCGTGGCACTTGCAGGCCTGCGGTGAGGTTGCTGGCGGTCGGACGGGTGCCAGTCCGGGGGCATGTTCCCGCAGGGCGTGGAAAAAGGACCTGGTGGCGACCCGTTGCACCGGCGCGGAGGCGGCATAGCGCGCGGCAAGCTCCGCGGCCGCCGATCCCAAGCGGACCAGGCCTCGCGCCGCCTCGAATTCCTGATCCTCGGGGCTCAACCCCTCGAGTTCGACGCCCAGTGCCTCCCCGGCTGAGCTCGAGAGCCTCACGCCGGCACGGGCGGCGTCCGGCCGGCCTGCCGTCGGAAGGACCTGGCGCACGACGCTCTTGAGCAAGCCACCCAGCGAACGGGTGACGAACGGGTGCAGTCCTCGTCCTCGAGGCTGCTTCGCGGAATGAATCGCGCGAACGAGGGTCCGATCCAGCTCCGAAGCGCTTTGGGCGGCCAGCAGTTCCGCAGCAATGTCCATTTCTTCAATCTCCGCCAACCCGGCCCGCGCGATCGTGTTGAAGCCGTCAGGCCGGCTGCTCGCTGCCATGGCGCGGGAGGGGTGCGGGACGATCCCGATCGATCCTGGCTGGAGACTTCCGGGAGGCATGGTGGTTGCGATCTCGAGCATGGGTCCTTACGGGGCGATCCGCCCGTAACCGACGATATTGGGATAGCCGAACTTGTACTCCCGCCGGTTCACGCCGTTGCTGGTGTTGCCCTCGATGGTCTTGACGCGAAGCTGGCCCGAGGCATCCCGGTACGCCCCTTCCACGATCCCAACGTGTTCGGCCTCGTCGTGATCGCCCAGGGTCCAATCGAAGATCACGATGTCGCCCGGTGCGGGGGTGGTGGTGAAGAACTGATGACGATTCATGAGCGTGTCGAGCAGGACGCTGGAGGAACCGATGTTCAGCGGGATACCGGACATCGTGTACACGTAGCTGACGAAGTACGCGCACCAGGGGACGTTCGGGACGCCAAAGTAATCGGAAAACGGGTTCTGGTTATTGGGCCCTTCCTGGAACCCGAGGTGCTTCAGCGCTTCGGCCACAATTCGGGCCCCCGCGGATCCGGGCGCAGGAGCGGGGCCGGGACCCGGCGAGGGCGAAGGGCCAGGATAGGGTCCGGGTGACGGAGGGGGAGTGCCCCGCCCGGATCCTGAGCCGACCCGCGCCCACGTCGCCGGCCCGACAATGCCATCCGCCGTCAGGCCTTGGGAGCGTTGGAAGGAACGGACGGCGGCATCGGTCCCGGAGCCGAAGATGCCGTCGATCGGGCCGGGATTGAAACCGTGCGCCTGCAGCCGACGCTGGAGATCGCTCACCGCCGATCCCCTCGAACCCAGCCGCAGCACGGGTTGGCCGCCGCCGGACTCGGACTCGAACTCGAACCGCTCGGCGTCGAACTCGTCGTCGGTTGCGTGCGGCGGGACGGGATCGAACACAATGATCGTCGACCCTTTCCGGGTCCATGTTCCGGTATGATTCATGGCATCAGGCGAAGCGGGTGGCCATGGGGCAGAAAGCATGCCAGCGGTCTTGGGGGGCACTTTCCGGGGGCTGGCGCGAAGGGCGCTTCGGAATCGGACCCGCAGCAGGGTTGGTGGGCGAAGCTGGCTTCGGGGCAATGCCGCGAAGGGCAACCCATGCTGGACCGGGCCGAATTACGTGCCGTTCACGGGCGCAGCATTGCGGACCGTGATTCTGACCTGCGCGGCCCGGGCGGTGATCAACGTGGCGCCCAGCGCGATCGCCAGGGTCGCTACGGCGAGCAGCTGCGGTTCCTGCGCCGGACGAGTCGCGAGGGGGCTGCCGTGGAAGCCTGTCCGCTGCAGGCTGGGCTTTCGCCCGAAGCGCGGGGAACGGAAAACGTCCTGGCCATCCGCCGCATTCGCGCCAGCCGTCGGCAGGGGAGCCTTTGGTGGGCAGGGCTGGATCAGGGATCACAGCACTTTTGCTGGCCAGCCGACGGACTGCCGCTTACCCTCCCAGGCTACCGATGAGCTCGAAGAAACCGCGAGTCGAGCGGGAGTTGACCATCACGAACAAGCTGGGCATTCACGCCCGGCCGGCGTCGATGTTTGTCCGCATTGCCGCCCGGTTCGACTGCGAGGTTTCCGTCGAGAAAGACGGCGAGACCGTCAACGGCAAGAGCATCATGGGCCTGATGATGCTGGCCGCGGGTCCCGGGTCGCGCATCCGGGTCCAGGCCGAGGGCGAGCAGGCGGCCCAGGCCGTCAACGAACTGAGCTCGCTGGTCAAATCCAATTTCAACGAGGACTAGCGAGGCGCGCCTCAGACCGATGAACGTCCTTCCCCTCCATTCGGCCTCCCTCCGATCGCTCCAGCGGTTCCGCGCGCCTCGCTCGATGGAATCCTCGAAGCGTAGGGAGGTTACAGGCATGGAAGCGGCATCGGCAAAACTCGACTCGATCGAAACGAATTTACCGATTCGAGGATCCTAGCCCCGGCCCGCACGGCCTGCTCCCAACACCCCATGGCGTCATCCCCGATGGACATCCGGTACGTGGCGCACCTCGCCCGACTCGAACTCACTCCCGGCGAGCAGGAGCGCTTCGGCGCCCAGCTCGGGGCGGTGCTCGACTATTTCGAGAAGCTCAAGCAGGCCGAGGTTTCCGAAGTCGAGCCCCTGGCCCACGCGATTCCGATGGTGAACGTGGTGCGGGAAGACGTCGCCGGCGAGTCGCTTCCGCACCCGGAGGCGCTTCAGAACGCCCCGGCACAGGCCAACGGGCTGTTCGTGGTCCCCAAGATCGTCGAGTAAACCGGGTCGCGACCTGCTGCTGCTGCCTGCCCGACCGCCCATGACCCGCCTCTCCGGCCAACGTCCGATCCCATGCCGCACCGCCTGACGCTCCATGAATTGATCGACCGCCTGTCGCGGCGCGAGTGCTCCGCCCGGGAAGCAACCCAGGCGTGCCTCGATCAGGTGCAACGCCTCGAACCGCAACTGGGCGCCTTCCTGGCGGTGAACGCCCGGGAAGCCCTGGCCCAGGCCGACGCCGCCGATGCGGCCTGGCGCCGTGGTGAGTACGGGCCGGATCGCCCGCTGCTCGGGGTGCCCATGGCTCTGAAGGACATCATCGCGGAGCGCGGCCAGCAACTGACCTGCGGCTCACGCATCCTGGAGAACTTCAAGGCGCCGTACGACGCCACGGTGGTGACGAAGCTGCGGCAGGCGGGCGCCATTCTGCTGGGCCGGCTTAATCTCGACGAGTTCGCCATGGGGAGCTCCACCGAAAACTCCGGTTACCAGCTCACGCGGAATCCGTGGGATCTCGAACGCATTCCCGGCGGCTCCTCGGGCGGTTCGGCCGCCGCGGTCGCGAGCCGTGAGGTCATGGCGGCGCTGGGCTCGGATACGGGCGGCTCGGTGCGACAACCCGCAGCGCTGTGCGGTGTCACGGGCCTGAAACCCTCCTACGGCCGGGTCTCGCGGTACGGGCTGGTGGCGTACGCCTCGTCGCTCGATCAAATCGGCTGCATTACCCGCGACGTCCAGGACGCGGCCACGCTGCTGGGCGTCGTTGCCGGGCACGACCCCCTCGATTCGACCAGCGTGGCCCGGCCCGTCCCGGATTACCGCTCCGCGCTGCAAGGCGATCTCCGCGGCATCCGCCTGGGGCGGCCCCGCGAGTACATGCTGGCAGGCGTCGATCCCGAAGTGCAGCGCGCCGTGGACGCCGCGGTGGCGCGGCTGCAGGAACTCGGCGCCGAAGTGGTGGACCTTTCGCTGCCCCACACCGAGTACGCGATCGCGACCTACTACGTGATCGCCCCCGCCGAGGCCAGTGCGAACCTGGCGCGCTTCGATGGCGTGCGCTACGGCATGCGCGTGGACGGGGCCGACCCGGCCCAGATGTATGCCCGGACACGCGGGACGGGATTTGGGGCCGAGGTCAAGCGGCGCATCATCCTTGGCACGTACGTGCTGAGCAGCGGCTACTACGACGCGTACTACCTCCGGGCACAGCGGGTCAGGGCGCTCATCCGCCAGGATTTCCTGAAGGCCTTTGAACAGGTGGACGCGATTGTCACCCCCACGACTCCCACCGCCGCGTTTCGCATCGGGGAAAAGGCCAGCGACCCGCTCCAGATGTATCTCGAGGACATCTTCACCATCTCGGCGAACCTGGCCGGAATCTGCGGCCTGAGTGTGCCCTGCGGTTTCACGGCGTCGCCACGTCTGCCGGTGGGACTCCAATTTCTCGGAAAACCCCTTGGCGAAGCGGACCTGCTCAGGATTGCCTACGCCTACCAGCAGGCAACCGACTGGCACCGGGCTTGTCCGCCGCTCGCGAACGCCGGAGCAGGGCCTCGATCTCGCGACGCCGCGGGGCCGAGGGCTGGGCTCCCAACCGGGTGACCGAGACCGCCGCCGCGGCGTTCGCAAAACGCACCGCCTCCTCGAGGGGCTGCCCCTCGGCCAGGGCCGTCGCGAGGCTGCCGTTGAACACGTCGCCGGCCGCCGTGGTGTCCACCGCCTTCACCTTGAACCCGGGGACGAGTTGACGGCCCGAGGGACCGGCAACGAACGCTCCCCTGGCTCCGAGCGTGATGATCACCGTCCGGACCCCGCGCTCCATGAGCTTATCCGCAGCCCGGCCTGCCCCGGCCTCGTCGACCACGGCGACCCCCGTGAGCGCCTCCGCCTCGGTCTCATTCGGCGTGAGGATCGACACGTGTCGGAGGAGCCGGTCGGAAAGCTCGCGGGCGGGCGCCGGATTCAGAATCACGCGCACGCCGGCGGTGGACGCGATCCGGGCCGCGGCTTCCACGGTCTGAAGCGGTGTTTCGAGCTGAAGGACCACCGCGCCGGCCTGGCGAATCACGTCGCGGGCCCGGTGGAGATCGGCCGGGACCAGACGCGCGTTCGCCCCACCCGCGACGGCGATGCTGTTCTCGCCGGTCTGAGCCACGAAGATCAAGGCGGCCCCGGAGGGCGCCGCCTGGTCGCGGACGATGAGTTCGGTGTCGATGCCATCGCGCTTGAAGCCGGCCACCGCTTCGTCCCCGAAAAGATCGTTGCCCACGCGGGCCACGAAGGTCACTTCGGCCCCGGCCCGCGCGGCGGCGACGGCCTGGTTGGCCCCCTTGCCACCCGCCGCCATGGAGAAAGTCCCACCCAGGACGGTCTCTCCCGGACGCGGGATGCGCTCGACCTGGATGATCATGTCGGTGTTCGAACTGCCGATGACGACGAGTTTCGGTTTCGGTTTCATGAAGTGACTCCGCAGCGTCCCGGCCCTCATCCGCGTTTATCCGCGTTCCTCCGTGGCTTGAGCCCGGACCTGTCAGCAACGGGTTTTGCGATTCAGGGACTCTGGCGCGGCTTCCCGAACCGGTGTCGGTATTGGTCGAGAATCACGGCAGCGACAATCACCGCGCCGGTGACCAGCCGCTTCATCTCGTCGCGGGCTCCCACGGCGGCGAGGCCGGAATTCAGCACCGCAATGATGAGCACTCCGAAGAAGCTGCTGAGCACCGAACCGCGGCCTCCCATGAGGCTGGTGCCACCGATCACGGCCGCGGCGATCGCCTGGAGCTCGAAACCCGACCCGGCATTGGGATTCGCCGACTGAAAGCGCGAGGTGTCGATCACGGCGGCCAGCGAGACCAGCAGCCCGGTGACGAGGAAGACGATGAGTTTGATCGGCCGCGGATCAATCCCACTCAGGCGGACCGCCTCTTCGTTCGTGCCGATGGCCACCAGGTACCGGCCAAAGACCGTGCGCGTCAGGACCAGCTGCGCCATGACGACGACCGCGATGGCCAGCAGGAACGGCAGCGAGAGGCCGAGGAGGTGCGTGTCGGCGATGGGCGCGATGACCGCCCCGACATACTGGGTCTGCGACCTGGTCACCGCATGCGCGCCGCCGCGGGCCATTTCCAGCATGCCCAGGGTGACAATGAACGAAGGCAGACGCCACCGGAGGGACACCGCACCGTTGAAGGCCCCACACGCCAGCCCCGCCAGAAGGCTGAACGGGATCGCAGCCGTGAGGGGCCATTTCCAGTGCGTCAGCGCGACGCCCAGCACACAACTGCAGAATCCGAGAACCGAACCCACCGAGAGATCGATCTCGGCGATGACCAGCACGTAAGTCATGGCCGTGGCCACGAGGAGCGCTGCGGGAATCTGGTTCGCGATCGTCAGGAAGTTTGTCGCGCTGAAGAACCGCTCCGTGATCAGGCTGAAAACGAGGACCAGCAGTCCCAGCGCGCCGAGCAGTCCCAGGTATTCTCCGGCCAGCGAGCGCCACGCCGGCCGCGAGGACACCGTTGCACCCGAAGCGTCAGCTTTCATGCGGCCCTCGCAACATATCCGCTCAACGCGGCGTTCATGATCCGGTCCTGACTCCAGTCGCCGCGATCGAAGCGCCCGGCCACCCGGCCGGCTGACATCACGACAATCCGGTCGCACAAACCCATCAGCTCCGGCAGGTCCGAAGACACGACCAGCACCGCCTTGCCCTGGGCCGCCAGCCGGTCGAGCCATTCGTAGATCTCGAACCGCGCTCCCACATCGATGCCCCGCGTGGGCTCGTCAAACATCAGAATATCGCAATCGCGCAGCAGCCACTTGGCAATGACGACCTTCTGCTGGTTGCCGCCGCTGAGGTCGGCGACGGGTTGTTCGATATCGCGACAACGCACCCCCAGGGCTTGAACCCAGTTGGCGGCCGCGATGGTTTCGGCGGTCTGGCGGAGCCAACCAGCCCCGCCCGCCAGTCGCCCTATCGAGGGCAGCGTGACGTTGGTCCGCACGGCAAGCGGCAACAGCAGGCCCTGCTCCTTTCGATTCTCGGTCAGCAGCGCGATCCCGTGACGGACCGCCTCCCGCGGCGAGGCAAACCGCGTGGGCAGCAACTTCCCATGCAACCGGATTTCGCCAGCTTCGGCGGCATCGGCTCCGAACACCGCCCGCACGGTTTCAGTGCGTCCCGAACCCATGAGGCCGGCCAGGCCCAGAATCTCGCCGCGTCGGAGATCGAAGCTGACGTCCTGCACCGCCGGCAACCTGCGGAAGCCGTGGACCTCGAGCGCCAGGTTGCCCGCCTTTCGCCGGGCGCGCGGCGGAGCCGCGCCCAGGTCGCGTCCCACCATCAGCCGCACGATCTCCTCCATGGCGACGGTGCCAGCCGGCCGCGTCGCCACCAGCCGCCCGTCGCGCAACACGCTCAGGCGATCTGCAATTCGTCGAATCTCCTCGAGGCGGTGCGAAATGTAGAGAATCCCGGCACCGGCTTCGCGCAGGACCGAGATCTGGCGGAAGAGCTGTTCCGTCTCCACGTCGGTCAACGCCGCGGTGGGCTCGTCCAGGATCAGCACGCGGCAGTCGCGGCACAAACCGGCGGCAATCTCGACCAATTGCTGCTGGCCGACGCCGAGGCTGCTGATGAGTCTTTCGGGCTCAAGGTCGGCCAGGCCCACGCGAGAGAGCGCCGCGCGGGCCCGCTGACGGAGCTGCGTCTGGTCGATCCAACCCCAGCGATGCGGCAACCGGTCGAGGAAGAGGCTCTCCGCCACGGTGAGGTTCCCCACGAGGTTCAACTCCTGCATCACCATGCGGACGCCCGCGCGCTCTGCCTGCCGCCGGTCGCGCGGGGCGTGGGTCGCGCCCGCCAGGGCCATCGACCCGCTGTCAGGTTCGGTGAGGCCGGCCAGGATGCGGGACAGGGTGCTCTTGCCGGCGCCGTTCTCGCCGACGAGGGCATGGACCTCGCCCGCGCGAAGCTCGAAATCCACCTCGGCGAGCACCCGGACCGGCCCGTACGACTTGCACAGCCGGCGGGCCTGGAGCAACGGCGCGTTGTCGGGGCGGCCGGTCAACGTTCAGGAGAGGCCGCCGCCGCGGCCGTGACGAGTTCCACCGGGGTCTCCCGGTCGGCCGGCGCGGCCTGCGTCTTGAGCATATCGAGGGCGTACTCGATTCCAAAGACCGCCAGTTGGTCGGCATGCTGATCCGCCGTCGCCAGCACGCGGCCTTCGGCGAGGAGTTGTTTGACGGCGGCGATGTTGTCGTAACCCACGACGAGCACCTGGTCCGACTTGCCCGCCGCGCGCAGGGCGGCCACGGCGCCCAGCGCCATGCTGTCGTTCGCGCACAGGAGCGCCCGAAGATCCGGATGCTCGGTCAGAATCGCCGCCGCAACCTGGTTGGCCTTGTCCGTCTCCCAATACCCGGACTGCGAGCTGACGATGGCCGCGCCCGCCGCCTTCATGGCGTCCTCGAAGCCGAGCTTGCGCTGCACGGCGTTGAAGGCGTTGGGGGCGCCTTCAAGGATGGCGACCTTGTCGCCGGGCTTGAGCTTGGACGCAAGCACGTCACCCACCAGCTTCGCGCCTTTGCGATTATCCGGTCCCACAAAGGGGAACTTCGCGCCGCTCTGGGTCAGGACGCCCTGGTCGAACTGGTTGTCGATGTTGATGACAATGATGCCGGCCTTCTGGGCTTTGAGGCACACTGGCACCAGCGCCTTGGAGTCTGCGGGAGCAATCACGACGGCATCGACCTTCTGGGCGATCATCTGGTCGACGAGGTCAATCTGCTTGCTGACGTCGAGTTCGTCCTTGATGCCGTTGGCGACCAGGTCGTAGCGATCCGCGTTGGCCTTCTGGTGGGCTTTCGCCCCGTTCTCCATGGTGAGGAAGAACTCGTTGGCCAGGGACTTCATCACCAACGCGACGCGCGGTTTGTCGGCTTGGCCCGACGCGGCCGTAGGCGGAGTTGGCGACGGCTTGCATCCCGAGGGGCACAGACTCGCAACGAGCGCGAAGGCGAAGGTCCAGGACGCCGGGAACGGCGGGCAGCGGAGTGCCCGCCCTACCTGGTGGCGGTTCATGGAGAGCCACCTGTTCCTTGCGGACCTGCTCCGTGACCCTGAACGAAAAAGCGCCGCTAAAGCGGACGCACTCCAAACGCTTCGCGCCGCTCCCAGGCACGTCCGGGGCCGCGAAGCGCCTGGAGTGCGGGGATTCATCCCCGCTTTTCGGAGCAGGTTCATGGGAAGGGTCATGGGGAGTTCCAGCGGGCGAAGATTCATAGTCAGTTCCGATCTCTCATGTCCACCGGGCAGACCTCGATCTCTGCAGTGCGGACGGCGGTGGTGAGGTCCCGGGCTTCACTTCGCCGCACGATACGTGACCGCCTCGCGGATGGCCACGCGCTTCCCCTGGGAACGCGCATCGGCCTCGTCCAGGGTGACCAGTCGCAGCGTATGCGGTCCGGGCTTCAGGCCGTAGGCCTGCCAAAGCACGTTGTCGTGCGTGTTGGGCACGATGTAGGCATCAAGGGCCAGTTCCGTCTTCTGACCGTCGAGATACACCTGGGCGCGCCCGCCGGACTGGTCCAGGCTGCCCAGCACCGCGACGGCCACGCCGTCGAACTTCAGGGTGACTTCGCTTCCCGCTCCTTCGGCGACGCGCATGTCCCGGTCGACCTTCCAGGATCCGGACCAGGTCCAGGCGGCGTCCCCGGCCTTGATGCGTCGGTCGGGCAGGCCGGGGGTCCATTGCTCGAGCGGCGGTGCTTCCGGGGACTGCACATTCACCTGCACTTCCCGATCGTTGACGGTCCCGCCCGTCGCCGCGATGACCTTGAGCGCGCGCGCCTCGGTGGACTTGACGATGTCGTTGAACGAGTACTCGGTGAAATCGAACTTCGTGTTCTCGAACTGCGGCAGCTCCGCCTTGAACCTGGCGGGGATGCGTTCGAACCCGAGGATCACGCCCAGCACGCCGGCGGCACTCGAAGGATTGCAGTCCGAGTCCTGACCGCAGCGGGTGGAGATCTCCATGGTCTTTTCGAAATCACCTCCGCCGAAGAGCAGGCCAAAGGCGATGTAGGCGCCGTTGAGCTTGGCGTCGATGTTGAACGGGGCGTTGAAGCCGTCGGGGCAGGGGTCGTTCTTGTCCCATTTCTCCTCGACCAGGTGCCACACGCGGCGCCAGTCGCCGGGATGCTGCGCCGACCAATCCAGCAGGTCGCGGATCAACCGACCGTACTCGCTGCCGGCCGGGATGCAGGCCAGGCCCGCTTCGACCACCTTGCGGACGTCGCTTTCGAAGAAGGCGGTTGCGTACATGCCGCAAACGAACATGCCGCCGTAGAGCCCGTCGCCGTAATTCATGACCCGGCCGACGCGATCGCAATACTGGTTGGACTCGCGCGGCAGGCCCGGGCACATCAACCCGATGAAATCGGCCTCGATCTGGAAGTCGATGTCATTGGCGTGAAAGTTGTACTTCGGGTGCCCGGACCAGGGCGCCGCGACGCCTTGATTCAGAGCCCGACGGGCGCCGGCGTTGGCGTGCCACAGGTGGTACTTCGAACCCTTGAAGGCATTCCCGTAGTCCTGGACGCTGGCGTCGAGACCGCGCTCATCCATGACCCGGGCGAAGGTCATCTCCACGTAGAGATCGTCCTGGTGGATCGTGTTCTCGAGCATCCCCGGCTTCCACACGAGTTCCCACTCCCCGATCTTGGCGTTGGACTTGAACTCGGTGGGGGCGCCGTAGGCGACGCCGATCATCTGACCGGCCCAGCCGCCGCGGATCTTGTCCAGGAGCACCGGGCGGCTGAGCGACGCGCCGGCCGCTTGCAGCGCCGGCGGTGCGCCCAACCCTCCCCACCACAGCAGGCCGCCAGTGATCAAGCCCCGCGACAGTTGGGGAACGACGGCGAGGAGACGCGAAAAGGACGCTTTCATAGGTGAGTCAGCCCGTACGGGACGCAACCTCCTGTAAAGGATTCACCCGGTGGCGTCAACTCGCGGCTTGACGCTTTGACGCGGCGGCGCTTCCCGGCCCGAAGCGCAGCTCAGGCCGGAGCCCCGGCTGGCAAGGCAAGCGGCGCACCGTGGGTGGGCTGCTCCTCCTCCGGGACGGCCGCGGCTTCAGCTCGCTTGACGCGTTCGAGCAACAGGCGTTCGGCGAGAATCAGGGTGCCCAACTGCAAGGCGAAGGTCTTGAGGGCAAACTCGCTGTCGCCGTGGAGCAGCAGAAAGAACAGGGCGCTCGTCAGAAAGAACCCGCCCAGGACGGAACAGGACCGCGTGAAGGTGTCATCGCTTCCGAGCTTTCGCACGAGCCTGAGGACCCGCACCGAAAGCATCGTGCCACCCGTGATCACGAGCAACATGCCCACCGTTCCCGGCAGGCCGGTGTTGACCAGCAGCCCGATGAAGCCGTTGTAGAACACCCCTTGCGCCACGTGGAACTCGACGCCTTCGGTGTCGAACGGCATGCGCTCGACATCGAGGTACTTGGTGAAGCCGCGCCCCACGACCAGGTACTCGGGAATCATCGAGATTCCCACCCGCCGCAAGATGCGCCGCAGGTGCATGGTGTTCGAGGCGT
This sequence comes from uncultured Verrucomicrobiota bacterium, assembly GCA_964535555.1. Lineage (GTDB taxonomy): Bacteria > Verrucomicrobiota > Verrucomicrobiia > Limisphaerales > J093 > DSVZ01. Next base: position 68,294 of record CAZHUS010000039.1, read on the forward strand.
CGGCGGCCGCGTGAGGATTCACGTCGATGCCCGGCAGGAACGAAATGGCCCGCTGCACCGCCAGCGGCGCCCGGTCCGCCCAGGAATACGCCAGCAACACCAGCAGGACCGCCGAGAGGGGGGCCAGGATCAGCGTGCGCACCGTGAAGAACCGTTGGGCCACCGCCACGACCACGATCGTGCCCATGACCAGCAGGATGTAGCCGCGATGCCCGCTCAACAGGCTGACGCCGAAAATCGCAACCGCCGTCGGCAACAGCCACCACCCCGACCGGCCAAAGAAATCCTGGAGCTTGTGCCGCGAGAGCAGGAGGAAGATCAGCCCGATGCCGGCGTTGTTGAACGATTGGAAACGACGGATGCCGAAGTGATACGTCATCCGCTCGAAGTTCAGCGCGTCCGCCGAAAGCTCGAAGAACTGGAGGAGGAAGTTCGAGGAGCCGCCGAAGGTGTAAGCGAAGTCCGAGACGAAATACGTTGTGCTCAGCAGCCACATGATCGTCAGCACGCGCACGAGCGTCTTCTCGTTCATGCGGACCATGGTGAACAGGAGCGGCAGGATGGCGCAGATCAATTGCTGCAGGTACAGGCGGCCGCCTTGCTGGCTCGAGCCCATGATCCGCAAGCCGAAGCCGCGCTGCCACATGATCAGCAACAGCGTCAGCGAGTAGATGATCGTGCCGATGTAGATCCAGCGGTTCCGTCGCAACGTCTCGCGGAGCCCGGGCGGAAAGCGCCGCAACATCACCAGCACGATGATGCCCGACCAGGCGAGCATGGCGGCCGCTTCCCACGCGTACGGCCGCCCCGGGACGAACGGCATGATCAGCGCCGAGCTGAAGGTGCTGATCGCCAGCACGGCCGAGAGCTTGGCGTGGTAGGGCAGGGTGACCACCCACCCCAGCATCATCAACAGCACCGATACCAGGAACAGGTCCGCCGCAAGGAGCATGGCGGCCAGCAACAAGCCGGCGGCCAGCACCCCGTACCACATCAGCACCTGAAACTGATATCGACTCTCGATTGCGGAAACTGCCATAGCGCTCTGTCCGTCGGAACGCGGGCACAACCCGGCGCCTCCGGTGCATCTTAGGATGGTTGGAATCCGCAGCCCCAGCAAAGGAAATCTGCCTCCGTCCCGGCATCCGGAAGCCTCGCCACGGTTGTCGCCCGTTCGACGGACCGGGGGTTGCCTGCCGGGGATGCCGCCAAGGGCCCGCCCCAACCGACCCCCTCGTTTTCAACCCGACGGCGGCGGGGTCGCGTCCGCCGCTTCAAAGAATGCCAGCACGTTCTCCCACGGGGTTTCCGGACCCAGGACGTGCGCCGGCGCGAGGATGAGCCCACCACCACGGCCCACCTCGAGGATCCGCTGCCGCACTTCCATCCGGACCTCAGCCGGCGAACCGAACGGCATCGTGCGCTGAACGCTCACCGTTCCCCAGAAGGACAACCGGTCTCCGTACTCACGTTTCAGCCTTGCCGGGTCCATGCACTCCGGTTGAACCGGGTTCAGGATATCGATCCCGATCTCGATCAACTCGGGCAGGAGCACCTCGAGATTCCCGTCCGAGTGGTAGAAGACGCGGGTTTCGGCGTTCGCGGACTTCACGGCGCGCACGGTGTCCGCAAGCCGTGGTTTCAGGAACCGCCGCCACATGCCGGCGCTGAGCAGCAATCCTTCCTGCCCGGCCACATCGTCACCCGTGATCACGATGTCGACGCCGGCCTTGGCGAACTCGGCCGCGGCATGCCGTTGCAGCGTGGCTGTCCGCTCGAGGAGTCCATGCGCCGTCTCCGGGGCGGTCAACATGTCGATCATCAACTCCTCGAAGCCGCGCAAGGACCAGGCCCGTTCGAACACGGAACCGGCGTAGCCCACCACCGCGAAGCCTTCACCCTGAAGCTGCCGCACCCGCTCCCGCACGCCGTGGAAGCGATACGGTTGGTCCAGGTCGGGCCATGGGTAATCGCGCAGGCACGCCGGGTCCTCCACGGACCGCAACGGGGACTGGATGCGGGTGAAGTGATGAAAGTCGCCCGCCTTCCTCCAAACACCCCATTCATCGACGCCGCCGCTGGCCAGGGCGGTCTCCGATTCGGCGCCGAGCCAACCGGCGAACCGCGAGCGCGGGAGGGCGGTGGGATTGAACCGGACATTTGTGAGATCCATCTGGAAGAACGCTCGCGGGTCTTGGACGCCGCAATGCCTTTCCAGCAGGCGCCGGATCGGAGGCGTGTAGCCGATCGCCTCCTCGTACAACAACCGCGGCACCCGGTCGGTTGCCTGGTGGTCCAGGGCGGCGCGAACCCGCTCGCGTGAGGTCATGGGACGGGGGAAGTCCTCTTGGCCCCGAGGCCATGGGCAGTGACCTTGAACCGTTGAGGAGCGCGGGCCTCAGCCCGCAGGGACGTCCCCAAGCCGGCGCGGGTTCCTGCGGACTGAAGTCCGCGCTCCTCAGACGGTTCCTGGGAAGCGACCTGTTCCTTATGGACCTGCTCCGTGGCCATGAACCAAAAAGCGCCGCTAAAGCGGACGCACTCCAAACGCTTCGCGCCGCTCCAAGGCGCGTCCGGGGCCGCGAAGCGCCTGGAGTGCGGGGATTCATCCCCGCTTTTCGGGGCAGGTTCATGGGAAGGCGGAGGCAGGCGCTGGGAGGCATCGGACGCGGTGTGCATGGAGTCGGAATCAGGGTTGGGACGCGCTTGGGGCCTGGCGGGCCACCGGCTTGCTGGTGATGAGCCCGATGCCCCGACCTTGGGGGCCGCACGCACAATAGTACATGTAGAACGTGTCGCCCCGCGGCTCGTACACGAGCGAGATCTTGTGCGCGTATTGCTGGTCAAGACCGCTCGGATTTCCGCCCGCCCGGTAAAGCGGCTCCGGATGGGACGCCCAGTGCACGAGGTCCTTCGAGAAGGCAACCATGATGTGAGCGCCGCCCCGGCCCACGCCGAAGTAAAACATGGTCCAGTGATCGCCGTCGCGAAAGACCTTCGGGTCCGACGCGAACTGCTCGTCGTAGCCGCCGGTCCGGTTGCGGATGACGGGGTTCGCGGGGTACCGCATCCACTCCAACAGGTCGGTCGAGAAGGCGAGTCCGGTCTGCTCGATGCCGGCGTTGGCGGCGTTGTAGAAGTTGAAATAGCGGCCCCGGTGTTCGACGAGCCAGGGCTGGTAGATGCAGTCCTTCTCCCAGGAGCCGCAATCCGGATCCTGAACCGCGAGGATGGGAGCGTCCTTGGCCCGGCGCCAGGCAAGGCCGTCGTCGCTGCACGCCACGCCTTCGTAGCCGGGGCGGAGTTCGTAGCCGCCCTGGCGCGGGTAGCACCCGTACAACGTCCAGTAGCGGTCGTTCCGTGGCTTGAGCACGCGCGGGGCCCGGATGTCGTAGGATTCGTAAAGGAAGGCGCCGACGACACAACCGCCGTGGTCGAAGGTGTTGGTCGGGCCAAAGCCCATTGCCAGTCGCGGGTTCGTCCACTGCACGAGGTTGGTGCTCTCCGCGACAAAAGAGTTGTAGCCCTGGCCGTTGAACGCGATGAAGCTCATGTACCAACGGTCCAGCCGGCCGGGCAGCTGGTACACGCAAGGGACGTCGGTGTTCACAAAGACTTCGTGACCCGGGATCCTGGGTTGCGCCGCGATGACGTGGTCGGGCTGGTAGTGCCATCCCCGATACGGTGCCGACCAGCGGTCCAGCGTGGCGCGGTCGATGGAGGCGTCGCCCGGCGGCTCCCCGGCTTGAAGCGCGGCATGCAGGGCCAATGCCGCGACCGCGACAGCCAACCATGAAGGGGTCTTCATGGCCGCGAACTCTATCGGCGCGGCAACGGTTGGGAAATCCCGAACAAGTCGTCGGTCGACATGCTGACATGCCCGCGCTCCGGGGGCGCTTCATCGAGAGCCCCTTGTTCCTAGCGGACCTGCTCCGTGGCCATGAACCCAAAAGCGCCGCTAAAGCGGACGCACTCCAAACGCTTCGCGCCGCTCCAAGGCACGTCCGGGGCCGCAAAGCGCCTGGAGTGCGGGGATTCATCCCCGCTTTTCGGGACAGGTTCATGGAGAG
>CAZHUS010000040.1:0-71759 GCA_964535555.1 uncultured Verrucomicrobiota bacterium
TCAAACGACAGACCGCAGCCAACTTGGGATAATCCGGCACTTAGCATAAATCCTTTTATCCCAATGTTGGGATAACAGGATCACGTGGTCGACCACCTCGATCCGGAGAAGCTGCCCACCGCGGATCAGGTCCCGGGTGACTTTGATGTCGGCCTCGCTCGGCGTGGGGTCCCCGCTGGGATGATTGTGGGCCAGAACGATGGAAGCCGCGTTGGCAACGATGGCTCCCAGGAACACTTCCCGCGGATGCACCAGGAGCGTATCGAGCGTGCCGTCCGCGATCACGCTGCGTCCGACCAGGCGCCGACGCGTGTTCAGGAACAACGCATGCAGGCGTTCGACCCGGTCCAGGCGCACCTCCTCGCGGAGGAACGCGGCCACTTGTTCCGGCGTGTCCAGGAGTGGCGCCTCGCCTTGAGCTTCCCGGGCGATGCGCCGGGCCAGTTCGAAGGCGGCCGCAAGCGTCACCGCCTTCTCGGGTCCGACACCGCGAATGGCGCCCAACTCCCCGGCTTGCGCGGCCGCGATGCGTTGAAGCGTGCCGAACTGACGGAGGAGTTGACGGCCAACCTCGAGAGCGGAAATCCCCGCCGTGCCCGTCCGCAACAGGATGGCGAGCAACTCCTCGTGAGTCAGCGCGGACGCGCCCTTGTCGCGCAGCCGTTCCCGGGGCCGTTCACTGAGCGGCAGGTCGTGAATCCGGAGGTTCTCAGCCATGGCCCAGTCTCGGTTCCGGACGGCCCCCGCCACAAAGGGAAAGACCGGGAAAATCCGGCTATTCCCGGGCGGATCCGGCCATGACACGCCCCGGCGCCCGAGCCCGGTCACCGGACCGGGGTCGCCGGAACCACGCGTTGCGCCCGGCGCCACGACTGGTACGCTCGACGCCATGACGATGGTTGAACCCTGCCGCCCGGGACGGCGGTCCCGCATGTCCCGCCTCTCCTCCAACCCACCCCGACGTCTCGCCTGGCTTTGGCTCCTCATGGTGTACGGCAGTGCCGTCCTCGGGGGCCCCGCGACGCACGCCGGAGATCAGGCCCCGGCGCCCCGGCAATACGCGCCGACGCGCGAAGTCGACATCCTCCACCTCGCGATCGACTTCACGCCTGATTTCAAGATGAGGTCCCTGACCGGGACCACCTCGCTTCGCTTCAAGCCGTTGGCGCGGCCCGTCCAGAAGGTCACGCTGGACGCGGTGGACCTCCGCGTGACGCGCGTGACCGCTTCCGAGGCGGTCGCCTCCTGGCAGAACGACGACCGGCAGCTCACGGTGGCCTTCGCCGCCCCGCTCCCGGCGGACCGCGAGACCACCCTCAGCATCTCCTACAGCGCCGAGCCGACGCAGGGGCTGTACTTCCGGACGCCGGAGATGGGTTACCCCCCGGGAGACACCCACCTGTTCAGTCAAGGCGAGTCGATCTCGCACCGGCACTGGTTTCCCTGCTTCGATGCGCCCAACGAGAAGATGACCTCGGAAGTGACGTGCCGCGTTCCGGAAGGCATGGTCGTGCTCTCGAATGGCCGCCTCCTGTCCGAGACCAAAGACGCCGCGACGGGCCTCATCGCCCATCATTGGTTGCAGGACAAGCCGCACGTGAATTACCTGATCGCCGTGGCCGCCGGCCACTTTCGTCAGCTCGAGGACCGCCATGGCGAGGTGCCCCTCACGTTTCACACCCCGCCTTCCGAGTTCGCCTGGGCGGAAAGCTCGTTTCGCGACACCCGGGACATGATGGCGTACTTCGAGGACGAGATCGGTGTCCCCTATCCCTGGGCACGGTACGCCCAGGTTTGTGTGCAGGATTTCGTGGCCGGCGGGATGGAGAACACGACCATGACCATCCTGACCGACGGCACCCTGTTCCCGCCGGAAACGGAGAACATCCGCTCGAGCCAGGGGCTGGTCGCTCACGAACTGGTCCACCAGTGGTTCGGCGACCTGGTCACCTGCAAAGACTGGAGCCATCTCTGGCTCAACGAAGGCTTCGCCACCTACTACGAGGCCCTGTACGACCGGCACCGGAACGGTCGTGACGAGTTCCTGTGGAACATGTGGGAGAAGGGCCAGGGCGTCCTCGACCAGGCCAACGACACCATCCCGATCGTCTGGCGCGGTTTCACTTCCCCGGACGAGCAGTTCAGCTTCCGGGCCTATCCCAAGGGCGCCTGGGTCCTGCACATGTTGCGGTCGGAGCTCGGCGAAGACCTTTACCGGCGCTGCGTGAAGACGTTCCTCGAACGCCATGCCTTCGACAACGTCGAGACCGACGACTTCAAGGACGTGATCGAGGAACTCTCGGGCCGTCCGTTCGACCGCTTCTTCGATCAATGGGTGTACCACGCGGGCGCCCCCACCCTCGAAGCCAGCTATTCCTGGGACGAAAGCACCCGGCTGGCCCGGCTCGCCGTCCGCCAGACGCACGCGGTCAGTGACAAGGTCCTCCTCTTTCAAGTGACTCTCCCGGTCCGCTTCGCCCTGTCCGCGGGAGCCGTCGACCGGCAGATCACGGTGAAGGAAAAGGAAGAGGACTTCTACTTTGCGCTTCCCGAGATGCCGCAAGGCGTGCGGCTCGATCCCGAACTCACGCTGCTGGCCCGGATCCGCTTCACGCCGCCGGCGAACATGGTTGAATCCCAGCTCACCAACCAAACCGATCTCATCGGCAGGATCCTGGCCGTTCGCACGCTGGGCGGGCGCAAGGACAAGGAGTCGGTCACCCGGCTCGGACGCGCCTTGAACTCGGATCCGTTCTACGCCGTGCGGATCGAAGCGTCGCGGGCCCTGCGCGGCCTGCGGACGGACGAGGCGCTGGACGCGCTGCTGGCAGGAACGGACCAGACCGACGCCCGCGTCCGTCGCCAGGTCCGGGAAGACCTTCGGGGCTTCTACCGGCCGCGCGTCCTCGAGAGCACGATGGGCGCCATCAACACCGAGCGAAACCCGGATGTCCTGCGGGAGCTGATCTCGACGTTGGGGCCCTACGGATCCGAGGCCACCCGCGAACTCCTGCTGCGGTTCCTGGGCACGCCGTCCTTCCGAAACACGCTCGCCGATGCCGCGGTCGGGGCCATGCGCGCGCAGGACGACCCGGCGTTCATCGCGCCTCTCCTGGAAGCGCTGCGCTCACGCCCCGGCGATTTCGTCGGCTACGACTTCGCCCAGGGACTCACCGCGCTGGCTCACCTGGCCCGTAACGAGGAGGACAAGACCGCCGTGCGGGAGTTCCTCGCCGCCCAGACCACCAACCCGCGGCTTTCCGTCCGCCGCGCGGCGCTAAGTGCGCTCGGCACGCTCGGTGACTCGAAAGCCACAGCCTTGCTCGAGACGTTCGGCGGCCGCAGCCAGGACGATGGGCAACGCCGGGCCGCCGAGGAAGCGCTGAACAAACTGCGCGCCAACCGGCGTCCGGTGGACGAGTTTCGAACCTTGCGCGACGAGATCGAGGGGTTCCGCAAGGAGAACCGCAGCCTGCGCGAGCAGTTCGAGACCCTGCAGCGGCAGTTCAAAGAGTTCGTCGAATCGAAGAACTCCACCAACGCGCCCGCGGCCGTCAAGGATCCCGCCCGTCCCGCAAAGAAGGCGAGGCAGGAAAAGCCGAAGAAGTCGGAAAAGCGCCACCGGGCCGAATAGGGCGCCTCGCACCTCCCCGTCGGTAGGACGGACTCCGAAAAGCGGGGATGAATCCCCGCACTCCAGACGCTTCGCGACTCCGGACGTGCCTTGGAACGGCGCGAAGCGTTTGGAGTGCGTCCGCTTTAGCGGCGCTTTTGGGTCCAGGGTCACCGCGCATCGCCGGCAGACCAAGGGATGCGCTACCCCTGCGCCGCAGACAGGTAGGGCGGGCACTCCGCTGGCCGCCGATCCGGCGCGCCTGGGACAGCGCCCCCTCCCCTTGAACCTGCTGCGAAAGCGGGGATGAATCCCCGCACTCCAGGCGCTTCGCGACTCCGGACGTGCCTTGGAACGGCGCGAAGCGTTTGGAGTGCGTCCGCTTTAGCGGCGCTTTTGGGTCCAGGGTCACCGCGCATCGCCGGCAGACCAAGGGATGCGCTACCCCTGCGCCGCAGACAGGTAGGGCGGGCACTCCGCTGGCCGCCGATCCGGCGCGCCTGGGACAGCGCCCCCTCCCCTTGAACCTGCTGCGAAAGCGGGGATGAATCCCCGCACTCCAGGCGCTTCGCGACTCCGGCCTTCACGGCTTCCGCCTCGGCTCCGAGCGCTGACCTTCCATTACAGAAGTGTAATGCGGGCGAAAGACTCCCGTCACCGGGAACCTGTCTCACCTTGTACGATCGGAACATGGAAACAAAAGGTGAGCAGATGAACACGAACACAACAACAAGCGCAGGACGGTATTCCAAACTGGGGGCCCTCACGGTGGGCGCCGCCCTTCTGACGGCAGGCATCGCTGCCGGAGTTCAATCGGATCGCCCGGCGAAACCCGAGTCCGGCTCCAGCGTCGTCCTCCGGGAGGACAAGACCACTCCCCAGGACGCAAGCCAGCTCGCGGTCAGCTTCGCGGGGGTGGTACGGCAGGTCACGCCCTCGGTCGTCCAAGTCACGGTCAGCAAGCAGCTCCAGCAGCTCGGCATGGGCTCGGGAGGCATGCCCGGTCCCGATATGTTTGAGTGGTTCTTCGGCCAGCGCCCGGGCATGAGACGGAATCCCCAGGCGCCGGCGCCCATGCCACGCCAACAAGGCGTCGGGTCGGGTGTGATCGTTAGCGAGGATGGGTTCATCCTCACGAACAACCACGTGGTCGAGGGTGCCGACGAGGTCCTGGTCCGGCTCCACGACGAGCGGGAATTCAAGGCCAAGGTCGTGGGACGCGACCCGCAAACGGACCTCGCCGTGATCAAGGTCCAGGCCTCCGAACTGCCGGCCGTGATCATGGCCGACAGCGACGAAATCCAGGTCGGCGACCTCGTCCTGGCGGTGGGCAATCCGTTCGGCATCGGCCAGACCGTCACCATGGGGATCGTGAGCGCCACCGGCCGTGGCAACCTCGGGCTCGACTATGAAGACTTCATCCAGACGGACGCCGCGATCAATCCCGGCAACTCCGGCGGCGCGCTGGTGGACAGCCGCGGGCGGTTGATCGGCATCAACACCGCCATCCTGAGCCGGACCGGGGCCAACAACGGCATCGGATTTGCCGTGCCCACCAGCCTGGCCAAGTACGTCATGGAAGACCTGGCCAAGGACGGCAAGGTCAACCGCGGTTTCATGGGCGTGGGCGTGCAGGATATTACGCCCGTGCTCGCCCGAAAGCTCGAACTCGGAGAGCAACGCGGGGCCCTGGTGGCCGATGTGTCCGAGGGTTCTCCCGCCGCCAAGGCGGGACTCAAAGACGGTGACGTGATCACCGAAGTGGATGGCCGGGCCGTTCGCGACGGCCGTCATCTCCGGTTGTTGGTGGCGCGAACCGATCCCGGTTCCACGGTGACGGTGAAGGCCCTGCGCGACGGGAAGTCGAAGACCTTCGAGGTGACGCTCAAAGCCCTGCCTCAAAAGGGAACCGTGACGCGCACGGGTGACCGGGACGCTTCAGGGACCGAGGCGCTGGCGGGTGTCGGTGTCCAGGATCTGAACGAGGCGATCCGCAAGGAACTCGAGGTTCCGGAGGATATGCAGGGAGCGGTGATCACCCAGGTGGAGCCCGGTTCCGCCTCGGAACGGGCCGGTCTGCAGGCGGGCGACGTGATCGTGGAGATCAACAAGAAGCCGGTGCACAACGCCGAGGAAGCGGTGAAACTCACCACGAATCCCAAGGACATGGTGACCCTGCTGCGGGTCTGGCGTGAAGGGACCACGCGCTACGTGGTCGTGGACGAGAGTGATGCGAGTTAATTAACGGGTTCGGTTCAGTACGATGAGGTTCAGCAAGCCGCCCGGGCGGTCGGTCCGTCCGGGCGGCGCGGCCTTCGGGGCCGGGCTTGCACGGCGTGTCAGTCAAGTCAACATGAGCTCCGACATGCGCATTCTGGTCGTCGAGGACGATCCCAAGATTGCCTCGTTCGTCGCCAACGGACTGCGTCAGAGCGGTTACACCGTGGACCAGTGCGGCGACGGCGAACGCGGCCTCGAACTGGCCACGGCCTCGCCCTACGACGCGGCGGTGCTGGACCTGATGCTGCCGCAACTCGATGGACTGACCGTGATTCAGCGGCTTCGGGAACGCCGCATCCAAACGCCGATCCTGATCCTGAGCGCGAAGGCCGGCGTCGACGACCGCGTCCGCGGCTTGCAGGCTGGCGGCGACGACTATCTGACGAAGCCTTTCTCGTTCGTGGAACTGCTGGCGCGCGTCCAGGCGTTGTTGCGACGCCGGACGCAGACACCCGAGACGACCCGCCTGGTCGTGGCCGACCTGGAACTCGATCTCACGCGACGCGAGGCGCGCCGCGCGGGCCAACCGGTGGAGCTTCAGGCGCGGGAGTTCGCGCTGCTCGAATACCTCATGCGCAGCGCCCGCCGCGTGGTGACCAAGACCATGATCCTCGAACACGTCTGGGGGTACAGCTTCGATCCCCAGACCAACGTGGTCGATGTCCTCGTCCACCGACTCCGCGCCAAAGTGGACCCCGGCAAGTCACTCATCCACACCCTGCGGGGTGTCGGCTATGTCCTCGAACCCCGCTGACGCGCGGCGCCCTCGACGGAGGGCTGGCGCTCCGTTGCCCGCCGAGTCCGGCTTGAACCGACTCCGCACCGCGGGGGTGAACCTTCGCACGCCGGCTGTTTCGTCGCTCCGGCAGCCGGTCCGTCCGGCGACACACGCCCTGACCCGATGATGGGCCTGTTCCATTCCATTCGCCGGAATCTCGGTCTGCGCCTGAACCTCTGGTACGCGGCCTTGTTCACCGTAAGCAGCGCCGTCCTCTTTCTGCTGCTGTACGTGCTCATGGCCCGCGCCATCGAGGCCAAGGAACGCGAGGTGATCCAGGCCGAATTGAAGCGCTACGCCATCTTGTACCAGACGGGAGGCGCCGCGGCCCTGCACCGCGCCTTGTTCCGGGAGGATTCCAAACCGCGGGAGAAGCCGTTCTACGTCCGGTTGTTGAGCCCGCGCAACACCGTGCTCCTGGTCAGCGCGCCCGAGGACTGGCTCGCCTTCGAAGAAAGGCCCCCGGGTTGGGATGGTTACCGGCGCCAGGTCGGAGTCATCCGCATCCCCAAGAACGAGGAGAAGGACTTCGTCCTGGCCTCGACCGAATTCCGTGACGGCAGCCTGTTGCAGGTGGGGCGGAGCGCCAACAACCGGGAGACCCTGTTGCAGCCATTCCGGCGGGCGTTCCTCGGCGCGTTCATCGCGATTGTCGGGCTGGGTTCGCTCCTCGGGGGGATCTTCACCCACCGGGCGCTGCTCCCGGTACGCCAAACGACCCAGACCGCCCGGGAGATCATCGCCACCGGCCGCCTCGATGCGCGCGTCGCCACCCGGCCCAGCCAGGACGAACTGGACGAGATGGCGCGCCTGTTCAACACCCTGCTCGATCGCAACCAGACGCTCATCCGCACCATGCGCGAATCGCTCGACAACGTCGCGCACGACCTCCGCACACCCCTCGCGCGATTGCGCGCCGGTGCCGAACACGCGTTGCGGCAGGGCCAGGACGCTGCGTTGATGCAGGCTGCCCTGGCCGATTGCGTCGAGGAATCCGACCGCGTGCTCAGCATGCTCGACACCTTGATGGACATCGCGGAGGCCGAGGCGGGCACGCTGCGACTCCAGCGTCAACCCGCCGACCTCAACCAGCTTCTGGCCGAGGTGATTGACGTCTACCGCCTCGTGGCCGAGGAAAAGCACATCACCCTGCAGCAGGAAACCCACGAGCCCATGATCGCCTCCGTGGATCCCATCCGCGTACGCCAGGTGTTCGGCAACCTGCTGGACAATGCGATCAAGTACACCTCCATGGGCGGGCGCGTCACCGTGGGAACGTCCCGCCGGGAGGATCAGGTCTGCGTGACCGTCCGCGACACCGGCATGGGCATTCCCGCATCCGATCTCGACAAGATCTGGTCGCGCCTTTACCGGGGGGACAAGAGCCGCTCCGAACGCGGGCTGGGTCTGGGACTCAGCCTGGTCAAGGCGGTCGTTGAAGCCCACGGCGGCAGCGTCCGGGTGACCAGCACCCCCGGGGCGGGCTCGGAGTTCGTCGTCGGCCTGCCTATCGGAAGCGCCCGGACCGCCTGACTACAGCAGGCGTTGCTGGCGTTCGTCGAGGGCGAGGACTTCGCCGAGGCTCTGCACCCGCTCCCGGCGCCGTTCCATGACATGCTTCTCCAAGCCCGGATCGTACGGCACCGGGTAGCGCCCGTCATAGCAGGCCATGCAGAAGCTGTCCGCCGGCAGGCCCGTGGCCTTCACCATGCCTTCCTTGGAAAGATACGCCAGCGAGTCGGCCTGAAGGTACTGCCGGATCTCGTCCGTCGTGTGCGTCACCGCCATCAGCTTGCTGCGGTCCGGAAAGTCGATGCCGTAAACACAAGGATGCATGTGAGGCGGACAACTCACCCGCACATGAACCTCCCTCGCCCCGGCCTGCTTGAGGTTGGTGACCCGCTGACGCGCCGTGGTGCCGCGGACAATCGAGTCGTCCACGATCACGACGCGCCGCCCTTTCACCAGGTCGGCGATGAGGTTCAGCTTCACCCGCACGTCGAAGTCGCGGATCAACTGCGAGGGTTGCAGGAAGCTCCGGCCCACGTAGTGATTCCGCACAAAGCCCATTTCAAACGGAATCCCGGACTCCAGAGAATACCCGAGCGCCGCGCAGGTCCCGCTGTCCGGCACCGGAAACACGACGTCCGCCTCGCACGGATGCTCCCGCGCAAGCTGCCGGCCCATTTCCACCCTCACGCGGTAGACGTTCCGGTCCTGGATCGTGCTGTCCGGCCGGGCGAAGTACACGTACTCAAAAATGCAGAAGGCCCGCCGCTCGTGGTGGGGAAAGGCCTGGTAGCTCTTCAGTCCGGATTCGTTGATGACCAGGACCTCGCCCGGAGCCAGGTCGCGAACAAACTGGGCGCGGATGAGGTCGAACGCACAGCTTTCGCTCGCCAGGACCCAGGCGTCCCCGAGCTTCCCCAGCGAGAGCGGTCGAAAGCCGAACGGATCCCGCACGCCAATCAGGTCTTTCTCGGTCAGAATCACGAGCGAGTAGGCGCCTTCGATCCGACGCAGCGACGATTGGAGGATGTTCTCGTTCCCTCCCTGGCTGGAGCGCGCCATCAGGTGAAGAATGATCTCGCTGTCGACCGTGGTCTGGAAAATCGAGCCCTGCGCTTCGAGTTCTTCGCGAAGCGCGGCCGCGTTGGTCAGATTGCCGTTGTGCGCGATGGCGATTTGACCCCGCGCGCAATCGACGGTGAGCGGTTGCGCATTCCGCAGGTGGGATTCACCCGTGGTCGAGTAACGCGTGTGGCCGACCGCCATGTGACCGACCAGGCCGTGCAGCACGGGGCCGTTGAAGACCTGCGGCACCAGGCCCATGCCGCGGTGGGCGCGGAACTGGCGTCCATCCGAGGCAACAATGCCCGCACTCTCCTGGCCGCGGTGTTGCAGGGCGTACAGGCCGCAGTAAGTCATCTCGGCCGCCTGGGGGTGGCCATAGATGCCGAAGATGCCGCAGTAATGTATCGGGTAGGGTGCCAGTCCCGCCGCGGCAGCGGGCGGCGTGACGGGACGGGCCGGAGCAGGTCGCACGGGGAGATTCCAATCTGGCCCCGTCACCCTCGGCAAGCTTTCTCTCAGGGCTCGGATCATGGTCAAAAGGCGCGTTGGAGATCGGCGGGAGTCGGGGGCCCGCCTCCAGGGGGCGGACCGGGCGTCCTGGCGCGGCAAGCACACAATACTATTGACCGACCCCTTTTGAAAAGCTTGACGGGTCCGGCCGCTATGGTTGCATCCGCCGCATGAAGATGAAGTTTCTCGCCTGCGTCGTGATGGTGGCCGCCGCACTGCTCTCCACGGGCTGCTATTCGACCGTGGAAGGCAAGAAGAAAGCCGGGGTGTCCCTCGCGACCGATCGCGTCGAGGGCCGCTACGAGCGCAAGCCCGCCGATGTCTTCGCCGCCGCCAAACAGGTGCTGGGCTACATGGGCACCCTCACCAGCGAGAACACGATCGCCAACACGCTCGAGGCCAAGATCGACAACAACTCCGTCTACGTGAAGGTGGACGAGGTCGAGCCCGGCATCAGCCGCGTCCTGGTCCAGGCCCGCCGCAACTCGATGCAGGGCAACATCGCCCTCGCCAGCGAGGTTGACAAACAGATCGCCCTTCAGCTCCAGGCCCGCTAGTCGGGAGGCTTGGGCGGCCCGTCCCTCAGCCCGATCCGCTGTTCGTAAGAGCCAAGTTTCAGGACTTGGCTCTTTCGCTTTCCCTGCACCTCTCGATCCATCAGGACCAGCCGCCGCCGCGCGTTCTCCGCGGCAGGAGTGCCAGGAAAGAGATCGAGGATGCGCTGGACGGCGGTTCGCGCCGGGGTGATCTCGCCTGCTGCCACCTGCACGTCGGCCAGCACGTTAAGCCACTTCACCACGTGGGCCGGAGGCGCGAAGGGCTGCGCGATCAACTGTTCCAATTGCTCGATGGCAAGGTCGGCTCTCTGGAACCCCTCCCAATAAAGAACGGCCAGTTCCTCCCGCGCCTGGTTGTCCTCCGGATGCGCCTCCAGTTGGGCCACGAGTTTGGCGGCTTCCTCCTGGGGATCGCTGCCGGCCGGCTTGATTCGCAGCGTCTCCCCCCTCAGCCCGAGCCGGTCATCGCTCTGGGGAACCGCGAGCTTCGGACGCTCCTGGCGCTGAGCCAGCATTTCCGGAGGCGTGAGGTGTGCAAGCCGTTGCCGCGCCGTGAAGGCCTCCGGAGTGTCCGGGAGCCGCGCAACGATCTGCTCGAAGGTCGCCCGCGCCAGCTCGCGACCATCCGCCTGCCGCAGTTGCCACTCGGCGAGCCGCGTCAGGGCATAGGCCATGTTCTTGGGCGTATGGCCGGGCTGCCCGATGAGCTCGTGAATCGTCTGGGACGCCGCCGCGAGGTCCTGCCGGTCGACGGCCTGGATCTCCGCCAGCATCATCTGGGCGCGAAAATTGCCCGGGAACAGCGCGAGTTGCCGCCTGACCTCGTCCTCGGCCTCCACAAACCGCCCCTGTTTCCGGCGGGCCTCCGCGATCGAAAACAGCGGCTCCGGGTCGGGCATGCGGTCGCCGTCGTCATAAAGCTGGCCGAACTTCCGTCCCACCGCGTCCGTGATGCTGGGGACCCAAATCAGCGCCATGACCAGTCCGGCAAACGCCGCCAGCGGCATCCCGGCGAATGCCGCCACGTACCCAAACTCCCGGAACAACGGCCCCACGACGAAGATGACGAAGCCGATGTCCACGAGCGTCAGCAACCACTTCACGATCAGCGCGGGGCGATCCTCGCTCCGTTGGAGCATGCGGTAGCCCAACCAGACCACCACGGCCAGGAAGGCCAGCAGGGTTGCCAGGCGAAGGGCCCCTTGGAGCAGCCCGTTCATAACTTCATCGTCCGCGCCGCCGCGTGAGATCGGGAATGGCGGCCATGGTTCAAAGCGCGTTACCCCGTTTCGCGATGCGCTCCGGATGTCGCGCGCGGTTCAGTGCGACATCATAGCTGACGAGGCAGCGGCAGTAGAGGTCATACAGGCAGGCGTCGAACAGCACCATCCCGTCACGCGCCCCGGTCTGGATGATCGTGTCCAGCATATGGAGCTGGTTCTCCCGGATGACGTTCCTGACGGCGCTGTTTGCCGTGAGCAACTCGTAAGCGAGGCTGCGGCGCGCCCGGTCAACGCTCGGCAGGAGTTCCTGGCAGATGATGCCCACCAGGCAGCTCGCAAGCTGCAGGATGGTCTGCTTTTGGGCGCCGCCCTCGAACACGCCAATGATCCGCTCCAACGCATGCACCACGCTCGGTGAGTGCATCGTGGCAATCACGAGGTGCCCCGTTTCCGCCGCGGTCAGCGCGGTCGCGATCGCTTCACGGTCCCGGATCTCCCCGATCACGATCACATCCGGGTCCTGCCGCAGGGCGTGAATCAGGGCGCGGTGGAAGGAGTGCGTGTCGGTGAGCACTTCCTGCTGCACCACCAGGGCTCGTTTGTGGCGGTGCACGAACTCGATCGGATCTTCGATGGTGACGATCTTGCAGCGGCGCTCCGAGTTGATGAGGTCCACCAGGTAATTGAGCGTGGTGGTCTTCCCGGATCCGGTGGGACCCGTCACCAGGAGCAAGCCCACCGGCCGACGGGCGAGTTCGTCCAGCTTCGGCGGGAGACCGAGATCATCGCGCGAGGGGATATACTCGCCACCGAAGCGGAAACTGAACTCGGGGTGCCCGTCCCGCCGGTAAAGTGTCACCCGCACCCGCCCGAGTTGCGGACAGGGCAGCGACGCACAAAGCTGCCAGTCCCGCGCGAAGGCCGCCTGCTGTTCGGGCGACAGCAGGCTGTGAGCGAGGGCGTCCAACTCCTCGCCCGTCATGGGCGCCCCTTCGGCCACGAAGATCTCGCCATTGATGCGAAAGGCGGCGGGCGCGCCGGCGAGCAGGTGCAAATCCGAAGCGCCGCGCTCGACGGCGTCCGCCAGCAACCCGTCCAGACGCCCTATGGAGCCGGGATCAGGCATGCCACAACCGGCGCCAGTAGCCCCGGAGCCGTTGAGCCAGTCTCAGGTCGCGAAACTCCTCGCGAAAAGTGACGGCCTCCGGGCAGTTCGCATCAAGCTGCTGGGCTTGAGCCAGGGACTGATGCGCCTCGCCGGCCAGGCCCAGGGCGAACTGGCACCGCCCCAACTGGAGCCAGATCACGGCCGCGCCGGCGTCCAGGGAGAGGGCCTGGCGGGCCAGCTTGAGGGCGAGCGCGAAGCGTCGGTAGAAAAGGTGCACCCGGGAGGCCAGCCAGGGCCACAGCCAGTCGGTGTTGGCCGGACCCAGCGCCTTCGCAAAGCAGAAGTCCGCGCGCTTCTCCGACCGGGCCAGCAGCACGTCCCCCCGCGCCAGCCAGATGTAAGGCGAATCCCCCTGCTCCGCCACGGCGGCATCCGAAAAAGCCAGCGCGGCCTCGGTGTCCCCGGAACGCGCCAGGGCGACCCCCTTGGCCGCCAGCAGCTCCGGCTCGTTCGGCAGTTGCTCGAGCGCTTTGTCGGCCCAGACCTTCGCCTCCGCCAATTCGCCCAACTCGATCAACATGCGCACCTGCCCGGTCCACGCCGGCGCGCTCCGCGGATTGCTCTCGAGCACCCGACCAAACAGGCGCAACGCCTGCTCGAAGTCGCCGCCGCGGAAGCAGGCCTCCGCCTCGCCGAGCCAACGCCGCTCGTCCGAGATCAATTCCCCCGCGGCTTCGGCCCTTTCACGGGCACCGTCGAACTCAAGATTGGCGAAACGACTCATGCGCGGATTGCAGGACCGAGCGTGCCCCACTATGCCCCAGACCCCGGGGACGACCAAGCATTTTACCGGCGTTGCCTCGGGCCCGGAATCTTGGACCAGCCTGGAATCCCAACGTCACGCCGGGGCGAGCCTGCCGGGTCGGCTGGGACATCGGCCGTCCCGTGGATACCCGCAGCCTCCCTGGATCAAGCCGCCCGGAGCACGCCGTCAGCTCTGAGTTCGGGCACGAGGTTGAACAAGTCCAGGCTCATGCAGAGGGCGACGTCGTCCCGCAACTCCGGACGGTCCAGCAGGCGACGCCCGTTCCGGGAGAGGCGGGCGGCGCCGGGCAGGTCGTTGGCAAACTGGCGGTAAAGGTGACGGGCGATCTGAACCGAATCCGCAATCCTACCCTCCGCGTAGTGCGGCCAGATCGCATCCGCCAGGGCGCCTGCCGCCAGGGTGTCTTCGAAGGCCGCCTGCTCCAGCGTGCCACTGCCGACCAGCAAGACGCTGGACGGACGGTCACGTTCGAGGACGCGGACCAGCGCCCCCAGGTTGACGAAGGCGCCGGCAAGAATCCGTTGGGCACCGGCACAGGCCCGGAGCGCCCGGGTGCCGTTCGTGGTGGTCATGACCACCCTGCGGCCCCGGACGCGTTCCGGTACGAACTCACGAGGCGAGTTGCCCAGGTCAAAATCCGGCCCGCCGGTCAGGTCGGAGCGAATCCGGAGGCCGTGGCGTTCTCCCGCGAGGAGGACGTCCGGATGCCGCTCCCGGACGGCAAGCGCCTCGGCGATGTCGCTGACGGGCAGCACGCCTTCCGCGCCGCTCGCCAGGGCCGCCGCAATGGTGCTCGTGGCGCGGAGGACGTCGAACACGACAGCCACCGTCTGCCCCAGGTCACGACGCTGCAGCTCGGCAAACTCCGCGGGGGTGAAGCTGACTTCGATCGAGGTGCTCATCACTTCTCCGGCGATGGCCGTCGGTTCTGTTCGACCAGGAGCTTCTGGAGCTCCGCCAGGGACTTGGACTGGCTGGCGCCTTCGATGGTCTTCTCCGCGATTTCCTGGAGCTTGAGGTAAGCGGCGTCGAGCTGTTTGTTCAGACGTGCATTCTGATCCGCAAGTTCCTTCAGGGCCTTCTCGAACGCCTCGTTGCGGGTGGCCAGAACGTTGCGCTCGCCTTCGAACTGCTTCAGGAGCAGGTCCTCGCGGCTCTTCGCCTCCAGCTTCAGTTTGTCGGTGATGTCCTTCACTGCCCTCGCCACCGCACCTTCGAGTTCCTGCGGAAACGCCGTGGCCCGGGCGCGCAGCGAGGCCAGCTCCGCCTCGTGCTCGACCAACGCGCGTTCGCGCTCGGCGAACTCCTTCTCCGCCGTCTCCCGCTTGAGCTTAAGGTCCTTCTCGAGCGTCGCCTTCTCATCGGCCAGCTTGTCGCGCAGCGACTGCTGATCACGTTTGAAAGCGTAGTCGAACTGCTCCTTTTCGCGGTCGCGCGCTTTCTTCTCCGCCGCATCCCGTTCGCGCAGCTCCGTTTCGTGGTTCTTTCGCTCCTTGTCCCACTCGGCGCGGGTGGCGTCGATGTCCGCCCTCAACTCCGTGCGTTGCCGGGTCATCTCCGCCTCGAACTCGACGCGCTTCTGGTTCTGCGTTTCGATCAGCGCCGCCAGCGTGGCCGCCGTTTTCTCGATCCCGTAGACTTCCTGGAGTTCGCGCTGCTTGGCCTCGACCGCCTGCTGCAGGCTCTTGAACCGGCCACCTTCGGCCGCGAGTTTCTCCGAAACCTCGGCCAGCATCCGGCTGATCTCCGACTTGAGATTGCCGATCTCGCGGTCGATCCCTTCGGGAGCAAGATTCGAGGCGGTCTTGAGCGCCTCCTCGGCTTTCTTTTCCTGCAGCTGGCGCTCCGGGTTGAGCTCAGCGGCACGCTTTTGTTCGAGCTGCGTGGCGAGGGTCTGGTAGGCCTCGATCAACTCCTGCTTGGTGCTCTTGTCGGACAATTTGCGAGCGGGAAGGGGCTTTTCAGGCATAAAAGGGACGCATTAGAACGCGGGCGCATTGTGCATTCCATCCGGCAAAATGAAAGCGCCACGAACGCCTCGGGAGCCGCGGCTCCGCTCAACCTCCCTGACGCGTGGGAAGGAAATCGACGCGGCTGCCTTGCCGCATGGCCCCGGTTCCCGCGGGAATTCTGACGAGCGCCTCGATACCGGGAAGAGCCGTTACGTCGCCCGAACTCCGCCACGCCCGGAGCCGGACCTCCCACCCTCCCGCGCCTTCGCGTACGACCGCCGGCCAGTACGTCTCGCGGGAGTGCGAACCACTGGCGACCGCCTCGGCCATGGTGCCCGACCTCAGCGTCGTGGCTGCGGGCAATCCTTCCAGGCGTCGGATGGCCGCCGCCACAAACAGGTGAAAGCACACCAGGTGGGACAACGGGTTTCCCGGCAGACCAAAGGCCACCTGCGGGCCGCGGACGCCAAAGAGCAGCGGCTTTCCCGGCCGCACGTCGACCTTCCGGACCAGGAGCTCGTAGCCCAGGCGCTCAAGCAGGTCCGCCGTGCAGTCATGCCGGCCGACACTCGCCCCGCCCGAGATCAAGAGCAGATCGACATCGTCCACGCCGTGTTCCTGAAGCCGGCTCCACGCGCCATCGAAAGCCTCCGGCAGACGGCCGGGACGAACGCAAATCCCCCGCTCCCGCAACAGGGCCTGGACCAGGATCGAGTTCGAATCGCGGATCTGCCCCGGTCCCGGCGTTTCCGCGGGTGGCACCAACTCGTCGCCCGTGGTGAAATGAGCCGCTTTTGGCTGCCGGCCTACCTGCGGCAGCACGTGGCCCAGGCTCGCCAGGAGACTGAGTTCACCCGCGCCCAATCGCGTTCCCGCGGCCATGAGGGTCTCCCCACGCCGGGCGTCCTCACCCCGCATCCGGATGTTCAGGTCGGCCCGGCGCTGGTGGACGGTCACTTTGTCGCCCTCGGTCGCGGTGTCCTCCTGCATCACCACCTGGAGCCCTTCACCGGGCAGCGCGGCGCCGGTGAAAATCCGCACGGCCTGGCCAGGCTGCAGCTTCCGCGCCCTCGTCTGGCCAGCGCGGATCTCATCCACAACGAGAAATACGGGGCCCGGATCATCACGGCGAACCGCGAACCCGTCCATCGAGGCGCGATCGAAGGCGGGAAGGTCATCGGGCGCCACGATGGTCTCGCGCAGCACGCGACCTTGCGCCCGGTCCAACGGAACTCGCTCCGACGGGAGCGGCGGCACCTGGCGCTCAATCAATTCCAGGGTCTGGGGGACGGATTTCACGACTGGAGCCCGCTTGCCGCAGGTCGCGCGGCGGGGATCGCCCGGACCTTCCAGATTGGAACATCCTGTTTGAGCCGGTCCATGAACGTCGCGAGCAAGGCGATCCCTTCGTGGCGGTGGGACGACCCGATCGACACGCGTATCGCGGTTTCGCCCACGGGGATGACGCCCAGCCGGTGCACGACGCGGACGCTTCGACAGGGGTGTGTCCTACCCGCATCGCGCAAGATTCGTTCGATCTCGCTCACGGCCATCTCCTCGTAAGCCTGGTACTCCAGGGCGGCGATGGCCCGGCCTGCCTCGGTGTTCCTGACCATCCCGCAGAACTCCACCCAACTCCCGTTGGTGCCCTCTTCGGACGCGTCAGGGCCGGCCGGATGCGGGGGTACGGGTTCCCGGGTGAGCTGAACGGAAATCTCCATGGTCAGCCTCCGGAGACAGGCGGGATCAGGGCGATCTCGTCATCAGGTGCGAGGAGTTCGTCGGCATTCGCGTAGACGCGATTGCGGGCCAGGCGCACTCCAGCGCGGTGGGAAGCCAGGCCGGGGAATTCCCGCAACAACCGGTCCCAAAGCTCCGGCACCGTCCCGGGCGCGGCGTCCGCCCAGACGACGGCCGCCTGGCCGGTGGCCTCCCGGAGATGAGCGAAAAACAGAATGCGCATACAGGCACGGTTCCACGTCATGGTGTCCGCGGATCCAGCCTCGGGCAAGCGGGGACCAGGGGGCGGCTGGAGAGTGGTGGTACGCGCAGGCCTCTCACAGCGGACTCGGCGGTTCGCAACGCCCCTCGCCTCACCAGCCCGCCGCCTCACGCCGGCGGCTACAGCAGCCTTGCGGATGTTCCGCCAGCAGATGAAGGTCACCTTGTTCGCCATGAAAACAACCGGCTGCCTTGCCCTCCTCTTCCTCACACTCACCAGCGCGGCGGCGGCTGCCGGTGAACCGGTACGGCGCCTGCGCTTCAATGCCCCGGACGCCGCGGCCGCACGCCGCTGGCAGGCGGAAGCCCGCCTGAAGCTCTTCGAACTGATGATGGGCGGGCAGCGGCCCGACTCCTCCACGCCCCTCGATCCCCAGATCCTCTCCCGCACCACCAACTCCAGCGACGGCGTGGTTCTCGAGGAAATCTCGCTGCGAACACTCCCGGACCGCCGCGTGCATGCCTGGCTCGCGCGCCCCCACACCCAGACCAGCCGCGTTGGCGCCGTGCTCGCGCTGCATGGACACGGCGGTAGCGGCGAGCAGATCGTCCGCGGACAAAGCCTGTACTGGTACGGTCGCGCCCTGGCCGAACTGGGATACGTGGTCATCTCACCCGACATCGGCCAGCACGAACTTCAACATGCGAACTGGTCGCTCATGGGCGAGCGCACTTGGGACGCCCTGCGCTGCGTCGACTACCTGGTCACCCGGCCGGAAGTGGACCCCAACCGCCTGGCCGTGGCCGGCCTCTCGCTCGGCGGCGAGACCACGATGTACGTGGCCGCCCTGGACGAGCGGCTCAAGCTCGCCTGCAGCAGCGGTTGGCTTACGACCGTGGAAAACATGAAGCAGGGGCATTGTCCCTGTTGGAACTTCGCCGGACTCGAAGCGCACTTCGACTTTGCGGACATCTTCGCTTGCGTGGCCCCGCGGCCGCTGGTGCTCGAGATCGGAGAACTGGAAAGGGCCCCGGGCGGCTTCCCGGTTTCCACGGCGCGCGAGGCTTTCGGGGAAATCGAACCGGCGTACCGTGCCTTCAACGCCTCATCCGCCGTCGACCTGGTGATCCATCCCGCCGGTCACGTGCTGGAAGGAACGCGCTTCTGGCAGCGGCTCCCGGAAGCTTGCGGTACGCCCGCCCCGATCGCAGCTCGAACCGCGGCGCCGGTCCCTCCCACCGACAGCGACATCGCCTGGCTCCAACAAAGGGCGGGTGCCCTGATCGCCGGGTGCCAGGTGCCCGCCGCCGACGGCACCACACTGTTCACCCCGGACGGCAAGGGGAACTATCGCGCGCTCTGGACCCGGGATTTCGCCTACATGGTTGAAAACGCCGGGGACTTGATTCCAGCGCCGCAAGTTGAAGCTGCCATCGACTACCTCATCAAAGGCGTGCGCCGCGACGGCGCCGCGCCGGACCGCGTGCGTCCGGACGGTGTTCCGGTCTACGTGGCCGGAGGCGAGGATCATCCCCTGGGCAAGCCCAACCTCGACAACGCGGCGTTCCTCGTCATCGCTGCGGACGCGCATCTCCGCAGAATCCCTCCCGCCTCCCGGCTGGCGCGGGTGCGTGCCTGGTCCGAACCGCTGCGCCGCGCCATGGATTATGTGCCGCGAAGCGTCGAAGGCCTGGTTTTCAACGACCCGCAAGAACCGCATTCGCCCTACGGCTTCACGGACACAGTGGGCAAGACGGGCGAGCTGTTCTTCGAGTCGCTGCTCTATTGGCACGCCGGCCGGCGACTCGCGGACTGGCTGAACCGCTACGGGGACGCGCGCGGCGCGGCCGAATTGAGTCGCCGTGCCGGGTTGATCGAAACCGGTCTCGTGCGGCTCTGGGATGACCAGGCCGGGGCCTTTCTCGCGGCGAGCCAGGACTGCCGCCAGATCGACGTCTGGGGGAACGCCTACGCCGTCTGGATCGACTTCCCGCTGGGACCAAATCGTGAGCGGGTGCTCGATTTCCTGGCGGACAACCGCGCGCGGTTTGTGTGGAAGGGCCAGGTGCGGCACCTCTTGAAAGGCGAGCACTGGCAACGCCTGCTGACGCCGGTGCAACCCGAGCGGTATCAGAACGGGGCCTATTGGGCCACGGCGTCCGGCTGGATGATGTGGGCGCTGGCGCAGCGCGATCCTGCCGCCGCCCGCCAGGTCTGGAAGGAGCTGCTCACCGACTTCCGCGAGCACGGCGTGTTCGAATGCGTGAACGAAGGCTACCGGCAACTGGACTCCTATGTGGTGAGCGCCACCAACCCGCTCGCGGCGGCACGCCGCCTGGGTTGGTGACGAGTTCGAATTCGAGCGACGCGACCGACAACCCGACGGGACCGAACCGCATACCGCATGACCTCCCAAATCCTTCAGCGATTCGCCCGCGGCTGGATCCGGCTTGCGCTGGCGCTCGCCGCGTCCGTGACCGCCGCAACCGGCCGCGCCGTGGAACCCGATTTGCGCGCCCAGGTGGAGTCGGACTGGGCGGGGCAGGAGCAACACCGCCAACGCCAGCCTGCAGACCCGCAAGCGATCCGGGCCGCGCTCGAACGCGGCGCCCAGTTGCTCGAAGCGATGCGGCAGACATTCCCGTCGCTTGACCTCGACCCCGAGACGGAGGCTTGGACCCGACTCCAGCACGAGGCCCGGGAGCTCGACCAACGCGAGGACGAGAGTCGACGCGCCTTGTACCACCGGATTCGCTGGGCGACGCGGGACCTGGCGTTGCGAAACCCCCTTTTTGCCGGCCAGCCGCTGGTTTTCATGAAACGGCAGCGCTTTGTCTGCCAAATGCTCCATGAGTACCTGGGGTATTTCTACGATTACGGCAACGTGACCGGCGGGGGCGTGTTCGTGCTCGAGGAGCCCGGGCGCTCGCTCCGGACCCGTGATCTCGTGGCGGGCCGGCTTCCGCGCGGCAACTTCACCACGCTCGCGCTGAGTTACGACGCCCGGACGGTCTACTTCGCCTTTGCCGAGCGCGCGGCCACCAAGCCCGACTTTTACTCTCCGGACCGCCGCTCGTTTCACCTCTTTGCCGTCGCGGCGGACGGCGGTGACCTGCGGCAGTTGACGCACGGTCCGGCGGATGACTTCGATCCGTGTCCCCTACCGGAGGGCGGCCTTGCCTTTATGTCGTCGCGCCGGGGCGGCTTCGGGCGGTGTCACAATCCCTGGGAGCCGCTGCCGACTTACACGTTGCACCGGATGAACGCGGACGGCAGCGACATCCGGACCTTGTCGTGGCACGAAACCAACGAGTGGCACCCCTTCGTCCTCAATGATGGCCGCATCGTCTACACGCGCTGGGACTACGTCGATCGCTCCGCCGCCAATTACCACGGCCTCTGGATCAGCAACCCCGACGGGACCAGCCCCGTCAGCCTGTTCGGCAACTACACCACGCGCATCAATGCCTGCTATCAACCGCGTTCGATCCCGGGATCGCCGCGGGTGATGTTCGTCGCCGGGGCGCACCATGCCGACGTCGGCGGCTCGCTGGTCATCGTCGATCCCCGGCGCGTGGCGTTGGATCCTGAGACAGGCGAGGACTCTTTCGCGTCCATCGAGGCGCTCACCCCGGAGATCTGCTTTGCTGAGGCGGATGGCTGGCCCAAGAGCTACTTCCATGGTCCCTGGCCGCTGTCGGAGGATTTCTACCTGGTGGGTTACAGTCCGGATCCCCTGCCCGGCATGAGCAGCGGCGAGGGGCGGGATACCCGCACGGGCCTCTATTACTTCGATCGCTGGGGCAATCTTGAGCTGCTCTACCGCGATCCGGAGAGCTCCGCGATGTACCCGATCCCGCTCAGCCCTCGTGCTCTCCCGCCGCAGATCCCGGGTGCGGTGGACCCGACCTTGGAGGACGAAGGCGAGTTCCTGGTGCAAGACGTGAGGCAAAGTCTCATGGCTTTGCCTGCGGACCGGCCGATTCGCGAGATGCGCGTGTTCCAAGTGCTTCCCAAGACACCACCCCACGTGGCGAACCAACCCCGGATCGGCTACGCCAACGCCGAAAGCGCGCGCCTGCTCCTGGGCTCGGTGCCCGTCGAACCGGACGGCTCGGTCCGATTCCGCGCCCCGGCCCGGAAGCCCCTTTATTTCCAGCTGGTCGATGCGGACGGACGCGCCGTGCAAACGATGCGGAGCATCACGTACCTCCAGCCGGGCGAGCGACGCGGGTGCGTTGGCTGCCACGAACCGCCGCGCTCCGTGGCCGCCCCGTTGCCGGCCCTGGCCTCCCGCCGGGACGCTTCCCGGCTCGAACCGGGTCCGGACGGCACGCGCCCTTTGAGCTTCCCGCGGCTCGTTCAACCCGTGCTCGATCGCCACTGCGTTCGGTGTCACGACGGCACGGCCGGTCCCGGAAAGAGCTCGCTGGCGCTGAGCGGCGAGGTGAGCGGGCATTTCACGCACTCGTACGACAACTTGAAGTCCTATGTCCGCTGGCACGAATGGGGAGACGCCTCCATCAGCCAGACGGCGACGCGCCCGGGACACGGCGGGACCGACGAAAGCCCCCTGACTCGGATCCTCGCAGACGCCACGCACGCCCCCGAGAAATTGCCGGACGCTGACCGGCGCCGGCTGTTTCTCTGGATGGACGCCAACGCCCCGTTCTACGGGGTCTACTCCCCGCCTGACCAACTCGCCCAACAGCGCGGGATGGAGGTTGCGATTCCCGAGGTCCAGTAGAATCCTCGAAGCGGCGAAATCATGGCGATCAGGCCAGGCTTGGCCGTCACACTTCCGATGCCGGCTTTCCTTCGATCCTTCGAGGATTCTACAGCGCGAGGCGCGGGACGCTGACGGACGTATGGAAGCTCGAGGTGTCGGAAACCGAAGGCGCTGATCGGTCTGAGGCGCGCCTCGCTGAGACTCCCGGCCTGCGCTCGGACCGCGGCCGGTCTCCGGCCGCAGCACGAACAAGCGAGTCAGGGTAACTATTGGATACCGTGACTCGCCGGAGAGTTCGTGACCGCGGCGACCGCGGAGCGGTCGCGGTCCTTCTCCGCGACCCGCGCTGTATCCAAAGCACGAATTGGTCTACCTTTCTCGAAATGATGGAACGCGCGGCGCGACGTTGGCTGGCGGGTTGGTTGGCGGCGGGATGGACGGTCCATGCCCTCGGCGGTGAACTGGTGACCACCGGCAGCGTCTGGCGCTGGCTCCCAGGCACCAACGAAGCCTCGACGCCCGTCGCCGCCTGGCGCGGCCAGGGCTTCAGCGACTCGCGATTCACGTCAGCCCCGGCGCCGTTCTGGTATGGCGACGTGCTCCCCGGCGGCACGCAGCTCTCCGGAATGCAGAGCGTCTACTCGTGCATTTTTCTCCGCCGGACATTCGGGCTCACCAACACGTCCGCAATCGGGGGCCTCCGCATGACGGCACGGGTGGACGACGGCTTCGTCGCCTGGATCAACGGCGCCGAGGTCCTCCGGGTCAACATGCCGGGTGAGCCCGGAACCGCCGTCAGCGTGGGCACCCTGGCCGAAAACGCGCTCGAACCCGTCGCCTTCGCCACGTACGACCTGCCTGATCCCCGCGGCTACCTCGTCGCGGGAACGAATGTTCTCGCGGTCCAGGTGTTCCAAAGCAGCTTGGGCAGCAGCGACCTCGGGTTCGACGCCTCCCTCGAATCCATCGTCACCGAGACGATTCCTCCGCGCCTCGTCGAGATCGCTCCGCCTCCCGGAGCCGTCACAAGCCTGAGCCAGGTCACGGTGAGGTTTAGCGAACCGGTTACGGGAGTGGCCGCCGCACACCTGTTGGTCAACGGCGTCGGCGCACGCGACGTGAACGCCCGCGACAGCACGACGTACGATTTCAGTTTCGCCCAACCGCCCTATGGAGCGGTGGACCTCCGTTGGAGCGGCAACCACAACATCCGTGACCTGGCGCTGCCGCCGAACCGCTTCGACGCTTCCGCCCCCGAGGCCAGCTGGTCCTACCAACTCGTGGACCGGACGCCCCCCGTCGTGGCGATCGTCACGCCGGCGGCGGCGAGTCTCGTGCGTTCGTTGACCAACCTCACCGTGCTGTTCTCGGAACCGGTCACGGGCGTGGATGCGTCGGATTTGCTCATCCATGACGTGCCCGCGGCCTCGGCGATTGCGGTCGCGCCCAGCCAATACCATTTCACTTTTCCGGAACCGCAGGCCGGCACGGTGCGGTTTGCCTGGAAGACCGGACACGCCATTGCGGACACCGGAGATCCGCCGAACGCGTTCGGCGGCGGGACCTGGACCTGCCGGCTCGATCCCAACGCCCCGGAAGCCCGGCCTTACCTCAGTGAGTTCATGGCTTCGAACACGCGCGGACTTCGCGACGAGGACGGGGACTTCAGCGACTGGATCGAGATCTACAATCCCGGGGCGACGACGGTGAGCCTGGACGGCTGGCAGCTCACCGACAACCCGGACCAGCCCGCCAAATGGCGGTTCCCGGCCACGAACCTGGCGGGGGGCACGTTCCTGGTCGTCTTCGCTTCCGCCAAGGACCGCCGCCTGCCGGGAGCCCGGTTGCACACCAATTTTCAACTCAGCGCCGGCGGCGAGTACCTCGCCTTGGTGCCGCCGGACCCGGCCTTGTACCTGAGTGAGTACAGCCCCGCCTACCCTCGCCAGGTCCCCGACGTTTCTTACGGCTTCGCGCAGTCCGGCGAACCGCCCGAGTACGCGACCAGCGCAGTGCCCCTGTACTTCACCGCCCCCACTCCGGGAAGCAGCAACCTGGGAGGAGCCGCGGTTCCGGGTCCCGTGATCGCCGAGGTTACGCACGCCCCGAACGTGCCGCTCGATGGCGATGAGGTCGTGGTCACCGCCCGTGTCCTGCCGGCGTTTCGCGCCGTGGACGGTGTCGCGTTGCGCTATCGGATCATGTTCGGCACGGAGATCGAGACGGCGATGTACGATGACGGCGCCCACCAGGACGGGCTCGCAGGCGACGGAGTGTTCGGCGCCAGCATTCCCGCCAGTCTCTCGAACCCGGGCGAGATGATCCGGTACCTGGTGGCGGCCAGGGACGTCGAAGGCCAGGCCTCGAAATGGCCGCTGTTCACGCAACCGACCTCGACCGAGCAGTACCTCGGAACCGTGGTTGCGCCCGGTCACGTGACCAGCAAGCTGCCCGTGTTTCACCTGTTCGTCGCCCCCGAGCAAATCGCGCGCATCGACACGGAGAGCGGCGGACGGATCGCGTTCTTCTACGACGGCGAATTCTACGACAACGTGTACATGGAACTGCGGGGCAACACCTCCGCGGGTCTGGCGAAGAAGGCGCACCGGCTCGAGTTCAACCGGGGCCACGAGTTGCGCCACGCCGGGCCCGGCGGCCGGACGCGGCGATCCTCCTTGCTGGGCGAGTACCTGGATCCGGCCTACATGCGTCAGCACCTCTGTTTCTGGTTGCTCAACCGGATCGGGGTGCCGGCCCCGTTCGACTACCCCGTGCGCGTGCAGATGAACGGCGCCTTCTATCAACTGGCGTTTCACAGCGACGTGATCGGGGCCGAACAGATGGAGCGCCTGGGCTACGATCCCAACGGCGCCCTCTACAAGGCGGTCGGCAACCTCGTGCCCAGCTTTGCGAGCACCGGCGTGTTCCAGAAGCTCGAGCCCGAGGACGATCCCAGCCGGACGGATTACCTCCAACTCGCGAATGGCATCAGCGAGACCGCACCCATCGCCACCCGCCGTGCCGCCGTGTTCGACCTGCTGGACCTCCCGCAGGTCATCAACCACCTCGCCGGGTCCCGCTGGTGCGCGGAGAACGACGACGTGTGGGCGAACATGAGCCTGTATCGCGACACGTGGGGCGACGGCCTCTGGCGCTGCATTCCGTTCGACATGAATGCCTCCTGGGGACAGCTCTACGGCGGCAGCAGCCCGCTGGAAGCGACCAACGACAACTCCAAGAGCCACCCGCTCTACGGCGGTTCCAGCACGGGCGGTAACTACAACCGGCTCTACGACGTGATTGTCAGCCTTCCCGAAACGCGTCAGATGCTGCTGCGCCGTCAACGCTCGATTCTCGATCAACTCGTCAAGCCTCCCGGCACGCCCGCCGCGGAACTGGTGCTCGAGAATTACATCCTCTCGATCAGCAACCTGATCTCGGCCGAGGCCGCTCTCGACCGCAGCCGGTGGGGCTTCTCGCCCTGGGCGCCGGGCAAGACCTTCGCCCAGGGCGTCTCCGATCTCGTCCAGCAATTCGTCGTGCCGCGGCGGCGCCACTGGTACGTCACCCATTCCCTAACCAACACCAGCCGGCCGATCGGCATCCGGAACAACAGCAACGCCGGGATCCCGCTGTCGCAACCGCCGGGCCTTCCGCTCACGCTCGTGGACGTCGACTTCAATCCGCCCGGCGGCAACCAGGAGCAGGAGTTTCTCTGCCTCAGCAACACCGCGCCGTACGCCGTCGACCTCAGCGGCTGGAGCCTGGGCGGCGCGGTGAGCTTCGAGTGCAAGCCGGGAACCGTCATGCCGGGTAACAGCGTCGCCTACGTCTCGCCGAACCCGCGGGCGTTTCGCGCCCGGACCTCGGGCCCTCGGGGAGGTCAGGGCCTTTTCGTGCTCGGTCCGTATCGGGGTCAGCTCTCCGCCCGCGGCGAGACCCTCACCGTGTCGGATCCGGCGGGGCAGGCCCATGCGAGCTTCAGCTATCCCGGAGCGCCCAGCCTGGCGCAGCGGTTTCTGCGCATTACCGAGATCATGTATCACCCGGCCGATCTTGCCGGAAGCCCGATCCCTGCCGACGACTACGAGTACCTTGAACTGCGGAACCTCTCCCCCACGGCGACGCTGGATTTGTCCGGGGTTCGCCTGGTCAACGGTGTCGAGTTCTCGTTCGCGGGCAGCGCCGTCACGCGACTGGAGCCCGGCGCTCGCGTCCTGGTGGTCCGCAACCCCACCGCCTTGGCGGCCCGGTACGGACCCGGCCTCCCCGTCGCCGGCGCGTTCACGGGCAACCTCGACAACGGCGGCGAACGCCTCCAACTGCTCGACGCGTCGAACGAGGAGATCCTCGACTTCGAGTACGACGACGACTGGCACCCGCTCACCGATGGCTACGGCTTCTCGCTGATCGTGGTCCGCGAGGACGCCGATCCCGAGGCGTGGAGCGATCGTGCCCAGTGGCGGTCGAGCGGCGCGATCTCCGGCACTCCTGGAAGCGCGGCAGAACCTCAGCCCTACCTCGCGCCGATCCTCGTCCACGAGGCCCTCACGCGTCCGGAAGGCGCGTCGCCACGCGACACGATCGAACTGTACAACCCCACCGACGAACCCGTCGACCTGGGGGGCTGGTGGTTGAGCGACGACCTCAGCACCCCGGCGAAGTTCTCGATTCCGCGAGGCACGATCGTGGCCGCTCACGGGTATGTCACCTTCGACGAAACCCAGTTCAACCAGGGCGCCAAGGCGTTTGGCCTCGGAGCCGATGGCGACGAAATCTGGCTCTTCAGCGGCGACCCGGATGGAAACCTGACCGGGTATGTCCACGGTCACCGCTTCGGCGCCGCGGAGGAAGGTGTTTCCTTCGGACGCCAGGTCACGAGCGATGGGAAGGGGCACTTTGTCGCGCAGGTCGCCACCAGCCTGGGCCGCGCCAACGTAGGCCCGCAGGTCGGACCGGTGGTGATCAACGAACTGAGATACAAACCGTCGCCGCACCCGGATCCGGGCCAGATCGCCGGCGAGGATTTCATCGAACTGGTCAACGCCTCGCCCCATGCCGTGGCGCTTTCCGATCCACTCGCCCCCAGCGAAGCCTGGCGGATCCGCGGCGGGTTGTCGTTCGATTTCCCCCCGGGATCGAACCTCGCGGCCGGCGAACACGCGTTGCTGGTGGGATTCGATCCCGTGGACACCGCGGCAGCCGCCGGCTTTCGAACGAAGTACGGCGTTCCGGCCGGGATACGGCTGTTCGGCCCGTGGCTCGGCGGGTTGGACCGTGGGGGAGACGTTGTGGAACTCCAGAAGCCGACCTCGCTGGCAGAGGACGCCATCGCCTACGTGGTGGTGGATCTTGTGAACTTCCGCGACGAGGCCCCGTGGCCCCGCGGACCAGAAGACACGGAGTGGTCACTCCAGCGACGCGAACCTCTTGCGTTCGGAAACGACCCTGCCCATTGGGTGGCGGCTCCTCCGACCGCTGGCACCCCGAACACCGCTGACCTCGACGCCGACGGGATGGCGGATTGGTGGGAGAACGAGTTCTTCGGGAGTCCCGGTGCCATTCCCACGGCCGACCTGGACGGCGACGCGTTCAGCAACCATGAGGAATATGTCGCCGGCACGGACCCCGCCGATCCGGCGAGTTTCCTCTGCATCACCGCGCTGACACCGCCACCCGGGGCGGCCGTGAGTTTCGAGACCGCCCCGGGGCATTCGTATACGGTCTTGTTCACGGACGACCTGGGGAAGTCGCCGTGGACGAAGCTCGCGGATGTGCCCGCATCCGGTTTGCGACAGGTCGTCACCATCGCGGACCCCGGGCACGCAACCCATCGGGTCTATCGGTTGATGACGCCCCCAAGACCCTGATGTTGGGGAGCGCACCCGCCCCGGGTGCTGCGGTGGGCGCCTCGCCCACCACCTCGTTCGATCTTCAGACAACAACCGTCCGGCGAGGGCGCCGGCCGGCACACGCGAGGGCGCGCAGGCTCCCTTAGAGAGTCCAGCCCGCGCGGAGAGCCGGATTCACCAGCGCGTTCGCTTCCGCGTTGTTTACGAACTGCATCTTGGCTGCGTCCCATTCAAGTTTGGTGCCTGGGAGCTTGATCGCAATGACACCGAGCATCGGAATCTCCGTCAGCGGTCCACCGTACCGGGCGAAATCGGAGCCCGCTTTGCGCCCGGTTCGAATCGCGTCGATCCAGTCGAAGTGATGGTCGCGTACGCGCGGGATCGTCTTGGGCGGTCGTTGGAAATCTTCCATGCGTTTTGCGGGCAGGAGCCGCACCCCGCCGGCGCCATGCGAACCATAGGCGATTTTGCCCTTGTCCCCGATAACGACCGCCCCGGCGCCGATGTCCTGGTCGTCCTTCTCGAATTCCTCGGGCCTCGGAACACGCTCCACGCCACTGTACCAGTGCATGGTGATCGGTCCGCGCGCCCCCTTCGCCGGGAATTCGTAGGTGACCCGGTCGCCCTTGGGGAAGGCATCGCCTTGTGTCTTGGGATCGTAGTCCTTCACCTCCGCCCGAATGGTGCGTGGCGAGCCCAGGTCCAATGCCCAGAACACCGGATCGACCACATGGCACATCCAGTCGCCGATGGTGCCGTTGCCGAACGGTGTCCACCCGCGCCACGAGCCGGGCAGATAGGCGGGATGGTAAGGGCGTGCCTGCGCCGGTCCGAGCCACAGATCCCAGTCCAGCGTTGCGGGCACGGCGTGTTGTTCCTTGAGGCTGGCGAGTTGGTCGATGCCCGAGTTGACGGCATTGCAGCCCGCGTGAATCGTGTGGACCTGGCCGATGGCGCCCGCCTGGACCCACTCGACGAAATCCCGGATGGAACCGAACGAATGCCCCTGGTTTCCCAACTGCGTCACGACGTTGGCCTCACGCGACGCCTCCATGAGCGCGCGGACTTCCCCGACCGAGTGGGCCAGGGGCTTCTCGCAATAGACATGCTTGCCGTGCCTGATCGCCGCCATGCTGGCCACCGCGTGACCGTGGTCAGGCGTCGCCACCAGGACGGCGTCGAAGGCGTTCGGGATCTCGTCGAACATCTTCCGGAAGTCCCGGTAACGCTTCGCGGCCGGGAACTTCTCGAAGGTGCCGGCCGCATGCCGGGCGTCCACGTCGCATAGGGCGACGACGTTGCAGTAAGGTGCCAGGCCGTTCAGATCGGCCCCGCCCATCCCCGACACGCCGATCGCGGCGAGGTTGATCTTGTTGCTGGGGGCGTCAGCGCCCAGGAGACGGGATGGGACAACCAATGGGGCCGAAGCCAGGGCCGCCAGACTGGCGGCGCCCTGCCGGAGAAACGTCCGCCGATTGAGCCCGGGAGAGGTGAAACTTGGACTTTTCATCGCTGTTCTGAAAAAGGGGTTCTGTCGGAATCCAATCTCGGGAAGCCGCGTCCGCAAGTCGAGCACGGTTTCGTGACGTCGCACGGCAAGACCGGGGGGGGATCCGACCGGCGCCTGGTGGCGCGACTCGGGGAAGGCGCGGGATCGCCGAGCCTGCTGGTCTTGTCGCTCGAGGAAATCCGGGAACGGGTGAGGGCGGCCGGTCTCAGTTCAGGGGAATGCCGCGCCGGACGTAGGTCGGCGTGTCCAGGTCTTCCCCGTGGAAGACCGTGGGCTCGCTTTTCGCGAAGCGCCCTTTCGACACCACTTCGAGTGGCAGCACGCCCTGGAGGAGCTTCTGGCGTTGCCGGCGGCGCACCGGACCGCCGCGCTGCTGGGCCAGGATTTGTTCCGCCTGCTCCGAGGTGAGGGCCGGAGGAGGCGGCACATACCGACCCTTGCCGCGCGTCGTGCGCTCGGCAGGGAGCCGGGCCGAATCCTCCAACCCGCCACGCGTCGGGAACTCGGCGGCGGGCGGCGCGGATTCGGACGCTGCGTCGTGCGCGGCGGCGTCGGGCACCGGCCCGTTCGGCTCCTCGCCGGGAGCCTTCCTCGACGCCACGAGCGTCACGCCCACGCGGCCGGCCAGTTCCGGATCAATGGTCGCCCCCATGATGACCTGGGCGTGTTCGCTCAGGCGATGGAGCTGGTCCATGATCAGGTTGATTTCCTTGAGGGACAGTTCCGGTCCGCCGGTGACACTGACCAGGATCGCCTCCGCCTCGGTGAGGAGGCGTCCGTTGTCGAGCAAGGGACTGCTCACCAGGCGTTCGAGCGCCTCGCGCGCGCGGTTCTCGCCGGACGCCTCCGCCGTGGCGAAGCAGCTCTCGGCCTGCCGGCCGCGGACGACCCGGCAGAGGTCGGCGAAGTCGACGCTGATCAAACCGTCGTGAGTGAGCAGGCGGAGGAGACCACACACCCCCTGGGCCAGGAGGTCGTCCACGATGTGCATGGCCTCCGGGAGCGGAGTCTTCTCGTCAAGGAGCACCGCCACCTTTTGGATGGGAAGGCAGATGACGGCGTCCGCGCTGGAACGCAGGAGTTTCAGCGCTGCCTGGGCTTGAAGCTGGCGACGGCGGCCTTCGAAGTTGAAGGGCAGGGTGACCAAGGCCAGCACCAGCGCACCATTCTCCCGCGCCACGCGAGCCAGGACCGGCGTGGCGCCCGAGGCGGTATTGCCACCCAGCCCTGCCACAATCAGCACCAGGTCCGCGCCTTCGCAGAGGTGGCGAAGCTGGTGGGCCTCGGCTTCCGCAAGCGCGCGGCCGATCTCCGGTTCGCCCGCCTTCATTCCCCGGGTGACCTCCGCGCCGAGCAGGAGTTTCTCGGGGAGCGGGCTCTGGGCGATGCGGCGTGCGTCCGTGTGCACCGCCGCGAACGTGGCTCCCGTGAGGCCGCGGTGAACCATGTGTTCGACGGCCTGAATGCCGGCGCCGCCCGTGCCGATGATCTTCACACGGGGGTGGCGGTCCGCAACCACGGGGGAGTGCAGGGAGGCTTCGGGGTTCATACGGGGCGTCAGAACAGGCGGAACGCGGAGGCGAGACTTCCAAACCGGGCCCGCAGGCGCGAGGTCCAGCCCGATTTCCGGGCGTCGGGTCCCTGGAAAGACCCGAACTTCACCAGACCGATTCCCGCGGCGAATTCGGGGTGATCCAGGGTGGCGGCAAGGCCGCTGATCGTGCGGGTGCGCCCCACGGCGACGGGCACGCCGAAGATCCGTTCGGCCACGCGGTCCAGGTCGGGAACGCGGGCGCCACCGCCGCAGAGCACGACGCCACCACGCAGGCTGTCGAGCAGCCCTTCGCCCTCGATCTGGCCGGCGATGATCTCCAGCGTCTCTTCGATCCGGGCGGCCATGATCCGGCGAAGGTGGTCCAGATTGACCGTGCGCTCCGGGAGACCGGGCTCGCCGGGCAAGGGAATGGTGCGGCCCCGCACGTCCGGGGCGACCAGGGCTGAGCCGTGCTCGATCTTGAGGCTCTCCGCGCGGCCCATGGCCACTTTCAGTCCGAAAGCGAGATCGTTGGTGACGTGGTCGCCGCCGATGGCGAGCGTGCCAGTGAGGCGGATGATGCCGTCGCCGTAGACCACGTACTCGGTGATGCCGGCCCCGAGATCGATGACCAGCGCCCCGCGCTGCTTTTCCTGCGGGGTGAGGACGG
This sequence comes from uncultured Verrucomicrobiota bacterium, assembly GCA_964535555.1. Taxonomy (GTDB): domain Bacteria; phylum Verrucomicrobiota; class Verrucomicrobiia; order Limisphaerales; family J093; genus DSVZ01. The sequence continues at coordinate 31,659 of CAZHUS010000040.1, forward strand.
CGAGCGAGGAGGCGATGCCGTTGAAGACGATGTTCTCCACCTCGAGTTGGAGACTCTTGACGACACGAATCGCGCTCTGAAGCCGGTTCGTGATGCCATGGACGACATGCACATCGACTTCGAGATGCGCCCCGGGCATCCCGAGCGGGTCGATGATCCCTTCCTGCCCGTCCACGATGAAATGCTGGCGAATGACGTGAACCACATGCCGGTCTCCCGGCAGGTTGATCGCCTTGGCGTTCTTGATCACGTCCTGGACGTCTTCGTCCATGATCTCGCGATCGTGCGAGGGAATGTTGTGCCGGCCGCGGTTGTTGAAGCCCAGGATGTGGGAACCGGAGACTCCGAGGTACACGCTCCGAATCTCCACGTCCGCCATTTGTTCCGCCTCGGCGATGGCCGTTCGGACGTCCTCGCTGGCTGCCGTGGTGTCGACGATCTCGCCCTTCCGGACCCCCCGCGATCGGGCCTGCCCGACCCCGATGATGCTGAGCCCGCCCGTGGGAGAGAGGTCGCCGACCACGGCGCACACCTTCGAGGTGCCGATTTCAAGTCCGACCACGAGCTGGGAACGGGGGTCAAACATGGCGTTGCTTGAGTTGGGTGGTTTCGACCGACGGCGCCGGGGCGGGGATTTCCACCGGCTCGGGGAGCAGCAGCAAGGGACAGTTGTTGGTCACCGACAAGTCGAGCCACTGGATCTGGCGCCCGGCGCGGGCCGTGGTTTCGTGGACCAGGCGCCAGCGGTGCAGTTCCCAATCCAGACGCACCAGGGGCAACGTGATCTCCGTCCGGTCGCGCGTCGTCACCTGCAACACGTCGGGATCAGCCACGTCGATCGTGGCAAGCTCGGTTAACTGCGCGATCGCCGCATGAGGAAAGGCGCGGATGAGTTCGAGGGCCGCGCGCACCCCGGGCGTGGGAAGCTCGCTCCCCACGCGCACGCCGCCACCGACGCCGGCAATGACCGGGAGCGACGCGAAGGCCGCCTCGAGATCCGGGCGACCAGGCAAGGGCGGAGGGACGACCCGGGCGCGCGAGTCCAGGAACAGGGTGGCGGGAAGCAGCGTGCCGTGCTCGCTGTGAACGGCCCGCAGCCGCGCCAGGGGCCGTCGCTCGCGGATGTGAATGCGAAGCAGGTCAGGCAGCACGCGCTCGAGGACGGCTTCTTCGACCTGCGGAACGAGTTCCAGATCGCGTTTGATGCGATTCAGATCAAAGCCGAGGAGGTTGTCGCCGGCACGCACCCCCGTCCAGGAGATCACCTGGGAAGGGGTCAACCAGACGAGGTTGCTGGTGACCTCCACGGTCCGGAGCGCAAAGAAGCGGCGGGAAAGAAAGACATCGTCGCGCACCGAGGTCCATGACTGCAGGGCCGCGTGGATGGCCCAGGCGCCGGCACCCGCCAGCATCAGGGCGATGACCAGACGGCGCACCCAGTTGGGCCGGTTGGCAGCGCCGGCCTTGACCCGCAGCAACTCGGCCCGACGAGCCCGTCGGATGTTTCGGCGCGTACGCCAGCCCACGTCAGCCGACCTCCTTTCCGGAGGGCGCCGGGCGCCGCGCCCAGGCGAGGTCCACGAGCCGCTGGCAAAGCTCTTCGAAGCTCAGCCCGGCCGCCGCCGCGGCCTTGGGCAGGAGGCTCAATTCCGTCATCCCCGGGAGGGTGTTGACCTCGAGGACGTAGGGATCGCCCTCCGGTGTCACCATCACATCGACACGGGCGCAGTCCCGACCGCCGATCGCGCGGTAGGCGCCCATGGCCGCCGCCTGGACGCGGGCGGCGATCGCCGGCTCCAGGCGCGCAGGGCAGTAATAGGCGGTCCGGCCCGCGGTGTACTTGTTCGTATAGTCGTAGGCGCCGGAATGCGGCACGACTTCCACCACCGGCAGGGGAGAGTCGCCGAGGATTCCCACCGTGGTTTCGGTGCCGGCGATGCGCTGTTCCAGGAGCACTTCGGAGTCGTGCTGCAGCGCGCGTTGCAGGGCTGCAGGGAAGTCCTCCAAACGGTCCACGAATTCGAGGCCGACGCTCGAGCCCTGACGCAGCGGTTTGAGCACCACCGGAGGATTCCACCCCGCCGGCCAAGCCGGTTCCCGAGGGGTCAACACGGCGTAACGCGGCGTCGGAACTCCGGCGGCCTCGCAACGTTGCTTGGTCAGAAGTTTGTCAAAGCCGATCCGGCTCGCCTCCGCGTCGCAGCCCGTGTAGGGCACTCCCAACGCGTCCAGCTCCCGCTGGATCGTGCCATCCTCGCCATAGGTGCCGTGCAACGCGAGCACCACCAGTTGCGTGCCCGGCGGGAGCTGCCAGGAACGATCCCGCGGGTCCAGTTCAGTGACACGGTGTCCCCGCTGCCGCAAACCTCGCGCCACCGCCTCGCCGGAGCGCAGGGAAACCTCGCGTTCCGCGGACGGGCCGCCAAGCATCAGCGTGATCTGAAGGCGTTCACTCATGGGCCGGTGGCGTGGGCAGGGCGTCCTCGCCCACGATCTCCACTTCTGTCTCCAGCTCGATTCCTTCCGCGGCCCGGGCGCGGGCCCGGACCAACTCGATGAGCTGGAGGAAGTCGTGGGCGGTGGCGCGGCCGCGGTTGACCATGAAGTTGGCGTGGACGGGCGACACCTCGGCGCCGCCGACGCGCAGTCCCTTGAGCCCCAGTTGGTCAATCAGGCGGCCGGCGGGGATGACGGCGGGGTTCTTGAAGATGCAGCCCGCGCTGGGCTGCCGCGGCTGGCTTTCCCAGCGGCGCCGGTTGAACTCGTCCATGCGGGTCCGGACCGCCGGTTCCTCCCCGGGGCTGCCTCGGAACACCGCGTCGAGGGCGATGTGCTCGATGAAAAAGGGACAGCTGCGATAGCGGGCAGGCACCGCGCTTGCCGGGAGTTCGCGGGCCACGCCCTCGGGGGTCATGAACCGGACACGGTCCAGCACGTCGAAACTCCACGAACCGTGGGCGCCGGCATTCATCCGCAGGGCGCCGCCGACGCTGCCCGGAATTCCTTCCAGGAACTCCAACCCGCCCAAGGCTGCGCGACGGGCTTCGATCGCCACCTGTTTGAGCCGGGCCCCGGCGCCGGCGCGTACTTCCGATCCGGCCACGATCACCCGGGTAAAGCGGTCCTGGTTGAGGGCGAGCACCACACCGCGGATCCCGCCATCGCGCACCAGCAGGTTCGAACCGCGACCGAACACCCGCCACGGGATTCCTCGCTCCCGGCAGAATTGGAGCAACCGGGTCAGGTCGCTCTCCTCCGCGGGTTCGACATACAGATCGGCGGGCCCGCCGACGCCCAGCGTGGTGCGGCGGGCAAGGGGTTCATTCGCCAGCACCACCGCCCGGGCAGACAGCCACGGGCGCAAGTCAGCGGCCCACGAAGCCATGGACGCTCGCGGGGGCGAACCGTGCCTGGCGGCGTTGGTGGCCGGTAACGTGGATGGGTGATCCAGGGCCACGGCGCTCATGCAGTCGGCCCTTGGGCGACGGCGAGGACGGTTCGCGATCTCCTCGGGGTGCGAGGCACGGCCGGTTGCCCGGTCTCGGTCCGCAGCCGGGGAACCGCCTCCTCCACGCCTGCGGCCGGACTGTCGGGCCTGCCCAAGAGGATGTGCGCAATGCGGGAAGCCGCGTGCGGTTCGTGCCAGCGGGCAAGAGCGCTCTGGATGCCGGAGCGAAGGGGACCCGGCTCAAGCAGGGCTCGCAATTCCCACAACACCTTCTCGGGCGTCGCCCCTTCCTGGATCAGCACGCGGGCGGCGCCCGAGGTCTGGAAGGCGCGGGCATTGCGATACTGGTGATTGTCAGCCGCGGTGGGCAAAGGCACGAGCAAGGCGGGCACGCGCAGGGCCGCGGTCTCGGCGAGCGAGGAGGCCCCCGCGCGACTGACCATGACACTGGCGGCGGCGAGGGCGAGTTCCATCTCGGTAAGGAAGGGCCGGACGACCGCCGGGTGCTTCTGAGCCGAGTACTCGCGCCGAACGCGTTCAAAGTCGAGGGTCCCGGTGAGGTGGAGCACTTGCAGGCTCGGGTGAAGCAACCGCAGCGCGGGCATGGAACGAAGCACGATGTCGTTCAAGGCCACGGCCCCCTGGCTGCCGCCGGTGACCAGCAGCACCGGGTCATTCCCGCGCAACCCGAGGGCCAGCCGCGCCGCGGCCGCGTCGGTCGGCTGGAATTGCGACCGGACCGGCATGCCCAAGGCCTTCACCTGCTGGTGCCAGAGCCGCTCCGCCGCCTCGGGAAAGTAAACGAAAGCCTGGTCCACGACGTGCGCCAGCCAGCGATTGGCCCGGCCCGGAACCGCATTCGCCTCGTGCAGATAGGTCGCGGCTCCACAACGTCGCCCGGCCAGAACGGGTGCCAGGCTGGTGAAGCCCCCCATCGCGAGGACCACGTCCGGCACGCGGTCACGAAAGAGCCGGCGCGCCAGGGTGAAGGAAGCCCAGAGACCCCGCGCGAACGGCAGCAACCTCCCTCGCTCCAGCCCCACGGCCGGCAGCGTGGAGACTTGGGAAGGTGGCAGGCCACGAACGGCCTGTTGATCCACATCCTTCTGCGAAATGAGCAGCCAGGTCTCGGCTCCTTCCTGCTCGAGGGCCTCGGCAATGGCGAGCCCCGGAAAGAGGTGGCCGCCGGTGCCGCCACAGGCAATCGCGACCAGCCGGGTTTTTCGGGCGGCTTCCATGTCAGGCAAGACGGCTGAGAGGCACCTCGGAAAAGGCCGCCACAGCCGATTCTTCACGCCCGGGCTCGACGGTGGCCCGGGCCACCCGGAGGAGCACCCCGGCGCAGCAGAGGAGGATCAGGAGATTCGACCCGCCGTAGCTGATGAACGGCAGGGAGAGTCCCTTGTTGGGAATGGCGCCGGAGACCACCGCGATGTTGAACAACGCCTGGAGGGTGATCAGGAAGGTGATGCCGGTGGCCACGAACGTGCCAAACGGGTCCGCCGCGTTCCAGGCGATGTACCAGCCACAGAGGAACAGCGTCATATAGAGCAGCACGACGCATACCGTGCCGGCATAGCCAAACTCCTCCCCCACGATCGCAAAAATGAAGTCCGTGTGCGACTCGGGCACGAACCGTTTCTGCGTGCTGCTGTCAAACCCCACGCCCCCCACACCGCCCGCTCCCAGCGCCGTCCAGGATTGCCAGACCTGGTGCCCGGTGTCCTGACGGGTCTCCTCGACATGGAGATAGCTGTAAACGCGATCGAAGCGCGTGGGGTCGTAGACCAGCAGGCAGGCGACGCCTGCGAGGCAGGCGAGGACGGGCGGCGCGAAGTAGAGCAGCCTGACTCCCGCGACCAGGAGCATCACGCTGCCGACGATCCCCAGCATCAGGGCCGTTCCCCAATCGGGTTCGAGGAAGATCAGGCCCAGGACGCCACCGATCATGGCGCCCGGGATCAAGACGCCGCGCACGAGCGTCCCCATGTGCATCCGCGTATCAGCGGCATACCGGGCCAGGGCGAGGATCAAGGCCAGCTTGGCGAAGTCCGAGGGCTGGAACTGAACGCCGTGGAGCTTGAACCAGCGCTGGGCGCCGTTGGCCCGGTGACAGAAGGGCAACGGGAGCAGGACCAGGATTAGCAGAACCACCGCCCCCCCCAGCGCCACCCAGGCCAGCCGGTACAGCCAGGGATACGGGGTAAGAAACGCCACGCCGAACGCCAGCCCCACCCCCAGCCCGCAGCCGAGCATCTGCCGCGACAAAAAGCGCCAGCTCTCACCCGGCGGGCTGACGCTGTATTGCATGACCAGTCCGAACAGGCTCAGCGCCACCACGCAAATCGCGAACAGGGTGGACGCTGCTTTCATGCTTCGAACGGTGAGGCTCGCCAGGTCTTAGGGACGCGGCATCGGAGCGGTCGCGTTGGTGTCGCCGGCGGCAATCTTGAGCTTCTGGTTGGCCACGATGCGGTCGGTCTTGAGGCTGTTCAGGCCGCGGATGGCCTTCACGGTGGTGCCGTGCGCCTTGGCAATCTTGGTAAGCGTGTCGCCAGCCTTCACCTGGTAGACGATCACGCCGGGGGTTGCCGCTTCCGGGGTGGTGGAACCCTGGGGCCCGGTCGCTTTGGGGGTCGCCGCAGGCACGCGCAGGGGTTGGCCGATCTGCAGCGCGCGGTCTTTCATGTCAGGGTTGGCCTCGCGCAACTGAGCCACCGTGACGCCGTATTTTTGGGCGATCTTCGAGGGCGTGTCGCCCTTGGCGACCTTGTACTCGGTGAGGCTGGTGACGCCGCCGATCCCGGGCGGCTCGGTCACTTCGGCGCGAAAACCGTGGCTGGTGACTCCCGGCAACGACGTTTCCTGAGGTGCGACCCACAAGTTGGTGGGCGTCGACGGTTGCACCGTCGTGACCGGGGGCGTCGAGGTGAAGCTGAGGTGGTCGTTGGGCGAGGTCAGGCCAGAAAGATTCGTGGTGTCCGGGTAAGGCTGGCCCAACCCGCTCAGCGAGTCCGGAAAGGGATTGGTGGCGGTCGTCGCGACCGTCCTCGAGGTCGTGTTGGTCATCTGGGCGAGGAGTTCGGACCCGTCATCCCGGGCGCCGGGGCGGCAGCCCTGAAGCAACAGGCCGCCGAAGAAGACGACATGCAGGGCCACGATGGTGATGACGGCGATGTTGAAGCCGGGCTTTCCCGAGCCGGGCTGGGAGAGCCGTCCCATGGGTTGAAGGGGCGAAGGTGTGTTCATGGCTTTGGATCCTGGTCGTGCATTTGCGTCACAGAGGTTCGGCGTTCAAACGAGTGCCGGCGGAGTTCTGCCTCCCAGAACCTCGCGGCAGAGCGGGGAGGGCGACGGGCGGCGGCGCCGGGCAGGGTGTCGACACGTGTCTCATCGGCAGAGGGGCGTGCGGAAGTGGTGAGACGGTGAGCGGACCGGTCGGGCCGCGGCGCCGGCTGAGATTTCACAACCCCCGGTCCGGCCCAGGGCCACGGGTTAAGGCACGGACCTGGCGGGTTCAGCCTGGCGACAGCGCTCATCTCAGCGCGTCCCTCCGCCCCGGAAGCGACTACTAACAACGGGGAGGCGGTCGTGCAAGGAGTAAAGCCCGGCTTTTCGATGCACCGCATCGAAGCGCCTGGAAAGAGGTTGTCAGCCCACCGGTTCATCGGGATTTCATCGCAGTTTGAGGGTGGCGAGAGCGGCCACGCCGAACATCACCCCCAGGATGTAGAAGCGGGTCGTCACTTTCGACTCGGGCCAGCCCTTCTTCTGAAAATGATGGTGGAGCGGCGCCATGAGAAACACCCGCCGCCCCTCGCCGTAGAACCGTCGCGAGAGCTTGAACCCGCCCACCTGGATCAGCACCGAGGCGGCTTCCAACACAAACACCCCGCCGGCAATCAACAGCACCAGCGGTTGATGCACCAGGACCGCCACGATCCCCAGGACGCCGCCGAGCGCCAGGGAACCGGTGTCGCCCATGAACACCTCCGCCGGGTAGCAGTTGAACCAGAGAAAGCCGAGCGATGCCCCGAAGATGGCGGCGCAGACCACGGTCAGTTCGCCGGCTCCTGGAATGTAAGGCACCTGCAGATAGGAGGCGATCTTCACGTGCCCCGCCACGTAGGTGAGGATGATGAACACCGCGGCCACGACCAGCGTGCAACCCACGGCCAAGCCGTCCAAGCCGTCGGTCAGGTTGACGGCATTGGAGCTGCCCACAATCGTCAGCGCTGTCACCAGCATGCCCAACCACGCAGCGCCGGTGAGCAGCGGCTGTTTCACAAAGGGCAGCATGATCTCCGTCACCAGGTACTGGGTCGAGGGGACCGACCACAGGTAGAAGGCCACGAACAGCCCAACCGCGCCCTGCACCACCAGCTTCACCAGGCTCCGCACGCCGTCGCTGCTCTGCTTGGTGACTTTCGTGTAATCGTCGAAGAAACCCAGCACCGCGAGCGCAAACAGGGGCACCAAGGCCAGGGCCACCAGGTAGTTCACCTGCGTCCAGAGCAGCACCGACACCTCGATGACCAGGACGATCATCACTCCTCCCATCGTGGGCGTCCCGCGCTTGTCGAACGCGCCGGTCTTCTCCACGCCATGGGCCTGCGCCCGGGAAGTGTAGTGTTCGCCAAAGTTCATCCGCTTCAACCACGCGATGATCCACGGCCCGAGCCAGAGGCTCAGCAACAGGGCCGTGATGGCCGCACCGGCCGTCCGGAACGTGATGTACCGGAACACGCGCAGCCCGGAAATCGTGTCACCGAGTGCCGTCCCGTCGGTTCGCTCGAGCAACGTCTGTGTCAGGTAGTAGAGCATGCTTCCTTCGAGCACTCGTGGCGGGCGGACCAACGACCGGCGGGGCGCGCCGCCAATTCGCGCTTCAGCAGATCTGCCACCACGTCCAGGCGGGTTCGACGCGAGGCCTTCACCAGGACCACGTCGCCTTCCCGGACATCCTCCAGGAGCTTCTCCGCCGCGCCTGGCGCCGAGGCAAAGTCCTGGCCCCACGGAAGCCTTTGCTCCCGAGCCCCGGACAGCAGCCGCCCGGCCCATTCCCCCACGGCATAAAGACGATCCACGCCCATTTGCACCGCGTGGCGGCCGGTTTCCTCGTGGGCCGACGCGGCGTGGTCGCCAAGCTCGACCATGTCGCCCAACACGGCGATCCGGCGTCCGGCACAGTCCAGGTCGCGCAGCACGGCCAGCGCCGCCCTCATCGAATCGGCATTGGCATTGTACGAATCGTCCAGCACCCCCACACCCCCGACCGTCGCGAGTTGCAGCCGCCGGGGCGCGGGGCCGCACGAGCGCAGTCCCGCCGCCACCTCGTCGCGACTCAGACCGAGTTCGCATCCCAAGGCGAGGCCAAGGAGGGCGTTGTCGAGTTGATGCACCCCCAAAAGCCTTAACGTGTATTCTCCGCCCCACGCGGCCGCGGTCTGCGCCGGCGGCCGGACGTCAAACGCGGTGCCTTCGGTGCTGATGGTCGCCGAGCGGCAGGCCCAGTCATTTTCCGGGGCCCAGCCCACGCGGACCACCCGGGCTTGCGCTCGTTCCCCGATCTGGGTCACGCCGGGACCATCTCCGCTGAGAACCAGCACCCCTTCGCTCGGCACGGCCTCGGCCAGGGCCCCTTCCTCCTGGATCACCCCTTCGAGATTGCCGAAGAACTCGAGGTGCTCGCGGCCCAGCCGGGTCAGAACGCCATGCGTGGGTTCCGCCATCGGAAGCAGCGCCGCGAGTTCTCCGGGATGATTCGTGCCGACCTCCACCACGGCGGCGCCGTGCGTCGCATCGAGTTCGAGCAACGTGAGCGGCAACCCAATCTCATTGTTGAAACTCGCGACGCTCGCCACCGTGTGCCAGCGCTGACGCAGGATCGAAGCAATGAGTTCCTTGGTGGTGGTCTTCCCGTTCGAACCCGCGACCGCGATCACGGGAATCTGGAAGCGCCGCCGATGCGCCCGCGCGATCTGCCCGAGAGCCTGGCGGGCGTCCGGAACCAGCAGCACCGGTCGGTCAAGGCCCGCAAGCCCGTCAAACCCCGGCTCTCCCAACACCGCGGCGGCTCCTTGACGGCAGGCCTCGGCGGCGAAGGCGTGCCCGTCGAAGTGCGGCCCTCGCAGACAGACGAACAAGTCACCCCGGCGCAAGGACCTCGAGTCCGTGCACACGCGCTGCACCATCACGCCGCAGGCGTTCCCGCGGAGTTCGGCTCCGCAGTCGCCTGCCAGCAACTGGAGGGGCGTGGGGATCACGACATGGCAAGCTTCATGGGCCGGACTCGAGCGTCAAATGCCGCCAGGGCCGCCCGGGCATGGAACCGGTCGTCAAAGGGCAGAATGCAGCCGGCGCGCTCCTGGACCGTTCGATGCCCCTTGCCCGCAAGCACCACACTGTCGCGCGGGCGGGCCAGCATCAGCAGCTCGCGAATGGCCAATTCCCGGTCCTGCACGATGCGGGGCGGGGCACTCTGGACCTGCACAAACCCGCTGGCCACCTGCGCGGCAATGGCCTCCGGGCACTCCCAGCCCGGGTTGTCGCTCGTCAGGATGGTGAGGTCGGCCTCGCGGGCAGCCACTTCTCCCAGCAGTATCCGTTCGGTCCCCGCGTGGTGACGACCGCAGCCAGACAGCAGCAGGATCCGGCCCGTGGTGAAATCCCTCACGGACCGAAGCGTCCGTTCGAGCGATCCACGCGAGTCGGCCGTGTCCACGTACACCTGGAGACCACGCTCGTTGGGGACCGGCTCCAGCCGGCCGGGAATCGGCCGAACCCGTGCCAGGGTGCTGGTCACCGAGGAGACCGGCACACGAAGTGCCAGGGCCGTGGCCGCAGCGGCCATGGCCGCCTGGAGGTTCCATCGGCCGGCGAGCGGCACGCGCACCGCGAGCCTGCCTTGCGGCGTGCGAATCTCGATCGGTGTACTTTGCGGCAAGAACCGGCGGCAGTGCGCCTGGATCGTCGTGGAGGCGCCACGCGAGGACTCGATCCGCACGGCCATGGCGCCCGACACGGTGGCCCGTCCCGCCAGGGGATCGGTCAAGCGCCAGGGACCAGCCGAACCGAGCGATCCTTCCTTCCAGACGACGCCGGGGAATCTTTCCGGACACGACGCCGTGCCGGCCGTGACCCCCTTCTCGTGGAGAGCGGGCGTGAGCTCGGTCACGCATAACGCGTCCACTTCCACCGACGCCAGCAAGCCGGATTGGATTCTCGCGGAGGGCAGTTCCAGAATGCAGGTGCGACAGCCAGCCTTGCGCACGCTGGCAAGCATCTCCTGGACATCGAGCGCCTCCGGATCGAGCGGCAGCGGGGGTAACGTGCGCTCTCCAACGCGACAACCGAGGCTGCCCGCCCAGCCCGCCTGGATCCCGGCGCCGCTCAGCAGCTGGTACAGCAGGTACGCGACAGCGGCCCGCTGTTCGCAGCCCGTCACCACGATCACCTGCAGGTGACGGCTGGGATGCCCAAAGAAAGCCGCGGCGGCAGACCCCATGGCGTGGCGGCAGTTCGCCACCCGAATCCGCGTGGCGCGATAAGGGACGTGCCCGGTCTGCTCACACACGATCGCGGCGGCGCCCCGCTCGATCGCACGCGGAATCGCGTCCAGGTCCTCGGTCCCGTGGCGCGGCACCGCGAAGAACAAGGCCCCGGGAACCACGCGCCGGGCGTCATAGGCGAGGGCCGCGACGCCCGTGTCCAGGCCGCCCTCGACGCTGAGGGCGCCCAATCGACCTACAAGTTGACGCAGCGGAAGCATGGGTTTGACACGTTCACCGGGACCGGGCCGACGCCGAGGGACGAGGCGCACTGGCGAAGGACCGGTTCGCCAGCCATGCCGGGGCGCCGTCCGGACCCGGTTGAACGGTCGGACGCTCCGGCTCGGGAATCACGTCGGGAGCAAGGCGCAGGTAATTGGCGATCCGTTCCGCGATGGCTTTGAACGTGGGCGCCGCCACCACGCTGCCCATGTGGCCGTAGCGCGTGTCCGGCTCGTCCATGCCCACGAGGATGCAAACCTCGGGACGGTCGGCGGGCAGGAAGCCCACAAACGAAGAGTAGTACTTGCCGGTGTTGTACCCGGCCGGGTTCCACTTGTCGGCCGTGCCGGTCTTGCCCGCCACCGTGTAGTGATCCAACCGGGCGGCGCTGGCCGTGCCTTCCTTCGAAACCACGGTCTTCAAGGCGCGCGTGATCTCCCGCGCCGCGGCTTCGGTCAGAACGCGGCGGGCCGGCAGGCGGGGATAACGGGCGATGAGGCGGCCGGACTCGTCTTCGAACCGCTCCACCAGGTGGGGGCTGTTGTACAGGCCGCCGTTGGCAATCGCGGCCGTCGCCATGATCATCTGCAGCGGGGTCGCAGCCACTTCGTGTCCGATCGGCACGTGGACCAGCGAGCTCCGCGTCCATTTGTCGACAGGTCTCACGATGCCGCGCTGTTCGCCCGGCAACGGAATCAGCGTGGGCCGGCCAAAGCCAAAACGACTGACCGCCTCGTAAAGGCCTTGAGCCCCGAGCCGCTCCGCCGCCTTGGCGGTTCCGATGTTCGAGGACTTGGCCACGACCGACTCGAAGCTCAAGGTCCCGTAGGCGTGATGGTCGTGCAGCGGGCGGTCCTTGGCGCTGAACCGCCACCGCCCCTGTTCGCAAAACACCTGTTCGTCCAGCGTGATCACGCCGCGTTCCAACGCGGCGGCGATGGTCACCGCCTTGAACGTGGATCCGGGCTCGAAGATGTCGCTGATGGCGCGGTTCCGGACGGCAGCGTTGTTGGTGCCGGATCGATTGGGATCGAAGGTGGGCCAGCTCGCCATGGCCAGCACGTCCCCGGTGGCGGGCCGCACCACGATTCCCACCATGCCTTGAGGCCGATGCTTCTCCGCAGCCCGGGCGAGCTCGGTCTCGACAATGTACTGCGCGCTCGCGTCCAGGGTCAGGACGACCGTCTGCCCGCTGTGCGCCGGCACCCGGCCGTCGCCGGTCTGCCAGCCGTGCACGCCATTCAACTGCTCGTCGAAGGTGAGTTCGAGACCCGCCACCCCCTCGTCCTCGAACACGGTCCCTTCGTCCTTCTCGCTTTGCCCGGACGCGACGAAACCGAGGACCTGTGCCGCCAGCGCGCCGTTCGGATACTGTCGCTCGTAGTCGTCCGCGGCGAAGATGCCGCGATAGCGAATGGCGCGGAGGAGGAGCCGCTCGCGCGAACGCAGCTTCTTCTCGTCCACGCCAAACTGCAGTGCGGCAACCTGCTGGGTGATGATCTGGAACTGGTCGAGCGGGACCTTGTGCTGAAGCACGGCGTACCGGCTCGTGATGACCGTGTTCGTGCCGTTGACAACGCGGGGGATCAGCCGCGGCTCCAGCCGCTGCAAGACCGTGGGCTCAGGCAAGCCGAGTAAAGGCGCCAGCGTCGCTGCCAGCAAATGGCGGTGCGGCGCCACCAGGGACGGATCGGCGCACACCGTTTTTACCGGAACACTGGTCGCCAGGAGGATGCCGCGTGCATCGGCGATGCCACCGCGGCGACCGGGGAACACCCGCTTGTACGCGATGTTCTTGCGCGCCTCTTCCTTGAACCGGCTGTGACTGCCGACCTGGCGGTGGAAGAGCCACCCGAGCAAGGTCGAGAAAGCCATGAGCACCCCGACCGCCAGGCACGCCAGGCGCCGGTAACGAATCCACCGGATCATGCCGCCACCTCCTGCCGGGACGCCCAGGCTTCACGCGCTCGGGCGAACCCGCCTCGGCCAGCTTGTCTGGTGCTCTCCCCTTTCATGTCGCGTCGCGATTCAGGTCAGGGATGCAGCGGACGCGCCGCGAGCCCCATCACGGGGGCCTCGACCGCGGGCGGTTCGCCCTGGGGTGTCAACTCCACCCGCAGCACCTGGGCAGGTTCGGGTCGCACCAGTCCCAGCACGCGGGCCCGCTCCGCCAGAGCCTCGGGACGGGTGAGACCGAGGAGGCGGTATTCCAGCTCCTGGTTTTCTTTCTGCAGAACCTCGAACCGGCGGCGGGTGATTGTGTTGTCGCGTGCCAGTTCCTCGTTGCGATTGCGGTGCCAGACATAACCGATCGCCGACGCCGCCACGAAGCCGCAAGACACGAGCGCGAGCAGCAACGGTCCAAACCGCAGGATGCTCGCCGGTGATTTGCGACTTCTGGCCATGGTGCCTCAGGGGGAATCCGCGGTCTCCGCGAGCTTCTCCATGACCCGAAGCTGGGCGGAGCGTGCGCGCGGATTGCGGCGGAGTTCTGTTTCGTTGGGAATCACCGGGCGTCGCGTTACCCATCGCAGCCTCGGAGCCCGCGGCCGGCGCAGCTCCGGGACGTCCACTCCCGGGGGTGTTTCATAGTCCCGGGCCAGTTCCTGTCCGAATTGTTTCACCACCCGAGCCTCCCCGGAATGGAACGTGATGCAGACGAAGCGGGCTCCGGGGCGCAGGACCTGCCACACCGCGCGCAACCCCCGTTCCAACGCGCCCAACTCGTCATTGACGGCCATCCGCAACGCCTGGAACACGCGCGTGGCAGGATGGATCGACATCCCGCCACGCGGTGCGCAGCGCTCGGTCACGGCTGCCAGTTGACGTGTCGTGCGAATCGGCGTCCGGACGCGCTCCTCGACAATGGCCCGGGCAATACGTCGCCCGTGCCGCTCGTCGCCCAGTTCCCTGAAAATCGTTGCCAGCTCATCCACACTCAGCCCGTTCACCAGGTCCGCAGCGTCGGGCCCGTCGCCCGGACCCATCCTCATGCTCAACGGTCCGTCCTTCAAAAAGCTGAAGCCCCGCTCCGGCGTGTCGAGCTGATGCGAGCTCACCCCAAGATCCGCTACCGCACCGTCCATGCTCGATTCCGCCCGCCAGGCGGCCACGCCCTCGAAAGCACCCAGCTTCAGCTCAAAATGTCCCGCGTACGGGGCAAGCCGCGCCGCCGCCGCCTGCAGCGCCTCCGGATCCCGATCGCAGCCAAGCACGCCGGCGGTCCCCCCGGTCGCCCGCAATACCGCCTCCGCGTGGCCACCGCCCCCGACCGTGCAATCCAGATAAGATCCCCCGGGTCGCGGCTGCAGCGCCGCCACCACTTCCCCCACCATCACCGGCTCGTGCTCGAATCCATCCACCCACCCGGTCTCCTCAACACGTGCCTCTTCGGAAAAAGCCGATCCAATGCGCCAGCCAGCCGCGCCAACGCGCGTACCGGCGGCAGTGCTCCTCGCGCCCCAACCCCACCGCGGGTTGCTCGGCCGAGGGCGAACGCGGGATCAGTTCCAGATCGTCCGATCGCAGATCGTTGCGCACGACCCGAACGGATTCGATGGCCAGCTCGGCCTGAAACGGCCGTCCCCGCCCGGGCCGGCGAGCGCGGCTGACGGCGCGGGGCGCTGGTTCGGACTTCGGCCGCACCTCGGACGGGCGGGTGACCGGCTCCGGGGGAGCCTCGACCCGCGGCGACGGTGCCGGCTTGGCGGGCGCAGAGGAGCGCACCTCGAACAGCGACGCGGTCGTGAGGGTCCCGAGGTCCCGTTCGGGCCAACTCGATCCGGCGAGCACCGTTTCGTGGGCTCCAATCTCCCCCACTTCGCGCTCCCGCCGGCTCCCGAAGTCGGGAAGCCAGCCCTCCGTCACCTGGTACGTGGGCGGGCGGCGTCGGACGGTCCCAAACGCGCGTCCCACGGAAAGCAGTCCGAGCAGGCTCATATCATCAGTTGCTCCAGCGTTTCCTCGGGGACCTGGTCGATCTCGCCGAGGGTCTGCGCGAGCTGCCCGGGTTCCCAGATCTCGAAGCGGTCCAGACAGCCGACCAGCCCGGCCTTTCCCGAAAGCCCGAGCAACCCGGTCAGCTTTTCCCCCAGGCAGAGCCGCCCCGTCTCATCCAGCGGCTTCCGGACCGCCGAACCGGCCACGGCGCGCTGGACGATTGCCCCTTGCTTGCTGGTCAGCGAGAAGCCGGCCTTGAGCCGTTGCTGGGCGCTGGCCCATCGCTCGGGGGGCAACACCAGCAGATGATCCGGGCGCTTCAGCGGCCAGGGGAGAACCGTGAAGACGGTGGCAGGATCCGCGGGACGCCATTCCCGCGGCACCATGATGCGATGACTCCCGTCCACGCCGTGCTCGAAGCGTCCGGTGTACTCGCTCGCCACGCTGGTTTCGGGTTCCGCCATGCCGCCATGCCTGACGTAATCTTCCGTTGGTTACCGTTTCGTGCCTTTTCATACCGTTGCTTACCGTTCGCGTCAATCGGTTTTGAGAACTAAAACGCGGCCCCGCTGTAGACCACGGGGCGAGTTGTCCAAAACCGCAGGAACCTTCGGGTGCCTGCGCCTGCTTTCGTCAACCGTCGAAATTCTTGAGCTACCGAGACTTCCACCGAGGCCGACACGCTCCTCAGACCGACCGCAGGAACATGCCGAGTTGTCCCGAAATTCCGACCTGTCCCATTTCACACCTCCCAGCCTTCAAGGCATAGATCCTTGAAGCGTAGGCAATTGAAGTCTCAACCAAGCGAAACGGGACAAGTGGACTTGTGGTGCGCGGGGGTGTGAACCGTGAACCGGAATCCGCTTTCGTTTGCAGGCTGCGCGGCAGAGCGTGCCGAAGTTGCCAGCCCTTTGCTACCGGCCTGCAATGCGGCTGCCGTAGGCCCCCACCAGGTCGACGATCCGGGTCGCCCTGCCGGCACTCCGCGCCCGGACTGGCTGCCGCGAGTCTTGGGGACCGACAGCTTCGTCAGCCTTCCACCTGGTCGCAGCGGCTCCAATCCCGGCCCCGCAAGCTTCGCTTGGGGCAACGAATCACACGTCCTGGACGCGCCGTGCCTTCGCCAGCCTACCACCCTATCCTTGGCGTGACCCGGGCGGTCCGGACGGAGCCGATCCCCTACCCGGGCAAGCCTCTCACCGCAGCGCCGCAGTCGTGAGCCTTGGCCCCGCTCTGGATCAGGCAGCACTCTGGCTTCGCTTGGGGATGCGGCTGTGCATTTGGGTGATGACAGCTTCGTCAGCCTTCCGCCTGGTCGTAGCTGCGGCACTCCCGGCCCGGCAAGTTTCGCTTGGTGCAGCGGATCACGCGTCCTGGACGCGCTATGCCTTCGCCAGCCTTCCGCTTTGTCCTGGACGTGGCCCGGGCCGTCCGGCTGGCGCCGACGCCTTACCCGGTCGAGCACATCACGGACGCGCCGCGGGTTCGCCTCGCGATACGGTTCGAGCTTCGGCTTGGAGTGCTCACTACCGAACTGGACCGCGTAGGCATCGGCCAGGATCAGCTGTCGACCTTGTGCTCTCCCCTGCTCTCCCGCACACGCAGATCCCACAGCAGTCGCCGACTGACGATGTCGCACAACTCCACCACGGGCCTCTTTCGACGTGGGTCCGCCGCCCGGAAGAAGGCGAGCGCGATACGCAGTCCGTCCTCGTCCATCTCACCCAGACACCTGTCGATCTCCGGCCAGATCATCTCCGGCGGCTGATCCGCGAGCTTGAGGAGTTCGTTTCCCCTAATCGGATCTCGCGGTGCGCCACGGTAGTCGTCAGGCCTGGTGCCAGCCTCGAACTCATCCAACGCGGCCCGGACCTTGGCATCGATCTCACTCGTCACGTCGCGGCGGAAGTTCTCCAGTTGTGACAGGTACGATCTGGTGATTCCCAAGTGCTGCGCCATTTGCCCCTGACTCCACCCGAGCTGTCTGCGCGCCAACCCAATGAAGTGAACATCAGATGTTAACTTGGCTGGTCTCGATAGTCTACTCGGCCCCGTGGCATCCATGTTGCCTTTGGCCCAAAGAAGCCACTCGGGCGTGGTTCCAAGAACCGATGCGACCAGAAGCACAAACGCCTTTGATGGATGCTGACGAACCCCAGATTCCAAAGCGTAAAGATAGCCCCGGTGGCAATTCAGTGCCTGAGCCGCCTGTGCGACGGTGAGACCCCGCGCGCCGCGCAGGCGTCGCAATCGGTGGCCGAAACCTTCTCCTGAAATGATCTGGCTCACAGCACGAACAAAAAAACTACGTTGACACGAATGTCGTCCTAGACGACACTGTTGCCGCATCAGTGAAACCTGATAACGACGCACAAGAGATCAGATCGGCCCGTGGACCAACACGGTATCCGGGCATCTGTGCTGCCGCACGTCGTCTCGGCGTCCATCGTGCGAGCCTCTACCGTGCCCTGACAGGCCGTTGGGATCTTCCGGGTCTGGTCCGTCGATACCATGAACTGAAGGACCGGCCGCCCGCTGCTTCCACCTGACGTGAAACCCAGGCCACCGTCCCATGGCCAACGAACACGCGCAATTCTCCAAATGTCGTCCCTCGGTCCCCCGGGGGCGCAAGCGCTGTTCACCCGTCAAGCCCCTTTCCCCCAGGAACGACACGACGCGTGCGCGCCGGTTTCTGGTGGATGCGGAAAGCCTCAAAACCACCTTGTCCCAGGTGAAAACCCAAAAGTGCCGATGCTACGAATGTCCCGACGCGGGCCGCTGTCGCCGCAACACGGCAAAGCCCCACTCAGCAGAAAAACAGTCACGATCGCGCGGGTTCAAGACGCCCACCGATCCAGCCGTTGACGAATCCAGCTTCACGAAGGCACAGCTCGACATCATGAGGGATTTCGAGCTGCTCTTGGGTCTGAACCGAACCGGCGACGTCATTCGGATTCTCACCGGGGATCTTCCGGAGTGGTACCAGCGGCTTGGATTTGACCCCGACAACTTCGACACGGCGAAGGCATGGTCGATGTTCCACCGGCATCGGAAACTCGCCCAATCCTACTTTGCGGCCGCAGCCCTGGCCGAACACGCACCCGACCGTCTGGAAACCTCCGGATTGGCCTCGCTCGCGACGGATCCAAAGGAAGCCAGCCGCAAGGGCTCGGAGTGTCTGCATCGAGCCATCCAGGACGCCTCGTGCATGCTGCTGACGCTGTTCAGACTGATCCCTCCCCAGGGTCTTCCGCTTCGATCCTCGGCCAGCGGACGAACACCACTTTCGAGACAGTGAAGACCGAACCCTCAATCCAGCGCTCCAAGGATGGACGTTCGGCCTCCTGGCTCCGGTTCCTGCGCTCGTGGCCGCTCCCGGACGGGTTCTATTCGGCCCGGATCATTGCGGGCGCCTTGGGTGTCGCGCAGCACACCATCGCCAAACTCGGAAGCGAGCGTGGCTGGCCACGTCGGCGTGTGTGTGGTCACCACGAATGGAAACCGGATCCCGAAACGGCCGATCTCTGCGCATCGTTCTACACCCAAGGGCCGGCTCCCTGCCCGATCCCGTCGGTGACGGTCGAAGAGCTCGCTGCTCCTCGAGATCTGGCGTTGCTGCGTCGGGCGGTTGCCCGTCAGACCGTCGTCCTGTTCTTCATGGAGTCGATGCGGGCAAATCCAAAGACCGAGCCCGCGCTACTCGCCAGACGTCTTCAGCGAGTGATTGCCGGGCGCACGGCCAGCCTGGATGCCATGGGGGCCCCATGGCCGAAGCTCGCCCTCAGTCCGGCGCGGATGATGGCTTGGGTGAGGAGTTACCTTACCTACGGATTCAACGGGCTTTTAGATCGGCGAAGGGGTCGCAGCGGCCGGCCTAGGCTCGCTTCGTCGAAACCAACATCTGCCGGCACGAAAGTGACACCACAGAACATGGGCAACAACGCAGAATTCACACCCCAGACCGAGGATCAAATCCGTGCCGAGTGCGATGCAATTTGCGCGGATCCGGCCCGGGATGCATTCGACAAGGTGACGGCGGTCGGCTTCAAAATCGCCACGCCCGAAGAACGCGACGAACTGGTCAATGCCGCCCGGACGGACGGCTTCATCGGCGTACTCCAGGGCGTCAGCCAGGTGTTGGAGCGTCGTCTCCAACCGGCCTTCGCCGCCTAGATCGAACCTCCCAAACACCGATTTCGAGAGATGCACGATTCGCGAATTGCTCGATCTGAAGGGCACGGCGTCACCCAGGCCATCGGATGCCGTTGCCCGATTGATGGCGCGAGCGAGGAGCTTCAGCGGCCGCCGAGAGCGGCAGCTGGGCGTGGTGTTTGCCACAATCTTGCAGCCCTCGGGAAACCTCAGTTCCACTCGACAGCAAACCGCGGCGTGACTCTGGCTCCCGGATGCCGCCGGTTGATGGGGGGCGCGAATGGACTGGCCCGGGAATCCGGCAGCGGTTCCCAATCTGGCATGAGGAATAGTCCACGCCAGCCAACTGCAGCTGCCAGTTCCAATCCGAAACACCCCCTATGAAAAATACCACAGACGCCGAGCTCGCTCGCATGGTCGACGAGCTCGTTCCCGACATGAAGAAGTTCCGCGAGGAAGTGCAGCGAATCAACGGCCTGCCGGAGCAGGTGCGCAGAATCGACGAGAGCCTCGCCAGTCTCAGCACCGACGTTGAGCACATCCGCCGCCGTGAACTCGCCCGCGCGCACGCCCCCGGACGCGGCAACGTGGCCCGGAACGGTTCGCGTCGCTCCACCATCAGCGACGAGGCTGCGCAAGCCTTGGCCGCGCACGTCATCCTCGGGCTGGAACGCTCCGGCAAGATGGACGGCCTCTTCCGTGACGACGCTCTCCGGCTGAAACTGCTGCGGGATGCCCGGAACGTGATGGACATCCAGCAGCGTTACACCGGCCAAACGACGACGGAGTTTCCCCTCCCGTATGCCTACGGCCGCGACGTCGCCATGCTGATCGCGGAATACGGGGTCGCCCGGAACGCGATGACGCGTTACCCGATGTACCAAGGCACCGCGAAACCGCCCCGACACAAGACGGGGATGACGTTCGGCTCGATCGCGATGGCTGCGCTCTTCACCGAGAAGAACCCGGCATACGAATTCGCGACCCTCGAACCGCACAAGGTCGGCGGCATCGTTGTCACGCCGCGGGAGCTCTTCGAGAACTCGTTGGTCGAGGTCGGAAACTACCTGGCCGACCTTGGTGCTTACGCGTTCGCCGAGGTCGAGGACGCCTGGGCATTTCTCGCCGACGGCTCCGGAACTTACGAGAGCGTCAAGGGCGTCTGCGCTGTGGCCTCGGACAACTCCAAGGTGGTCACGATGCCAACCGGGAGCACGTCCCCGGACGATATCAGGCTCAGCGACTTCATTGACGTGCTCTCCAAGGTGAACACCAAGGCCCGGACCCGCGGCGCCTGGTACCTCAACAACACGTTCGAAGCCAAGCTCCCGAGCATCAACACCGAGGCATTCCCGTACTACTACTTCACCAAGCCGGACGGGACCTCGATGCTGTTCGGCCGCCCCATCGTCTGGACCGAGGTCCTGCAGCCCTGGACCGCAGATGCTGCCGCGGGGAAATACGTCGCTGTCTTTGGCGACTTGCGGTTCTGGTGGATGGGCCAAACCGAGAGCGGGCCGCGGATCGATACCTCGTCCGACGTGCTCTTCCAGTATGACCAGATCGCCACCAGGTTCCTGGAGGAGATCGACTTCGACTACATGGCGGCCGACGCCGCCGCGGCGCTGAAGACCGCTGCCAGTTAAGCGCCTGCAATTCCCCATAGGCGATCATCATGCGACCCTCACCCATACACGGGCTTGCGAGAAATGGATCCTCACTGGTCCGGGGCGAATCGGTAGCTGTTGATCGATCCGTAGGGATGCGGAACCGGGTACGGCTCATGCAATCGAAAGCGCGTCTTATGGCTGGCGCGCCGTGTGGGCCGTGCCCGGTTTTCTCGATCTGATTCAATCACCCCAAACGCCCAGCCCACCCACCCAGCATGAAAACAAGCCTCCTGCTCACCTGCCTCTTGGCACTCGTCCTCTTCCAGTCTGACAGCATCGCTCAGACGTTCCTCTCCAAACGCGACAATGCCACGCCGACGAACTGCGTTGTCGTCTTCCCTGGACAATCCGGAAAGCAGGCCATCCTGCGGACGCTGGACGTCACGGGGGATAATGCCGACGCCGTCGTCCAGTACGCTGTGGGTGTCTACCAGACGCGCCTGTCCGCCGCTGAAGCTTCCAACTCGACCGCCCTGAATGTCGTCGCGACGAACGTCGTCACGAGCGCCCCGGGATTGCTCATCATTCAGCGATCGACCGGCGTTTGCACGGCGCATTTTTACACGTCGGTTGCCGGCGGGACAGTCAACACCGCTGCCGCGATCGGCACGGCTGCTTCAGCCGGCGATGCTGTGTGGTGGGCAACCCACCTGGGAACAAATTCGGTCGGAAACGCCACCGTGAGGCGTGACGGTTCTCTCTGGGTTGCCCAGCAACGGGCACCGCTTGCGGTGCGGCTTTACACCGCTGCCGGATCCGCTGAGCGCATCAACAACGCCACCGTGGAGTACGTGCCATATTGATCGGCCGACTTCTGCGCTCCGACCGACCAACCCTGAAGCGATCATGTCCGAAAAGCTGAATTACATCCTCGGGATCAAGACCGACGGCACTCAGACGGCAAAGGAGTTCGACAAGGTGGCCGAGAGCGTGCGCAAGGTCGACTCCGCGGCCGGTGGTGCTGCCTCCGCGTTCGAGGGATTTGGCCGGCGCATCCTCGCCATTCTCGGGCCACTCGCGGTATTCCGCGAAATCACCGGGACCATAGACCGTTTTGGGCGCATCGCAGACGACGCCAAACGCGCCGGGGTAAGCGCCGAGAAGTTCCAGGCATGGTCGTTCGCCTTGGGTGAAGCAGGCATCGATCCCTCGGCGATCTTCGCCGCCAACCGCACGCTGGCTCGCCAGCAGACGGACGTGCTGGAAGCCACTCGCGCCGGGAAGACCACGGATGCTGGCCAAGCGTTCGCGCGTCTCGGAATCACCCCGGATGTGCTCGGCGCCGTCAACCGCGAGCAACTCCTGGAGATCGTGGCAACTCAGGCGGCCAAAGGTCCGACTGAAGGCCCGGCAGCCAGCCAACTCGTGAACGATCTGCAGATGCTTATCGGACGTGATGCAGACTCATTGCTGGCCGCTTTCCGTGACGGGTTTGTGGAGTCAGTTCGTTCCGCAGTGGATCGCGGATTGGTCCTGCCCGAAGCCGACGTCGCCGCGCTCGACACCGCTGGAGACATGATCGCACGGGCCGCGTTGCGTGCTCGCGTGCTTGAGGCCCAGGCGCTCGTCGGCGTCGGTCGCGGAGCTGCTGCCAACACGTTCGCCGGGCTGGACTCGCTCCCGGTCTATGCTGAGACCGGCAGCTCAGCCCAACGACTCGAACAAGCAGTCCGCAATGGGACGCGCGACATCGTGACCGCACTCAACGAAAAGCTGTAGCCCCGTGGTGTCCCCAGGAACAACCCTACAACCACAGCTTCCGGCGCGCGGGTCGCGATGCCGGGCCAGACGATACTTCTGCGGCCGCTGGACGGGACCTCAGGCGAAGCGAAAGCTCCGCCGAGCCAGCGAGCCGCAGCCTTTTTGCGCGGATGTGACCATGGCGAGCGCCACGGTTGCTATACGCGATTCCATCAGCCTCGGGATGGCATCCGAGATACTTCGGACGCTGAACCGGCAAACCGTGCGGAGCTCGATTCCCCGTTCAGGTTCGAGTGCCAGGCTGAGCCACCAATGTGTGCGAGTCGGCGGCCGATGGGATGGGACCATGCAGCCTGCAAGGCTGCTTGCCCTGTCGGCCGCCGTTCGCACCGTAGATTGTCGGAGAGCGATCCGGCCTTCTCCATTCACGCCACGATGAACCCGGCATCCGAAGGCACTCCTCAAGTCTTCCCAGCATCGAGGCTGGCTGTTGCTCTCGGCGTCACGAAGCGAGCAGTCCTGAAGGCGCTTGCTGGGGTCCGGCCTTCTTCACAGGTATTCGTTTCCGGCAGCGCAGCGCCAGCCTGGCGCGTTGAACAGCTGCCCGAGGGTTACCAGACCACTCTCGCCGATCTGGCTTCCAGGAAGGGCTTCCGGGGCGTGAATGACTTCTTGGCCGCGCCACCCGAACGATGGCCACCGTCGGACTTCCCACCCATCAAGGATATTCCGGTTGAGTACACAAGCGAAGCATGGCTGTTGCGCGATGCGATGGCACCGCTGCTGGCGAGGAAGGATGATGCGTCGGCGACAATCGAGGAACTCGCTCGGGACGGGGTTGCGGAGTTTCAACGAGTCCTGAGGCGACCCGTCACGACCCGCCATTGGCGATACCTGTTTGAACGCACTCTGCGCCGCGACGCGGGGGAAGAGCGATTCGACCGACTTGAGTTGTACCTCTCGGATCGCGTCCCTAGGACCAAGCCGAAGGCACAAGCCAGGCCCATGGAGAACCCGAGCCGCAGACCGGATCCAGCGAAAGAGGATCGGCCTGTGCTGGCGTTGGCAGGAATGCCAGTGGCGGCGCTCGAATCCGCCATGGCTACCCTCCACGATGGGACGGATCCAACCGATGGCGAGCGAGCCTTCTTCTGGGATGCTGCCTTCCAAAGCCTGGAAGCCTCGGTCAAGGGCCGCAACACGGAGAAACGAGTCAAGCGGTGGCTGCTGTCATGGCTGGCCGAGCGCGTGCCGTTTCTGAGGCTGGATCTCCCGAGCCTCCGGCGTGACTTCAACCGTCGATTGAATCGATGGCGGGCCGGCGGGCGCCAAGCTGCTGCGCTCCAGGACAGGCGCCCCGACGCCAATGTGGGGCGTCGTATCGAGATTCCCATGCGGGATCGAGATCGCATCATCGGGACGGCCCTCATGGGTCATGATGGTCATCTCGCCCCCGCCGTGCGCCAGCTCCGCGACGCCGGCCAGTTGTCGCTCGGCCTGACGGATCGGAACACTGACACCCCGTCTGACAAGTCCTACGTTCCGCTGCCCATCCGCAGAGCCTGCGGCCCAGAGATCCGATCCATGCAGGCCATCCGGCGGGGTCCTCGGCAGGCCAGGCTCAACGGGGCGTTCATTGAGCGCGACTGGTCCACTGTCGCGGCCGGCGACCAGTTCACCAGCGACGACTTCACCCTCGAGGTCTACTTCTGGATCGAAGACCTGGACGGCCGTCCAATTCTCACTCGCGGCCAGTGGCTGCCGATCGTCGATTGCAGAAGCAAACGCATCTTGGACGATCTGCTTATCCCAGAACGGAGCTACACGGGTCTCCACATCCGCACGCTCATCAACCATTCCGCCGAGATCGTTGGCCTTCCCCGGCAAGGCTACCTGTTCGAGAACGGTATCTGGAGACGCGCGGCCCTTGTGGGGGGCCGCCCTGCGTCACGATGGGGAGACTTCTGCACGACTTTCTCCGATCGGACTGGTGTCGAGATACGCCACACCCTCCCCGGCAACGCTCGCGCCAAGATCGTCGAGAACGTCGGTAGGGTCTTTCAGGCCGGTCTTCGCGACCTACCGGGCTGGGTTGGGCCGAATGAGCAGGTCCTGAAGATCGAGGAAGTTCAGGCCGCCAAGCGGGACGTCGATTCTGGGAGGAAACACCCCGCTGACGCCGGATTCCTCTCCTTTGAGGAGTACCGGAAGGTGCTCGACTCAAAGATTGAAGCGTACAATGCCGCGCCGCAAAGCAGCCGTGTCATCGGGGGAGCAGCGCCCGTATCGATGTCACCAGACGAGGCTTGGAGGTCTCTCCAAGCCGTTGACGCCTCAGGGAGCGTGGTTGGGTTAGTGAGATTCTCCGACATTCCAGAGTGCCGTTGGATTGTCGCAACCCACCAGGTGCGGCGCCAAGTGGGCCGGAACGGAATCTCGTTCACGCTCGGCGGCGAGCGCTATACGTACCGCAGCGATGGGCTTGCGCTCATGCTCGGCACGGAGGTTGAAACTTACTTCGATCCCGAATTGCCCGACTCCATGACCGCTATCACCGACGCCGGGCAGGTTATCACGCTGCCGCGGATCAAACCGATTTCGGCGATCGCCAGCGAGGAAGCCGTGTCCGAAGCCCAAGCTGAGCTCGCCCGGTTCAATCGGGCGATCCGGGCGCGATTTGGCGAAGTCCGCCACGCCTACTTGCCTCCTGCCAGGCCGAACCTGGTCGACCGAAGGTCGGTCGAAATCGGCCGCCAGATGGCCGCCCAGCGGAACCGCATCGAAACGGCGCGCGCTGAGACCGAACGAACGGTTACCAGGGCAAACCGTCTCGCCCGCGAGCTCCGAATGCCGCTCCGACCAGGTGCCGCCGCAAACCCTGAGACCGTGGCTGGTCTGGCCGACCTTCGGGCCGCCTTGGCGGCTGTCGTTGAGGACACTGGTCCAAGCCAGGAGGTCTGAACCAGGTATGATTTACGAGAGGAAAACTGACCGGGTCTACGGCCTCGCCGTGCGGCGCTTGCGTCACTGGATCAAGAGCCATGGGACCTTCACCGTTCGTGAAATGGTCACCGATGGTGTGTTCGCCAGCACTCCCGCGGCGTCGTCGATGGTTCACCGCCTGGCCGTACGCGGAGAAGTCCGCATGGCCACCCCGCCAACCGGCAGCCACAAGACGTGGGTACCCGCCGTGTGGGAGCGGACCCAGCTCTTTGGAAGGTTGCGGCCTCGCCGATTGCGGCGCCGTTCCCGAGTTCAATCAGGTCTTCCAGCACACAGTTGATCCCAACGTCCCATGAGAACAACTGACAGCACCCAGCCAATTTGCGCTTGGCGTGT
The DNA here is from genome assembly GCA_964535555.1 of uncultured Verrucomicrobiota bacterium. Classification (GTDB taxonomy): domain Bacteria; phylum Verrucomicrobiota; class Verrucomicrobiia; order Limisphaerales; family J093; genus DSVZ01. Next base: position 57,680 of record CAZHUS010000040.1, read on the forward strand.
AGCCATCCGAACCAGGTCAATCCCGTCTGTTCGTGACCGCCGCCTGGTCTGGTTTATCCAGAGTCACGGCATGCGTCCCGGCGGGATTGGTTGGCTCGAAGCCGAAATTCGCCGCAGGTTCGCAGACCGGATCTGCACTAGGACGATGAGGGAGATAGGCTGCCAGCCGGGCAGAATCTACAACGCTGAGGAGGTAACCAGGGTGCGCGACGAAATCCCGGTGTCCCCCGAGGTCTTCCTACTCAACTCGGACTGGCGAGACCGTGTGATGATCTTCGGCAGATGCGATGTCGGCAACGCAAGCGACAGCTACCCTGCAAGCGCATTCTCTGATGTCTGCCGCGAGATGGCTGCCGAGCTGCTGGGGACATGGCTGACGGATGCCTGCCTGCATGATGAGCCTCTGAAGGCCCCGGGCTGGATGCCTGACCTGTTGGAATGCCTGGAGGCCATGTCCCGCCAGTCCACTGGCAGCGACCCTGATCCGATCGTTCCGACGGCCGTTACCAGGGCTGTGAATTCTTCCTTGGACTACTCGCAGCGCCAGGGTTGCCTCACGCTGGTATGGGGAAAGGCGCGCATCGGCAAGACGTACTCAGCACGGGCGTGGGTGGCCCGCAGCGGCGGGCTTGCGAGATTTGTCGAAGTGCCGTCGAGCAGCGACGTCCTCACCCTTCTAAGAGCGGTAGCCGCCGCGCTGGGCATCCGCGGGTGTGAGAGGCAGCAGCAGAGCCAACTCCGAGCCCAGATCATGGAGACCCTGCAATCCGGGGATCTGATGCTCGTTCTGGACGAAGCGCACAGACTCTGGCCACAGGCCGGAGCCTATCGGTGTCATCCCCGGCGGGTTGAATGGCTGATGGAGATCGTGAATACGGGGACTCCCGTGGCCTTGCTGGGTCTGGGGGACTTCTTCAGCCGGATGGCCGTCGTTACTGAGTCGGGTTGGAGTTCTGAGCAGTTCCTGGGAAGGCTCAAACACTCACAGGAACTGCCTCCACTGTGCCAAGAGGACCTGGCTGCGGTTGCTGAGGCGCTATTGCCGTCGGTGAACCAGGTCGGCCATCGGATCATCTCGAATTACGCGCTGGTGTCCGGAAGGTGCCTTGGGGGCGTGGAAGCCATGGTGCTCCGCGCCAGATTCATCGCATCGGAACGCGGCCGCTTGGAGGTTACGGCGGCTGACGTGAAGGCAGCCTACCAGGACGGCATGGTCCCAAGCGACAGCGCGCTTGCCGCAGCGCTGAGCCCGCAAGGCCGTCGGACTGGCTCACGGCGTAAGCCTATCGGTGGCCGGAGCGTCTCAGCATCGACGGATCCGGCACGCTCTGCGCCCCGAGCCGATTCAGTCCAGGCAAACGACGGGCCGGAATCGCCGGAGGAAGGCCGCGTCGGCCTTGAGGATCCGGCCACGAGTAAATCGAGCACCAGGATCACGACCGGCTTTCAGCCCCTGCAACCGTCGCGCAGAGGCATTGCGCCGGCTCCGCAACACGGCTGCGGCCTGGTTTTGGCCGCGCAGTAGGGTTCCGGCCGCAGAGTTTCGAAACACCCCCGAAAGGAGGGTGCGTTACCTGTTTCCCCGGCGGTTTTGAAGCTTGAAGTCTCATTTCAGGACAACTCGCCCCGTGGTCTACACCGCGCCAAAACCGGGCAAATTCCGTGGAACCGGTGCAAATCCATGAAGGCCCTTGTCCGGCGCCCCGACATTCTCTATCCCTCGAACCCATGGAGCCCCGCGAAGCGCTCGTCGCGTTGAACATGGTCGATCATGTCGGCCCCGTGCGTCTGCGCCTCTTGCTCGATCACTTCGGCAGCCCGGAGCGCATCCTCGGGGCCTCGGAAGCGGAACTCGGAGGCATTCACGGGGTCGGCCAGGAAACCGCCCATGCCATCGCCACCTGGCAGAGCGCGATCGATCTGGGCGCCGAACTGCGGCGGGTGGAGGAATTCGGTTGTCGGATCGTGACGGGCTCCGACGCGGAGTACCCCGCCCTGCTGCAGCAGATCTATGACCCGCCGATCGTCCTCTACGTCAAAGGATCGCTCCTGCCGCGGGACAAGAACGCGCTCGCGATCGTGGGCTCACGTCGGACCACCCATTACGGTCAGGAAACGGCCCGGCGGTTGGCCTACCAGCTGGCGTACTGCGGTGTGAGCGTGGTAAGCGGCGGAGCACGGGGCGTCGACACCGCGGCTCACCAGGGCGCCCTCGCCGCTCAGGGTCGGACCATCGCCGTCCTGGGAACCGGCATCAACCAGGTGTTCCCACCGGAGAACGCCGCGTTGTTCGAACGCATCGTGGCGGAAGGCGCCCTCGTGACGCAGTTCCCTTTCAACCGGCCTCCCGACAAGCAGTCGTTCCCGATCCGAAACCGCATCGTGGCGGGGATGACCCTCGGGACGGTCGTTGTGGAAGCGGATCTCGGCAGCGGCGCCCTGATCACGGCCGGCATGGCGGTCGAGAATGGACGCCAGGTGTTCGCCGTCCCCGGACGCGTCGATTCACCGCAGAGCAAGGGTTGCCACGACCTGATCAAGAAAGGGGCGAAGCTGTGCGAGGGCGCGGAAGACGTGCTCAGCGAATTCGAGTACCTGTTCCCTCCCACGAACCGGCCTCCCGCAGCGCCGGGAACGGCTGCCCTGCCCGCGCTGGAGCTCTCCGGCCCGGAGCAGGCGGTCTGGGCGCAACTGGGCGCCGAGGAAGTTCCCCTGGACGTCGTGATCCAGCGCAGCGGTCTTCCCGCTTCGGCCGCCTCGGTGGCTTTGTTGAGCCTTGAGATGAAGCGCCTCGTCCGCCAGCTGCCGGGCAAGCTGTTCGTCCGTGCGGCGACCCGCTGAGGACTTCAGTCGGTATAGCCGTGAGGATGCGCCTGGTGCCAGGCCCACGCGCTCGCGACGATGTCCTGCAGCTTGGGATACTTCGGAACCCAGCCGAGTTCGCGGCGGGCCTTTTCGGCGGAAGCCACCAGGCGCGGCGGATCACCCGGGCGCCGCGGTTTCTCCACGCTCGGTATCCGGGCCCCGCTCACCTGCTCGCACGTGGAGACGACCTCCCGGACGGAATACCCCTCGCCGTTCCCGAGATTGAAGAATCCCGAAACGCCGGAGGCCAACGCTCGGATGTGCGCGTCCGCCAGGTCGCTCACGTGGATGTAGTCGCGGATGCAGGTGCCGTCCGGGGTTGGATAATCCGTGCCGTAAATCTCGCACTGGTTGGCCTGGCCCAAGGCGACCTTCAGCACGTTGGGAATCAGGTGCGTCTCGATGCGGTGATGCTCGCCGAACCGGGCGGTGGCGCCGGCGGCGTTGAAGTACCGGAAAGCCACGAACTCGAGCCCGTGCAAGCGCTGGTACCAGGACAGCATCTTCTCGAACATGAGCTTGGATTCGCCGTACGGATTGATGGGGCGCTGCGGCAGCTCCTCGTCCATCGGAACGCGATCCGGCGGCCCGAACGTGGCGCACGTGGAACTGAAGACGAACTTCCGCACCTTGGCGGTGACCGCGGCATCCAGGAGGTTGAGGCCGTGGGCGACGTTGTTGCGAAAATACTTGGACGGGTTGGTCATCGATTCGCCGACGAGGGCGCTTGCGGCGAAATGCAGAACCGCCTCGACCCCGCTTTCCTGCACCGTGCGGATGAGGGTGTCGCGATCGCTCAGGCACAACGCGACGAATCGGGCGCGCGGGTCCACGGCACCGCGATGTCCCTCGCTCAGATTGTCGATGACCATCACCTCATGCCCGGCGTCGAGGAGTTGCTCGACGCACGCAGAGCCAATGTAGCCGGCGCCCCCGGTGACCAATGCCTTCATGGGTGCCAAGCTACGTCGGCCGTCAAGCGCTGGCCAGCACGGAGAGTGGTCCACCAAGGCCCGGTCGGGCGAGGTTGCGGGAAAGCAACCTGTTGCTCGCGGACCTGCTCGGTGGCCATGAACGGTTGAGGAGCGCGGGCTTCAGCCCGCAGGGACGTCCCTTGGCCGGCGGGGCTTCCTGCGGACGGAAGTCCGCGCTCCGGGGAGGGTCATGGGAGGGTGGGGCGCGCCGTCCCTTGCGCGCGAAGCGGCGGGCAGCGGAGTGCCCGCCCTACCACAGGGCGGTTCATGGAAACCGGTCTGGTCACGCCACCGGCAGACGACTGCAGCCCGGTGCGTCAGCCTTGCGGGAAGACGTGGTAAAGCAGGAGGTAGATGAGGACGCCCGTCGCTGAAACGTAAAGCCACGTCGGCCAGGTCCAACGCGCGAGGCGCCGATGCAACTCGAACCGCCCTCGCAGGGCGCGCCAAAGCGTCAGGGGCACGAGCGGCACCAGCGCCAGTGCGCCGAGCAGGTGGGTGAAAAGCAGGGCCAGGTAGATCGGCCGGAACCACGCCGGATCGGTGAACGAGGTGTGCGCCGCCCCGTAGTACTTCTGGCGCAGCACGTGGTAGGTCACGTAGCTCGCCAGAAAGAGCAGGCTCGTGCCGCAGGCCCCGAGCATGCAACGGCGATGCGCCCCGATATTTCCCCGGCGGACGTAATGATGGCCGACGATCAGCAACGTCGTGCTCGTCGCATTCAGAAGCGCGTTGAGTGCCGGCAGGTCCTTGATGTCCACGAGAACGTTGAGGGGATGGAGGTTTGGCGCGGCCGCGAAGCCGTTGACGCGAGTCTAGCATCCTCGAATCGGTATATCCTCTGCAATCGGGTCGAGTCTTGCCGCTGCAGGTTCAATGCCTGCAACGTCCCTACGCTTCGAGGATTCGATCGAGCCCGGCGCGCGGAACCGCTGGAGCGATCCGAGGGAGGCCGAATTGATGGGAAGGACGTTCATCGGTCTGAGGCGCAGCCTCGCTAAGGATTCTCCTCTGCCAGTCGGTTGACGTCAGCCACGGCCTGGATGAGTGCCCCGGGATCCTCGCCATCGTATGCAGCGCGGACCTTTCCCCGCGCATCAACCAGCACCACCTTCGTGCTGTGGATGAACAGGTCCTGGGGCGCGGCGGATGCGGGGTCCGGGTTCTCCGCCACGGCGAGGAGGAGTTGCTGCGTGGCGACCGTGTAGAGATCGAACTGCGTGCCGGTCAGGAAGTCCCAGCGGCGTGGATCAACGCCGAACCTCTCCCCATACTGCTGGAGGGTCCGGGGCGTATCGTACTCCGGGTCGGCAGTCAGGACGACGAAACGAAGGTCGGTTCCCTGGGCCGGGCCGTCCTGGAGCCGGACCAGATTGCGCGTCACGCGAACGCAGGGTCCGGGGCAGCGCGTAAAGATGATCGCGCCCAGCCAAGGGTGTCCGGCGAGGTCCGCAGCGGTAACCATCCGACCCGTTTGGTTGGTCAACGCGAACTGGGTCACCGTCGAGAGGACGGGGAGCGGCTTCTGGGGACGGCGGCCCTCCGGCCGCAACGTGGCCCACGAGGCGTGAAGGTAAGCGCCGATCAGGAGGCCGGCGGCAAGGCCGATACCACCCCACACCAGGCGTTCGAGGTTAGGCGAGACTGGGACTGAGTCAGCCACGATGGAGCGCGATCTTCGCAGACCCGCGATTCGCTTACAACTACCTGAACCGATGGCGTTGCGCCCCAAATGGCCCGGGGCGAGGCGCTCGGGGAGAACCCGTTTGACCGGAAGCCCTGCCCTCCGCCAAGGTAATGCCATGTTCAGACCAGTGAGACCGCCGTGGCAGGGGCTGCTCCTGCTCGCCTTCCTCTCCACGTGGCTGCCCCCCCGGGCAGGCGCCGCCCAGGCTTCCCCCCTCGTGCCCTCCGGAGCCACCACCCGGCCCGCCGCGACGGTGGCAGCCATGCTGGCCCTGGAGGATCTGAAGCCCGGCACGTACGTACTCGTCGAGGGCTATCGCAAGGCTGGCGACCAGGGAGGCGGGGTGTTCCGCTACGACGAGAGCAGCAACGCCCCGGAGGACGCCGGATCGGTGTTCGCCCTTCCCAAGACACCCGGACGTCTCCTGCGTGTTGTGGAACCGGAAGGCGACGCTTTCGCCGAGTGGTTTGGCGCCTATGGGGACGGACAGCACGCGGATGAGGGGGCGATCAACGCCTGCCTCGCCGCTTACGGCCGGGTGCGGCTGCTGGCCAAGACCTATGGCGTTCGGGGCCGGCCCGAGCCCCATGATGCCAAGCTCAGCTTTCACGCCATCGACCTGGCCCCGGGATGGCGGATCGAGGGAACCCATCGCGCCAGGACTCGCATCCGCCTGCTTGAGCAGACCAACGCCCCGGCTTCCGAACCCGCCAACAACGTCTTCCGCGTGCTGGCCAACCGCGCCTTCCACGAAAGCGCGGACAACCTGATCGTGCGCGACCTGACCATTGACGGCAACTTCGACGGCCAGACCCGCGCCCGGACGGTCTCGTGCCTGCACATCCGCGGCGGCAATGCGTTGGTGGAACGGGTGAATTTGCGTGGCTACGGCACGGGACGGCACCCGACCACCGGATCGAGTCGCGAGTGCTTCGTCATTTACCAGACGCTGGTCTACAAGGACGCGAAATCCTCCCGCCGGGCCGCGACCCTCCGCGATCTCGATTTCACGGACCCGGGCCACAATGGCGATCTTCCCGGACCGGTGTCAGAGATCACGCACATCGCGCTCGGAGGGGCGAACAACTTCGAAAACCAGGGCTGGATCCTCAAGGGCGCCCGCGATCCCGCCTGGGACCCGGCGGACCGCGGAGAGAACGACAACAACTGGTGGCCGTCGCATGGCGGCCTGGTCGAGGGTTGTGTGATCCATGACGTGGCCCGGGACGCACGGCAGCGCAGCCCGCTCAACGGGATCACCTACGCGGACTGCGTGGGATTGGTCGTGCGCAGCAATCGCATCGAGCGTTTCGAGGGCACGGCCCTCTTCGTGATGAGCTGGTGGAACAAGGCCACCACGATTGTCGAGAACCAGTTCCTCGACGTCGAGAACGGCTTCGCCCTGCAAGTGAAGGGCGACCAGGGACGCGCCATGCAGGCACCGCGTCACGAGGATCTCCTGGTGGAACGTAACCTGGTCCGCACCGGCCGCCCCATGCACACCGAGTGGGGCACGCGTGGTTTCCAGATGTACGGTCAGGAGGTTGGCAGTGGCGTGCGGTTCAAGAACGTCGTCATCCGGGACAACACCTTCTCGGGGCGGGCCTTCACCGACAGCAAGGATCGTCGCATCGCACCGCAGGGCATTGTATTCCAGGTGCGCGGCGCGAACTACGACGGCATCCAGTTTGATCACAACGTCGTCGACATGCCCGATCACGTGCCCGGCGGCTTCGTGCCGGATGTGTCCGGCTCGCTCAGCATGACCTTCTTTCCGATGGCGCGTTGGGCTGACGACGTGAAGTCAGGGCGCGTCGAGTACCGGGGCAATCGGACTCCCGCGGGGAAACCGTTGTCGCCCCTGCTCGCGGATTGGGATTTCAAGAACCGGCCGCATTGGGGTCGGGGCCAGCGCGCGGTACCCGTCACGGGCCAATAAAGGTCCCGCTCAAGTCCGGCCTTGGGGCCCGACTTGTCCGGTATCAAGTCGTGTCGCGTCGGGACGATTCGCGTGACCGGGAGCCGAGGACTCGCGGGTACTTGCGACCATTCAACTGCGCTCCGATGAAGGTGGAGCGGGCGAGGAGGTCGTAGCTCAGGAAAAGCAGGGGCATGGAGACCACCAGAATGAGCGGATACTTCACCATCCACGAAAGCGGCCAACGGGCGACGGCGATCTGGAGCAACACGACGAGGGGCAGATGGACCAGGTAAATCCAGTAGGAGGAATCCGCCACATACCGCCACGCCGCGCTCGCGTGTCGCCGATGGCGGACGAACAGACCCAGAAAGCCCAGCACAAAGCCCCACATCATCAGCGCGTAAATGAACGTGCGGAATAGCGAGGACGCCCAAGGATCCAGTGGCCCGAGACCGATTGCGGCCCACCCGGACGGACCCACCGCCGAAGGCCAGACCATGAGCAGTGCCAACAGCATCGGCAACCACCAGCGCGCCGCGAAGGTCTCCAGCAGCGCCGTCTGCCGGTGCAGCAGCCAGCCGAGACTGAACTGGAACCCGAAAAGGAGCGTCGTCGGCACGTAGGGCAGGAGCGAGGCTTTGGGCGTATCCACACCGCCTGACTGCATCATCCGCAGCAGGGGCACCGTGACCACCGCCAGCAACAGGACATTCCAGCGCGTGGCGGACAGCCACGCCAACCCACGGTCCAGCCACGCCAGCTTCCTCCCCTCCGGATCCACCCACCGGTGCCAGGCGCCCCTCACCGGCAGGAAACAGGCGTAGACCACCAGCAATTGATGCAAGAACCACAGGTGGGTAAGATCGAAGCGCCGGACGAACTCAAAGCTCGCGAAGAACCCCACGACCAGCAGCGGCAAGGGCGTCTGCGCGAATTGCGCCGGGATGCCGGACTCTTCGAGACGTCCGCTCACCGAGGCGCCCAGCATCCACAGGTACACCAGGATCGGGTAGAGGATGACCCAGCCCACGACGAGCGGGACCAGAATGCGGCTGACGCGATTCCGGATGAACGCGCGTGCGCCCCGTCGATGGTAAAGCAACCGCGCAAAAAAGCCGGCGATCAGGAAGAACGTCTCCAGTCGAAACGAGTGGCAGGCATGACGGAAGAGCCCCAGGAGGGGGCTCGAAGACGAATCGGCAATCGCCCAGTACACTTCCACGCCCGGTTCGAACGACTCCGCCGCATGGAACACGACGCCCAGCAAGAGCGCGAAGGCACGGAGGGCGTCGAGCGAATGAAACCGCTCCGCTTCACCGCCGGCACCAGTGGGGGCTGTCGCTTCGCGTGAAGGCGGAGTTGGCTGGGATTTGGTTGAGGCGGTTTCCACAGGAGACACAGTCCGGGGCCGCAGGGCGCACCGCCGCCATCGTCTCAAGGCGGGCGTTCCCGGCAACCGTTTACGAGCTCACCTTCGCACCGCCCATCCAGGGGCAATCCTGTTTCTGGGGGCACTCCTCGCAGCTATGGTGGCGGCGCCGAGGAGGGTCATCGCGGTGTAGGGCAGGTTGGCAACCAGCGTCTCGGCTCGGGTGTAGGCTCGCATGGGTGACGCCCCCGAAGCTCGCGCAGCGCGTCGGAGAATTCAATGCCGAAAGCCGCCATCGCCACCTGCCGTCCCGGCCCGAGACGAACCGCCTTCGGCCGGGGCCCAGCCCGCCTGGTCACGCGCTCGATTGCATCTCCTCGCCAGCCTCGCGAGCCTTGGGAATGGTGTGAAGCGGGTAGAGCCCCGGACAGCAACGAAAGCGCTCGCGGAACGCCGTGCTGAAGTGGCTCAGACTGTTGTACCCGACCTCGAGCGCGGCCTCGGTCACATTGCAGCGCCCCGTGCGGAGGAGTTCCGCAGCCCGCTCGAGACGAATCTCCCGGAGATACTGCTGGATCGTCTGACCGGTTTCCTGCGAGAAGAGCCGGCTCAGGTAGAAGTGGCTGCAGCCCACCATCCGTCCCAGTTCCTCGAGCGTGGGAGCCTCACGCATCCGCTCCCGCAGGATGGCGCTGGCCCGGGCCACGCGCTCGCGCCCGGCCCGCTGGGCGCGGGTACACAACAGTTCGCCTTCCGCAGGCTGGAAAAACAGGTGCGAAGCCACCTCGATCGCCTTGCTGCGGAACCACGTTTCCTGGGCCGGCAGGAAGACCGGACAGCGCCGGAGGCTCTCGACCATCTGGCGCACCATGCCGGGCATGCGTTCCACCACGCTCACCTCGGAAGACGTCGCCCCTTGCACCAGCGCGGTTCGCAGGAGCGGATGCAAGTGCTCGACTCTGCCCGGGAGCATCTCCCGCAGGAACCGGCACGTGAACTCGACCGTCAGAAAGCGGTGCCGCATCCCGGCGGCGCGCGTGGCGGTCAGGACCGGCTCTCCCTGCCGGTAAAGCGTCCAGGTCCCCGGCGCCACTTCCGTGACGCATGACTCGCGTCGGATCGTACCGGCCCCCTCCAGGTTCAGACAAAGCTCGACGCCGCCGGGATGGAAGCTTCGCCCCCAATCCACCGGGGCTCTCGACTCGAAATCGTGCCACTCAAAGCTGAATCCCAGATCACAGAAGCGCCCGAACAGCGGGCACCAACCCTGGCCCACGCCTGCCCAGGCATCTCGTTCGCCAAACGGCGGCATGCCCGCGAGCTTAGCGGGCGGACGTTCAGTGGCAAACGGTCCGGCAGTTCAGATCGCGCAGTTCAGCCCACACGCGAGACCCCGGCCAGCCCTTCCCATGAACCGCAGTCAGGTAGGGCAGACATTCCTGTCTGCTGGTCGGGGCGACGTCCCCGTCGCCCCCCGCCCCGCCGGACTGGAAAGTCCGGCCCACCGGCAGGCTCGAAAGCCTGCCCTACCGGGTTCATGGCCGGTGAGCAGGTCCGCAAGGAACAAGGAACTCTCCATGAACCTGCCCCGAAAAGCGGGGATGAATCCCCGCACTCCAGGCGCTTCGCGGCCCCGGACGTGCCTTGGAGCGGCGCGAAGCGTTTGGAGTGCGTCCGCTTCAGCGGCGCTTTTTGGTTCATGGCCACGGAGCAATTCAAAAAGGAACAGGTCGCTTCCCAGGAACCGTCCCAGGAGCGCGGGCTTCAGTCCGCAGGAACCCGCGCCGGCTTGGGGACGTCCCTGCGGGCTGAAGCCCGCGCTCCTCACCGGTTTATAGCCACCGCACATGGCCGCCCAGTCCAAGGGGATTTCCCGCTCACGTCCCGGAACCGGGCTGCACCAGGGCCACGGCTTTCTTCATGGCGGCGATCGTGGCGGCACAGGCAGCGTCGTTGTCGAGGTCGTTGAGCGCCTTGTTGAACGGCTCCGCGCGCATCGGCCCTTCGTAACCGAGGCGTTTGAGAGCGCCCAGGAACACCGCCACGTCGATCACTCCGGTGGCGGCGGGCAGCTCGCGCCTGCCATCTTGTTGCTGGTCCTTGGGCACGCCAGCCGGGGCATCGTTGAGGTCAACGGAGACCACGTCGCGGGCCGTGAGCGTCAGCAGATCGGCTTCGGTGTCGCCTGCCTGCCACCAGTGCCACGAGTCCAAAACCACTCCCACGTTGCCCGTGCCGATCTCGGCAATGAGTTCCCGCGTCTCCGCCAGGTTGTGAACGAACGGGAAACGCTGGCGGGCCCGGGACGTGAAGGTCCCAACGTACTCGAGGCCCAGGCTCAGGCCGTGATCTTCCAGCACGCGGGCAATCTCGCGAAGACGACGGGCATGCTGCTGGAAATTCTGCAGGTAGGTCAGGCTCCCGTGTCCCGGCGAGATCCAGGTGCCGACGCGTGTCACCCCGGCCTTCTCCATGGCCGAGGCAAGCTCGGGAAGCCGCTTCAGGCCGTCGCTCAGGGCGGCGTCGTCTCGTCGGAACTCCACGGGAAGGCCCGCCGCGGCCCAGGTGAGCCCCTTCGCCTTCAGCCCTTCCAACAGCGCTGTCATCGCGGCTTCGGAGAGGCGCGCCAGGTGGTCCGGGTACGGTTCGACGGCTTCGAACCCGTGCTGTTGCGCCAGACCTATCGCCGTGTCCTGGTCGGCACGAACGCCGATGCTCCCGGGAGAGAGGGCGATTCGGGGAGGCGCGCCCGCCGGCGCAGCGGCCCGGGACGATCGCGGGGTGAGCCCGGCCGCAACCGCTCCGGCGGCGAGGGTGGAGCGAACGAGAAAGGTCCGGCGGGGCAGGAAACCGGTGGTCATCATGGGATGAGTAAAGATCCGATCGACCGCGGTCGACAAGAGCGAAGCCAACCGTTCTCCTGTTTCGGAGCGAACCCGGTGAAGGCAGGTCGACCTGTGCCTTGGCCGTCGTTGTTTCCGCATGCGGCCATGCGCCGTGACCATGAACCAAAAAGCGCCGCTAAAGCGGACGCACTCCAAACGCTTCGCGCCGCTCCAAGGCGCGTCCGGGGCCGCGAAGCGCCTGGAGTGCGGGGATTCATCCCCGCTTTTCGGAGCCGGTTCATGGAGAGTCCCCTTGGCCCCGAGGCCATGCGCAGTGACCTTGAACCGGTGAGGAGCGCGGGCTTCAGCCCGCAGGGACGTTCCTTGGCCGGCGTGGCTTCCTGCGGACTGAAGTCCGCGCTCCGGGGCAGGTTCATGGAGAGAGCGCCCCACGCACCGTCGCCGAAGTTACGCCTGGACGACTCCGGCACCGGGGGTGAGTTGCGCCCGACGGCTGCGGCGTTTCCACAGCCACACCGTCGCGAAGAGCATGACCGCGAGCACCAGCGCCGCCACGGCAATCGGCACCAGGAGCGCCAGCCAGGCCGTCGCGATCGAGCCCCCTAACTCGGCGGTGGCAAACAGGGGATTGGCGAAGCCGCCCGTCGTCGCCGTCGAGACGCCACGCAAGGCGGTGGTGAGGCCCTGCACCACACCGGCCGTGCCCCCTCCCGCCACCAGGGCGAGCGTCCACTTGAGCAGCGGGTCCAGGTCGGCCAGGTGTGCGGCGGTGAGGACGGTACCCGCCACAATGGCTGCGGGTGCGGCCAGGCCGTCCAGCAAGTGGTCCAGCCAGGGAACGTAGTACGCGCCCACCTCCGCCAGGGTCGCCACCGCAAGCGCCGTCAGGGCCGGCCAGGTCCCAAGCCAGGCAAACCCCGCGGTGAGGGGAACCCACCCGGACAGCGCGCTCGCGCTCACCAACAGGAGCGGCACGAAGACGCGAAAGCCGCAGGCGGCGCTCAGGCCGATGCCCAACGCGAGACCCCAAAGAATGTCACTGGCGCTCATGGCGGAGAAGATAACACGGAAGCGGCGGCTGCGGTTACGGCTTTCTGCGGGAGGTGCGAACGAGCGAGAACACAAGACTATGAACCGACCCCGACGAGCTGGTACCAGTTGTCGCGTTGCCGCGGTTCATAGCCGAGATCCTGGATCAGCCGGTGCATGTCCGGCACCGTCATCCGGAAGGTCGCCCCGGCCTGCGAAACCACGTTTTCCTCGATCATGATGCTTCCCAGGTCATTCGCGCCGAACTTGAGCGCCACCTGGCCGATATCCGGCCCCTGCGTCACCCACGAGCTCTGCACGTTTTCGAAGTTGTCCAGGTAGATCCGGGCGATGGCCTGCGTCCGCAGGTAATCGTGAGCCCCGACCGCTTGAGCTTTCAGCTTCGTGTTCTCCGGCTGGAACGTCCAGGCAATGAAGGCCGTGAACCCGCGGGTGCGATCCTGCTGGGTCCGCAAGCGGTCCAGGTGCTCGATCCGGTCCTCGGTCGACTCGACGTGTCCGAACATCATCGTCGCGCTCGAGGCCAGTCCCAGGCGGTGGGCAACGTCCATGACCGCGAGCCAGTCGTCGCTCATCGCCTTGAGCGGAGAGACGCGCTGTCGAACGCGATCCACCAGGATTTCGCCGCCGCCGCCCGGGATCGATCCCAGACCCGCGGCGCGAAAGTCTCCGATGATCTTCTCGAGGGGTTCCTGGAAGACGTCCCGAAAGTGAATGAACTCGCTGGGACTGAAGCCGTGGATATTGACCTGCGGGAACTTCGCCTTCATGTGGGCCAGGAGATCCAGGTACCACTGCTTGCTGAGCCCGGGATGATGCCCGCCCTGGAGGAGAATCTGCGTGCCACCGAGCGCCACCGTTTCCTCGATCTTGCGATCCATCTCCTCGAGGCTGATCACGTAGGAGTCCGGGTCCTTCTCGGTGCGGTAGAACGCGCAGAACTTGCAGTAGACGTTGCAGACGTTGGTGTAGTTGACGTTCCGGTCGACGATGTAGGTGACGATCTGGTTCCCGCGCCCACCATAAGCCGCAGCCTTGGCCAGCTGGCGTCGCCGGTCCGCCAGAAGTCCCAACTCCTCGAGGGGCAGGGAGAACAGACGCTTCGCCTCCGCCCGGTCCAGGCGTTGGCCGTCCCAGACCTTCTGCAGCAGCTCATCCAGCGACACGTCGTAAACCATGGGGCCAAGGTATGGGTTTTGCCGACGAAGGCAAAGCAGCGACGCGGCCGTGCACCGCGTCGGGCAGGCATTCGAGCTTCGGTGCGCCCGGAGGGCCTGGCTGGCCGTGCTTCATGGAAAGCGACCTGTTCCTTCGGGACCTGCTCCGTGGCCATGAACCAAAAAGCGCCGCTAAAGCGGACGCACTCCA
>CAZHUS010000041.1:0-67500 GCA_964535555.1 uncultured Verrucomicrobiota bacterium
GGATAATCCGGCACTTAGCATAAATCCTCTTATCCCAATGTTGGGATAACAGGATGACGTGGTCAATGACCTCGATCTTCAGCACTTGGCCGGCACGGATCAAGTCGCGGGTCACCTTAATATCCGCTTCAGAAGGAGTTGGGTCTCCAGAGGGGTGGTTGTGGGCCAGCACGATCGCCGCGCATCGCCGCGCGACGGCTGCAAGGAAGACCGTCCTGGGGTCCACGAGCAACGTGTCAAGTGTCCCTTGCGCCAAGTCGGCCACGCCGATCAAACGCTTGCGGGTGTTGAGGAACACCACTTGCAGGTGCTCGACGGTGTAGAGCCGGTTCCGCTCCCGCAGGAGGTTGGCGACGGCTTCGGGGTTGTCGAGCAACGGCGCCTCGGGAAGGCTCTCCTTGGCCAGGCGTTGCGCCAACAGAAACGCCGACTTGATCGCCGCCGCCTTGGACTTCCCCACACCCCTGACTCGCTGCAGTTCTTCAAACGACGCCTGGGCCAATGGCGTCAATCCCCCGTACTGCTCCATCAGCATCTGGGCCGGGCCCTTCCCGGCCAACGCTGACAGCAGTTCTTCGTTCTTCGCTTCCTCGTGTTGTTCCATCCCCGCCTCCTAGTGGGCGGGATGCTAACACGGTTTCCACCGCAAGGGAATCGCCCGGCCAAACGCCATCCCGATCCATCGCGGCGGCCCTGTTGACTCAGCCTGGTGAAACGGTGTATGCGATCAGACTGGAGCATCCGTTCCACAGGCAGGTGTTGATTCCTGCATTCGGCCCGAAGTGGGCCGGCCTACGAAACGATCTCCCTTGTGTGCGATGCGAACCCGCGTCTCACAACCAAGGGCAAGTCTCTCCGGCCGGCCATCACCTCGGTGCCGCCTGGCGCCCGGCTGGAGACACGTTCCATCCCAAGCGCCCGCCGGCTCAAACCCGGCAGTGGCGGCACCGACACCGAAAGGCAGTGCATGCACAACACCACCAACTTCAAGGCCACCGCCTTGGAGGACACACAGCTCCGGAACCTGGCCCCGAGCATCTTTGCGGCGGGACCGATGGCCGGAGTCTCGGACCGCTACACGTTCGTGCCGACAGCCCGGATCGTCTCCGGGTTGCGGTACCACGATTGGGTGCCGGTCGCAGTCGAGGAGCAACGCATCCGCAGCGAGCTTCGGCGGGGGTTTCAGAAGCACCTGATTCGCTTCCGCCTGGCCGCGCAGATGGAGTCGCTCGATGAATGGAACGTCGAACTGGTGCTGCTCAACTCGCACGACGCGGGTTGCGCGTACCAACTCCATGCCGGTCTGTACCGGCGGATTTGCAGTAATGGCCTCGTGCTTTCCTCGGAGAGCTTCGAGGCCATCCGGTTCCGGCACTCGGGACTGGAGCCGGAGGCCGTAGTGACGGCGAGCTTCCGGTTGATCGAGTACATGCCCCGCGTGGGCGAACTCGTGGACCGGTTCCGCAACCACACACTCGACGGCGAGGGTGCCCAGCGGTTTGCCGAACACGCCTTACTGCTGCGGTATCCGACCCTGGCAGAGGCGCCCGTGGACGCGGAAACGCTGCTCCAGGCACGCCGTCCGGAGGACGAAGGCAACGACGTTTGGCACGTGGTAAATCGCTGCCAGGAGTCCCTCGTCCGCGGTGGGGTGTCGGATCATCGGCACGACCCACGGGGACGGCTGCGTTCCGTTCGCGCCCTGCGCGGCATTGACTCGAAGGTCACCCTGAACAAGGCACTTTGGGGACTGGCCGAGCGGGTGACCAACGGCGAGACACTGCCCCACGTGGACAGCGTCACGCTGAGTGCCTGAAAGGTTCTGATGATGGTTACACGGCTTTGTGGATTGTGCCGCACATACAATCCTCAACCTCCAAAGCAATCGGTCAAAACGCCACCATCGCCAATGTTTCCAAGGGTCGAGCGCGTGTTGGGCATTCTCGACCGGTGGTACGCTTCGACAGCCTTTCACGGCCCCTGATGTCGGCAAACGTCGGCAAGGTTCCTCCGGAGTCATGACCGCCTGTTGGACTGCCGTTGGGCGTGCAGCGGGGGGCTACGCCGCCGCCGAGGATCGGTTGCTGCAGATGGAACTGATGCGGCGTCACGCGGCCGTCCACCCGGCAGAGGTGTTCGGGTCCCGACTGGGTGGGTGCCGCCCGCGAGGCGCGCATCGCTGGGCACGCGGCGTACGCGTCGCGCGCGTTCGCCACGTTACCCCAGCGCTGGCAGGAAGCCCTGCGCGCCTCTACTGCCGGCGTGGGTCGCCAGACGCTGACAGAGGGGCATGTGGACGCACCTGTCGAACTTGCTGCGCAAGGGGAAATGACAAGCCAAGTGTCAATGGTTGCCGGAGGAGGCCAGTGCGTTTCCTAACAGGGCGGCGACCCGGCAGCCGCAACAGTTTTGCTGCCCTGCTCCGGCGGCGTGGTCGTGGCCTGTGCCGGCCGAGGCGATGTCGCGGATGAAGTTGGAGAACGCGTGCCCGCCCCGTGCATCCGGCCGCGAGAGGTGCGCGCCCGCCTTCTCCCCGGCGAGATAGACGGTGGCACCCTCCTTGATGGTCTGCTTCACTTTGATCGTGTCGAGCGACTCGGGATCGATGGCGGTGGGGTCCTTGTCGAGGATGACGAAGTCGGCGAGCTTGCCGGCCTCAATGGAGCCCTTGGTCTTTTCCTCGAAGTGCTGCCAGGCGGGCCAGATGGTCATCGCCTTGAGCGCGGTCATCACGTCCACGCGTTGATGGGGGCCGAGGATGTCGCCGCTGCGGGAGCGGCGCGTGACGGTGGCGTCCAACACGCGCATCGAGTCCGGAAAGGCGACGGGCGCGTCGTGGTGGGATGTGAACTTCATGCCGCGCTGGACGCACCAACCGGTGGGCGAGATGTTTTCCGCCAATACCGGGCCGACGGTATGGTCGCGGTGCCAGTCTCCCCAGTAGAACGTATGCATCGGGAAGAGCGAGGGCAGGACGCCGAGTTTCTGATAGGAATCCACCTGGTCCTCGCGCAGGAACTGGCCGTGAATAAGGACGGAGCGGCGATCGCCCGCTCCGTGTTTCTTGGTGCTGGCGGTAAGCGCGGCGATGAGCAGGTCGGAGGCGGCCTCCCCGTTCGCGTGGGTGAGGAGCTGGATCTTGTTGGCGTAGGCCCAGTCCACGATGTCGAGCACCTGCTCGCGGGTGGCGGCGGCGTAGCCGGAATAGCCCGGCGGGTAGTCGCCCACCGGCCGTTAATAAGGCCGGTCCCGCCATGCGGTGAACCCTTGCGGCGAGCCGTCAATGGTCAGCTTCGCGCCGGCGATGCGGAAGCGGTTCCTGTAGTCGGCGCGGTAGCGGGTCTTGATGAAATCGCGGTCGAGCGTGCTGTCCGGGTAGGCGGCGACATCGATCTTGAAGCCGCCTTCGTCAGCGACCTGCTCCATCACCTTGGCTGTGGCGGGGAAGGCGCGGCCCTCATCGGCGGTGGTGTAGCCGAAGCGCGCCCATAGTTCTGCACCCGCCCGGGCGAACACCTTGGCGCCATCCGGTCCGGTCTGGCTGAGCAACTTCGCGAGCACCGGCATCGCGGCGAGTTCCTCGTAAACGCCGTCCGGCTCCTGGCTGCCTTTCTTGCGGCGGATCACGCCGCCCTGCGGGTTCGGGGTCTCCGGCGTGGTGCCGACGATTTCGATAGCCTTCGAGTTGATGGCGACGATGTGCCCGGACTGATGCCAGAGGCAGATCGGGATGTCCTGGGAGATCTCGTCGAGGTCGTCGCGCGTCGGGTGGCGGAGCTCGGCGAGTGTGGAATTGTCGTAGCCGAAGCCGAAAATGAGGTTGACCTTCTTCACGGCTTCCTCGTTCGCCGCCATCCAATCACGGATGACCTGCTGCATCGAGGCGATGTCCTGTACGTTGCCGTCCGGCGGCGCGAGCAGGTTAGCGGAGAGCGCCTGGATGCCACCGACAAACATGTGGCCGTGAGCATCCACGAAGCCGGGCAGCATGGTCTTGCCGGTTAGATCAACGAGTTGAGTGGCATCGCCCTTGGTCTTGAGCACCTCGCCCTTCTTCCCGGCGGCGAGGATTTTTCCGCTCTTCACCGCGACGGCTTCGACCCGCGGGTTGGCGTCGTCGATGGTGAGGATGGGGCCGTTGTGGTAGATGGTGTCAGCGATTTCCGCGATGGCCGGAAGTGAAAGTCCGACTAAGGCGGCGATGAGCAGCATTGCACGTTCCATGGTTGGTGTGAGATTAGCGTGAGGTTGTCTGTGCCTTGGTGACTGTTCCCGAATCAGACGGCGGATTGGTGTGCGGGCAAATGGAAAGCGATCACTCCTGTTCCGTGGGAAACATCACGGAGGCGAAGATCCTGCCCGAGGCGCAGGAACATCCTCCTTCGTCGTGATGGTGCGAATCCGCTACCACCACGGGCAGTTTTGACACTGGTTTGAAGTCCTGGGGTATGTGGTAGGAGGTGGTATGCTTCGGCTGTCCCGATGGGGCGGTGAAGACACGGCCTTCGTGGACGGTGCCGATGACGGCGATATCCTTGATGCGGCCAGCGTTGCAGGTCACCGGGTTTTCCGATAGAATAGTGAAATTCGCAAGCTTACCGGGGACAATGCTGCCGATCAGGTTCTCCATTTGCAGCGAGTACGCTGCCTCGATGGTGATCGCCCTCAAAGCCCCCTCGCGACTGACGCGCTGGTCGGGCGCGGCAACGCGGTCGGACTGGGTGGTCCGGTTGACGCCGCAGTGCATGAGGAAGAGCGGCTGGGCGGGGGCCATCGGCATGTCTGAGTGATAGGAGTAGGAAATGGCGGCGCGCTCCACGTCGCCCATGCGGACCATGTTGTCGGCCCGTTCCGGACCCAGTCCCATCCTGCTGTAATTGTCCGCCAGCGCGGTAGGGTAGTAGGGGTTGCCGCTGACGATCGCGCCGAGTCGCTTGATGCGCGCGACCTGGTCTTTTTGGGAAACCGCGAAGTGGACGATCACCGTGCGGTGATTGTTGCGCGGGTTGCGGCGCATGTTTTCTTCCAGTGTGTTGAGGACCATGTCGAGGCCGGCGTCGCCGTTGACGTGGCAGTGGAGCTGGTAGCCCGCGTCCCAATAGACGCGGAAGCTGCGCTGGAAGAACTCGAGGTCCATCATCCACTCGCCCTTGTGACCGTCGGTATAGGGCTCGCGGACCTGCATGGCTTGCGAGTAGATCGCGCCGTCGGCGAAGAGCTTGACCATCTTCGGCAGATAGGCGGTGTGGCCCTCGCCCCAGGTGAGGAGTTTCTCGGTCTCTGGGATCACCTGGTCATCGGGATGGGCGGCGGTGATGGATTTGCCGTCGGCGATGAAGTAGAAGCGGAAGGGCGTGGCGGCGTCACTGAACACCGCGTTTTGCGCCTCCTGGAGTTTCTTGGACAGCAGCCCGCCGGGTTCGCAGCCGACGGTGACGCCGTTGGCCTGGAGGTACTTTTCGACGAACTGCAGGCCCTCGCTCAGCCGCTGCGGCGAGGCGACGGCGGGGGCGAACTTGCTGAGAACGCCGAACAGGCCCTGTTCCCAGAAATGGCCATTCTCGTAGTCCGACTGGTCCCGGGCGCTCTTCGGAAGCGAGGCGACCAACTCGACGGTGACGCCGAAGGCTTCGAGGGCGGCGGTGTTCACGATGAACTCGTGCGCGGACCGGTGCCAGACGATGATGGGGCGGGTGGCGGAGATCTTGTCGAGATCCGCACGGGTGAGTTTGCCGTGGAAATAGTGGTGGAAACCCCACGTCAGGAGTACCGCCTTCGGATCGGTCATCTTGGCATGCGCTTCGGTGAGCCGCCTGATGTAATCCTCGTGGTTCTTCGCCGCCGGGATCGTGCCCGAAGGCAGGACCCAATCCTCGATGGAGATGATCTCCGAGGTCATCGTGAGCGCGGCGAGCAGGGGATGGTCGTGTTGTGCGATGAAACCGGGAACCATCACCTTTCCGGCGAAGCGTTCGTCCACCAGATAGGGTTGGTCGCCCGCGGCCGCCTTGAGTTCGTCGAGTGTCCCGACCGCCAGAATGCGACTTCCGACGACCGCCACGGCGTCGGCCTTGGGCTTGGCGGGGTCCAGCGTGAGGATTTCCTTCGCCGTGAAGATGATCGCGGTGGGCAGCGGTTCGGCGGCCACGGAGAGATCCTGGAGCGATTTCGCTTCCTGGGCGTGGATCCCGATGCTGGTCGCCATCAGAAAAAGGTGCAGTGCCGGTATTGTCATTTTCATGATGATGATTCGATGTCGCGAGTGCTCTTCCGTGCGTGGCGGATTCTCGCCGCGCGTAGGTGGTGAGGGCGAGCAGAAAACCGATGACCGGATGGGCCAGCCGGCTTGAACCTGCGCCTGTGTTCGATGCGTCTCCCTCTTCCAGCGACTCCGACTGAATCCAACACCCGCTTATCTGCATGCGCTCAGGGTGAGACACATGCGATGCGTCGGATCCTGCATCAGCCCGGAAGGACACGGCCCGCAAAGCTTGAGTTCTCCCGATTGTGCCGCATAAACAATCCTCTACCACATCGCGGGGTTACACCGACCCTCCACCACCCGTTTGCCCTGCAACCCGCAACCGTGTTATGACGGATACCAGGAGCGTACATGATCTCGGAACCCACGATGAATCCCGCGCAGGACGTGCTGTATCGCGTCCACCAGTGGCAGGCGTCCCGGCGTGGCGCCAGTCCATTGACGTACGCAGAGTTCTGCGTGCGCATGAAACAGCAGTGTGACAGGGATCTGACGGGGCTGCTCTTCCCAGCCCCAAATGTCCGACCGGCGCCAGCGCCTGCGCGCCAGCCACGCTTCCAGTTGGGCCGCTTGTACATCACGCCTGCCGCGGCAGCCGCGTTGCCGCATGGGGAAGTGCTCCACGCCCTGGCGCGACACGCAACCGGGGACTGGGGCACGGTCGTCGGCGAGGACTGGCGGGCGAATGAGCGGGCCCTGCGGGACGGGGGCAGGCTGTTGTCGGCTTACGCTGCCAGCAACGGGCTGAAGTTCTGGATCATCACCGAGAGCAGTCGCGCCGCGACAACGGTTTTGTTGCCGGAGGACTACTGAACCGGTGCTCCGACCGATCTCGGTGTCGGTCGCCAGCACCGAACCGTCATACGATCCTGCGCACCGGAACGGCCGGTCCTTGCATCAGGAGGGAGATGACGACACTTGGAGGTGAAGCGACATGAACCTGAAGCACGGCGCGGCCTGCTTCGACGAAACCCATGGCCAGTTCAACTGGCGCCAGACCGGCTTCACGCCCCGGTTGCGCACCACGAACTTCGCCGGACTGGCCAACATCCTCGAAGGCATGGGCCTTACCTGCGTGAGCGCCAGCAACAAGCCCCTCGCAGTCAACTACCCCCAAACGCGCTTGCTGGTGGTGCCGCCGCCGACGGGCATCTACAACAAGCGGGAAGAACGCTGGTGCCGCCACCCCGCCAGTTTGTTTACCGCGCCCGAGTTGTGCAGTCTGATTGATTTCGTCCACGCGGGTGGGAGCCTGCTGGCGTTTGCCTACCGTTTCGGAGACGCGTTCACCCAGACCAACCTCGGCCTGCTCGCCCCGGCCTTCGGGTGCCTGCTCAACGACGACGCGATTGTGGACCTGAGCCAACTCAAGGCGCCCCATCCGCTGGCGTCCTACTTCGAGACCACGGTGGACGACCTGCCGTCCGCGTGGGCGGTGGCGGGCATCAGGACGCTGCGCTGGCGGTGCATGGCCACGTTTAGCATCCTGCCGGGGGCGAAGGCCTGGCCGCTGGTGCTGTCGCCGCTGCTGGGGAGCGTGAGCTACCACGCCCGGCTGCGCCAGATCAGTTACCAGTCGTTGCCGCTGGGGGTGGCGGGCAGCCTGGGAAGCGGGCGCTTCGCCTTCTTCGGGGGACCGCACGCGTTCGAGAGCAGTCCGCTGGGCTTGCTGGACCGCGCCGATAACGCCCGGTTCCTGCACCACGTGCTGGCGTGGCTGTTGGCGGGGACAAGAACCGATCGTCGAAACCCTCCACCGCCGGCGTTCGACAACCCGCGGAACACGGACGACTGGCTGTGGCGCCCGTTCCCCACGGGGGACTCGGGGCGACCCGACGTCGTGTCGGTGGCGTTCGTCGAGGAACTGCTCCACGAAGGGGAGACGCTAAAGGCGTTGCCTTTCGAGAAGTGGTCGGTGTGACGGAACACCCCAACCCGGCAGGGGCCGGCGCGTACGATGGCACGGAAACCCGAAGCACCAGTGCAGCAACGTCCCGTCGGAACGGTCCACGATTGGGGCGGACAGAAACACGCCGATGAAGCTCTAGGCTGCGTGGAAGACCACGCCCAGCATGAGCGCGAAGGCGCGGGTGGCATCGAGGCCGTGGATGCGCTCGGCGTGCGGGGCGGAACTCATCGGGAGCCAGAACCTCGGGGGCGGCACGCCCGACGGTCGGGAGGCCGGTGCTACGCGGCTCCGGAGCGTCCGGTGCGTCGCCACACCGCGAATCCGATCAGTCCCAGCACACTGACGAGGGCGAAAGACCCAGGTTCCGGGATGCACTCGTGCATGAAGACTCCCGCGATGTTCACCACGCCGCCGTCAGGGGTGTCGGTCGCGAAGTGGAGGCTGACCTGCTGCGGGCAGAAATCTATGATCCACGACACGTCAATCGGCGTCGTCGCGGGTGTGTAGGCGACGGGGAACCCCCAGGCGGGGCTGTACACAACGCCGGCGATCGGGTCCAGCCAGTCAAACTGGACCCAGACGGTGGCCGGCAGCGGAATGCTGGGATCCCCGCCCACGGTGGCGATGCCTTCGAACCGCAGTTCCTTCTGATGGATCAGGTCGAACTCATTGGCAAAGAAGCCTTCCCAGGGGACGTCCCAAGTGGCGATGGCGTAGATGGTCTCGGTCGCAAAAGTCTGGGCCTGGGCGGCAGGGGCGCCGGCGCTGGTCAAGACGAGGGTGGGGAGGGTGAGTGGGGCGTTTGATCTCATGGTGCTTGGTTATCCCGTCTGCGCGGGCACACGGGTTGTGTGAAACCCGGCTGGCCCTCCCCCCGGCCGGAGCGGACGGCTCCACCAGTGAACCTCGCCCGAGGTACTGGGGCCAACGGCAGACCACACCAAGGCTTCCAAGATTCTTCGGGATTAGCTGCCAATGATTACAGGCACACGCCGGCTGATCCCACCCACGGTCCGACGATGAGAACGCGGTTATTCGATATGTTCCTCGATCACGCTGACTACGTACCACAGCTCGGCGCGATCACTGTCGCCTGCCCCGCGGAGGTGAATTCTGTTTGTCGCCCAGTTCTTGACATTGTGCCCCGAACCGAGGTCGTTCAATCGGCGCAACTCAG
Source organism: uncultured Verrucomicrobiota bacterium (assembly GCA_964535555.1). Taxonomy (GTDB): domain Bacteria; phylum Verrucomicrobiota; class Verrucomicrobiia; order Limisphaerales; family J093; genus DSVZ01. The sequence goes on from CAZHUS010000041.1 coordinate 9,349, forward strand.
ACCCTGGTACTTGCGTACCATCGGTAAGAAACAGGCGACCAGCAACGTCTCCGACACTATTTCCAGCATTAGGATCAAATTCAAGCCGCAGTTCCCTGCTCGAGGCACCGGCAGAGGGGTTTATGTCGAGTCGGTCGTCGGGATCTGTCCAGGGGTCTTTGTCCCAGAGCTGGAGCCGAATGGGAATCCGGTGAGCGAAATCGCTCGCCGGAAAGTAGACGTCGAACTTCCAATGCGGATAAATGTGGTCGTCATTCTCTTTGTGGCCCGTCGTACGCTCATGGTCGCCGATCCTGATCTTGGCGTACATATCGGCCTGAGTAAGTGTGTCGATATTACTGCTGATCGCCCGAACTTCTGCAATTTCTACTCTGACATTATAGTTCATGTTATGGTTCTCCAGTTTGTACTCATACTTGTGCACACATTCGTCGAGATGGCTCGGGCCGATCCTGGTCCGATTCCAGAACTCTTGACATGGCCCCGTTAAAGGTGCCCGCTTTTCGACTCAGGACGCGGTGTGGATCGCGTAGCGCAGACGCAAGCGTGAGCCTGGTAACCGCGTATTGAGCGCGTTGAGTTCATCGCACAACGCGGCCATCGCGCGGGTGCGATGAGGCAAGCTCTGCGGGAGCAGCGTGACGCGCAGTTCCTGCTCGGTGACGTGCAGGTCTGCCGCGCTGAGCAGCGCCGCCGGGATGAGCGTGCGACCTTCATCCTCGACGCGCCGGTAGTGGGGCGCGAGGGCACTTGCCAATTCGCTTTCGGCCCGGTAGGCGACCATCTTGACCAGGTTGGTGAGGTGCTTCATTTCCGGGGCCGGCGTCGGCGCTCCCTTGATCAGGTTCTGGAAGTCCTCGACCGCCCGGTCCGCGCCGGACTGGAGCTGGGTCCTCGCACGGTCTGCGGTCGTGCGCATATCGTTGAACGTTGCGGTCGTCGCCGCGTTGACGGCTTCGACGGCTGAATTGGCTTTGGTGATGGCCTGGTTGGTGCTGGCTTCCAGCGCCTCCTGGCCGGTCCGCGCCGCCGTGGTAATGGTGCCGATAACCACGGTCGCGGCGTCGGTCACAAACCGTGCCACTTGATCAGGCCTCGGCGCGGCAGGTTGGGAGGGGCATAGCAGGATCTCCTTGTGTTCCGGTCTTGGTCAGTTGCGGGGTTTGGTTTCTTCTGAAGCGGCGGTCCACCGACCCCCCGGGTCAGGGCACCACCGCTTCCAATTGGTTCTTCGGAGTTCGCCGATCGTGATTACGGGAGAAGTGCGAGGACTTGCTGCAGCGCCAGGAGAGACGTTGCCGCCGCCAAAGCACCACCGCCGTCCGCCTTGGCACGAGGCCGGTCGGGCAACCTTCGGTCCGAACCCGTCCGCTGGAACTCAATCGCTCTTCCGTCGCCAGACGGCGCCAACCGCGGCTGCTATCGCGCCACTCAAGCCAAAGCCCTACGCGGGTGGTTCGGGCACCGTCGAGAAGCGCACTTCGCCCAGCCCCACACGATCTCCGCCGCGGACGACATGCCCATGTTGATCCTGGGTTGTGCCGTCGCCGGGCGCGACGAACCAGTTGTCGGCGATTCGCATCTCGATGACGGAAAGCCACCCGGGGCGCCGCTGACCCACGAGTCGCTCGCCGGGTTGCCCCAGCGGTGGTTCCAGGTGGCCGGGAGGGTATCCCCGGTGTTCAGCGGAAACTCGAGCCCGCTGCCATCCGTAATGTGCGCCGCCGGGAAGAGCGCGTCGGATCCGGTGAGCATTACCCCGACCGGGTTGATGACGGTGGCCGCCAGGGCGGTCGAAGCCAAGGCCGCAGAAGCCGAGCCAAGAAGGAAGGAGCGACGCGAGGGCACGTTCATACGCTGTTCGTTCTTCGGGGTTCGTGCGGGTCAGGCCTGCGTCCACCGCTGCCAGCCGGCAAAGCCCAGCAGGCCGACGCCCGACAGCAGGACCCATTCGTGCGGCTCCGGGACTGCCGTGGTTCGCGGTTCGAAGCGCGCACCATTCTCGCCACGGGGAATGGCGCGGTAGTTGGCCCAGCCGTTGTCGAGGTTCGTCTTTCTTACCACAAACTGGACCACGGTGCCGGCCGTCGTATTGTTGAAATCGAACACATAGTCGCGCCCCTCGGCGAAGTAGCTGTAGCCGGAGAGGTCCCCATCGGGCCCGAAAACCGACCCGATGGAGGAGAGGCTGGCAAGCGAATCGCCCACGAACCCCTCGACTTGCGTGATGCCGTTCGCATGCTGAACCACCTCCAGTTCCGAGACCGTGACCGGGAAGTCGAAGACGTAGGTGACCACCGCCCGTGCTGGGTCGGGGGCATAGGGGCTTACATAGACGTGATCATGCAGGGTGAACGCATTGGCCGCGAAGGGGTCGGGATTGAGGATGTTGCCGGTGCCGAGGCTCGTATGCACGGGCGCCGACACGCTGTACACGCCATGCAGGAGGGGAAAGCAGGCAGCATCCTGACTTCCCACGGGAATGCTGATCTGGTTGATCAGCGCGGCCTGGGCGCCCATCGCGCCCGCCAACCCCACCAGCCCCACCAACCCACCTGCCAACGTGCTGTCATCATAGCTTGGATCGCTCGAGTTGTTCGCTTTGTGGCCTGCACCCGTTGGAGGCAGCATGCCCCGGTCGGCCACAGACGGGGGACAGCGCCGTTCACCTTCCTACTTCGGGATTCGCAGAGGGCGATTACAGAGAATCGCCACACCAAATCACGCCGGCGACGGTCGCAAGTGCCGAGGCCGGGCCCGCTTACTCGGTTCGCGTCGCGACAGGCCGCTCGAACGTCTGGCGCAACCGTTCCCAGCGCATGCCGGGCTCAACCGCGTGGATAGCCCCACCCGCTGGCGGTCGCGGCGACCAGGCCACCAGGCCGGCGGCAGGATCCACTTCACGACAGGAAAGGAACCGCGCCGCGAACTGCCAGTCGTCCGCCGTCCACGCCCCCGGCGTGAGGTCCAGCGTGTAAAGACATGGAGCTTCGCTCACCACCCAAAGCCGCCGGCTGTCCGGGCTGAAACCCGCCCCGGCCACCGGTTGCGCCGGGGCGAACCGCGGCCGCACGAGCGTGCCGGTCGCGGTGTCCCAAACCTGCACCGCGTCCGCGTTGCGGGTCAGGACGAAGCGGCCATCACGGCTGAATTGCGCCCCATGCACGCCGCCCTGCGGGCGGAGGGGCGGCCCGAGCGGCCGGCCCGTGGTCGCATCCCAAACGCGCGCGGTGCCGTCGTCGCTGGCGGTGACTACCCGCTGGCCGGCTTCGTCGAATCGGGCGTCTTCAACGCCATCGCTGTGAGCCATTGGATCGCCCATGGCCTTGCCGGTTGAGATCTCCGTGAGCCGCGCGAAACCGTCTCTGCCGGCCGTGAGCAACCGCCTGCCCTCGGGGCTGAAAGCCACGCTCGTAATCCGCTCGGCATGCACCCGCACTGCCCCCAGCATCTGAGGCGCGGCACCGACTTCCAATCGCCACCGCCACACCACGCCGTTCCGACAGGCGGCCACAAGCAACTGCCCGTCCGGACTGAAAGCCGCCCGGTCCACCTGCGCATCGTCGGTGCCAAGCCGGGCCAACGTTCGGCCGGTTGCAGCGTCGAGCAGGTCAAGGCCGGCTTCGTCCGCGAACGCTGCGCACGAGCTCCCGTCGGGACTCCAAGCCACGCCGAGGACCGCGTTGGTCAGCTTGGCGGCGGCGATCAGCCGGCCACTTGCCAACTCCCACACCCGCGCCCAAGTGTCGCGGCAAGCGGTAAGCAACCGGGCGCCGTCAGGGCTGATCGCGGCCTGATCCACGACCGCCGGGTGGTCCAACAAAGGCGACGCCGGTTCGGCGTTCGCCGCGTGGAAGACGCGGACGCGCCCCGCCGGCCCTGAAGCGATGAAGCGGTCCCTTGGGCCGGCAAACCACGCGTTCCAAGTAACGAAGCCTCTCTCCGGGACAGTCGAGGGCTGGACTGGTTCCGGATTCCAGAGTCGCACCAGGCCGTCGGCGCTCGCGGTGAGCAACAACCTACCCCCCGGCTGCCAGGCGACTTTCGTGATGGCCCCACCGTGACGGAGGGGCGCGCCCAAGGGCGAGCCATCCGGAACCGACCACAGTCTCACCGACTGGTCCCCCCCACCGGTTGCCAACCGGCGGCCGCGGCCATCGAAACCGGCGCACATCACGCGGCCCTCGTGCCGCAAGGGCGGCGTGAGCGGATGCCCATCGTTCCCATCCCACAATCGTGCGGTGGTATCCTCGCTGCATGTGGCCACCTGGCGGCCATCCGGGCTGAAACCGGCCCAGGCGATCCAGGTCAGGTGCGGCATGCGCAAGCCGACCCGTTGCCGATCTTCCACCCGCCACAAATTGGCGCCGCCGTCCGCGCCGGCGGTGACCAGGCGGGCGCCATCAGGCGGGAAACTGACCGCGAACAAGCCCTCGCGGGATCGGATGGCCTCGCCCGCGCGGGCGCCATCGGTGGCGCGCCAGACGTTGGCCATCCCGCCGAGGTCGGTCGAGACCAGCAGCGACGAATCCGGGCTGAAGGCCAGGTCGGTGACCACCTCGCCGTGCGGCAACGTCGCGGGCGGCCCACCTTCCGGCAGTGACCAAAGCCGCACGCGGCGGTCTTCGCCACCCGCCGCCAAGAGCCGGCCATCGGCGCTGAAGGCGAGCACCCGGACCGCGCCCGGCTCCCCGCCAGGCATTTCGCGGAGACCGCCGCCAGCCAACTCGATCAGGAACACGCGGCCATCCGCGCAGCCCAGGGCCGCCGCCGCACCCTCGGGCGAAAAGACCACCCGGCGCACCCCGGCGGGAAACCGCGGCAGCGCGAAAGGTCTTTCGGCGTCACCTGCATTCGCGGCGGGGTTCGGATCCGCTACCAGCACGCGGCCGTTCTCGGCACCGGCGAGAACGCGTCGGCCGTCCAGCGACCAGGCGGCGTCGTGGATGTGAGCTTCAAGTTGCCAGACCCGATCCAAAGTTGGCGCGGCGCGCAGGACATTGGCCAGGGCGAGCCGGAAGAGCTCGTTGGTTGGCTGCAGGCGGACGGCCTCCGCGAACCACGGCAGGGCGCCCAACAGGTCGGCGGACTCGACCGAACGCATGCCGTTGGCGACCTGCATGTCCACCAATTGTTGTCGGGCCTGGAGCACGGCGGCTTGCCGGGCTGTGGCCTGACGCTCGGCGCGAAACCACTGCGTGAGGACGCCTGCCAGCCCGGCCAACGCCGTGAGGTGCAGCGTGATCGTTAGGGCGAAGGTCGCCGGCTTCCGGCGTGCCCAGCGACACGATCGTTCCCACAGCCCCGCCTGACGTGCCCGGATGTTCTCGGCGCGGCTCCAACGGTCGAGGTCATCCGCCAGACTGGCCGCCGAGGTATAGCGTGCCGCAGGATCCTTCGCCAGGCACTTGAGGCAGATGGCCTCGAGATCCCGGTCCACCTCCGGATTGAGTGAGCGGGGCAGGGGAGGTGCATCCTCGCAGGCCTGGCGGAGCGTGTCCGCCGCGGTTTCTGCCAGGAACGGTGGGCGACCGGTCAGGATATGATACCCGATGGCGCCAAGACTGTAGATGTCCGCGGCCGTAGTGACGAGCGCATCGCCGCGAGCCTGCTCGGGGGCCATGTAGCTGGGTGTGCCGACCACTTCGCCTGCCCGGCAGGCGCTCTCGAGGCGGTCCAGCCAGCGGGCCAGGCCAAAGTCGGTGATGTGCGGTTCGCCTTCCTCATCAAGCAGGATGTTGCCCGGCTTGAGGTCTCCGTGCAGCACACCGTGCTGGTGGGCGTGATGGACAGCGCGGGCGAGCTTGACCACCAAAGCGGCCCCGCGCGGACAACACCGTGGCCGGCAGGGCCAGGGCAGCACCGGCTTCCTGTGAGCCGGGCAGTGCCGGGCGGCCCACTGGCCGTCCGCCAGATGATCGGCGAGCGTGTCACCCTCGACCAGTTGCATGGCGAACCATGCCCGGCCCGCTGTCTCCCCGAACTCGAAGACGGGAACGATGTTCGGATGACTGAGCGTGGCGGCGGTCTCAGCCTCGGCGCGGAACCGCTGGCGAACCGCCTCGCTGCCCAGCGCCTCCGGGCGTATCGTCTTAAGCGCGACCACTCGATTGAGACCTGTCTGGCGTGCACGCCAGACGATCCCCATGCCGCCACGGCCGATCTCCTCGAGCAGCTCGAAGTCTCCCATCTGCGAAGGCAGGGGCGGTTCGGGTTTCCGGTCTTGCCAGGTGGTCGGTTGGGTCAGCGGTCGCAAGCTGACCCGGATCAGGCAGTCCGGGCAAAGCCCGTCCAGGGCGCGGGACGGCAGGGCGGCGCCGCAGCGGCCGCACGTGTTGAGTGAGGGCTTCACGGTGTCGTCACCCGGTTCTTCGGCATTGCCGGTGAGGCATTACGGCTCTGCCATTGTCGAGTACGGTTGTGAAGGCAGCACCGACAGGCGTCACGCGGCGCCGCCGAACAGATGGCGCAGTTCATCTTCTAGGTCCTCCGGGTTCAATAGCGTCTCCCGTACGGCGGCGCGGATGATCTCCTGGTAGCGCTGGCGAAGCCGATGAACCGCCACTGCCACGGTGCCTGTTTTCAAGCCGAGTTCGGCGGCGGCTTGGCGGTAATCGCCAGCCTCGGTTTCGGCGGCCAGGAAAGGTTTCAGACGGGCGAACTGTCCGGACTTGCCCGCCGCGGCTTGCTCGGTCTCAAGCGCACGCAAGCCGGTTTCAAGCAAGGACAGCAGCCAGCGGCGATCAAATGCCCGCGCGGGAGACTCGTGCGTGCCGGACTCCGCGCGATAGCGCGTCTCGGCGTCAAGCGCCTCGAACGAGACAATGTCGTGGCCCCCCCCACGTTTGAGCGACGCGGCGCGGGCCCGAACATCGCCCAGAAAGTAGTCCAGGGCCCCCAGCAGGTACGAACGAAAGCGCCCTTTCGCCGGGGAGGCGGCCGCAAAGGACTCACGCCGCAAGAGACAGGCAAAGAACTCCTGGGTGAGATCCTGTGCATTGTGCTCGCCGTGACCGCGACGCCGGATCTCGGCGTACACGGGGTACCAGTACGAACGGCACAGTTCTTCAAGGGCGGTGGCCCCCGCGGTCGTGGCCCCTGCCCCGGCGCGCAGGACCACGCTCCAGTGGGTGGTGGCAAAGAGGGTGTTGGGCATGGGCAGATCCTGTGCAGCAGAATACGTCATGAATGCCCGGGTCCTTTGACCGGCATCAATTTCTTCTCCGCACGGAGGTGATAAAGGCAGACGCATGCGTTTCCGCCCTGCCTCGGGACGATGGCTGGCTTGGCCCTCAGCCTGTCGGGCTTGAACTCTGCCGCCCTGGGGGCCGCGACCGGTTCCCTGGCTGATCCTGCAGGCAAGGCGGTTTACGACCAGCATTGCGCCGCCTGCCACGGCGAGACGGGCGATGGGAATGGGCCGGCGGCCGTCTGGCTCTATCCCAAGCCCCGCAATTTCAGCGCCGGGCTCTACAAGATCCAATCCACGCCCTCGGGTTCGCTTCCCACCGACGAGGACTTGTACGGCAGCATCACCCGCGGCCTGGGCGGCAGCTCGATGCCATCCTTCAACTATCTGTCCGAGACCGAGCGACGGGACGTGGTCCAGTACGTCAAACACCTGACGGCCGCAGTGGCACCCGATGGCCGGCGTGTCAACCGATTCGACGAAGCGCGGGCTTCGGGCACACCCGCCGCGCCGATCACCGTGCCGCCGGAGCCGCCGCTGACCTTCGATTCCATCACCAAGGGCAAGGAGTTGTACGTGAAACTGACCTGCGTCTCCTGCCACGGTGAGAACGGCGCTGGCGACGGGACTTCCGCTCCGACGCTCAAGGACAGCTTTGGCATTCCAATTCACCCCCGCGATTTCAGCTCGGGCGCCTTTCGCGGCGGAGCCACGGGCCCTGACCTCTACACGCGCATCGCGGTAGGCCTGGGCGGCACCCCGATGGTGGCTTACCCGGACGAGGTGCTCCGTCCGGATGACCGTTGGGCGCTCGTCCATTACATCCAGTCCCTCCGCCAGAAGGATGTCGAGGTGAACGATATCCTTGCTCCGGAAGACGGCCTGATCAGCGTGCCGCGACACGCCGGAAGTCTGCCCCTCGATCCGTCGGATCCCTTGTGGGAGCGCGTGGACAGTGTGCGTGTGCCGCTGAATCCGCTCTGGCCAGAGCCCTCCCCGGTCCCGGCCGTCGCCGTGCGCGCACTGCACGACGGCAGCAAGTTGGCCATGCTGCTCCAATGGCGGGACGACATCCTCGATGGGGCACCGATTCGGGTCGAAGACTTCCAGGACGCCGCGGCTGTGCAGTTCTCGTTGACGGGCCGGTTTCCGTTCCTAGGCATGGGAGACCCGTTAAACCCCGTGAACGTGTGGCAGTGGAAGGCCGGTTGGCAGCAGGCGATGGACGGCGAGCGTCCTGATGTCCACACCGCCCACCCCGCCATGCATGTGGATGTGTACCCCGACCCTCTCATGCAGGCGGTGTACCGCACCGGCGAGGCGGCCGGCAACCTCCTGGCCGCGCAGGCCATGAAGTCACCCATCGAAGACGCCAATGCGCGCGGCTTCGGCACCATGACCAGTCAGCCGACAGAGGCTCAGAACGTCGGAGGCAAGGGGATCTGGAGGGACGGTTCTTGGAGCGTCCTGTTCCAGCGCGACCTCTCCGCGAGGGATGCTGGCGATGTGAAACTCACCCCCGGCCAGCCAGTGCCGGTGGCCTTCGCGATCTGGAACGGCGCGCAGCGCGATCGCAATGGCCGCAAGGTGGTCAGCAACTGGTTCCGGTTGAGCTTGAATCCTTGAAAGCATGAACTCCTCGAACCTCTCCCGTCGCGATTTCATCCAGCGCAGCGGCATGGTGGGCGCCGGCATTGCCGCGCTGCAGATGCTGCCCCTGCGCCACCTCCAGGCCCAGGACGCCATCCTCAACCCGCTGGCGCACTACCCCAACCGTGACTGGGAGCGAATTTATCGGAACCAATACGCCTACGATTCGAGCTTTTCCTGGGTCTGCGCGCCGAACGACACGCACAACTGCCGCGTCACGGCCCACGTACGCAACGGTGTCATCGTCCGCATGGGCGAACAGTTCGATGTCGGCACCTACGCGGATCTCTACGGCAACAAAGCCTCGTGGAACTGGGGCAACCGCCACTGCGCGAAGGGGTACACGTTCCACCGGGTGATCTACGGCCCGTACCGGCTGAAGCACCCGATCGTGCGGCGGGGCTGGAAACGCTGGGCGGACGATGGCTTCCCCTATCTCACGAAGGAGTTGCGGGCGAAATACAAGTTCGATTCCCGGGGCACCGATCGGTTCGAAAAGCTAGCCTGGGATGAAGCGTTCACCTACGTCGCCAAGGGCCTCAAGGCGATTGCCGGCCGCTACAGCGGCGAGGAGGGCGCGAGGCTGCTGGCGGAGCAGGGTTATCCGCCGGAGATGATCGCCGACATGGGCGGCGCGGGCACTCGCACGATCAAATGCCGTGGCGGCATGGGCCTGCTGGGCGTCATGGGCAAGTACGGCATGTACCGCCTGTGCAACTCCCTGGCGCTTCTCGATGTCCACGTGCGCGGCGTGAAGCCCGCCGACGCCCGCGCCGGTCGCAACTGGTCCAATTACACCTGGCACGGGGACCAGGCGCCCGGGCATCCCTGGGTGCACGGACTGCAAAACTCGGAGTGCGACTTCAACGACCATCGCTCTTCCAAGCTCATCATCATGAACGGGAAGAACCTGGTCGAAAACAAGATCACGGATTCGCACTGGTTCATCGAGTGCATGGAACGCGGCGCGAAGATCGTCGTGATCGCCCCCGAGTACGGCGCGCCCTCGACCAAGGCGGACTACTGGGTGCCCGTGCGGCCCGCGACCGACGCCGCGCTGTGGCTGGGAGTGGCCCGCCTGATGATCGACCGCAAGTGGTACGACGCGGACTTCGTGAAGCAGTTCACCGATTTCCCGCTGCTGATCCGCGCCGACAACCTCAAACGCCTCCGCGCCCACGAGGTCTTCCCGAATTACCAGTCCGCGCTCCCGTCCGACGGTGCGAGCCGCAAGGTGCAGGGCTTCACCGATGAACAGCACGCCAAGCTGGGCGACTTCGTCGTGTGGGATACGAGGACGAACACCCCGAAGGCCGTTCACCGCGACCTCGTGGGCGAGAAGTTCGCCGCCGCTGGCATCGACCCGGCGCTCGACTGGTCCGGGAAGATCAAGCTCGCCGACGGCAGCGAGGTCGAGGTCAATACGGCCTGGGCGCAGTACCAAGTGCATTTGCAGGACTACGACCTGGACAGCACGGCCGAGATCACCGGCGCGCCCAAGGAACTGATCGAGCGGCTTGCCCAGGACATCGCCACCATCAAGCCGGTGTCCATCCACCAGGGCGAAGGCATCAACCACTGGTTCCACGCCACCGAGGCGAACCGGGCCGCGTACCTCCCCGCCATGCTGACGGGCAATATCGGTCGCCCCGGCGCGGGCGTGCATGGCTGGGCCGGCAATTACAAGGCCGCGCTCTTCCAAGGCTCGAAGCTGACCGGCCCCGGCTTCAAGGGCTGGGTGGCCGAGGACCCGTTCCATCCGAACCTCGACGAGAAGGCCCACGGCCGCGAGGTGGAAGCCCACGCCTACACGAAGGACGAGGAGCCCGCGTATTGGAACCACGGCGACCTGCCACTGATCGTCAACACCCCGAAGGAGGGGCGGAAGGTCTTCACGGGCCAGTCCCACATGCCCACGCCAACGAAGGCGATGCTGTTCACCAACGTGAACCTCATCAACAACGCCAAGTGGGCCTACGGCGTCATCAAGAACGTCAACCCTCGCGTCGAACTCATCGTCAGCATCGACATCCAGGCCACCGCGTCCGTCGAGTACGCCGACATCGCCCTGCCGGCCAACTCGTGGTGCGAATTCCAGGACCTCGAGATCACCGCCAGTTGCTCGAACCCCTTCCTCCAGCTCTGGAAGGGCGGGATCAAGCCGGTCTATGATACCAAGGACGACCTCGCGATTCTGGCCGGCATCGCGAATGGGCTGGGCCAGGTCACTGGGGACCGGCGCTTCCGCGACTACTTCAAGTTCGAACACGAGGGCAAACGCAGCGTGTACATCCAGCGCCTGCTGGACACCTGCACCACCACCGCCGGCTACCAGGTGAGCGACATCATGGCCGGCAAGTATGGACCCCCCGGTGGCGCGCTCATGAACTTCCGCACCTACCCGCGCATCCCGTTCTACGAGCAGATCCACGACAGTTGGCCGTTCTATACCGAGACCGGCCGCCTGCACTCCTACACGGACGACCCCACGGCCATCGAGTGCGGCGAGAACTTCATCGTGCATCGCGAGGGTCCGGAGGCCACCCCCTACCTGCCGAACGTCATCGTCAGCTCGAATCCCTGGGTGCGGCCGAACGACTTTGGCATCCCCCTCGACGCCGAGCACTGGGACGAGCGCACCGTCCGCAACGTCAAGCTGCCCTGGGCCCGGGTGAAGGAGTCGAAGAACTTCCTCTGGGAACGCGGCTACCACTTCTACTGTCTCACCCCCAAGTCCCGTCACAGCGTCCACTCGTCCTGGGCCAACGTGGACTGGCACCTGATCTGGAACTCGAACTTTGGCGATCCGTACCGCATCGACAAACGGCTGCCGAACGTGAGCGAGCACCAAATCCACCTGAACCCCCAGGCCGCGCGCGACCTCGGCCTCAAGGACGGCGACTACGTGTACGTGGATGCGAATCCCGCGGACCGCCCCTACCTGGGTGCGACGCCCAGCGACCCCTTCTACAAGGTCAGCCGGCTCATGCTGCGGGTCACCTTCAACGGCGCCTATCCCTACCACGTCGTGATGATGAAGCACGGGACGTTCATCGCCACCGAGAAGACCGTGAAGGCCCAGCAGACGCGCCCGGACGGGCTGTCGCTCACCGAGAACGGTTACATCGCCAACTTCCGGTTCGGCTCCCAGCAGTCGATCAACCGCAACTGGCACATGCCGATGCACCAGACCGACACGCTCTTCCACAAGAGCAAGGTCTTTATGAGCTTCCTTTTCGGCGGCGAGGCCGACAACCATGCGGTGAACACCGTGCCGAAGGAATGCCTGGTGCGCATCACCAAGGCCGAGGACGGCGGGCTCAGCGGCCGCGGCGCCTGGAAGGGCGCCACCGACGGCATGTCCCCCGATGCGGAGAACGAGGTGATGAAGAACTACCTCGCGGGCAACTTCGCCACCGGCAAGGCCGCCGCCAGCGGGGACGCATCCTACGAGTAACCCGAACCGACCATGCCCAAGGACGAATTCGATCCCGAAGATCCGATGGAGTTGTGCGGCGTCGCACTGGTGACGCCGCAGGACACCAGCGAGGCGATGACCGAGTGCTTCATCGAGGAATTTCTTCGGCTGGGCTATGAAGCCCCCGGCATCCTCGGCCTGTTCCGCAATCCCCACTACACGGGCGTCAACATGGTGCTCCAGAACCGCGGCGAGCCGTTCGTCCGGGACAAGATCACCGAGGTGTTCGGCTGGTGGGGACGCGAGGCCCGGTGGGAAGCGGCCGGCCCCGGCACGCCCCCGCCCGCCCAACCGGCGGTCGTGTTCGATCCCACACAGACCGATCCGACCGGCGCCGCCGTGCCGCGTCTGGACTGCTGATCCCCGTCGTTCCACCGCCACCCCTTTATGAGCACCGTCTTCAACTGGCAGCTTGGTCGGGACATGGAATACCCGTACGACGCCGCCTACCCCGACCGGCAGTTCGCCTTCGTCTTCAACCTCAACCGCTGCATCGGCTGCCAGAGCTGTACGATGGCGTGCAAGTCCACCTGGACCTTCAACAAGGGCCAGGAGGCGATGTGGTGGAACAACGTCGAGACCAAGCCGTATGGCGGCTACCCGCATCACTGGGATGTGAAGCTCCTCGACCTGCTCAACCGGGCGAATCCCGGTGGCCAGGTCTGGAACGGCACCCCCCGTGACTTCAAAGCGCCCTACGGCGAGTTCAAGGGCAAGACCATCTTCGAAGTGGCCAAGACAAACGTCAGCCCCGAAGGCGCCCAGCGCGCCCTCGGCTTCCTGCCCACCGACGAGGAATGGGCCGCGCCCAATCGCTTCGAGGACAATCCCTCGGCCGCGGAGAAGGGCCGCAAGGGCCAGATGACCTTTGCCGGAGGCGAACTCGGGCCGCAGCACAAGACCTGGTTCTTCTACCTCGCGCGGCTCTGCAATCACTGCAGCTACCCGGCCTGCCTCGCGGCCTGCCCCCGCAACGCGATCTACAAGCGTCCGGAGGACGGCATCGTGCTGCTCGACCAGGAGCGGTGCCGCGGCTACCGCAAATGCATGGAGGCCTGCCCGTACAAGAAGACCCATTACCGCGGCACCACGCGCGTGACCGAGAAGTGCATCGGTTGCTTCCCGCGCGTCGAGGGCCGTGACCCGCAGGGCGGCGGCGTTCCCATGCAGACCCGCTGCATGGCGGCCTGCGTCGGCCACATCCGCCTGCAGGGACTCGTCCCGATGAACGCCGACGGCACTTGGAAGGAGGACCGGCAGCACCCGTTGTACTACCTCATCCACGTCGCCAAGGTCGCACTGCCGATCTACCCGCAGTTCGGCACCGAGCCCAACGGCTACTACATCCCGCCCCGCTGGGTGCCCCTCGAATACCTCCGCCAGATGTTCGGCCCCGGCGTGGATGCCGCCGTCGAGAAGTATGCCAACCCCGACCGCGAGCTGCTCGCCGTCCTCCAGCTCTTCGGCAAGGACGCCCGCATGTGCTTCCGGTACGAGATCAAACAGGGGCCGAAGGTGTTCGAGACCACGATCCGCGGGCGGAAGTTCGAGCTCTACGACGACACGATCATTGGCTACGCCAAGGACGGCTCCAAAATCATTGAAACGAAGGTCGAGGAGCCGCTCCACCGGCGCGGCCCGCAACACGCCAATTCCATCTGATGAGGTCATCCCGGTCGCCGGCCGGGCCGTGGAAGGGCGCGGCCCCGGCTGGCGGCCAGTGGACTCCACCCGATCCCCACCCCATGCCTGACCCCATACCCTCTCCCGTGATCATCGAGACGGCGCCCCGCCAGCGGCGCTCGGTGTTCGGCAACTATGCCCCCGCCACGGCGGCAACGCCGGTGGCCGCCGACACCGCGGACGCCCGTGCGGCCTCCCGGGCCGGGGCGCCTGCCGGCGGTTGTGCAGACGTCGCCCTGGCTCGCGCTTTTCTCCACCAGCACCTGGCGCGGGCGCTCGACTACCCCTCCCCGGCGACCTGGACCTGGTTGGCCGATCAGGAGCTGCAACGGGGGCTCGCGGTTGCCGTCCTGGCAATCGAGGCCGAGCCGGGCAATCCCCTCCAGGCGGCGCACGCCGGCTTCCTCGCGGCGGCCGGTTTCGGTGGCTTTGCCCGGTTCCACGACGATTACGTGGTGACCATCGGACACGCCGCGCGGGGGTCGTGTCCCCCAAACGAAATCGAGTACGGGGACCTCAAGGCAGATCCGCTCTTCCAGCCCCATCGCCTCGCCGACCTGGCAGCGTTCTACCGGGCCTTCGGACTGGAAACCGCCGCCGACTCGGACGAGCGCTTGGACCACGTCTCGGTCCAGCTCGAGTTCATGGCGGTACTCTGCGCGCAGGAGGCCGGCTGGCTGAACGCGGACCCGGAGAGCGAGGTCCTGATGGTCTGCCGCGATGCCCAGCGGAAGTTCTTGCGCGAACACCTGGGGCGCTGGACGCCGGCGTTCGCGCGTCGGCTGCACCGGACGGCGGGCGACGGTCCCCTGGCGGCGCTGGCCCTGCTCCTGCTCGCCTTTGTCGAAAGCGAGTGCCGCCGGGCCGGTGTCCGCCCTGGGAACGAAGAACTCCTCCTCCGCCCCGCCGACGAAGCCGCCTCCCTGTGCGACGTCTGCGGACTCGGTCAGCGCCTGCCGGGAGCCGCCCTCTCACCTGGTCCCGCCTGATCCAGAGCACGCCACGGGCGGCATTCCAGCTCGACGCCGGCCGACACAGCGGGATCTGTCCGGTCCCCAAGACGCCGGTCCTCCCCTATCGGCACCACCGCGAAGGCTCAAGGGCTGGCTGGTACGGACGATCCGGGCTTGGTCCCCACCAGGCCGTAGTGATAGGGCGCAAGGGCGACGCAGGGTACCGTGAGCCCGAATCCAACCGACCGCACCCACTCCTGACACTGCTCCGGCCGTGGCCGGATACTCAGATCCGGTCCGCGGGGGGTGGTGGGATCATGGTTCCAGTGAATGATGCCGGCCCGGCCGCCAGGCTTCAGAACCCGCCAGGCCTCGCGTAGGAGCCCCACCGGATCTTCCGCGTGCAGGATGTTGAAGAGCATCGCGTAGCCCGCGGACTCCGCCGTCACACCAGTTCCCAGGGCCACGAAGTCACGACACATTGTCTGCACGTTGGCCAGCCTGCCGTCGCCGACCTTCCAGGCAGTCGTGGCGATCATGGATGGTTCGAGGTCGAGAGCGTACACCCTGCCCGTCGTGCGCCGTGCCGCGGCCACGGTGAAGGTCCCGTAGCCACAGCCGAATTCGACCACATCGTCCGTCAGGTCCGCGAGCCCCAGCCGTGTCAGAATCAACTCCACGTCGAAAAAGCCCGCCCAAACCGCTTCGTCGGGCATGCCACTATCACGGACCTTCATGCCGTTCTCCGGTCGTCAGCCGCATCCCAGCACTTCGATGACGCGCTGGTTCGGCGTGTTGAAGTAGCGTGGATACCGGTCCTCGTTGTCCGCGTTGGGAAAGGCGCACGCGGTCGCCGGAAAGATGGGACTGCAAGCCCCCCGGTGCCGGGATCACGGTAGGTGCCCGCGTGAACGCAAAGCGTGGCAGGTTGAAGGGCGGTTCGTGGCGGTTTCATGAGGGGCAACAGAAAGCCTGTTGATACCCGTGGCCGAACGCCGTCGCAAGGCAAAGCCGCAAGCAAAGCCGCGAAGCACCCGGGCCAAGGGCCCCCTCCCTCACTCGAAGCCTGTACCCTTGTTGAGGATGACGGTAACCACGCCGAGGCCGGTGGCGGACACAACCAACCCGACTACGAGATCCTGCTTCGTAGCCGGGTTGTCGGAATTCAGCTTGTCAGAGACGAGATCGGTAATCAAGGACCCCACCAAGTCGAAGGACTCGGTATGCGTGGTCGAGGGGCCGCTCTGCATGAGCACCTGGATGTGGCCGTCCGTATGGCCCGCGGCGAAATCACCGCCCGTCCCATCGTCGTAGTCCCCAGTATAGAAGACTGCTGGTTGTGGATGATCCAGCGGGATTACGGTTAATGAGGTATCGAGATACCCGCTCGGACCTTTGTTCTCGTACAGGTTGATGCTGCCGTTGGCTTCGGTGCCACCGAGGGACTGGGTGCACAACACGGCGAGGTCCGACGCCCTGCCCCCGAAGAAAAGGCCCGCCTGCACATCCACGACGTCCGCGGTCGCAGCGACCTCGACGTAATCGATGGCCATCAGCGGGGTTGTGGATCCGGAAGACGAACTCCCCAGGATTTCCACAGTCCGGCTTTCCGTGGCGACGGCGATGTCATCGCCTCCGGTTCCGTCGAAATTGCCCGCGGCCAAGGCCACTGGCGTTGCGGACGGCGCTGCTCCTCGATACGGAACGGCAATGCCGCCGAAGCTCGTAGTGTCGAGTGTCCCGGGGCTGGTCTGCTCGATCAGGCTCAGGCTGCCAGCCCCACGGTTCATGACGACCAGGTCGTCATCACCGTCTCCATCAAGGTCTGCGGCCACCACATCCGTCGGCGTCGCACCCACCGGATAGTACTGCGCTGTTGCATAGCCTTTGCCGTCATTGAGGAAGACCACGACTTGATTCGCGTCGGCAAGGGTCACGGCCGCGTCGGCGAATGCGTTGCCGTCCCAGTCCCCAAGGGCGACCGCCGAGGGATGACCCGTCAGAAAGTCGTACTCAAACTGCTTGTCGAGGCCGCCGTCACCACTCCCCTTGAACACCAGCATGGAGCCGAAACCCGTGGTGGCCCCGTAGCAGACGACGACCAGATCCTTGACCGCAGCACCGTCATCGAGCACGTCCCCCGTGGCGAGTCTGAGCGCTCCGTCGCACGCCAGGTGGGAGCGGGCGTCGATCTCTCCCTCCGCGATGGGCACGCAAGGTTCCTGCCTGTAGAAGAACTCCGCGGACGGAACGCTGGCCAAATCGCAATCGTACGGGGCGTTGAGGACGGTGACCTCGACGCAGGCGGCCATCGGGCCGGAAGGCACCTTGCACCTGATTTCGTTCGCGCTCACCCAAACCACATCGGGGGGCATCACGTCGGAGCCCCCAAATCTTACCATCGGAGTTGCCACGAAATCGGAGCCACGAATTGTGACCCAGTACCCGCCGCCACAGTTGCCTTCGTACAGGTCGGTGTTGATGCCTGTACCTGAGGGGGGGCAAGGAGTGTAACCCGGGAAGGCGTCGGATACGACCGGACGGTTCACGGCAAAGTATTCAAACTTGCCCGCAACCACATGGCGGGAGTACCGGTACACTCGCTCGCCTCCACCCTCGCAAGGGACGCTTCCCTCCCAATCGATCTCGACGGGTACAGGACCGGCCGCGCGGGACGGGGTCGTGAAGGTGATCGTTTCATTCGGGTATGTGCCGGCGGGCGTGAAACCGACGGATACCTTGCCGACGGTGAGTGCGGTCGTGCCTGAGAAGTTGTACCCGTACATGGTCACCAGCGTTCCACCGCTGGTTGGTCCGCATTCGGGGTCGATGCCAGTTATGGATGGCTGCGGCGGGGGGAACGGGCCTGTCGGAGTGCACTTACAGCCCGCGAGCCCGACGATAATGGCAGTGAGACCGCGCAGTGGAGCGATGGCGAACGAGCGAGGTGAAGGCTTGAGCATGCTCATCCTGGTCTTTCGGGATTCGCCGTAAGTGGTTAGTGGGAATCCGGGAGGCTCGTACGTGCTCGCCGGCAGTCGGCCGAAGGCGGTGTTGAACGAAACGCCATGGGTCCCGGGATTCGGCGGCTTCGGTTCCGAACGACGGCGCAACCCAACAGCCCCAACCCCGCGACCCAGGCGTACGCACGAGGCTCGGGCACCGCGGAGAATCGGATTTCGCCCAAACCCACGCGGTCACCGCCCCGGATGAGATGGCCATGGGTATCTGGCGTCGTGCCGTCACCCGGGGCGACGTACCAGTTGTCGGTGATCCGCATTTCAATCCAGCGGGCCGTCTGGAGCCCGACGCTGAAGTCCTGGCGCGGCAGCGCGAAGCCTGCTGCCGTCTCGCTCAGGGGCCCGTGGTCCAGAGTGACCCCGACCGCCGGTCCTGCGAAGGATCCGTTGCCATCGGCGGCCGTGTTGAAGCGGAATTCCAGCGTGCGGGCGGAATTCCCCTGGACGGTGCCATCGGCTCCCGAGTGACCGCTGTAGGGCCAGAGATGTACCGCGTCCAGCGGCGTGTCCTGCCCGAGGTCGAACACGAACGTGGGAATCGAGGCGGAACTCGCATACCAGTCCGACGGAAATCCACCCGGCGCGCCACTGACCCACGAGTCGCTGGCCGGGCTTTTCCAGCGATGGTTCCAGACGAGAGGCAACGGATCGCCGGTGCTCAACGGGAACTCCAACCCGCTGCCATCAATGAGGTGCGCAGCCGGGAAGAGCGCATCGGAGCCGCTGAGCGTGACCCCAACCGGGACGATGACCGTCGCCGCCCAGGCGCTGGAAGCCAAGGCAACGAACAGAGGAGCGATGCCGAGCGAACGAGGTAGGTTTCTGATCATGCGTTACTTTCTACTTCGGGATTCGCGGAGCGCGATTACACAGGGAGATGGCAGAGGCGCAGATCGCCCGGCACCCCGCACGCCTGTTCCGACCTCCAGGTCACGACTTGCGCGCCGGCTGCCGGCGCCAGATGGCGAAGCCCGCGAGGCCCAACCCAAAGGCCATGCCGTAGGTTCGGGGCTCAGGAACCGCAAGGGTTTGCGGCTCGAACCGGACGCCGTCCTCGCGCCGCGGAAACGCGCGGTAGTTAGCCCAGCCGCCGTCCAAGTTGGTCTTCCGCACCACGAACTGGAAGATGGTTCCCGCCAGGGTGTTATCGAAGTCAAAGACCTGGCTCGCGCCTTCTGACAGCGCGGCGTAGCCGATGACGTCTCCCGCCGGTCCAAAGACTGAACCTATGGACGTGAGACTGCCCAACGAGTTGCCCACAAAACCCTCGACTTGCGTGATGCCGTTGGCGTGCTGGATCAACTCGAGTTGGTCCACGGTCACTGGGGAGCTGAATTCGTACGTGACCACGGCGCGGCTCGGATCCGGCGTGTAAGCCGACACGTAGGCATGATCGTGCAGTGAAAAGGCGGCGCTGGAAATCGGCCCTGGGTTGATCAGGTTCCCGATTCCCAAGTTCGTGTCCACCGGGGCGGAAACACTGTACACACCGTGCCAAACCGGGTAACAGCCGCTGTCCTGGCTGCCGACCGGGACACTGATGCCGTTGATGAGCGACGCCGCCTGGGTCGCCACCGCGCAACCGATCCCCCCCAGACACACCTGCCACTTCGCGAGCTTCATGCCTTCTTCCTTTCGATGCTTGGGTTGTTCTGCTGCGACGATCCGCCACTCCCCGCGGGCTCGGCTCCCCGTCGCTTCACCCTATTCTTCGAGGTCAAGGAGCAGCGATTACAGGGAATCTGAGTTGCTCTTCAGAGCTCGCGGGGGGGCAGCCGAAGGCGGAGTCAGCGCGACCTCCATCAGTCCTGGGCTTCAGACGGTCTCGGTCCCGACCGACAGCGAGGTCCAGCAGTCCAAGCCCCGCGACCACGACGTACCCCGGGGGGGTGAAACCGCCGGGTGGCTGGAGCGGAAGGGGGTGACGGTCTGCCAGTCTGGCGACGATCCGAGCCGGGTGGCGGTCTCAAGCTGCCACCCAGTCTCCGTGCCCGACCAGGTCACCGGTACGCGTCCGTCGGCGAGAATCTGGATGGCGAGCGCAACTGGACCGCCACTGACTTTTTCGGTAATCGCCGCCAGCCGATCCCGAAGAACTGACTGAAACCGTGGTGTGTCGCCGTGCGACCGAGACGCGTCTTCGGGTGGTGACGCGCCGCCAGGTAAATCGAGCGCGCGACAGACCCGCAGAACTGACAAAGCAGCGCAGCAAGCCAGAAAGGTAATCATGAACACTCGAGTTGTCCTAGGGAGCATTGCGGCCTATACCCTGGTGCTCCCGGCGCTGGCCGATTGGGACCCGCCGGTGGATCCCCGGCGCGACAAATGGGTCCAGATGCCCCAGATGAATAACGGGTATGACGTGCTCTCCTCGGCGGGGGCCTACCCACCAGGTTTCACAGCGCCTCCTCTCAACAAGCTGGTCGCCGACGATTGGATGTGCAACGACCTTCGGCCTGTCACGGACATTCACTTTTGGGGGTCGTGGTGGCAGGACCAGGAACTGGATACCTGGTTCCGACTGACCATCTACACCGACGTTCCGGCGGTCTCCGGTGTCAGCTACAGCCATCCGGGCAACGAAATCTGGTCGTACTACGGGCCGCCGACCAGCGTGCGCTTTTGGGACTTCGGAAACGAGCTGTTCTATGACCCGAACGGCGTGCTACCCCTTGCGCCCGAGTCCGAGGTCTGGCAGTACAACTTCCTGCTGCCCTCGGACAAGTACTTCCACCAGGTTCCCGGCACCATCTATTGGCTGTCGGTACAAGCCCTGAACACGACGGGCGATAATGTCTGGGGTTGGAAGACTTCGGTAGATCACTGGAACGATGATGCCACGTGGACAGATCCGGGCCTGACACCCAACTGGAACGAGTTGCGCGACCCGCACAACTCCAGCCAGTCCCTCGACATGGCGTTCGTGCTGACTGTCCCGGAGCCGCGGGCCTACGCGCTGCTGGCGGGTATGGGATTGGCAAGCTTCGCTCTGTACCGCCGTGTTCGCGGCTGAGACGGTCTGGGATTGCAGGGCACAGGGAGCCTCCGCGACCCCGGGCAGGCTCCGAGGCCGTCTCCCTTACTCGGTCTGGATCGCGGTCGACCGATCGAGCGTCCGGCGTAGCCGTTCCCACCGCAGGCCAGGCTCAACCGCGTTGGTCGGCCCACCCGCCGGTCCGTGCGGCGACCAGGCCACCAGCCCGCCCGTGGCGTCCACCTCCCGACAGGAGAGAAACCGCGCGGCGAACTGCCAATCCTCAGGCGTCCAGTCGCCCGGCGTGAGTCCGACCGTGTACAGGCGCGGCGCTTCGCTCACCACCCAGAACCGCCGACCGTCGGCACTGAATCCTGCGCCCGCCACGGGCTGCGGCGGTGCGAACCGCGGCACAATCAGCGTGCCCGTCGCGGCGTCCCACACCTGCACCGCATCCGGATTCCGGGTCAGCACAAAGCGCCCATCCGGGCTGAACAGCGCTTGCTGCACCCCGCCGCTCGGTCGCAAGGGCGGCCCCAAGGGGCGTCCACTCGCGGCATCCCAAACGCGGGCAGTGCCATCGTGGCTGACCAACCCGACGGGTGCACTCACGCTCTGGAAGCTACGCGAGCCAACGCCTAATGATTTGATTCAGGTCAACAAACAGTCGCCGTGGCGGGTCCCGCAGGGACGGCACAAACCGGCTACTCCGCGACCACCCGGAGCCGGTGATTACAGGATCGCTGTAGCATCGGCGGAATGCTGGCTGAAGAACCAGTGCGGCCAGTTCGCAGGCAACCGCCACGGGGCCGGGAATGCGGAGGAGCGGTGGATTCTCAGGGGCGTGGTGTGAACCGCCAGATTGTCGAATGCCGAAAGTCGCCCCCAGTGACTGGCGGCTCAATCGGCGGCGGGGCGCAGTTCCGCGACAAAGCCGCCATCGCGAGCGAACCGAAGCCGAAGCCGATCCACCGCGGAAACCGTTCGTAACTCGCTGTCCAACAGGTTCGGGTCGCTCCCTGTGCCGGGTGCATCCTGCCAGATGTGACCGCTGAAACGGCCCGCCAGTAGGAAGGCCAACGGCAGGTCGAGCTCGCGCGGTTCCCCCGCGGACATGCCACCGAGATACCAAACGGCGCCCTCCCGTCGCGCGGTCACCAGCAGCCGACCGACTTCCGCCACCAGCACGCGAGTCTCGTCCCACCAGGTCGGCACCCGGCGGACGAAATCAAATCCCGGTTGTACCGTGTACGCCGTCGGGTAATCGGCCACCATGGGGCTCGGGTTGTCGAAGCAGACGTACATGGCCAGCATGTGGCCGCGCGTCCCGAGCACGACCGGCGCCACATGGCGGGGCTCGAACCGCTCACGGGTCACCGCGCGAAACCCGCCCAGATGATAGTCCATCGTGCCCGCAATGAGCCGGGTGAAGGCCATGTCGAGATTGTGCGCCGGCGTGCAACGGTCGCTCCACTTGAGATACTCGAGGTTGAGAGCACCCTCGTGGTTCATCAGGTTCGGGTACGTGCGCTCGAGGCCCGTGGGTTTCCAGACGCCATGTAGGTGGATCAAGATCCGGTGGCGCGCGGCGGCCGCCAGCACGGCCTCGGCGAACTCGACGGTCTCTTGGTCGTCGTGATCGAAGAAGTCCACCATCATCCCGCTCCATCCCAGGCGCTCGAACGCGGCGAAGGCCTCCTCGACCCGCCCGCGCAATGCCCCTTGGTGGACCCACGTCCACAGGCGGACGCCGCGTGACCGAGCGTAGCTCCGGATCGCCTCGAGATCGAATCCGGCGCGGGGTCGCGTGACGTCGGTGTCCGGTCCCGGCTCGACGCCCGGCTTCGACTGGTGGTACCACGGCGTCGTCGTTTTCTCGGTCGAAGTCAGGGAATGGAAGGCGATGCCATTCTCCGCGCAGAAATCAAGGTACTTGCGAGCCATCTCGAACGAGAGAATCGGCGGCCCGGGGCGGCCATCATAGACATCGCCGTTCCACCAATGGAAGGTGAGCTTGCCCGGCCGGAGCCAAGAACGGTCCTCGAACGCAGGCGGTTCGTTGAGGCAGTAGATCGTCCGGGATTCGAGCAAGGCACCGGGCCGGTCGCCGACCAGCACCACCCGCCACGGCGTGCGGAGGGGCAGTGGCCGGATGGCTTTCGTGCCGTCCGAGCGCGGGGTGAGTCGGGCGACAAGTTCGTCGGGACGCCCCCCGGCTCCGCGCATCAACGCCATGCCGGGATAGTGGCGCAGGGCAGCTTCGGTCAGAGCCGCATAGCGCCCGTCTGGCCAAGAAAAGGTCAACGGTAAATCGAGCAGCGTGTTGGTGCGAATGTCCCGATAGGGCGTGGCGATCACTTCATGTTCATGAGAGGTCCGGTGGTGCTCGAGATACTGCACGTAGGCCGTCGGGTCGCCCCCGATCGCGAACGAAGTGGTCTCGTTGGTGACCGTCACGGATCCCAGGCCATCCTGCGCCGGCAGTTCGTAACGCAGGGCGACGGCGTCGTCGTAGCAACGGAAGAGCACGTCGGCGCGGCGGCGGCCAGTGGTCTCGAGGGTGACCCTGACCTCCTCGAAATGATCCTCGGCGTGGTCGGCCTTCCCGAAGAGAACCGGAACCCGCTGTCGGACCGAGCGCCGTTGTTGCTGCTCCACCCGGGCGCCGGCCATCCAATCGCCGTCGTCACGCGTTTCCAACCCGAGTTGACTGCCCACCAGCAGAGGCGTGCCTCGAAACGTGGCCGACCAGCGTGGCGGCTCATCGGTTCCGGGCACTGGCCACCGGAACGACGCGACGATGCGTCCATCCGGCGAGGCCAGGTGATCCGGCTTGGTCAGGAGAGAATCGGTCGTTGCGGCTGTCGGATGAGGGACGAGCAGGCAGGCCGCAATGCACGAGGCAAAATGAAGGGCCATCGTCATGTGTCGGTTGACATAGTGTGAACCGGTCGCGGCGTCAACGCCGCGGGCTGGGGTGAGTCCTTCCCGAGGGCTGCATTCTCGACGACGAAAGCTCGGTCATGGCAAGGCTCGCTCGAAGCCCGCCTGAACGCGTTACCCTGACCACTGCGCGGCAACTCCTGCGCTATGTCGTCACCCCTCGTTACACCCGGTTCATGGCCCGTGAGCAGGTCCAACAGGACGTGGCCGCTTCCCCGCCGCTTGCGGGACAGAATGTCAGAACGGGAATGGGTGGCCCCGTTGCCCTCGCCCGCGCGACCGAGTCTCCAATTGAGCCAGGTCAAGGCTTGATGGAGTATGTGAGGCTACATAATGAGCCATGAAACTCTGGCGGATTGCCTTTCTGCTTCTGATGTCGGCCTCGCTGCCACGAACGGGCGCTGACCCGCTCACGTCGGCCTTCAGTTATCAAGGTGTGCTCGAGCTCGACGGCCAGGCCGTGCACGGAAGGCACGACCTCGAGTTCCGGCTGTACAACGCCGCCACGCTCGGCGCCCCAGTTGGCCCAGTGGCCAGCCGGCCTGGGCTGCCCATCGAAGGAGGTTTGGTCCTCACGACCCTGGACTTCGGCGCCGGGGCGTTCGACGGTCAGGCCCGCTGGCTCGAGATCGCGCTGCGCCCCACCGGGACCGGGGCCTTCACTGTCCTCAGCCCCCGCCAGGCGTTACTCGCCGCGCCCTATGCCCTGTATGCACCTCACCCTGCCGGGCCTGCGGGACCCCAAGGGCCAGCGGGCGCGACGGGTCCACAAGGACTGCCAGGGGCGACGGGTCCACAAGGTCCCGCCGGGGTTGCCGGGCCCACAGGCACCACCGGCGCACCAGGCCCACCAGGTCCGACAGGTGCGCAGGGCCCCGTTGGCCCTCAGGGCCCTGCGGGTTCTCCAGGTTCGGCGGATGCCTGGTCACGGACCGGCAATGCCGGCACGGACCCAGCCATCAATTTCCTGGGCACTCTGGACGCCCGCGCGATGGAACTGCGGGTCAATGCTCGGCGCATCGTCCGGCTCGAGCCAGGCGCTCACAGCGTGGCGGCCGGTCTGCAAGCGCTGGCGGGACACGCCAACACGTTCGTCTGGTCGGATGGTCGAGGTGGGGAGTTCGCATCGGAGACCGAAGCCGAATTCGCGGTGCGCGCGGCGGGCGGGCTGCGGTTGGTGAGTGATCGCGGCGTGGTCTTGAATGGCGCGGACAGCCCGATGATCACCCGGGGCTGGGATGCCTTCGCCTCCGGACCCAAGGCGGGCCTCGGTCGTTGGGGGTTGTTCATGGAGAACTCGCATCTGGTGGCGGGTATTCCGGCGTTACGGGACCGGTTCTTCCAAGTGGCCAAGTATGCGTCGGACGGGACACGGCAGGGACTCTTGACGGTGGACAATGCCGGCAACCTGAGCCTGGCTGGCACGTTGAGCCAAGGCAGCGCTCGCGATCGCAAACAGGACATCGCGCCCGTGGACCCGGCCGAAGTGCTCGAACGCGTTGTGTCGCTGCCGGTCAGCCGGTGGCGGTACCTCGAAGACCCAGAGACGGCGCACGTCGGGCCGATGGCGGAGGATTTCCATGCCGCGTTCGGGGTGGGGGCCGACGACCGGCACATCAGTGCGGTGGACGCGGACGGTGTGTCGTTGGCGGCCATCCAGGGGCTGCACCGGTTGATCGAGGCGAAAGACGAACGGCTGCGACGGTTGGAGGCGGAGCATGCGACGTTGATTCAACGGCTGGAGGCTCTCGAGGACATTGTTCGAAGCAGCACGAATGCGTCGGGCCGCGAGAACCGGGCCATCAATCCACCCCATCCATGAATGCGAGTCCCAACCCTTTCTCCGGCATGGAGAATTCCCCGTCGTGCCAACCTGCGGGCTGGGGACGACTGAAGCGGCGTCTCCTCCTCCTCGCCCTCGGCGGCACCGGCGTTCTCCTCATCGGTGCTCTCGCCGGCGCCGCCTATCTGCTGAGCCTGGTGCCCTGGATCACGCCCTTCCTGCGGGAAACCGGGCTCTCGGGCTGGATCGCCCTCACGGCATCATCCGTCACGGTCACCGCCGGGCTGGCATGGTGGAGGTTCGCCCGCCTGTGGCGGCGTTCCCCGGGGAACACCTCGCTTGTCTGGGCGATGCTGATGGTGTCCATCGGGCTGGGCGCCTGGGTCTGGCACCAGAGCAGCAACGCGCTGGTGGAGTTCCTGCCCCGCGTCGTGCACCTCAACCTGCCCGTCCTGCCCGCCCCCGTTACCACGTACTACGCAGACGGGGCGAAAGCCCGGGCGGAGCGATTGCAGGCAGATGTCCGGGACATGAATGCGTTCTACCAGGAGAGGCTCGGCGTTCAGGCCGACGTGACCCTTGCGGTACTGAACTCGAACCAGTGGGCGCGCGTGAATCCAATTCCGTTTGGGCTGCCGGGCGTGCTGGGCGTGCCCCACGTAGTCTTCATGCCGGCACATTCCGGCGGTTGGACCTTCCACCAGATGCGGGCCCGCGAGGGGGCGATCCCGGCTGATGTCTTGCAGGATTATCTGCGCACCACCCAGAAAACGCTCGAGGCCGCGTCCGACGACTTCGTGGACTTCATTGCCCTGCACGAACTCGGCCACGTGCTGCTCATGCGGTACGGCATCGACCCCGGCTGCCACTGGTTGAATGAATTCCTGGCCAGTTACCTCGCCTACGCCTACGTGGCCGAGCGGCGGCCCGAAAGGAAACCCGTGATTGCCCTGTTGGGCCGGCCTTCCGTGACCCGCCCCAGGCACACGACCCTCGCCGATCTCGAACGGCTCTACTTCCGCGTGGACGACTACGGCTGGTATCAGGGCATGTTCGAGCGACGGATTCAGGAGATGTATCCCAATGCGGGGCTTCGGTTCATCGCGGAACTCCGGCGCCAGCGACCGCGCCCACCGACGACCGCTCAAGACACCGCCCTCCCCGAGGAGGTGCTGGACCGGATCGCGCCCGAACGGGCTCTGCAGATCGTCGAGGCCATCGCGCCGGGCTTCCAGGCCTGGGCCGAGGGTTTCGGGAACTGAGAGACTGGAACTCCCGCCACGACATCAGCAAGAGACAGGACCGATATGAAACTCAAAGCCGGGTTCGCTTTCCTCGCCCTTGGCCAAGTCCTGGCTGCCGGGCCACCGCAATGGCCCCAGTTCCGCGGGCCGAACGGCTCTGGCGTCGCCGAGGACGCGCGCCCGCCGATCGATCCCGGCGCGAAAGACAACTCGCATTGGAAGGCCACGCTGCCGCTGGGTCGGGCGTCGCTCTGGGTGTGGAACGAGTGGGTCTTCCTGCGCACAGACAACCACCACAGCGCCCTCGCCAGCCCATGAGGGATCCCCCGACTCCATCGGCCTGCCCGCACGTCGGCACCATGACCTCCCTAACTCCCCCTGAACGGTTTCACGCCCTCGATGCCACGCGCGCCTTTGCGCTGATGCTGGGGGTGGTCTTTCACGCCGCCTGGAGCTACATCGGCATCTACCTCAGCGCGCCGGTGGCGGATCGCTCCGGGGGCGTGGTGCTTCACTGGTTTTTCTTCACGTCGCATGCGTTCCGGATGCAGTTGTTCTTCCTCATCGCCGGCTTCTTTGCCCGGCTGCTTCTCCAGCGCCGGGGTTGGGCCGGGTTCGTCCGGCATCGGCTGCTGCGGGTCGGTCTGCCGCTCGTGGTCGCCTGGTTCGCGGTGTACCCCTGCTTCATGGCGGTGTGGACCCTCGGTGCCAACCGGTCAGGACGCAATCTGGTCGAGCTTCCCCTGTCGGTGCTGTTCGAGCGCCTGGCGGGTGACGGGCTGATGTGGGTGACCCGGCTGAACGGTGGCCTGTTCTCGCTGGCCCATCTCTGGTTCCTATACTACCTGCTCCTGCTGTATGCCTTGGTGCTGGGGGGACGCTGGCTGCTGGTCCGGTCGCCCGGCGTGACCGATTGGCTTCGGCGGCGGGCGGACGCCTCGCTGGCGGGGGCGGTAAAGTCACCGGTGCCGCTGATCGCGCTGGTGCTCCTCACCGCCCTGTTGCTGTGGCCGATGCGCCGGTGGTTCGGCGTAGACCTGCCCGCCTGGACGCTGATTCCTCTGCCGTCGGTGCTGGCGGTTTACGCGGTGTTCTTCGTCCTGGGCTGGCTGGTGCATCGGCAAGCGCACCTGCTCGGGCAGTCCGCGCGGCACTGGCGCTGGCAGTTGTCCGCGGGACTGGTCCTCTCGGTCGCAGTCTTCGCGGTTTACCACCGAATGGAACGTCGCGGCGCCATCGAGATGGGGACATATCCCACGCTCGAGGTCTCCCAGGTGCTCGACTGGCCCAGATTCCTGGCGCGACTCCAGGCGGCGGAAGGGACGAAGGATGCCGCCTCCGAAATGGCGAATCTGTGCCGTCACCTCCCGCCGCCCGCTCGCCAGGTCATCCTGCGCTTGACGGACGGCGCCAACCTGGATGCTCGCGCCGGGGTGTTGCAG
The DNA here is from genome assembly GCA_964535555.1 of uncultured Verrucomicrobiota bacterium. Classification (GTDB taxonomy): domain Bacteria; phylum Verrucomicrobiota; class Verrucomicrobiia; order Limisphaerales; family J093; genus DSVZ01. The sequence goes on from CAZHUS010000041.1 coordinate 37,708, forward strand.
ACGCTCATGGCGGCGCTCATTCAGCCCGCGGCCTTCGGCGTCGAACCGATCCCGCCTGGACCACGCCCGCCACCGGCCATTGCCTGGCCGGCACTCGCCGCCAATCGCGCCACACTCGAGCGTCTCATGGACGGCGCGCTGGTTGGTGATCTGCGCCAGACCCGCTGGTACGGGACCACGAAGCTGGCTTACTCGGTCGCCTACAGCGCGGTGACGTGGCTGCTCGTGCTCGGCACGTTGGGGTTCTTCCAGGAGCGCTTTCCTGCGCACAGCCAGGCTTGGCGTTACGTGGCGGACAGTTCCTATTGGGTTTACCTGGTTCATCTGCCGTTAGTCGGACTGCTTCAGGTCTGGCTGGTCCACCTGGCGTGGCCCGGGTGGATCAAGTTCGCGCTGATCAACGCGATCGCCTTTCCGCTCCTGTTCGCCAGCTACCACTGCCTCGTGCGCTCCACGTTCATCGGCCGGGTGCTTAACGGGCAAAGTCATCCCTTCGTGGCCTGGCCGCTCGCGATCGCCGTGAACCGACCGACCTTGAAGACACTTCCCCAGCCAGATGCCAGCCAACCACCAAATCGAACGCCATGAAACCTGGACTTCAGAGCCTCGTGGTCGTCCCAGCCCTTCATGCGTCAACCGCGCCGTGCCAATGCCCCGTACGCCGCGGAGAAGCCGCCCCGGGCAACCCCGAAGTCCTCCATTCGCCCGGTTCAGCCGCCTCCCTCCGTAATGGGGAGGAATGCCCATCCTCCCCATGAAACGAACAATGCCCCACCTCTGGAACGTCCTCGCCGCAAGCCTGTTCGCATCGGGGGCCGCACCGGCGACGATCGCGCAGCCGGGCCCACCACTGAGGGTGACTCTGCTCGACGGCCAGGCAGTCGACGTGACCTGGCCTGAGGCGGCCGGGTGGTGGGCGCTCGAATCGACCACCAGCCTCTCCCCCGACTCGCCCTGGGAGCTGGTTCGGCAGCCGGCGGTAAGCCAGGGCGGCGAGTACTCGGTCACCCACTCGATGAGCACTGCGATCGCTCGCAGGCGGAAGGGACACCCGTATGGGCTGTGCGCGCTCCGGTGCCTCGCCGGCGCCTTCCTGGTCATGGCGCCGCTCGCGCTGCGCGCCCAGGCGCCGGCGGCCTCCGGCACCGTCATCACCATCGCGGGCAAGGGCTTGCTCGGCTTCTCGGGCGACGGCGGGCCGGCCACCAATGCGGCGTTCAGAAATCCCTACGGTATGGCCATTGGTCCGGATGGCACACTCTACGTCGCTGACACCAGCAACTACCGCATCCGCGCCATCGCTCCCGCGACCGGGATCATCACCACCGTGGCCGGCAACGGGACCTTTGGCGACACAGGCGATGGCGCACCGGCCACCAACGCCACGATCAGCGGCGTCTACGGCATCGCCGTGGACCGCGCCCGGCACGCTCTCTACCTGTGCGACACCGACAACAACCGCGTGCGCAAGGTGAACCTGGCCAACGGGGTCATCTCGAACTATGCCGGCATCGGACTCTCCGGCTTCGGTTTCAGCGGCGACGGCGGCCCGGCCACGAACGCCAAGTTCGCCGCCCCCGATGCTGTCTGCACCGAGGGAAGCGGCAAGCTCGCCATCACCGACGTGTTCAACGACCGCGTCCGCCAGGTGAATCCCGTCACCAGGATCATCACCACCATCGCCGGCATCGGATATCCAGAAAGCGGCGGAGGCACTGGTGTCACGGCCGGCGACGGCGGCCCGGCCACGAGCGCCTCGCTGTCGCCCCGGCGCCTCACCGCCGACCGCGCCGGCAACGTCTTCGTGCAGGACACCTGGACCAACTCCGTCCGCCGCATCGCGGCCGCCACCGGCCTCATCACCACGGTTGCGGGCGGCGGCACCGACACCCCGGGCAGCGGGCCGGCCACGAACATGGCCCTTGGTGATTTCAGCGATCTGGTGGTCAGCGATAACGGAAAGCTCTACATCGCCGATAACACCCGGGTTTTCGTGGTGGATCTGGCCACCGGCCAGCTCTCGCCGTTTGCCGGCGGCACCAACGGCGGGTTCAGTGGTGACGGCGGCCCGGCTTTGGATGCCCGGTTCAACTCCATCAGCAGCCTGGCGCTCGCGCCCGGCGGCGGATTACTCATTGCCAGTTGGAGCCAGAACCGCATCCGCTATGTGGCACCGCATTCAATCAACCTCACCAACGACAGCCAGCAAACGGCCTTCTACCTGCCTTGGGTCAGCACGCTGGCCGGTGATCTCGCCATCGCCGACAACCCCAACCTGACGACGGTGAACATGGCTTCGCTCACGACGTCCGGCGGAGGAATCAACCTGAGTGGGAACACCAGCGTGGCGGAGATTGATCTGAGCTCACTCACACACGCCGGTGGTGCGGTGGTGATTGACATGAATACGTCGGCAACCGCCGTGGACATGGCTTCGCTCACGACCGTTGGCGGAGACTTGAGTCTGAGCGGAAACACCAGCGTGGCGGAGGTGGATCTGAGTTCACTCACGACCGTTGGTGGTGTGGTGGCGGTTGACACGAATGCAGCGGCCACCGCCGTGGACATGAGCGCGCTCACAAGCGTTGGCGGAGATTTGAGTCTCTGCAGAAACGCCTCAGCCACCTCCATTGATCTCGTCTCGCTGGTTTCCGCAGGCGGCTCGCTCGACGTCAGCGGGAATACAGCGGCGACGGCTATTGCCATGGGCTCCGTGACGAGCGTGGCCGGCGACCTCACGATTGCGTCTAACGCTCCCGACGCGGTCGTTGACATGAGCAGCCTGACCACGTTCGGCTGCGGCACCAACGAGGTGACCATGACGTTGGACGGCGGCACCGTCCAGATGACCAATGGGTTGACCCTCTGCACCAATGCGACGCTCACCGGTTCAACCACGCTGAACGGCAGCGTGACCAACCACGGCACGATCGCACCCGGCGCTTCGCCCGGTCAGCTCAACCTCAGCGGGCACCTCGTTCTGGCTGACTCATCCCGGCTGCGACTGGAAATCGGAGGCTCCGCGCCAGGCCAGTTCGATGTCGTCAACGTGGCCGGCGGCGTCACGCTGGGCGGCACGCTGGCCGTCACCCTGGTCAACAACTTCGCCAGCGCGATGACCAACAGCGCGAACTTCACCGTGCTGAGTGGTGGAATTTCCCTGCTGGGCGCGTTCGCCAACGTCCCGAGCGGCGGCGCTCTGACCACGACCGAGGGTTACGCCCGTTTCACGGTGCTTTACGCCGGACAGAGCACCGTCCGGCTGACCGATCTGGTGATTGTGGATACCGACGCCGACGGCCTTCCGAACTGGTGGGAAGACCAGTTTGGCCTCAGCAAAAACAACGCCGCCGACGCGACTCTGGACCTGGACGGCGACGGCGCGTCCAACCTCAACGAACTCCTTGCCGGCACCAGGCCAAACGATGCGGTGTCCATCTTCCGCATCACCGCGCTACAGCCCGAAGCAGGTGATCTACGTATCACCTGGACAACGGTCAGCGGCAAGAGCTACGTCGTGCAGACCAACGGCCACGCGGGCAACGGCTTTACCGACTCCAGCCCGCGCATCAGTGCGTCGGGCGCCGGCGAGTCGGTGACCAGCATTGTGGTTCCCAGCCGCACGGCCAACGGCCCGCGCTACTACCGCGTGCGTCTGGAACCGTAGCCCGCCCACCAACTGCGCGCCGAAGGTCATCGGCGGCCACGCCGGAAGCCGTTTATCGTTCAGCCATGGAAGACGTTCCGAAGATATTCGACACGTTCGAAACGCCTGGCCACGCTCAAGTCACCCAGATCTGTCGGTTGCTTCCCCCCGGGCTGGAGCCCCCGCTGACGAGCGACAAGCGGCCCGGCGAACATATCCACCTGAAAGTTGGCGTATCCGCAATTGTCCCGCGCCTTTCCCGAAGAAGGGAGTGGAAGGCGTCAGCGCGGACGATCTTCCGCCTGGTGAAAGAGCACAACACGAATGAGACGCCTCGCCACCATGTTCCACCTGCTGCTGGCGGGAACTCTGCCCGCCCTCCCCGATCGCTCGCGTGCACGGCGACCGCTCCCCAAACCTCAAACCTCGACCGAGCATCCCTTATGTACCCATCACGACTCCTGACAAGCCTGCTGGCAGTCTGGCTCATCATGGGCGGTGGCAACGGTTGGTGCGCCGCGGGCGAGACGACCTTGACCTACCAAGGCCGGCTCGACTCGGCCGGCCGCCCGGCCAACGGCCTGTACCAGATGCGCTTCTCCGTGTGGACGGCCGCCACCGGCGGCACGTCGCCCACGGGGGTGCTCGGGCCCTGCGAGGTTCCCGTGGCGAGCGGCCTCTTCCAGGAAGCCGTGCCGGTGCCCGACGTCCCCGGGCTTTGGACCGGTGAGCCGCGCTGGCTCGAAGTCGCCGTCAAGCCCGCTGCCGCTCCGGACTCGGCGTTCGTCGCCCTGGCGCCGCGCCAACTCATTACCCGCGTTCCCATGGCCGGCTACGCCGATGCGGCCGCGCGGTTGACGAGTCCGCTGACCGCGGCGCAACTCCCCGGTGCCGCCGCCCGGCTCGACCTCAGCCAGACCTTCACCGGCACGCCAAGCTTCCAACCGCCCTCGGGCGCGCCCTTCGCCGTCAGCTCGACCTCGCGCGTGGACCGACTCAATGCCGACCTTCTCGACGGGCGGGATGCGACCAGCTTCTGGGAACGAAAGGTGGTGGACGGCGTGGCGGGCATCGCCGAACCTGGCGACACACCGATCGAACTCCGGCTTGGGAACGGGAACTACGGCGTGCTGCGCCTCGACCGCGGCGTCCTCAGCCCCAGCCTGACCTACAGTCTCGTCCCAAACTCCGTGGCGACCGGTCTGTCCAGCGTGGTCTATCTGGGCGGCGGCGAGCGGGCCCGTCCAAACCGCGTCGAAGCCGACTTCGCCACCATCCTCAACGGCCGGGCCAACCTGATCCAATCGAACGCGCAGTTCTCCGGGATCCTCGCCAGCGACAACAGCTCCATTGGGGCCAAGGCGCGCAACTCCGTGATCGCGGGCGGCACGGGGTTGCGGATCGAAGCGGATTCCCTGTTCTCCGGCCTGTTCGGCGGCTTTGGCAACGTGATCCGCACGAACGCCGGTTCAGCCGGTATGTTGGCGGGCAACGGAAACGAGCTCGGCACCGGCTCGCATTTCGCCGGGCTGCTCGGCGGTGAACAGAACACCATCGAAGGCGGCGCCCAGCGCGCGGTGATCCTCGGCGGACGCAACAACCGCATTGAATCGCGGGCCGAGGAGTCAGCGATCCTGGGTGGCTACGGCAACCGGGTCAGTTCCAACGCCACCGACGCCGTGGTCGTCGGCGGCGACCGCAATTACGCCACGAAACAGTTCACGCTCGCCGCCGGCCGGCAGGCCCGGGCCAACCATCTCGGCACGTTCGTCTGGTCGGACAGCGAGGCGGGCGCTGGCCCGTTCGCATCGCAAAAGGACAACGAATTCGCCGTGAAGGCCACCGGCGGTGCGCGCTTCGAAACCAAGGGTGCCGGGCTGTGGGTGGACGGCCAGCGGTTCCTGCCGCCGGGCGGTCCGGGCGACCTCCCCGACGGGTCCATCCTCGCCGCCAAGCTGGCCGACGGCGCGGTCTTGATGGAACTTACCGACGACGATGGCGCCGGCAGCGGGCTCGACGCCGACCGGCTCGATGGCCTCAGCTCGGAAGACTTCTGGCGTCTCACCGGCAATGCCGGCACGTCGCCGCTCAACCACTTCCTCGGCACCACCGACAACCAGCCGCTGGAACTCCGCGTGGACAATCTCCGCGCGCTGCGCCTCCAACCGGACGACCCTTTCCTCTGCTCGAACAATCCCCTGGCCGGCGGGCTGGCCAACAGTCCCAGCCTGATCGGCGGCTTCTCGGGAAATTCGATCACGGTGGGCAAGGCCGGCTCGGTGATCGCCGGCGGCGGCGCGGCGGAGCACGGGTGTCTCAACGGCGCGGGCGTGGCCATGCCGAACACGATCACGGCCGACTTCGCGAGCATTCTCGGCGGCCTGGGCAACAGCGTGGGAGGCGCGGTCTCGGCCATCGGCGGCGGCGCGCGCAACACCATTGGCGCGGCGAACTACTCGTTCATCGCGAACGGCCGGGACAACATCATCGAGGCGGGGGACGCGTCCGTGATCCTAGGCGGTGTCAGCAACCGGGTGGAGCTGGATGCGGATTTCGCGGTGCTGGGTGGCGGTAAGGCAAACCTCCTCGGTCGGTATGCGGATTACAGCGTCATCGCTGGCGGTCATGGCAATACGAATCTTGCAGATTCAACGGTCATCGGTGGGGGCAAACAAAACGCAATTGGGGGGTTCGCTTTTGCCAGCACAATTGCTGGCGGTTGGCAGAATACGCTGAACGAATTCGTCAAGGTTGGAACGATTGGAGGTGGAAGCGGCAACTCGATCACTGGACCCCAAACACTCGACCCGGGTTGGTTGAGCGACGCGACCATCGCTGGCGGCGCAGTCAACTCCATTCAGGCCAGCACCATCGAGTCGCCCTCAGCAGCGGCCATTGGCGGAGGTGTGGGTAACATCATCACCGGTAACTCTGTGGTCGCGACTATCAGTGGTGGAACGGCAAACGCAATCGCATGGTCGGGATGGGGAAGCACCATTGGTGGAGGCGAGAGGAACATGACGACAAACGGTTGGACCACCATCAGCGGTGGTGCGGGCAACGTCGTTGAGGCCCCGCACGGATCGATCGGTGGTGGCGAGCGCAACGGGATTACTCCTGAGGGACGATTTGCCACGATCCGCGGAGGGACAGAGGCGAAGGCGTCCAACTTCGGCCAACTCGCCTATGCCAGCGGGAATTTCAGAGGAGCCGGTGGCGGTCCCGTTGGCGAAGCCCAAACCTCGATCTTCGTCCTCCGCCGCGAGACGACCAACAACCTGCCCAACGAACTCTTCCTCGACGGGGAGGACGCGCGCATGACCCTCGGCGCGAAATCCACCTGGACGTTCGACATCCTCGTCACCGCTCGCAGCGAGGCCGGCCTGTCCGCCGGCTACCAGCTTCGCGGCGTGATCCAGCGCGACGCTGCGGACAACACTTCGCTCATCGGCGCACCCATCACCACGGTTCTCGCCGAGCAGAACGCCGCCTGGAACGTCACCGTCGAGGCGGACGACACGGCGGAAGCCCTCGTGGTGAAAGTGACCGGCTCGCCCAGCGAACCGGAGAATATCCGCTGGGTCGCCACCGTCCGCACCGTCGAAGTGGTTTTCTGACCCCCCGGCTGTCGCGCTTCCGCTCCAGACCCTGGATTGCCATGAAACCGCCCCTCACCCATCGCCGGTTCGTCCCGGCCACCGTCGTCTCGCTGGCGGGCGCCCTGGCCGTTTCGGTTCACGCCGCGCATTTCGGGGTGCCGGACGACTTCGCCGACCTGCAATCGGCGGTGGACGCCGCCGCCGCCGCGGATCTCGAGCCGCACTTCATCAATCTCCGCGTCGAACGCTTCGACACCTTCGCCGAAGTCGTCATCGGCAATGCCTTCAGCGCCGAGCGGCCATTGACCATCCGGCCCGATCCGGCTGTGGCGGTGTTGCGCTGCGTGACCATCGCCTCGCGCAACGGCAACCAGCCGATCCTCCGCCTGGAGAACGCGGGGCACGTGACGATCCGGGACCTCGACCTCCTCCGGCATGTCCCCAACGACGCCCACCTGGTGCAGCTCAGCGGCTGCGCCGACATCTTGCTCGAACGCTGCCGCCTCGGCTCGGACTGGCGGTCCCCCGGTGCGGGGACCTGGGACAACCTGGTGGTCCACTACCCCCGGCAGGTGGTGGTGCGGAACTGCCTCTTCTTCTCGCATGTCCCCGGAGTTTTTGAGAGCGGTATTGTTGCGAGCATCGGCGACGACGCGCGCAATTCCCTGTTGCTCTACCACAACGTCGTGGCCGACGCGCGGGATATCGGCATCGAGATCTCGGCACCGGCGCGGGACTCGCTGGTCCTGCTCAGGAACAACGTGGTGGCGAACCGGCCCGGTCTGGCGCCGGAGCCCACTGCCTTCCGCAGCCAGGTCCAGGCGGGCGCGATCGTGGTCAGCAGCCACAACGCCGTCTTCGCGAGCGACGGCCGCGTCGAGTCCGTTGCCTGGGACCAGGCGGTCGCCGGCGGGGAACTTCTGCGGCTGGCGCCCGGGGCCGTGGACGACGCGTTTGTGGAATCGGTCTGGCACATCGATCCGGAGTGGCACCCGAATCCCCAGTTCTTCCGCCTGCGGGAGAACGGTCCCCTCCTCCGCGCCGCCGCGTCCGCCGGCCTCATCGTCGCGGACGACCTTGCTCATCAACTCCCGCATCCGCGCGACGTCGCCGTCTGGGGTGACTGGGAGGAAGACCCGCGGCCCTCGGGAGACCCGGAACGCGTGGATCGCGGCGCGGACCAGTATCGTCCCCTGCTCGCCGGCGATCTCGGAATTACCCTGCCGCGCCTGCCGCCGTTGCACGGACTGCTTCTGCGGGGTGGCGGGTTCGAGATCGTCGCGGTCGGCCCGCAGACCGAGCCCCCGCCGGAGCCCGACGAAGAGGGGATGAGCGGTGGCGGCTACAGTCTGCGGGGTGGGTTTGGGAGCTTGAGCCTCGACGTTTGGCGCGACTGGCCCGGCTGCGCCGGCGGCCCCTTGCCGCTGCACATTGACCGAACGGACGACGACGCGACCAGCCGCATCTGGAACGACCTGGAGGGCGGGGAGCTCGTCTGGCGGTACGAAGGCCAGCCCCGGGAGTATGTGCTGAACGGGCCGAATTTCCCCGAGGGCACCCGCTACACGCTCGAACGCAGCCAATGCTCGGAGCATTTTCAGTTCTACTACACCGAGCAGGGAGCCGACGCCGTGGACCGCGCCTACGTGGACCGCATGGCGGGGTTGCTGGAGGCGGCCTGGGACACGCTGTTCCGCGCGCAAGGCTTCCGCGATCTCCAGAGCCTCCAGGACGAAGAAGACCAGCGCTATGGGGCGTTGGCCCCCTTCACCCGCCTTCCCGTGATGATCTTCCGGTATCCGACCAGCGACAACAACCACGCCAGTCGAGCCCCCTGGATTCAACTCATCCCCGATCTGGGGTCTGGCGGTTGGGATCCTTCCCGGCCGTTGCACGAGCTGTTTCACGTAATGCTGTATGGCTACACGCACCATTCCCAGGCGTGGATCAACGAAGCCCTGGCCGCGTGGGCGCAGCAACTCAAGACGGACGTTCCTCCACGGTGCGGTTTCACCGATCACCTGCCGTTGCTGCGCAGCCAGATCGAGCTCGGCCAGACGGGAGCCGAGTATTGTGACGCGGCCGCCTGGTTCGATTACCTCGGACGGAAATACGGCCAGGTGGAACCGGGCGGAGCAACGCCCGACGGTTCGGATGTGGTGCGAGCGGTCCTCGAGGAGCTCGCCGACGTGGGCGAGGTCGACAGCAACTCCGCCATGCAAGCCATCGAGCGCGCGCTGGATCGGTTCTCGGCCGTGCGGCAGACCGGGTTCGGCCACGCCTTCGCCGAGTGGGCGGTGGGCAATTACGTCAACGATACGCTCTCGCCGCCGGCGCAACGTCCGGGAACGCCGGCGGCGGACGAGGCCTCGGCCATCGGGATCACGTCCCCCGGGGTCGGGTTTCACCGGTGGAAGCAGTATCGCTTCCAAACAGATGCCCGCGGGGCACTCGCGATCAACCTGGAAGGAAGCGCCCGGGCGAGCGGGCCCGACAGCGAGAACGACGACGATCTCCGCCTGTGGCTCGATGGCGCCCCGCTGGCCGATTGGGACTCCGCCAAGACCATCAACGGCGATGCCCTGCGCGGCGCCACGGCCACGATCCAGATCTTCCCCCAGAACGTCCCGGCGGGCGAACATCTGCTCGAGGTCGAAAGCGAACGGCAACCCACCTTGCATTCGATCAAGGTGGTGCAACACGCCACGCCGAGCCTTGAGGTAAACTTCTTCCGGCTCGAGCCATGGAGCGCCCACTACCATGTCGTGCCGGTGGATTCTGACCTGCTCGACTCCGAGGACGAGAGGGACTTGCACTTCTCTGCGCTCGGCTGGGACGACCCTCGGAAACCGCCGTTCCACGAGATCATCTACCTGGATGCCGGCGGACAGCTCGCCTCGCCGCTCGGCGGACGCTCGCGCCTGCTGACCGCCACGCTGCCGATCACGCACGCGACGCTCGAGCGGACGGGCGAGCGCGGGCGCGTGGTCTGGGCGGTGGCGGGAGCCGATTCGGGCGGAACCTACGAGCTGATCCGGCAGTCGGTTCCCGATGCCAACGACGCGCCCGTGCTCGCGCCCATCGAAGATCAACTGGTGGCTGAAGGCGACACCCTCTCCGTCCGGGTGTCAGCGACCGACCCAGACCGACCGGCACAGGACTTGAAATTCAGCCTCGCGGACGGCGCGCCGGCGGGCGCGGACGTCGACGCCGATTCCGGCCGGTTTCAATGGACTCCGGCCGAAGGCCAGGCCGGCACTCACGCCGTCACCGTCCGGGTGGAGGATGACGGCTGGTCGAGCCTGAGTGTGTCGGCGTCGTTCATCGTCACCGTTCTCCCGCGTCCCCGAATTGCCGCGGTCACCGTCGTGGGCGACGAGATCCGACTCCGCTGGACCACCGTCGCCGGAAAGCGCTATCGGTTCCAGATCACGGATCGTCTGGACCAGCCGCAGTGGCTGGACGTGCCCGGTGGGCTTCTTGGTGATGGCAGCATCGTGGAAGCGTCGGCGCCGATCGGGCCGACGGGTCAGCGGTTCTATCGGTTGGAGCAGCGAGACTGAACTTGTGCGCCAGGAGCGCGTCGTTTGACCCAGATGCATCCGAACTGGAAAGGTGGCGAGGCGTATGAAGCCGTGCGGCGACCCGATGGTGGCCGGAGCGGTCCAATCACCTTCCTGCCCAAGCAGGCCGAGGTCAACGCGCCGCGGATTCACGACACTCGCCAGGCACCATGACCCAGACCAGCACCGACTCGTCACGCTCTGCATCCACGCCAGCAACTGAAACGCTCATGAACCCGAACCCGACCGACCGCCGTTCCTCGCCCCTTATCGCCAGGCTGCTGGGCGTAGGCCTCTGCCTGACCGCGCACGCAGCCCATTGGCATCGGCCTGGACCTGCGGGGGCTGACGTCGCCGCCGGCGGCTATCGGCTCCGCGGCGCTGCGGGCCAGGCCGAGACCGGTGTCGCCGAAGGGGGCGGCTACCGGTTGACGGGTGGGTTCTGGAATCCACTTGCCCTTGGGCTGGCCCGGGTGCCGCCGCCGGCGATCGGCCAACTGACGTTGACGGCGAATTCGGGCACACCGGGTTCCAGCCTGCACGCCAGGGGCGTGGTTGCTCCCGCCGGTCCGGTCGAACTGCAGGCCTACTGGGAGCAAGACGGCGTGCTGCGCCTCGTGGGCCGGGGTCAGGCCGGGGCGGACGGCGGCTTTGACGTGCCGTTGGCCGTCCCGACCGACGCCGCAGCCGGCCCGGCCCGGGTGGCTCTGCTGGCAGATCCCGACCAACCCGAGGGCCTGGCCGACACCGCCTTCACCGTCACCGCTCCTGTACCGGGCCGGGTCGCCGGCGTGGTGCGCCAGGCCGCGGGCCAGGGCGCAGGCGCCGGCATCCCCGTGCGCCTGGCCGGTCCGGATGGCCTGGCCGTGGGTGAAGCCGTGACCGACGCGGCCGGTGGCTTCTCCTTCCCCGGCCTGCCTCCCGGCTCGTATCAAGTGCAGGTGATGACGGGAGGCTATCCGCCGGAAACGGTGTTCCTGCTCCCGGGCCAGGACTACGAAGTGGAGGTGAGCGCGTTCGAGGCGCATTTGGAGCCGATCCCGGCGGTCTATCTGCTCAGTGCCGGCGCGGTCGCGTTGCCGGGCGGGTCCTTGTCCGGCAATCAGCCGGTGCAGGTAGGCGACCCGAGCGATGTGCCCATGGCGCGCCTGGTCTCGCTCCCCGGCAAGGGCCTGGCGCCGCTCCAGGTGCGGTTCTGGGCGGAAGTTCAACGCGGTTCGCTGGAAGGCTGGCTGCCGCTGTTCATCCGGTTCGATCTGCTCAAGAACGGCCAGCAGGTGGCGCCACCCGTCATCACGGATGTGCCGAAGACCGTGTACCCCGACGGCAAGCTGGACTTCCCGGCGATCACGGCCGACTGGAACTCGATCGAGCTCCCGCCCGGCAAGCTCACGCTGGTGGTCAGCGCACTCACTGTGTTTCTCGTCCTCCCCCTCGAGGTGGGCCATTGGGAATTCCCGGTCGAGGTCGTGGACCTCGGCAGCCGCTGGTACGCCGGCCACGTCAAGAACCCCCAGCTCAAGGTGACCCGCCAGGACTTCTTCACCCTGCGCTACGCCTTCTCCGGCGCCCTGCCCAAGCTCCCGGGCGTGGGCACGCCGCTCTTCACCGAGCCGATGGACCTGGGGGTCGTCGAGGTGGACAACACCTTCGACCTCGGCGTCGGGTTGAAGGAATGGATGGAAAACCACGGTGCGTGGGACGGCGTCGCGACGGCCAAGGCGGCGCTGACCCTGTTCGACGTCCCCCTGCTCGACCAACAGAGGAAGTACTTTCGCAAGGGCAGCTCCCTCCGCCAGGCCACCTACCAGATGGACCCGCTCGTCAAGCCACTCGCGGAGGAGATCTGCTTTCCCATCGTGGGTCCCGCGCTGCCGAAACCGATTGATTTGTGCGGGCTCAAGTTCGGCGGCTCGGTGGGCGTCCAGGCCTGCTTCGGCGGTCAGATCGCGGTGTACTCGGACATCCTGTCGGACCTGCGCCTGACTGCAACCGTGGCTCCCGGCTTCGAACTGGCGCTGCCCATCGGTGCGAAGCTCGAACTGGGCCCCTGTCAGGCCACCGCCCAGATTCGCCCCACGGTGGACATCTCCGCGCCCCTCAAGCTCGATCCGGGGCACACCCCGCCGATCTACTGGGATGGCCTGTGCCTCGAACTCAGCGGCAAGGCCACCGCCGCCCTGGGCTGCTGCGGTCTGGGCGTGGACAAGAGCATCAACCTCTTCAATCCCATCAAAACCGGCTCCTGCCCCGTCCATGCGGCGGGCGTGGCGCTGATGGACGAGGGGGAGGCGGCGCAAGCCGCTCCGGCCCGGCAGGCGTCCATCGCCTACAGCCCCGCCGGCTTCGCCGCTGCGGTGTGGGAGAACTTCGAACGAACCCCCGAAGGCTGGACCCGCACCGCTCCAGTGGTGAGCGTCTTCGACGGCGTCTCCTGGGGACCGCCCCGTCCCATCGCCGGACCCGAACTGGCCGGCTGGGAACCGCAGATCGCCTTTCTCGACGGCGACAATGCTGCCATCACCTGGGTGGTTCCCAACCACGCTGGCCTCGGTTCCGGGCTGCAACTCGCCGGCCCCCAGCCTCACGGCCTCTGCGATATCGCCGGGAAGATCATAGACGCGGGCTGCGCGGTGATCGAGGGAACCGCCACCGTCGTGAAAGTGCTTTGCCTGGGCTTCTGCGGGTTCTCCTCGGCCGCCGTGGCCGGTCCCGCGCCCGCCGGCGGTTTCGACGAGGTCACCGTCGTGGGCGGCGGACCGCTCTGGAACGTGCGCCCCGTCCTCGCCACCCACCCCCCCACCCGCGATGCCGTCATCCTCTGGCTCCGGGAGCAGGAACCCTTCCCGGGCCGTCAGCAGACCCTCGCGCTGTATTTCTCGAGTCTGGGTCGCGATGGCTGGAGCGCCCCCGAACGCGTGGATCCCCTCTCGAACGCCCTCGACCTCCAACCCGCGCTCCGTTTCGACCGGGCAGGTCGTCCGGCCGCCGTGTGGGTGCGCGACCTGGACGGCGACCTCGACACCCCCGGCGACCGCACTCTCGTCTTCAGCCGGTTGGACGCCGGTTGGACGCCGCCCGAAACCCTGGCCCCGCTGCCGCCCGCGCCGTGGACCCCCTCGCTCGACTTCGACCACGCCAACCAGCCCGTCGTCGCCTTCGTGGTGCCCGCGACACATCCGCGGACGGATGAACTCCTCCCGGCCGATGGGACCCTGAGCACCCTGCAGATGGCACGACGCGTGGGGTTGAACTGGGTTGCCCAACCGGTGGGCGGTGAGACCCGCGCCGAGGCGCCGGTGCTCCGCGTTACGCCGGACAACCACGCTCTCATCCTCACGCGCGCCTTTGGCGGCCGCTTCGGCCGTTCAGGCGAAGTCGCGTCCGCCGTCGCCAGCCTGGGCGACGCCGAGCCCCGCTGGACGCTGGGTCCGCTCACCGCCGACGAGCGGATGAACTGGCACGTCGCGGCCGACCTCCACCCCACCGACGGCGCGCCCCTCTTGCTTTGGGAAGACCGGGACCCGGCCGCGCCGGAAGCCGAACCAGAAATGCAGAGCCTCCCGGCTTCCTGGACTGTGGACCTGGCGTTCAGTGAGCCGTCGCTGGCCTTCGCCGTCCCACATCCCGTTCCAGGGGAACCGGTCGAAGTCACAGCGCGGGTGACCAACCTCGGACTCAAACCGCTTCGCGACGCGAGCTTCCGCGTGGACTTCTTCGACCGGGAACCGCACCCCGGGGCAACCCCCTTCGCCTCGCGCACGGTGAGCGGCGCGCTGGGGTTCGGGGAGGAACTGGCGGTGACGGCGCCATACACGCCCCCGGACCGCGCCTGGCGGACCTTCCACGTCGTAGTGGATGCCGCCGCGCTCGTGGCCGAGTCCGACGAAATCAACAACCGGGCGGCGACCGCGTGGGGCGGTCTGGCCGCGCCCGAGGATTTCAACGCGGCCCCCGTCGAGGAGAACGGTTCCATGCGGCTCCAGTGGACGCCCGCCGTGGCGGACGGCTCGGTGCGCCACTGGCTCTGGCGCACCCACGTTCGGACGGGCGAAACCGAGTTGCTGGGAGCGACAGTGGCTGGGGAATTCACGGACACGACGGTCACCCCCGGCGAGGACTACCTCTACCGGATGGTCGTTGCGGACGCCCGCGACGTCCGCTCGACGGTCACCGCGACCGGCGCGGTGACGGTTCCGGCGGTGACACCCGATCCGGCTTTGCTCCGCCTGAACTTCATCGCGTTCGGTGGCGTGCTGACGTTGACCTGGACCGGCCTGCCGGCGGTGCAGCTCGAGGCCACGGACGAGTTGGCGGGCGCGCGCACCGTCTGGCAACCGGTGACCGACGGTATCCACCGCTTCGGTGGCGTCGCCCAGATCAGCCTTCCGGCGGTGCAGGGGCTGCGGTTTTTCCGACTGATGCAGCCGTGATCTGGCCGGCACTCTGTGTTTCGTCACTCCTTTTCAGTAATCGCTGTCCGCCGTTGCCGAAGAACACGGTGACTCGAAAAGTGTCCGCCGGCCTGCCGAGCGAGACGGTCTCAGAAGGCCGGCGTGCGTGCTGTGATCACGCTTGTCGTATTCCACCGGCTGCTGTGCGCGCTTCCTCCGATTGGGGACGGAACTGCCGCGGCACCGGTCGGGCCCACAGGCATCCCGCGGTTGGTGGAGGATCCGAGGAATCGGCAACGCCGTCCCAGTTCACCGCCCCTTCGCTGCGGAGTCGCATACCACCCCCTCAAAACCTCAACCGAGAACCGGATGGTACCGTGTTCTAACCCTCCTCAATCAACCGTAACACCTCCAAGACTATAAACGCACGCTCGTCCTCCGCTCCCGTTGTCTCCGTTCGAATGCTCCTGCTGGCCGCGGGTACCCTTTCCCTCCAGGCCATATTGTTGGACCTCGGCCATTACGGTGGCCACGATTACTACTTCAATCGCCGGCCGCACACGTCGCAGGACGCCCGCAGCGTTCGAGGCAGCCGCTGAGGGCCTCATGCTGGTCTCCATCACCTCGGAGGCCCAGAACGATTTCCTCCAAGCTGCAATCGCTCCCATCGCGCCACCGGCGCAGTTGCGGGCGGCATGGATCGTACTGTCTCGGACGACCTCCAGCGATCCGTGGGTCTGGAGCAATGGGGAACCGTTCGGCTATGCCAACTGGAGACCCGCTGGCATCCTTGTGGGATTTCCCGAGCCGACCGGGGAGGAGGCCCGGGTCATGTACGTGAGCGATGGGAGTGCCGTTGGGTATTGGGCAGACACGTACGGCACCGGTACCGAGCCCTTCAACGCGACCTACGAATCGGTCCCGGAACCCATCGACTGTGCCCTCATCAGCGGGCTGTGGTTGGTGGCCTTCGTCGCCTTCCGCCGTCGCGCTCTCCAGCAGCTGCACTGGCGCCGGCAATGACACGACCATGAGGCGTCGTCGAGTGGAGAACATTCACCCCTTCTCCACCTCAGCTCGGTCGGAGCGACTTGCGACGGGTGCTTTCTCCTCGCAGAGCCCGGTTGCTTCGCCCACGACGGGCCTGCGGTGGACGACGCCCGGTGGCATCCCGCGATGCCTCACGTCACCGGCGTGCTCTTGGACGGTCTGGCGATGCCATCCCGTGGCAATGCACGAACGTCATCCGCTCGCCCAAAGACCTCCGCCGGCAGCTCCGCGATGCCCGCGGCCCCTGCTGTCGGGTGGGTTCCGCCGTGACAGCCGTCGGCGCATCCACCAGCATGCGCTCATGCGGTTGCTCTTCGACGACGATCTGGTGGAAGGGGTGGTGCAGTTGTGCGCGGCAGGCAAGCGTCCGGGGGTGCCGCCGCTCCAAGTCCGGCGCTTCCACGCCGAGCGCGAGCGCTGTTACCAGGTGCTCGATCCGGACGAACGCGCCACGGCCTTCGCCCGCGTCCACCTGTCCTGGTTCACCGAGTGGGGCCTCGACAAGTTCCTCGCCGGCGCCGCCGGGCGCTTCGCCGTCCTGGCTGGCAGGCTGGCCGCGCTGGCCTTCCGCCAGGCCCGCGGAAAGAACGATGAAGGGGCGGAACTCTACTGCGACGCCGGCGGCCAACGCCGCGGCATGGTCTCCCTGCGGCCAGAACGGTTCGACGACGAGCCATCCCTGGCCCGGTTCCTGCACCACGAACTCGCACACCTGGCCGACATGGTGGACGAGATGTTCGGTTACTCCCCCGACCTCGAACGCACCGGCCAGACCGCGTCCCAGTTGCGGCTGACCCGCGAGCGGTACCGCGTCCTGTGGGCGGTGAGCATCGATGGCCGGCTGATCCGGCGTGGACTCGAAACCGTGGCGGACGAGGCCCGGAGACGCGCGGAGTTCGAGCGCGCGTTCGCCTTCCTGCCCGAGGACCGCCGGGGCGAGCTGTTCGCCGCCCTCTGGAGCGGGCGGCTGGCGACCCACGGGGAGTTGCTGGAGCTCGCGTCGGATCCCCGCGGGCTGCAGGGCAGCCATGCCCCTGTTCCGGGCGCCGACTGTCCGCTGTGCGGCTTCCCGGCCTTCGAGTGGACCGGGGCCGCGAGCTTGAAGCCCGCCGCTCGCGACCGGATTCGGGCCGAGTTTCCCGCCTGGCGGGAGACCGACGCCGTGTGCGCCCGTTGCGCGGAGATGTACAACGCCATCACCGGCCTCGAGTACCCGACGACCGTGTGTCTCTGAGCATAGGGCTGGTGGGTGTGATCGGGGCGTCCGGCAGTTCCGCGGCGGCCTCGGAGGCCATCCCAGCGCCGACGGGCTGGCCCGAACGCCGTCGGCCGGCGGGGTGGGCGCGCTTGTGGTGTGGGCGCGGCGTGCGTCAGCCCGGTTCCTTGCGGCCGTACACCTTCATCACGGCCTCGGTGCGTGTTCGCACGTGCAGCTTCTCGTACGTGTTGTGGATGTGTGTGCGGACGGTTTCGACGCTCAGGCCGAGCTGGCTGGCGATTTCCTTGTAGAGGTAACCCTTGGCGAGCAGCGCAACGATCTCCTTTTCGCGCGGCGACAGCCGGGCCGAGGCGTCACCGCTCGGAGCACCCTGTTGGAAGTAGTCCACCACCCGCCGCGCAATCCCCGTGGACATCGGTGCGCCTCCACGGTGAAGCTCGGTGATGGCCTCAATCAGTTTGTCCGGTGGCGTTTGTTTCAGCAGATACCCGGACGCCCCCGCCGACAGCGACTGGAAGATGCGATCGTGATCTTCCAGCACCGTAAGCATCATGATCTGCAGCCCGGGCTGCCGCCGCTTGAGCTCCCGGATGCACTCGATGCCCGAAAGTCCCGGCAACTGGATGTCCATCAGCACCACCTCTGCCCCTGCCGCAGCCAGGCGGTCAAGGGCCTGCTCCGCGGAACCATACGCCGCGACACAGACGCACCCGGGCGAGGCATTGATCAAGGCCTGCAGCCCGTCGCGGACCTGCAGATCGTCTTCCACCAGGGCGACGCGGACGCGGTGATCGGGATCGGCCATAGACGGGGTCCATTATCCGCCGTTGCCGCCAGGGGACGCAATCCCACGAACGTGCGAGGCGGACGCCTCGAGCGGCACTCGCACCTCGATCCGGGTCCCCTGGCCCGGGGCGGAGTTCACGCGGCATGCTCCGCCGAGATCCCCCACCCGCTTCCTCATGTTCCCCAGGCCGTTCCCGCCGCGCGAGAGCACCGCGGGCTCGAAACCCCGGCCGTCGTCTTGAATCGTCAGCCTGAGGGTCGTCCCGTCGCAATCCAGGCGGATATGGACCTCGCTGGCGGCCGCGTGCCGCAGGATGTTCGTA
Organism: uncultured Verrucomicrobiota bacterium; assembly: GCA_964535555.1. Classification (GTDB taxonomy): domain Bacteria; phylum Verrucomicrobiota; class Verrucomicrobiia; order Limisphaerales; family J093; genus DSVZ01. The sequence goes on from CAZHUS010000041.1 coordinate 56,288, forward strand.
AGCGACTCCTTCAGCACGAGCAGCAGATTGCGCCGGAACGTGGCCGAAGCGTGGCGGTTCGGGAGGGTGGCGGGGAAGTCGAGTCGCCCTCGAATCCCCGTGTTCTCCAGGCGGGAGGCCGCGTGCTCGCGCAAGTAGGCTGCCAGGTTGTCCAGCGTGTCGTGGCGCGGGTTTGTCGCCCATACGAGGGCGCTCATCCGCGAGGTGGCCTCGCGCGCGGCGTGGGCAATGCGCTCCAAAGTCGAGCGCGTTTGCGCCGCATCCCCGGTCTGACGCTTGGCCACCTCGCCCAGGATCGCGATCTGCGTCAGCGCCGCGCCGAGTTCGTCATGCATGTCGGCGGCAATGCGGGCCTTCTCGCTGGTCAGCGCCTGCTGGTGGGTCGCCTCGGCGAGGCGCCGGAGCCGTGCCAGCCGGAGCCGGTGCAGGCCGACCCCCGCTGCCACGATGGCGAAGGCGACACCCGCCAGGAAGGCCCGCGTCTGCCAGAAATGGGGCAGAATCACCAGGCCCAACACCGTGTCGCGCTCGTTCCATATGCCGTGGGCGTTGGCCGCCTTGACGCGAAACCGGTAGGCGCCCGGCTTCAGGTTGGTGTAAAAGGCCAGCCGTAAATCCGTCTCCGGCGACCAGTCCGAATCGTAGCCGTCCAGCCGGTAACGGAACCGGACGCGGTCCGCCGCGAGGAGGCTGATGGCCGTGAAGTGAAACTCCAGCCGCTCGCCGGAACCGGGGGGCAGACGCACGACGCCGGGTGGCGCGGGCGGCCCGGCCGCCCCGCCGGGCGGGACAGGCATGGACGGTCGGGGCAGCAACGGCGTTGGGGTATCTGCCGGCGCATTCGCCCTTCCGTCGGGCGAGTCGCCCGACGGCACAGGCGGGTTGCCTGTGCTCCCCGCGTGTTTCCGCGCCCTATCTTCCATCGGGAGGGAGGAACGGCGTGAGAGGGGGCGGCCCATCGGCTCGCCGCCCGCCGTGACCGGGCGCGGGAGCGTCACCTCTCTGCGATTCACCACGAGCTGTTCGATGATCGCCCGCAGGGGCTGCGTATCCAGGTGCACGCGCCGCGGATCGAAAGTCGCCAGACCGTTGCGCGTCGCGACCCAGATGTGGCCATCGGGGGTCTTCGCCATCGTCGGGTAGTGGAGGCTCGAACATTCCGGCGTCAACAGGCCGTCGCGCGCGCCCAAGGTGAGGGTGCGAACCCGGCTCGAACGCCCCGCGAAAAACGCCTCCAACTCCTCGCGCGCGACGCGGTGAATGCCACGCTTGCCGCTGATCCAGAACTGGCCGAGGTCGTCCTCGATGAGGTCCAACAGCTCGTCCCTCGGCAGACCGGCCCGCTCGGTGATCGTCTCAAAGCGCCCGCCCAGGCGCCGCGTCAGCCCCGTCGGCCCGGTGATCCACAGCGCCCCGGCCCCGTCGCGATACACCGGCACGGCCTGGTCGCCGGGCAGGCCATCCTCGCGCGTGAACGCCTCAACGCGCCCCGGGGCCACATGCACCAGCCCGTGCGCGAGCGATCCCACCCACATCGAACCATCGCCGTCCTCGACCAGGCCGAGCGGGTGCATCGGTGGCAACTCCCGGCCCACCGCGAGGCGCCCGAAGGCCGGACCAGCACCCTCGGGATCGGCTGCCCAATTCCCGTCCGCCCTGGGCACGAGACGGTCCGGCTTCAACCAGGTGAGCCCGCGTTCGCACGCGATCCACAGGGTCCCGTTCCGCGCGAACCGCAGGGTGTTCGGGTCCTGCCAGTCCAGACCAAGCAAGACCATCCTCCAAGTCTCACCGGTCTGGAGGGCACTCGGGCCAAACTCCGCCAGACCGAACCAGGGCCGACCCTGGGCATCGCTGGCGATGCCCCTCGGCTTCCCCCGCCCGTGGATCGTCCACCCTGCCCCCAGCCAGCGGCTCAGGCCCTCCGCCGTCGCCACCCACAGCCCGCCCTCCGGAGTGGCGCAAACCGAGCGTACGTCGTTGCCACCCAGGCCATCCTGGGAGGTGAACACGCGAACCAGGCGTTCCTGCGCGAAATGCAACCCGTCCTCCTCGGTGCCAAACCACACCCCGCCCTCGCGGTCGGGAGCGACACACACGATCTCCCGGCCGGCCGGTGAATCGGCAAGCTCCACACGCTCCAGCACCGCGCCACGCTGCCGGGCCAGAGCGTGGAAAACTCCGAGCCACGTTTCCTCGGGATCGAGGGGGCCGTTCCAGCGGCCGGCCCAGGGTCGCGGAAACGGCGCGTCCCACAGCCAGTGGAACCGCGCACCCTCCTCGCCCAGCCGAACTTCGGCCCAGCCGTCCGGGCTCTCTCCTCCGTGTCTCCACGCCTGCACGCGGGCGCCTTCCGCCAGCGCGCGGCTCGTGAACCGGATCGACGGCAGCCCGTTATCCACCGCGGCGACCACCGTGGGTGCCGGCGCTTGACCATCCCAGAACATCATCAGTGAGGGTTGCTCGGTGGCCAGCCAGACCCCGTTGGTTGCCACGACCAACCGGCGGAGATGTCCGGGCACCACAACCTCGGCGCTGGAGATCCCGGCCTCCGGATGGTAGCGGCGCAGCCACAGCGGGCCGCGCGGAATGAAGTCGTTGAATCCCGCCACCCACACCGACCCGTCCCCGGCGGGCGCCGCCTGCAGAACGAAGCGCTGGGGCAGGCCGTTGGTGAACGCGGTGAAATCGAGGCCCCGAATCCGCAGCAGCCCGCCGAAGATGCCCGCCCAAAGGGTCCCGTCCGTGTCCTCCGCCAGGCTCCAGACCGTCCGGCCAATGGCCTTCAGCGCCGGCGTGTTCTCCGCCGTGAAGGCCCGGAACTGCCGGCCGTCGAACCGGGCCAACCCGTCCTCCGTCCCCAGCCACAGGTACCCGTCGCGCGTCTGACACACCGCCTTTACGACATTGCCCGGCAGCCCATCCTCGGTCGTGAACCGTCGATGCTGCCACGTCCGACTGGGCGGCGACACCACGTTCGTGGAGACGTCGAGGTTCGCCATCCGCTCCGTGGCGGCGAGCCGTGCCTCGGTGTTCCGGGCTGGCCGTTGCGGAACGCCGTCCGCATGCAACGCGCCGGCCTCTTGGTCCGTTAAGACGCGGTCGAAGACGCAGAGGTCGCGGAGCTGTCCGCGAAATGGGTCATCCGACCCCTGCCAGGAACTGCCTGCCGTGAGCCAGCGACTCCGCGCGGGCCAGACCTGCGGGCGCCGGCCGTCCAGCGCGCGGACCCCGTCCATCCACACGACGCTGGTGCCGTCCGCCCGCCGACCGAGGGCAATGTGGTGCCAGACTTCCGGGCTCAGCACCACGTGTTCGGCGTAGTCCGCTTCCTGGAAATGATGGGGGCCAATGAAGAAGGCCTTCGGATTGGCGGCGTAGGATTGGAACAGCCACTCGCCTTCGGAGGATTCCTGCCCCAGCAACCGGTTGACGGCGGCGGCCGGGCCGATGCGGGCCCAGAACGCGAGCGTGAACACCGCGTTTGTGATGGCCGGCTGCAACTGCACCCACCCGGTGCGCGGGCCGAACTCCGTCGGGTCCTCCGCCCCGGTCTCCACGGGGGGCAACACGCCCATCACCACGCCTTCCTGCCCGGTGACCTCGTCGCGCGCGTCAAACAGGTTCGGCCACCAGCGGATCAGGCCGTGGGCGAAGGGCAAAGCGCCCGCTGCAGCAGCGTCCTCCGGTGACGAGCCGCGCAAGGCGTCGCCGGCCCACCCACACCCTAGCAGCAGGCCGATCGCAAGACCCGGCATTGTGACCCGCAAGCACCACGTCACGCTGCAAGGATGATTCTGGCGGGCGCCGCGCCGCAAGGGGCATTTGCACCAGGGCCGCGCCAACGGTGCATCCCGGGCCTACCGGATGTAGGCCGGGTCCCCTGACCCGGCGGAAGTGCGTCGCACCCGCATTCGCCGCCCGGTGAGGGCACCGGGCTTGCAGGGTGTAGGCCGGGTCCCCTGACCTGGCGCGGATGTCTCATGTGCATTGAGCAGTTCCGGAGGGAACGGGTGGCTCTCCATGGACCTCCCTGGGAGCGCGGACTTCAGTCCGCCGCCACCCCGGTCCGCTCGACCACGCCCTGGCAGCCTGAAGCCGGCGATCTGCGCCGGTTCTGGGCCCGGCATGAGGTCCAACAGGAACCGTGCAATTCCCCGGCACCCCAACGGTTTCGCCGCAGCGCCGGCCTCACCTCCGTGGCGATTGAGCGGGATATGACCGCGTCGTCGCACCGCCGCAGCCCTGCTGCGGGCGGATCAGAATACAACGTTTGTGGGAATGGACGATTTCGTCCTGGGCCGTAGGCTCAGTGTGTGAATCTTGACGAGCAAGCGACGGCAAGGGCGGATTTTCCCGGCGGCGGGGATCGCGGGTGTTTGGGCTTGCGCGTCCGACACCAGGCTCGCTCGACCCCGAGGCCGAGCCCAACGACCGCTGTTCCCTGCCGGCCTCAACCGCACCGTGCCCGGACTACGGTGACGCTACCAAAGAACCCCCTGACTATCGCGTGAACTCAAACACTGCCCCCCGCTTCGACTGCCAGCCGACCGGCCACTGCCTTGCCGGTCAAACCGTCCATGACCGCTCCGGCCGAAATCGGATCCGCCCTATGAATACGCCCCCCCTGATTGTCACCCTCACCGCGATCCTATGGCTGGCTGGCCGTTACGACGCGTCTGCGGCTCAGTCTGCACCGCAGGTCACCTTGACGGGCGGGGGCGCGGGCGGGCAAATCTACTACCAGAACGGCTCCCCGGGTGTGCAACTTGTCCGGCTCCCGAACCTCGAGGAGGATGTAGCAGGCGAGGCGCAAACCAGCTCCCCAGTGGTACGCGAGGCCGCTGCGCTCAATGGTTCCTACCGGATGTCGGTGGACCTGCCGGCCGGAATAATCACCGTGTCCGCGGTCGCCCCGACCTACGCCTACGCCGAGGCTTACCTCTACAACAACTGGTTTTGGGCCAATATGGACGGGTCCGCTCAGGCACATGTGAACTACCATCTCGACCAGGTCACGGTGTATGGCCCGTTTGATGCAGGCACGACGGTGCCTTGGGTGATTCGTTCTCGTGTGCGAGGCACACTTCAGGCAGGCCCCGCCGGCCAGGGCTGGGAGGGTAAGTTGGCCAGGGACAGTTCGTATGACGTTCAGGCGAAGGCGAATTGCCGGATTAGTGCCAACACGGGTTTTGACTACTTAATAACCGTCCCGGCAAACGGTGCGCCCGCGGGAGGACCTCCCGAGACCATCGAGCAGGTTATCGAGAGTACGTACCAGATCCAAGCCACGGTGGCTGGCCAAACCCCTCCCCTGTGGTGTCCGGATGTGAGTGTCTCCATATCGGGTCAAAACGGAGCGTCCGGCCGCCTCACCCTCGGTTTCGAGATCGTCCTGCCTCGTGGCTACAGCTACTCCTCCCTGCTGGGCACGCAGATGAAGGTGATCTACGTGAACGCCCAGCCCAGCTTCACCGACGCGGGCGGCGTGACCGCGCGGGCTGACGCCGGTCCGCAGACGGTCCCGAAATGGGCCAGCGCGATCACCGCCGGCCCTCCCGACGAAGCGGGGCAGATGCTGACTTTCGTGGTGACGGGCAACTCGAACCCGAGCCTGTTCGCGGCCTGCCCGGCGGTCGCTCCCGACGGCACGCTCACCTTCACGCCGGCCGGTGTGGTCGGCAGCGCCCAGATCACGGTGGTGTTGAAGGACGATGGCGGGACGACGCTCGGCGGGATGGACACCAGCACGCCGCACACCTTCACGATCGCGGTTACGGAGGGCAACCACCCGCCCGTAGCCAACGCCGGCGGGCCTTACACGATTGACCAGGGCAATCCGCTGCTGCTGGACGGCCAGGCCTCGTCCGACCGGGACGCAACAGCCGGCGACATCATTGTCAAGTATGAGTGGGACCTCAACGATGACTGGGTGTTCGTTGACGCGACTGGCGCGACGCCGACATTGTCCGCCTCCGCGCTCCAAATCCTCGGCCTGGGGTTCGGCCCGCACCCCATTCACCTGCGCGTCACGGATTCCCACGGCGCCACCGGCACCGCCAGCACCACGCTGATGATTCGCGGCATGCAGACGATCACCTTCGATCCAATCGCGGACCGCGTGTTCGGTGACGCGTCGTTCACGGTCAACACGATGGCCAGTTCGGGCCTGCCGGTGACGCTCACAAGCCTGACGTCGGGTGTGGCGACGGTGAGCGGCAACAGAGTGACCATCGTCGGTGCTGGCACGGCGATGATCCGCGCTTCGCAGGCCGGCGACGCGAACTGGCTGCCGGCGGCGAACGTGGAACGGACGTTCACAGTGTCAAAGGCCACGCCCGTCATCCAATGGGAGGGACCGGCGGATGTGAATTGTACAACCCCGCTCGGTCCCATCCAATTGAGCGCAACTGCCAGCGTCCCTGGAGCGTTCGCTTACAGCCCGTCCCTCGCAACGTACTTGTCCTTGGGGGACGCTCAGACGCTCACCGCCAACTTCACGCCTGCCGACAGCACGAGTTACGAAAGCACTTCCGCGACCACTACGATCAACGTACGTGCTGACGCCGTGGGCGAGGTTTGGGTGCAACGCCATGCGGGCACGATCCTCGACGGCGCCGACGAAGTGGTCGCAACACGAGTCGATGCCAATGGCAACGTGATCGTGACCGGGCGTGTATCCACCGACAATGGCGGGGACTTCTACACGGCGAAGTACGCTGCCGGCAACGGGAGCTTGATTTGGGAGCGTCTCTACAACGGCCCGGACAACATGGATGACCAAGCCACCGCGCTTGAACTGGATGCGAGCGGCAATGTCGTTGTCACGGGAATTTCATGGAGCATCACCGGGTATGCGGGATTCTACACAGCGAAATATGCGACGGTTGACGGCGCGTTGATCTGGGAGCGCCGTTACGATGGCCTCACCCCTGCAGCAGAAACGCCAACGGCCGTGGCTGTGGACAGTCACGGCGACGTGGTCGTGACGGGCGAAAGCAACCACGATTTCTACACCGCCAAATACGATGGCACGAACGGAGCGCTGCTTTGGGAACAGCGCTACAATGGCCTGGGCAATCTGGCAAACGGCTCCGATAAGGCTACGGCACTCACCGTCGATGCCGAGCGGAACGTCATCGTGACGGGATACTCCCTCGGCACGAAGTCTCGTCCGGATTATTACACGGCCAAATACTCCGGATCGGATGGAGCTTTGCTTTGGGAACGGCGCTATGAAGGACCAGGCCGGTTTTGGGATGTGCCCGCCGCGGTGGCCGTGGATTCAACCGGCAACGTGGTGGTCGCCGGTTCCTCGACGGGTGACGGCACTGAGACGGACTACTACACGGCAAAATACGCGGCCGCCGATGGTGCCATCGTTTGGGAGCAACGCTACAGCGGCCCGGTCCCGCCCCCTGAGGATCTCGGAAGTGACGATACGGCCACAGCTCTCGCGATCGATGGCTTCGGAAACGTCGTCGTCACCGGGCATTCGACCGACGCCCTCGGGAATTGGGAAATGTGTACGCTGAAATATGCCGCAGCCAACGGTGCTTTGATTTGGGAGCACCGCCATCATGGACCCTCTCCCGGACTGAGCAGCGACGAGCCCACCGCATTGCTCTTGGATGCGCACGGGAACGTGGTTGTCGCCGGATCCTCCACCGGCCCGAACTGGAACCAGGATTTCTACCTTGCAAAATATGCAATGGCAGATGGGGCGTTGATCTGGGACAAGCGATTCAATGCGGTCTACAACGAGACGGCGGCGGCACGGGCTCGTTCGGTAGCTCTCGCATCCGACAACGACGTCATCGTCGCCGGCGCTGTGAGTATGGGATTAAACCTCAACGACATGCTTACAGTGCGATTCCGCCCGACAGCCGAGCCCTCCATTACCCTCAACGGACCCACCTCGATGAGCCTCGCCCTTCACAGTGTGTTCAACGAATCGGGCGCGACGGCGACGGACGCTTGTGGCAGTCCTCGCGCGGTGACCGTAACCGGGAGTGTTAACACGTCGGTCGCGGGCACCTACGCCCTGACGTACTCCACCTCGGATGCCGTCGGGCAAACAGCCACGGCAACACGCTTCGTGACGGTGCTCCAAGGGTCGCAAACCCTGAACTTCGCTCCGCTGGCCAACCACACCTATGGCGACGCCTGGTTCGATATCAACGCCACTGCTTCCTCGGGGCTACCGGTCACTTTCATCAGCCTGACGCCGTCGGTAGTGACGGTGAGCGGCAACAGAGTGACCATCGTCGGTGCTGGCACGGCGATGATCCGCGCCTCGCAGGCCGGCGACGCCAACTGGCAGTCGGCGGCTGACGTGGATCAGCCCCTTACCGTGGCCAAGACCACGCCGGAGATTGGCTGGGCGCCGCCCGCGCCCATCACGTCGAGCACGCCGCTCTCGAGTGCGCAGTTGAACGCCACGGCCAACGTGCCGGGCAGCTTCACTTACCACCCCGCCGCGGGCACGACGCTGCCGCGCGGGACGCACACGCTGTCGGTGGACTTCACGCCGGGCGAAACGGCGAATTTCACGTCTGCGTCCGCTACGGTTTTGCTCGAGGTCTTGAACAGCGCGCCGGTGGCCGCCGCGCAACCGGTGACGACAGCCGAGGACGCCGCCGTGGCGGTCACCTTCGCCGGCTCAGATGCGGACGGTGACGCCCTGACCTTCGCCGTGGCGAGCGGCCCTGCGCACGGCACCTTGAGCGGCACCACACCGAACTTGACGTACAGACCGGCGGCGAACTACCAGGGCCCGGACAGTTTCACGTTCAAGGTCAACGATGGCACCGTGGATTCGGCCCCGGCGACGGTCTCCGTAAGCGTGACGCCCGTGAACGATGTGCCGATCGCCGGCGACCCCTTTCCCCTGGACAGTTCGTCCTTCGGCGTGGCGATCGAGTTGGCGACGGGTTCCAATCCCGCGGGGGTCGCCGTCGGCGATCTGGATGGCGACGGCAGGCTCGATCTGGTCACTGCGAACTACCATTACCAAAGTGGCACCGTGTCGGTCTTCCGAAACCTCGGCGCCGAGGCGAGTTTGTCGCTGGGCTCGTTTGCGCCTCGCGTCAACTTGGCCGCCGGCCCGGGCACCAGCGGAGTTGAGCTTGCCGATGTGGACGGCGACGGACCGTTGGACATCGTGGTGGCGAATTCTGAGGCGAATGCGATCGCTGTTTTCCGAAACGGTGGTGCCGGCGGGGGCTTCTCGTCAGGTTCCTTTGATACCCCGCTCACCTTTGCGACCGGTTCGACCCCACTCCGGATGGCGGTGGGCGACGTGGACGGCGACGGGCGCCCCGACGTGGCAGTGGCGAACTTCCGGAGCGCCAGCGTCTCAGTGCTGCGAAACACGTCCTCTCCCGGCAGCATCTCCTTCGCCCCCCAAGTGGAGGTTCCTGCCGTGCCAGATAGTCAGCCCGACGGAGTCGCACTCCGGGACGTGGACGGCGATGGCAAGGCCGACCTGGCGGTTGCCACCACGAGTGGCGGCCAGGTGTCCATTTACAGAAATCGCTCGACGATCGGCTTGATTGACGCGAGTTCGTTTGCGTCTCGCGTCGATTTCCGCGCCGGCAACGGGCCGCGCGATGTGGTGCTGCAAGACCTGGACGGCGACGGCAAGCCCGATCTCGCCGTGGCCAATCAGAGTTCGGGGGATGTGTCCGTGCTGCGGAATACCAGCACGCCGGGGACCCTCGACGCGAATTCCTTCGCGACAGAGGTTCGTTTCCCTGGCCGTGAGAATACGGTTCGGCTGATCGCGCAGGATCTGAACGCCGATGGCAAGCCGGACCTGGCCGCCGTGGATGGGAAGCAACCCGGCCACCTGTCGGTCCACCTTAACACGAGCACCCCCGGCAGCCTCACCGCGAGTTCCTTTGCAGCGAGAATGGACTTCAACACCGGAAACGGCCCCAGTTCGCTCGCGGCAGGCGACCTGGATGCGGACGGGCGCGTGGACGTGGTGGTGGCCAACCGAACCTCAAACACGATCACCGTTTTCCACAACACCTCGGTTCACGTGACCACTCCAGAGGACGAGGCCATCGCGGTCAATCTGAACGGTGCTGACGTGGAGACGGATCTCTCGGATCTCGTCTTCTCGATCGTTACACCGCCGGGGCACGGTCGGTTGACCGGTACGGCGCCGAACCTGACCTACACGCCCGCGGCCAACTACCACGGCCCGGACAGCTTCACGTTCGCGGTCAATGACGGCACCGTGGATTCAGCGACGGCCACCGTGGCGATCACCGTCACGCCGGTGAACGACGCGCCCGAGGATCGCGACCGGACCGTGTATGTGAACGAAGACAGCGGCGGCGGCCAGATCCAGCCCCTGCAGGACGGGGACGGGGATGCGGTCACCTACTTCGTGGTGACACCGCCGCAGCATGGACGGGTGGAACTGCAAGGCGGCAACCTGATCTACCTGCCGGACGCGAACTACCACGGTCCCGACCTCTTCACCTTCAAGGGCACGGACGGGGTTCTTGAAAGCCCCGAGTACAGCTACAACATCCTGGTCCAGCCCGTGAACGATCTGCCCACGGCACAGGGACAGTCGCTGACCACCTACGACAACCAGCCGCTGGCGATCACCCTCAGCGGTGCAGACTTGGAACCGGCGCCCCTGACGTATCGCATCGTCACCGGACCGACGGCCGGCATGCTGAGCGGCACGCCCCCCGAGGTGGTCTATACGCCGCCGTTCCCTTACGCGGGCAGCGATGCCTTCACCTTCGAGGTGGAAGACGCCGACGGAGCCACCGCCAGCGCGACCGTCGCGATCACGGTGTTGGCGTCGGATCGCCCGCCGGTGGCGGTGGCCGGACCCGACCAGCAGGTCGTCGCCGGCACGGACTGCCTGGCGACGGTCACCGTGGACGGCAGCGCGTCCTCCGACCCGGACGGCGATGCGCTGAGCTTCGCCTGGGAGTTGCGGCAGAACGGGCAGGTGGTGGCCACCGCGCCCGGCCAGGCGGTCGTGTCGTGGAGCCTGACCCACGGCACCTATGAGGCCGTGCTCACCGTCAGCACAGACCAGAACGGAACGGTTGTCAGCCACAGCGACAGCCTGACCATCGAGGTCCGGGCCTCGACGCCGGCGCTGACGACGCTCGATCCGGCGGCAGCCTACGCGGACGCGGGCGGCCCAAGCTTCAGCCTGACCGTCTCGGGTGGTTGCT
>CAZHUS010000042.1:0-67159 GCA_964535555.1 uncultured Verrucomicrobiota bacterium
AGCGGCGCTTTTTGGTTCATGGCCACGGAGCAGGTCCAAAAGGAACAGGTCGCTTACCATGAACCCCCCGGAGCGCGGACTTCAGTCCGCAGGAACCCGCGCCGGGTTGGGGACGTCCCTGCGGGCTGAAGCCCGGCCGCCGGCAGTCTCGACAGCCTGCCCTACGCAAGGTGGGGCGAGCTCTCCGTTGCCCGCCAAAGGTGAGGTTCAGGTCCTAAGGCAGCGTGGCGCGATAAAAACGAGCCTTGCCGTCCGCTGCGACCGGCGGTGTCCAGACCGCACCGACGCTGGCATCCAGGGCGACACTGCCGACGGTGGTCCAGATCACCAAGCCCGGCGAACTCTCGATCCGGCAGGTGGAACCCGGGGCACCGGCGACGCCTACTTCGAGCCGGTCCGGACGCGGCAGGCGCAGGATCGTAAGGCGGGGCAACGTGGGTTCGGCGGGTTCAAAGACCGCCTGGAGGGTCACGTCGCCGTTCAGGAGCAACGTCAGGGTGTTGGTGCCTGCGCCCGGAAGGCCTTCCCAACGGGTGAGTCGGAAACCCGCGCGAGGCACGGCCGAGAGTTGGACCGGGTTGCCTCGAAAGTAGGTACCCCGCCACGGCGCTTCGACGGGTGCAGCCACCGCCAGGCTGTTCAACCGGACTTCACCGCCACCTGCAGGCGTCAGACAACGAACCTGTCACTCTATTGGGCTCATCCGCCGGAACTAAACGGTGCCCCGCTCCCGACGCGGGAGGGAAGGGGAGGAGGATTCCCGTTTCCGTGACCAAACTATGAACTACTATGAACCTGTCACCCTATTTGCGCATGCCCATGATCGCTCCGCCTCCGCCACGAATCGAGGATCGTGCGCCCTTGAATGGAAGCACAGGAGGAAGCTGAGAACCCCTGTTGGTGAGGGGGTGCTGATTACGAACCTGTCACTCTATTGGCTACCACTGTCGTCCAGCGTCCAGCTATCCGCGGAATCCAAAGGGACACCACGTCCGAGCCTCTCGGGGCCAGGCACTTACTGTGATCCTGCGTTCCGTAGCCCACGCTCACGCCGCGTCCCCTACGTCCTACCGCCACGGTGATTGGCGCTTCCGGACGCGCGCTCAGGGCAGCTCGACTACCCGGATGAAGCCAGCCCCGCCGGTGGCCGCAACGGTGACCGTCCGGACCGTGCCGTCGCCGGTGATCGTCTCACGCACCGTCCAGTTCGGGTCGGCCAGGGCATACTTGAACTGCACCTCGTAGGTCTTGGCTGCCACGGTGGGCACGCTGAAGGTCATGGTGCCGTCGGCAAACACGGGCAGGCCCAGTTCAACTCCCGTTGGCTCGCCACTGCCGCCGCCGCCGAGGGTCAGTGTTGCGGGCAGGGAACGCACGCTGCCGCCACCCACTCCGCTCACGTTCACGGAGTATGCGGCCGCGTCCGCCGCCAGGACATTGTCGATTACCAGCGTGGCATTGGTCTCTCCGATGAGCACGCTCGTGCCCTTGAACCAGAGATACCGGAGGTCGTCGAAGCCCGAGGCAGCCACGCCAAACGTGGCGGTCCCACCCGCCGCCACGGTCTGCGATTGGGGCTGTTGGGTGATCAACGGCAGCACGCTCAGGCTCGCGACCAGGGCCGCCGAGCTCCCCTGGGCATTTGAGACTACGAGCGTGTACGCGCCGTGGTTGGCCGGCGTCACCGCAGGGAAGACCAGCTCCGCGGCGGGGCCCTCTGCCACGGTCTGGCTGTCCTTCGTCCAGTGGTAGGTCAGTGGACCAGCCCCGGCGGCAACGACCTTGAACGCAGCCGGCAACCCCACCGCCACCGCCTGGTTCGCCGGCGGCACAAAAACCAGTGGTTTCGCCGGGGCGGGTGTCAGCGTCAGCCCGGCCACTGCCGAAGTCACCGCGTTGCCCTCCGCGGTGACCACCACATGGTAGCTCGCGGCGTCGCCCGGCTGGGCAGAAAGGATCGTGAACGTGGCGTTCGTCGCACCGTCCAGCGGGGAGCCGTTCTTGAACCACTGATAGGTGATCGGCGCCGGTCCGCTCGCCGCCACACTGAACGTCGCGGGGGTGGTCTCGGGAGCGACCGCCGGCCGCGGCCCGGCGAGAATCCGGGGAAGGCCGGTCGTGGCCGTGCCGAAGTTCGCATAGATGCCGGCCGTGCCGTCCCGGAACTCGACGCCGACCGCCACGTCATCGCCCTGCGCTTCCACATCGTAGAAGCCCTTGACGCGCTGGCATTCGAGGAGCGCCTGCGAATTGATCAGGGTTTCGAGCACGCCGTCAGTCCAGCGCCGGATCGTGCCTGCGTCCCCGAAGTAGACCTGCTGCGGTCCGCTGGCGACGAGGAAGTCGCCGGAGCCGATCGCCTGTGCGGTGCCATCCGCCTCGAACTTCACGATCCGGTTCTGCGTGCTCACACCGTTGCGGATCCCCACCACGGCGAACACTGCGCCGCCTTCCACGTCCACGTCTCCGAAGCTGACCACGGCATTAGTTAGGCCGGGGATCAGGTCGGCACTGTCGAGGAGCTTGGTGATCACGCCCCCGGTCGTGGACCGGTACACCCCACCTGGCCCGCTTGGGCCCGTCATGGTGGAGAACACGAGCGTGGTCCCGTCGAAGTTCACGGAATCCTCGGTCAGTCGGTAGGCATAGCCGGTCATGATCCCGGGCAGATCGGTGGTCTCGTCGGCGATGCGGGTGAGGGTCCTGCCGTCCAGGAAGAACATCCCCGCCGGGTTGCCAGCGACCAGCCCGAGGTCGATGGTCGAGGAGATGGCCACCCCGGCGCCGCGTCGGGCAAACGAACCGCTCGGACCGAACCTCGCCTCCGGCCGGCCAGGGACGGGGGTGGCCGGGGTGAGGATGGGGGTGAGCGTCGTTCCGCGACGTTCGTACATCGTCGCCTGCTGGAAGTTGATCGCCCCGTCGCCTTCGTCGGTTGGGTAGAAGGGATAGACGAAGTTCCCGCCGCCCTCGGGAAGGGGGGTGTTCGTGAAGACCAGCGTGGCCAGTGTGCCGGCCGCCCAGCGGACCAGCGCGTTCTGCGGCAACACCGCGGCGGCGTTGTCATCGTCGCCCCTTGCGGTGGCGTGGATGACCTGGTCGCGCAGGGTGAACAAGGGATTGAACGGCGCGTTGAGCGGACCGAACGCGCTCGCCGTGTCCGGCACTGTGTCGCCGCTCCGGAGGACTCGGACCCAGGGCCGGCCCTGCCAGGTGTGGTTCAGGCCGGGCGCACAGACGCGGAGACGGGCCGCCGGGCTGACGATGGAACCGGCGTTATTGCTCACCCGCACGCTGTAGAGCCCGGCGTGCTGGGCAGTGACGTTGGTGAGGGTGATGGAGGCGGCATTTGCGTAACCGCCGCTTCGGCCGTTGAGAAGCCACTCGTAACTCAGTCCAGCGCCCTCCGCTCCGACGCTGAAGGTGGCGTCGCCGCCTTCGAGCACCTCTGCCATCTGCGGCGGTTGCGTGATCACCGGGATCGTGGCGAGCTCCACCCGCGCCACCGCGCTCGTGGCGCCGCCGAGCAGGCTGGTCACCACCACGACCCAGTCCCCGGCCTTGTCCGGGCCCATGGGCAGGAAAGCATAGGAGCTCTGCGTGGCGCCCGCCACGGCGGTGCCGTTCCGATACCACTGAAATCCGAGGTCGAAGCCGAGCGTGCCCACGCTGAGCGCGCTGATGTTCTGGCCGGCCGGGAAGGCGCCGCCCGAAGGTTGCCTCGTGATGCGGGGCACCAAGTTGCTGGTCAAGGTGAGCGAGAAGGGCCCGGTGGACTTCTGCACGCCGGGCACGGTGTTGATCGTGAAGTCCAGTTCGTAGGTGCCGTTGGTGGGCGTGGCGAACGTCAACAGGAACCGGTTGGTCTGCCACGAGTACACGTTGCCGAAGGTGTCCGTGCCGGCCAGGACCAGGAGCGCCTGATCCGCCGCGAGGCTGGCCCGGGAGTAGTCGGTGCGGTTGGTCTTGTAGCCGGCCGAAGGCTCGAAGGTGTTGCCCGGAAGAAGCCGGACGGCCTGTTCGGTGCCGTTTGGCGCGGTGCGGAGGAAGACGCGATTCTGCAGGTCCGCGTAGGTCTCCGGAATCACCGGCTGCGGCGGATCCACCGGCCCGCCCGCGGTCTGACCGAGGAGCCGCATCACCCGTTTGTTCGCAAACCGGACCGACGCGTCCGGGCGGCTCGCGCCCCCCTGGAAGCCGCCCACGAGCAGGATGCGCCCCTTCGAATCGAAGGCCATGTCCAGGGGGCCGGCGGAGTCAAAGTCCACTTTGAAGTCCTGGTTCGTCGCCCCCGTGGGCCCCAGTTTCCAAAAGTCGCTCCCGTCCCGCCAATAGATGCCGCCCTCGCGGTCCAGCCGGACAAACGAACCGTTGCCCGTGGGACTGGGCGCATTAAACGTCGGATCTGTCGCTCCATCCGGCTTCAGGCGGAGCAGCGACCGGCTTGGGGAACTGAAGCCACCGCTGACCAGGATCGAGCCGTCGGCCTGGATCGCGATGTCCGTCATCAGGCCGCTCTTGCTGATGCTGGTGGACCATCCCGGATCGGGCGACCCGTCGACGTTGAACCGCACCCCGCGCACATTCGTCCCGGACTTGTAAGGGTCGCCCATGAGCTGCAGACGGCCGTCCGGCAGTTCCGCGAATAGCATCGCCCCAGCCTTCAGGTAACCGGCCGCGGCGAAGCGCTTCGAGAAATCCGTGTCGGCCGTGCCGTCCGCCCGTAACCGCAAGAAGGCGTGATTCTCCAGTGTGCCACCGTTGAGGAAGGCGGCATTGCCGTTGTAGATGAGGCCGCCGTCCGACAGCATCGTGATCCGCTTCCCCAAGTTGAGCCAGCGGGAGTCCGACGGGTAGGAGGTATCGATGGAACCGTTGGCGTTGAGCCGCATCACGGCGGGGCGCGCGGCGCCATCCACGGTCGTCCACTGGCCGCAAACGTAGATCCGGTCCTGCGCGTCCACCGCCAGGTCGTGCACCTCCGCCGAGGCCCAGGCCAGCGAAGCGAAGGTCGGATCCAGCGTGCCGTCCACCTTCAGCCGGACCAGCGCGGCGCGGGGTTCGCCAATCCAGGAAGTGAAGGAGCCCCCCACGATGACCTTGTCGTCGGACTGCGCCGCCACGGCGTTGAAGTTCCCCGCCGGGGCGAGATCGCCGGCGTTGAAAGCGGCGTCGGGCAGATCGGCGGTCGGCGTGGCCGCGCGGCCCGGCAGAGCGGACGCGAGACCGAACGCCAGCGTTGCGGTTGCCACCCGGAACGTGAATCGCCGGGGAAGGAAGGAGATGATCCTCATAAAGCGGCGCAGCTTGTACTGGACGGCTGCACCGCGCGTCAAAATGAGAATTCCTGCGCGATGAATTAGAGGATGTTGGCTTAACTTGTGGGTCAATCGGGTCAGCCCGCCGCGGGGGTGCGCAAGCAGAACGTGACGTTTTCAAGGTCCGTAGGAGCCGGCGAACGCAGACTCGCCCGCACGGTTCCCGTGGTCGCCCCGCGACGCTCATCCGGCGACGCTCATCGGCCACGCAGGCGCGCTGGTCGAGACGCCGTCCGACCGGGGCGAGGCATTATGCCGTGCGGCCGGGCCGCCGGGCCGCCGAGTTCACGGCGGGGCGATCCGGCGGAGCGGCGTCTGGGGCGCGCCCGGGAGCAGCCGACACCGCCATTCCGGCGGCGCCGGCATGTTCAGCCCGGTTACGGCTGGCGCAGCCGGTAGTACTTCATCGCGCCGGTGGGCGAGACGGTGAGCCGGTTGTTGACCGCGCCACTGACCGGGCTCCAATCAGGAGTACCCAGGCTTTCGGTGCTTTCCGGAGTGTAACCAGTCAGGGCCTCCGGCCAGGTAATGACCACCATGCCGTCGGCGCCAAGGCTGATGGTCAACGACGGTTGCGCCGTCGCCGGCCGGATCAGCGTAACGCCGTACCGGCTCGCCAGGTAGGTGACGAGCAGGTCACGGTCGTCAGCGGAGAGCGATCGGTTGTAGATCAGCAGTTCGCTGAGATCGCCTTTCATCTGCGGGCCCAGGTCGTCGCGCGAACCAATCCGCAGCGGACCGCCGTCGTCCACCGCGCCGTACCCGTGTACCCCGCCTCCGAGGGACTGGTCGAAGAGGTAGTGCGTCACGTTCGCGACCTCCACCTGGAAACCGCCGATCACGAGTTCGCCGGCGGGGAATCCGTTGGCAGCCGCGACTGGTGCGTTGCCGTCCGGCGTCCCCCGCGACACGGTTGGGATGCCGCTCCCGGACGCCACCGAGTAGTCACGAGGACGCGGCAGGTTGCCGGTGCACTTGGTCCAGATGGTGCGCGTGGCCGCGAAGTCGTCGAACCGCGCAGCATAGAACGACGTGATGTCCGCGGTGATGGCGACGCTCGGAGAACTCGCCACGTCGAGGTAACGGGTTTGGCCATCGAATCGCAGGGCCGGCTTGCCGTTGATGGCGTTGCTGACCAACACGGGTGCGGACTCCGGGAACGGTTGTTCAGCCTGGTTGCCGTGGCCCGATTGATCGGCCCAGCCGGTCACGGCTGATCCCGCCGAGGTCACCCCGGCATCCGCCTTGAGCCAGAGCTGCAGGCCCGCCATCGGCGGAGCCGTCGGCCCGGTGCCGGTGATCGTCAACGCCACCGGCGCCGAGGTCGCGCGAGCGCCCCAGTTGTCGACCGCGACCGCGGTGAGCGTCAACGCACCCGGCGTGCGCAGTTCGACCGGGAGTTCGTAGGGCGGGACCGCAACCGAAGCGATCAAGGTGTTGTTCGCGAGGAACTCGACCTGTTGCACCGTGCCATCGGCGTCCGAGGCGGTTGCCTTGAGGACGATGGTGCCCGGCGCCGAGGCGGAGGCCCCGGGTTGAGGGCTCACCAGGGTGGCGGCGGGCGCGGTGTTGGCGATGCGCAACAGCGGGATACCGTACCGGCCGGCGAGATAGGCCACGAGATTCAGCCGGTCGCTGCCGGACAAGGCCCGGCCGTACAGGAGGATCTCGGCGATGTCGCCCTTCATTTGCGTGACGAAATCGTCGCGCGTCCCAATCCGCAAAGGCGCGCCGCCGCCCTCCGGAACCGCGGTGATGGTTCCGCTGCCGTTCGGTTGGTCGTTCAAGTAGTGCGTGAGGGTCGTTCCGTTCGCATCCAGCCCCACGATTTCAAAGCTGCCTGCGGGCACCCCCGCCGCACCTGCCACGGCACCGTAGCCGGCCTCGCCGCCACGAAAGGCATTCGGAACCCCTGTCCCCGGGGCAAACCAACAGTCAAAAGGCCGCGCGAGGTTCACCAATGTCTGAGCCCACACCGCGCGATAGCTCGCGAAATCCTCGAACTTCACGACGTAGAAAGTGGTCATGTCGCCGGTCACCGTGGCGGTCGGCGAATCCCCCACGTCCAGGTACCGGCTGCCTCCCTCGAAGCGCAGCGCCGGCCTGCCATTCACCGCGTTGGAGACCAGTGCGGGAGCGAACGTCGGATCCCACTGGCTGGCGTGATTCCCCTGCCCGGACTGGTCGTTCCATCCGCTCACGGCGCTGCCGTCGGACGTGGTCACCCCGGCATCGGCTCTCAGCCAGAGGTTCAGGTTGCCTGCGGGCGGAGCGGCGACGGCCGTACCCGTGATTTGGACCATCACCGGTGCGGAAGTACCGCGCGTGCCCCAGTTGTCGGTCGCCACGGCGGTGAACTCGACCCGACCGGGCGACAGAAAGTCGAGCGCAAGCTGGTAAGGGCTGTTGGTGAGCGCGGCGACCCGCCGGCCATTCGCCAGCAACTCAACCTGGGTAACGATGCCGTCGCTGTCGGTCGCGGTGGCGGCAACCGTCGCCGTGGCGGGCAAGGTCAGCGTGGTTCCGGGGCTCGGGCTGGTCAGGTTCACCGTGGGCGGCTGATTTCCCAGGCGCACGTAGGCAATGCCGTACTTCGCACCCAGGTAGTCCAGCACCGTGGTCCGTTCCGCAGCGCTCAGCGCCTTGTCGTAGATCACCAACTCGGCCAGATCACCCTTCATCTGGGTCGCCAGGTCGTCCCGCGAGCCGATTCGGAGTGGCACCCCGCCATCTTCCGGAGTCAAGGTGATGGTCCCGGTCCGGTCCGCCCGTCCATTGAGGTAGTGGGTCACGGTCGCTCCACCCACATCGAAACCCACCACCACAAACCAACCCGCCGGCACCGCGAACGTGCTGGCGACGCCCTGGGGTGCCGTCGCGCCGGTGTTCGCCCGATAGAGGGTGGCAGCACCCGTGCCTGATGCCAGGTAGTAATCGTTGGGCTCGGCACGGTTGCCAACCGTCTTGGACCAGACGCCGCGGAAGGTGGCGAAATCGTCGACCTTGAGCACGGCAAAGGTGGTGAGATCGCCGGCGAGCGCGATGCTCGCGGCGGCGGCGACGTCGAGGTACTGCGTCTCGCCGCTGAAGCGCACGGCCGGCTTTCCGTTCCCGGCGTCGGTGACTCGCACGGGCGCGTAGTTCTCATCGAGCTGCCCGGCGTGGTTGCCTCGTCCGGACTGGTCGGTCCAGGAAGTGACGGCGCCGCCGGCCCCGGTGGTCAGACCCGCATCGGCCTTCAACCAGAGTTGCAGGGAGTCCGTGACCGGGGCGGATGGCGCCGTGCCCGTCACCGTAACGACCACGGGCGCGGAGGTGGCTCGCAGGCCGCCGAGCGCGCCGTTGTCGTACGCCACCGCGGTCAGGCTTGCGGTTCCCGGGCTCAGCACTTCGAGATTGAGCTGGTACGGTGCGTTGGTTGCTGAGGCGACCAGGACACCGTTGGCGCGGAAGTCGACGCGCGTGACCCGGCCGTCGGTGTCGGAGGCGGATACCGCCATCGTCACGTCGCCGGGTGCGGCGACGGTCGTACCGCTCGCGGGCCCCGTAACCGCCACCGTGGGCGGTTGGTTGAAGGCCAGAGCGTACTTCGCGCGCAGATACTCGAGCACCTGACGCCGATCGACGTCGGAGAGCGCGATGTCGTAGAGCAGCAACTCCGCGAGGTCGCCCTTGAGTTGAGTGACGAGGTCGTCGCGCGACCCGATCCGCAGCGGCAAGCCGCTGTCTTCCGCCGGCGACGCCAGGGCGATGGTGCCGCGGCCGTTCACCTGATCGTTGAAGTAGTGCGCGACAGCGGTACCCGCGACGTCGAAGCCAATCACCGCGAACTCGCCCGAGGGAACAGCCACCGCCCCGTCCGCCGACAACCACTGACCGGCGTTACCCCGGTAGAGCCGCGGCACGTTGCTGTCGGGAAGCAGGTAGTAGTCGGTCGGGCGCGGCTTGTTCCCCAGCACCTTGCTCCACACGGCGCGG
This sequence comes from uncultured Verrucomicrobiota bacterium, assembly GCA_964535555.1. Taxonomy (GTDB): domain Bacteria; phylum Verrucomicrobiota; class Verrucomicrobiia; order Limisphaerales; family J093; genus DSVZ01. Next base: position 9,297 of record CAZHUS010000042.1, read on the forward strand.
TAGCCGGAGCGGTCGGCCAGTTTGATGACGAAGAATGTGGACAGATCACCGATGAACGAGACGCCGGGCGAGTTGGGGACGTCGAGGTACCGCGTGCCCCCTTCGAAGCGAACGACCGGCTTTCCGTTCAACGCACTCTCCACGAGACGCGGGGCCTGGTTGGCGTTCGCCTGGGCGGCATGATTGCCTTGTCCGGACTGGTCGGCCCACGCGGTGACTGCGCCGTTGGCGTTGGCCGTGACCCCGGCATCCGCCCTCAGCCAGAGTTGCAGGTTCTGTCGGGGCGGCTCCGTGGGTTGGGCCCGAAGCGCCGACATGGCGGGAGACCAGCAAACGAGGAGGGTCAACACAGCACGGATGCCGGGCCAACGCGTGAAACGAGAAGTCCGATCGGTTTTCATAGCAGACTTTGGGTTGCTGAGCGGGAACTAGCCTGATCGTAGTGTACTTGCACCTCGGCAGCAAGCCCGTGCTTGGGCCTGCCGGCGGTGTGCCGGTGTCGGCGGAAGTTCAAGACCGGAAGAGTCGTTGGAACGAAACCGGACGGTTCAGGCCACGAAGGGGAGCGTCCAGGAACGTGAGCCCGCGGCCAGGATTCGCCGGCCTCGGCGACTTGGCCCGGGCCAAAACCCCTCGTCGCAGGGCCTCTTCCAATTTTCAGGCGGGCTCTTAGGATGAGCGGCGATGCAACCGTCACTCGCCCTGCTCGTCAGTCACGGAACCGCCGCGCGATAGAATCCCACCCCCACCGCCCGGAGGTTCTCCTGCTCCCATGTCGCCTTTCCAGAGTCGTCGAGCGTCAGGACCGCGAGGCTGTGCCACTGGTGCAGATCGGCGGAGCGCTCGAGGCGGCACGCCGATCCGGGAGTGCCGGTCACCTCGACCAGCAGGCGGTTGGGGTCGGGAGCCCGAATGATCCTGAGCTGGGGGCCAGCCACGGTGGCGGGCACGAACACCGCCTGCAGCGTCGTCGGACCATTGAGGAGGATCGTCACGGCATTGTCCGTCGCGCCTGGCAACCCTTCCCACCGGGCGAAGCGATGACCTTCATGCGCGAAAGCGATCAAGGAAACCGGCTGGCTGCGGAAGTAGGTTCCTTGCCAGGGCTCGAGGTCGGGCGCCGCAAGGGTGAGGCTGTTCAACCGGATGTGTCCCGAACCCGCCGGCTTGACCGACAGGGTCAGGGACGCGGTGCCTCCCAGTCCGAACCGCTGGATCAGGTGTTGGCGGGCGAACCCGGGTCGGCGTCGGGCGTATTCGCGGAGGTACTCGACGTGGCTCTGCCACTCAGCCTTCGTGGCCGGCGAGCGCCAGCGGCGCGTGTGCTCGGCCATCTCAGGTTCCAACGCGCCCGCCATGCGATCGATGCGGGCGACGGTGTTGCTGGGCGCCAGGAGCGTGTTCAGAAGGTCGGCGCTGCGATTGATGAAATCGCGGCGGGCGTGCGCGTTGGCAAGAATGCGGCTGAAGAGGAACGTGGTGGCCTCGTTGTTGTGGCCGTGAAGCGAGCCGCTCGGGGTCAGAACGGCTTCGAGCATGTTGAATTCCCAAGCCGGTTGTTCGGCCCAGAACCCCCCCCAGCCGACGTCGTTGTCGAACTGCAGCCAGCGCCAGCGGCCTTCGGGGGTCCGCGGTCGCCAGAGCCGGTGGTTGCCGATGTCCCAGCGATAGAAAAAGACCTCGCAGGCCTTGTAGTCGAGGTAACTGGCGAGGTCGATTTGGGTGAGCAGGTGGTCGAAAGCGTTAGCTTCCGCCAGGTTGTGCGCCTCGACGAATGCCAGCATCTCCTGATAGTGCGCGGTGTCGCCGGCCTTGGCTGCGGCGTAGCCCTCGAGGTAGTCGAGATCGTCCGCCGGGTGATCGCCGTAGAAGCTGACGAACTCGGCGTCCTCCTTCTCCTTGAGGTAGTGCAGGCCCCAGTATTCGCCGTTGATGAACACGACACAGGGTCGCGCCGCCTGCGACTCGGCCCCTGTTTCGGCGGCGAGGCTCTGCATCAATTCGTCGCGCATGAACGCCATGCCCTGGTCGTGTCCCGTCGGCCGCAGCAGGAAATGCTCGAACGTGCTGCGGCTGCGTTCGGGGAAGATCCGGTAGCGGAACGGTTGACGGCCGCGGCCGCCGGTCCCGTCGAGATCGAGCCCCTTGATCGGGAATCCCTGCGAGGTGTTCCCGTGGATTTTCACGTCGGCCTCCTGGGCAAACGCGAGCGTGCCGTCGGTCTCGTGGAACTCCACGTGGACGGGGCGTTGCCACTCGGGTCCACGTTGCGAGTAGTTCCCATTGGGTGCGTTGCCGGGTACGTAGATGCCGGTGGCCGGGTCGAAGAGGTTGGAGCGCGCCGTGGCGAGCGAGAGAACGGGCAGCGTATACCGGGCACGGGCGAGCGGCGTGATCCAGAATGTCCGCGTCACGGTCGTGCTCGGCAGGGCGCCCGGCTTGAAAGTGCGTGCCCGTACCACCCAACCCTTGAAGACGTCGCCTTCCGGTGGGGCTCCGCCGGGGACCGTGGGGATCATCGACAGGTCGTTGGCCGCGCCGGTCCGGCTGCGAAGGGACAGAGGCGGCAGGTGAACCGGTGATTGCTCGGTGGGTTCCGACCCGTCGAGGGTATAGCGAACGACGGCACCGGGGGTCGCCGAGGTCATCACCAGGTCCACCGTGGAGGCGTGGAAACCAGCAGCGTGCGAAAAACGCGGAACCTCGAGCAGCTCAACCGAGCCCGGAGTGGCATTGGCTTCGCCCGGGGTCGAAGCCTCGAAGAATCGGAGGCTGGCCTCGCCGTCGGGTTGCCGACCGTAGGAGACATCCCGGGGCACGACGGGGAAGGCGACCCGGTCAGCGATCCGCCCGTCGGGGTGGGTCAGGAGCAGCGTCTCCCCGCCGGCGTCGAGCTGGAAATTCGTGTGTCGCGGTTCAGGCAAACGGTAACCGTAACGGTTTGCGAGATGTTCGGCGATTCCCTGGCGCAGGGTTGCTTCGAGCGGCCGATCGAAGACCATCACTTCGGCGAGGTCGCCACCGAAGGCGCCGTACGCACCCGACCCGATCTCCGTGGGCGCGGTGACCTGAGGGCGTGCGGAGAGAGTCCCCACGCGAGCGATCAACCCCTGGACATCCAGCGTGGGTTGGCGGGCGTCGTAATTCACCGCGACCACCACCCACCCGTTACCGACAGACCCGTGGTGGGCGGCGAGGGCGGGCATGTAGTTGGAGCCGTGCTCGTAGACGGCGACCCCGTTCGTTCCCACCGAAACCCCCATGCCCGCGCTGAGGTCACCGCCATGGCGCGCGCCAAACAGGTAGCGCTGGCCCGAGGTGCCGCCGGCGCCGTTGCCGCTCTCAGTGTCATTCTCGTGCTGCTGCGACGTTCGGAAGACGGCCCACAAGCAGAAGCTGTTCGTCGCCGGGGGGAGTGGCAGGTCCAGGCGATCGTTGACGCCGTCGAAGCGCAGGGCAGGGCGCCCGTTCAGTCCCGCCGGCATCCGCCGCGGTTGGTAGGCGGTCGTGAGCTGAACGGCGTCCCCGCCTGCACGCGCCTGGTTCAGCCAACGTTTGACGAACAGACTTGGCCCCGTCACCCGGACCTGCATTGGGTCGTTCGTCGCCACCGTCTCGGCACTCAGCCAGAGCACCAGGCCAGGGACGCTCGCGGGAGGCACAGGCTCCACGGGCGTGGGTTGCCGGTCTTTCCCGGAGGCGTAGATCAGCAAGAAGTCCCCGGGGCCGAGGGTGGCCTCCCGGAATCGCCACTTGAAGGGGCGATCCGGATTGTCGGAGAGGCCCCAGCCATCGAGATCCACACGCGAGGGACTGCTGTTGTAGAGCTCGATCCAGTCGGGCGAATCGCCGTTTTCATCGGCGAGCGTCGCCCCGTTCGAGCTCATGAGTTCGTTGATCGAGACGGCTGCTGAAGCCGACCACACCAGCGGGAGTGCCATCAGGGTCAGGAACAACCAGCTTCGTAATGACCGGCGCGGCCAATCGTCCGAAACACGCGCGCGCCTGCCGACCGAGACAGTGCTTTCGCGGGCGTGCGACGTTTCGCGCGCCAGGGGCATTGGATCCCGGTGAATCACAAGAGGAGACACGGCGCGTCGAGTGTGGGAAGGAATCTCCTTGAACGCAATCCACTGTTGCGCTAAGCAATGGCTCCTCAGCCTGTTACAAACGCAATCGTGAACCGCTCCTTCCGTCCGGTCGCGGCGCTGCGTGCCGGTCCCTTCCGGGACGCAACCGCGGACCGCCCGCCCGGGGCAGATTCACAATGCAGCCAAAGACCATGCGAAAACCCAGAATGCGATCCAACGCCCAACGCCTGACCGTCGTGTCGGCGGTGGGTCTGTCCGCCGGGGCTCTGACGATGCTGGCCCAGACGCTCGTGCAGAATCCCAGCTTCGAGGCCAACTACAACGAGACTTGGCCCCACTACAGCGCCATCGACATGTGGTCGGGCGGCAGCGGTGTCAATGACAACTCCGGGCCGTTTCACAACACCGGCACTCCCGTGCCCGACCAGACGCGAATCGGCTTCAAACAAGGGGGCGGGGTGGTGTCCCAGGACATTTTCGGCCTCACCCCCGGCCAGCAGTACTGGGTCCAGTTCTTCTACGACGCGCGGCTCGGCTCCCAGAAGGTGGACATTGCCGTCAGCTTCAACGACGTCGAACTCGGCAAGGTGGTGAACGTGCAACCGGCCCGTAACCGGGGGTTGCCCTATTACTTCGCCTCCTTCCCGTTTACCCCGGAAACCGACACGGGTCCGCTCAAGTTCACCGTGGCGGTGACAGGTGACAGCACGGCCCTCTTCGACGGTGTGACCATCGTCCCGCGGGATGCCGGGAACGTGGTGATCGCCAATCCGAGCTTCGAGGCCAGTGGCGATGTGCCGGATCCGGGCACGCTCACGACCGGCCCGGCGGGATGGACCGGGACGGGCGTCTTTGGGATCAATCGCGCGGACGGCTCGGGCTTCTACGCAAATAACGGCGTTCCGCCCGATCAGGACCACGTGGCCTTCTTGAACGATGTGAGCGCGCTGACGCAGTCGGTGAGCGGCCTGGTCCCGGGCAAGCCTTACCAATTGAGTTTCGCCTACAACGCGAGCAGCGGCGCGACCGCCCGCCTGCAGGTCAAGGCGGGCGATGCGGTCGTGTTTGACGAGAACGTCAGCGCCGTCGGTGCTTCGAATCCCTACCGGACGCGCACGGTGAGCTTCAATGCCACGGACTTCAACGCCGTGCTGAGCTTCGCCCAGACGACGGCGGGTGACCGGACGGTGTTGCTTGACGACATCAGGCTGGTCGGCGAGTCCGCGCAGCCCCTGCCGCCGCTCAGCATCGCCCCGGGCGTGGCGGAGATCTCGCCCGGCCAGACCTTCGACGTGGCCGTGACGGTCCCGGCGGAGTTGCTCGCCGCACGTGCCGTCGATCTCAAGTTCCGCAACCTGACTCCCGCCGTGGCGAGTCTCGTGGGCGCCGACTCGGATGGGATCGTCACCCTGCACTTCGACAAGAACGGCACGACGACCCAGTCGCTTCAGGTGACCGGGCATCTGCGTGGATCCTCGCTTCTCGAGGTGGTGGAGAGCGCCGGGTTGAAAGTGACGGACACGCTGGTGACCTGGGTGGTGACGTCCTTCGTCAAGAACGCCAGCTTCGAGAGCGCGGCGGCGCCTCCCGGAATCGGTGCCGGCGCCATCCTGGGATGGAGCGGAGGCACGGGCGTGAATGGCACCGGCCAGCCGTTCTGGGATAACGGAACGCTGCCAGACCGTAGCCAGGTCGCGGTCCTCCAGGGCGCGAACAACCTGTCGCAGACGGTGACCGGTCTGAATCCCGGCGAGGGATACTGGCTGCAGTTTTTCTACAACGCCCGGAACTGTTGCGGGACGCCGAATCTCGACCTGAGCGTGCGGTTTGCCGGCGCGGAACTCACCAAGATCACCGGCATCCAACCGGTGGGTGAAGGCGTTCCCTTCAACTTCGCCAACGTCAAGTTCACGCCGACGGCGTCCTCGGGGTTGCTCGAGTTCGTGACCACCGTTTCAGGCGACGCGACCTTGCTGCTCGACAGCGTGAACATCGTTCAGCGCGACGCGATCGACCTGGTGGTTCAGAACCCGAGCTTCGAAGGCAGCGGCACCATCATCAACGGCGTCGGCTACATGATGGGCACGCCCATGGCGGGTTGGGCCTTCGCGGGCAGCGGGTATGGGATCAATGTCCCCGGACGCGATCCGTTCACGGACAACGGCGTGAATCCGGATCAGGACACCGTTCTGTTCATGCAGAATGCCGGCGGCGTCACGCAGACGCTGACCGGGCTGACGGCGGGGCGGAATTACACGGCCCTGCTGTGGGTCAATGCGCGCAACTGCTGCGGGGGAGCCATCGAAACCACGGTCCGCGTCAGCGTGGATGACAACCCTGTCCTCGAAGAACCCATCCAGCCCGTCGGCGGAGCCAATCCGTACCTGGTTCGCGAGGTGAACTTCACTGCCAATGGCACGGAAGCCGTGCTCAAGATCGAGCATGCTCCCGAGGCGGGCGCAGATCGGTCGATGGTGGTGGACAACGTCCGCGTGCTGCCGGCAGGGCAGATACCGCCGATCATCCTCACTCAGCCGCAGGGTGCCGCCCGGGTGCTTCGCGGCGACGACATCACACTCAGCGTGGAAGCCATGGGGGCGGCGCCGCTGTCGTACCAATGGAAGCTCAACGGCACGGACCTCACCGGTCAGACCGCTTCGACGCTCGCGCTCAACGACGTCACCCCCGCCCAGTCGGGGTCCTACACCGTCGTGGTCCGGAACGCCCACGGCAGCAAGGCCAGTCGCGCCGCGATGGTGAAGGTCCACGAGCGCGTCGGCGGCGCGTTCGCGACCGGCGTGAATGCGAGCGGCGCGCTGCTCGACTACGGGGCCGTGGATCCGCATTACACATTGGTGGAAAACCCCAACGACGCGAGTTCCACCAAGGCCTACGTCGTGGCAAATCCGGGCGCGAATTGGGTGCTGGGTACGGAGACCGCCCAGTGGATCGGGCCGGTGATTGATCCGCAGGCCGAGCCCATGCCGGCGGTCGGCTTCTACAAGTACCGGCTCTCGTTTGACCTCACCGGCTTTGATCCGGCGAACACGTTCGTGAGCGGCAGCACCGCGGCGGACGAAGGCATCCACGACATCTACATCAACGGGGCGCTCGTTCCCGGTTTCCGTCGGGCCGGCGCGGCGGGGAGCTTTGCGCCGTTCGTCATCAGCACCGGGTTCAAGGCCGGCGTGAACACGCTCGACTTCACCGTCTTCAGCACGAGCGCGCCGCGGCCCACGGGGTTGATTGTGGATGGCTTGGTCATCGGCTCGCAAACCATGACCGTGGCGCCGTCCCTGGCTGTGGCCCTGCAGGGCGGCCAGGTTCAGGTCTCGTGGCCCAACAGCGTGACCGGCTACAGCCTGCAGTCGTCGACGCAGGTGAACACCGGTTGGGCCAATGATCCCGCGCCGGCGATCGACCAGGGTGGTCGCTGGGTCGTGACCGTCGCCCCGGCCGGAACCGGCAAGTACTATCGGCTGATCAAGCCTTGATCCTGATGGCACAGCGCGGCTGGCGAGTGGCCGGCCCCGCTGTGGTTGCGCGAGAGGCCATCCCCGGTGGGGATGGCCTCTGTGCTTGAATGCGGACGTCGCGGTGGGAGCTCTCTCTCGCGAGAAGCATCCTTGACTTGGATGAACTTCAAGAGCATTAACGCGGCCAAAAACCTGCCCGGCTCACCCGCAACGCCCATGTCTTTTCTCCTGCCATGATCTTCCTACGTCGCAAGCCGATCCGTGCCCTCCAGGCTGAGGCGGAAACCGACCAGCGACTTCGGCGCACCCTCGGGCCGCTGAACCTCACCGCCCTGGGCGTCGGCGCCATCATCGGTGCCGGGATTTTCGTGCTGACCGGGCAGGCCGCCGCCAACTACGCCGGCCCCGGCATTGTGATCTCCTTCATCCTGGCCGGACTCGCCTGCGCCTTCGCGGGCCTGTGCTACGCGGAGTTCGCAGCCATGATTCCCATCTCGGGTTCAGCCTACACCTACGGCTACGCGACCCTGGGCGAATTTTTCGCCTGGATCATCGGGTGGGACCTCATCCTCGAATATCTCTTCGCCGCGTCCACGGTGGCGGTCGGTTGGTCGGGATATGTGGTTTCGTTCCTCAAAGACCTCAAGATCGTGATACCGCCCGCGCTGACCGGCGCTCCTTACAATCACCTGGCGCCCGCCGATGCCGGTTGGAACCTCTACCGCCTGTTCACCGAAGGTTGGACGACGACCGGGGCGACCCTGAACGTGCCCGCGATGGTCATCGTGGTGATCATCACGGTTCTCCTGGTCCTGGGCATCCGGGAGTCGGCCACGTTCAACAACATCATCGTCGCCGTGAAGGTCACGGTGATCCTGACTTTTATCGCGGTGGGTGCCGCCTACATCAATGCCGACAACTGGAGCCCGTTCGTGCCTCCCGCCGCCGGTCCCGGCAAGTACGGCTGGGACGGCGTGGTGCGTGCCGCCGGCGTGATCTTCTTCGCGTACATCGGCTTTGACGCCGTGTCCACCGCCGCCCAGGAGGCGCGGCGTCCGCAACGCGACATGCCCATTGGCATCCTGGCCTCCCTGGCCATCTGCACCGTGCTGTACATCGTGGTTTCGCTGGTGCTGACCGGGATCATCAAGTACGACCGCCTGGGCGTTCCCGATCCCATCGCGGTGGCCATCGACTCGCTGGGGAAAGGGGTGGATTGGCTGCGCCCGATCATCAAGGTGGGTGCGATTGCCGGACTCTCTTCGGTGATCCTCGTGATGATGCTGGGTCAGCCACGCATTTTTTACGCGATGTCCAAGGACGGTTTGCTGCCGCCCATCTTCAGCCATGTGCACCCCCGGTTTCGCACGCCCTGGCTGGCGACGATTCTCACCGGCACGCTGGCCATGGTCATGGCCGGTCTTTTTCCGATCGGCTTGTTGGGCGAACTGGTCTCGATCGGCACGCTGCTGGCCTTCGCGATCGTCTGTGCCGGCGTCTTCGTGTTGCGATTCACGGACCCACAGATCAAGCGGCCCTTCCGCGTCCCGGCCTTCCAGATCATCTGTCCGCTCGGAGTGCTGTTCTGCGGGTACTTGATGTACGGACTTCCGCGGGACACCTGGGCGCGGCTCCTGGTGTGGATGGCGGTGGGGCTGGTGATCTACTTCGCTTACAGCCGCCGACGCTCCAAGCTGGCGCATCCGGCGACCCCAGAGCCCTGAACCGCCCGGGAGTCCACGGCGTTGCCTGTGTACCGGAGTCTCGATCCCGCCAAAATTGTCCAGACCGTGGCGCAGTTGCGCGACCGGGTTCAGGAGCGTTTCCCGGAATCGAGTCTGGGCCGTCTGGTCGGTGAGTTTCTGAGTGTGGCGGAGGCTGCGGGACCCGCTTCGCAATGGCTGGCCCGCCCGCACTTCTGGCTTCGGGGACTGAACGCCGCGATGATCCTCCTCTTCCTCGCGGTGCTCGGCAGCATTCTCGTCAACCTGCGAGTCTCCCTGAGGGTGGACGGGATTGCTGACTTTCTCCAAGCCCTGGACGCCGGGTTGAACAGCCTGATCCTCCTCGGAGGCGGCATTCTCTTCCTGTTCACGCTCGAGGTGAGGCTCAAACGCCGGTGCGCGCTGAAGCGGATTCACGAGTTGCGATCCCTCGCGCACATCGTCGACATGCACCAGCTCACGAAGGATCCGGAAAGGCTCCGTCAGGGGTTGCCGGACCTGCCCAGCTCGCCTCGACGTCTGCTCGAGGGAAACGAGCTGATTCGCTACCTCGATTACTGCGGCGAGATGCTCTCTTTGATCGGGAAGGTGGGGGCCGTGTACGTGCAGCAATACGACGATCCGGTGGTGCTCAGCGGCGTGGATCAAGTCGAGGACCTCACCACCGCTCTGTCCCGAAAGATCTGGCAGAAGATCATGATTATTGACCGCGGGCGGGATTGACCCGGAGCGGGCGCTTAGCTGGGTGTTCCCCATGAAGCGCAGCGGGGCAGGGCGGGCACTCCGCTACCCGCCGAGTTCGGCGTGCTGGGGACAGCGCGCCCTACCTTGACGAACAGCCTGGTGAGCACTCACGGTCCAAGGCTCGACACGAGCTGGCGGCATCGCGAGTATGCCGCCGATGGCGTCACCGAAGCCGAAAGGACCTCCGCACCCGGTTGCCACCAGGCTGGCCCGGTTCCTGACCCGGAAACCCCGGTTCGGCTCCAGCGTTTTCGTGGCGCCGGGAGCGGTGGTGGTCGGCGACGTGACCATCGGGTCGTGCTCGAGCGTCTGGTACAATGCCGTGCTCCGCGGCGACATCAACCGGATCACGGTGGGCCATCACACGAACATCCAGGATAACGCGGTCGTCCACCTCGCGGACGACTTCCCGTGCCTCATCGGCAACTGGGTCACCGTCGGTCACGGCGCCATCGTGCACGCATGCGCGGTCGGCAATGAAGTGCTCCTCGGCATGGGGTCGACGATTCTCGATGGGGCGGTGATCGGACGGCAGTCGATCGTGGGCGCCAACGCCCTGGTGACTCAAGGCATGAAGGTGCCTGCGGGGTCTTTGGTCCTCGGCAGCCCTGCCCGCGTGATGCGCCGGTTGACTCCCGACGAGCGTCGCCGCATCCGGACATGGGCCGAGAAGTACGTCGCCGGTGCCCGGTACTATCTGGAGCACCAGGACCGCCCGGGCGCCACGCCGAAGGGTCCACGGCGGCGCCCGTCGCGGACCCGAACCGCCCCAGCGCCGTTGCCGCGTTGACGTGGCGGGGCTTCGGTCGCAATGTCACTGCCCTTTCGACTGGACGAAGCACGCATGCATACTCTGCCGCCGCCTCCTGAGACCAAGCCGCTGTTGATGCGCCGCGCTCCGTCGAATCGCTCCTTCTGGGCACGCATGCGGGCGCGGTTGAGCGACCATGCGACCTTCATGGGGGCGCTGCTCCGGTCACCGCTGACGGTCGGCGCGTTTTGTCCAAGCTCGCGGGCCCTGGCACGGGCCATGGTGGCCGGCTTCGATCTCCATCGCGCCGGGTTGGTGGTGGAACTGGGACCGGGGACCGGCTCCTTTACCGAGGTCATCGCGGAGCACATGGGGCCGGGAACGGATTTCTTCGCACTGGAACTGGATCCAGGCGCCGTGGGCCACCTCCGCCAGCGGTTTCCGCATCTGACGGTCCACAACGACCCCGCCGAACGCCTCGGAGAGCATCTGCGACGCTCGCGAAGGCCGCACGTGGACTACGTGGTCAGCGGGCTGCCCTGGGCCATCTTCCCGGCGGATGTCCAGACGCGGACGATGCGGGTCGTCGCCGCCGCCCTCCGACCCGGCGGTGGATTCACGACGTTTACGTATCTCCACGCCCGCCGATCTCCCGCGGGACGGCGGTACTGGAAGATGCTTCCGGAGCTGTTCAGCCGGGTGGAGATGAGCAAGCCCGTCTGGGGCAACCTGCCGCCAGCCGTGGTTTACCGCTGCGTCAAGTAGCGGGGCGAGTTCGACACCGTCCCGGGCCGGGAATTGCGGCATTCAGGCCCCCCCGTCGCGCCCCTGCGGGACGTCGACGCTTCCGCGGGAAGCGCGTCCGGCAGGCGGATCCTGCCTGGTTGCACTTTGCTAATCGCACCATGAACCAAGAAAAGTTGTCTTTTTACCAAATCCCGGTTAGCGCGTCGCCTGGAACGGGCGTATCAGCCCTCCGTCGCCAGCCACAGCCGGGGTTGAAGCCCGGCGGTTCTGGACCCAGCCAAGGCCGACCGGTCATCCGGCATCCGCGGTTGTGGGCGGCGTCGAGAGGCACTATGGAAATCAAACGCACGATCAAGTACGAAGCGGACCGGGTACCCGGATTCGGGCGGGAACTGATGAGCGTGCCGGGGTGCGAGACGCTCGAGCATTGCATCCAGTGCGGGACGTGCTCGGGGGTTTGCCCGCTGAGCATCTACATGGACTACACCCCGCGCCAGGTGATGGAGTTGGTCCGTTCGGACTTCAAGAACGAAGTGCTCCGGAGTCATACGATCTGGCTCTGTGCCTCCTGCTACGCCTGCACCACCGAGTGTCCGCGGGAAATCCGGATCACGGACATCATGTACGAGCTCAAGCAGCGTGCCATCAAGGAGAAGGTTTATCCCAAGCGCTTCGAGATCCCGGTGCTCGCCGAGGAGTTCACGAAGATGGTTCATGATTACGGCCGCATCTCCGAGACGTGGCTGGTGAGCAAGATGTATCTCCGCACCAATCCCCTCGCCGCCATGGGCATGGCCGGACTGGGCGTGGGGCTCATGAAGACCGGACGCTTCTCGCTCAAACAGGACAAGATCGAGCGCCGCGAGGAACTGGCGAAGATCATGGAGGCGGTGGACACGGAGAATGGAAAGGCGACAGTATGAAATACGCATACTTCCCGGGTTGTTCGCTGAAGGGAACCGGCAAGGCCTACGAGGAGTCCCTGGTGCCCGTGATGAAGCACCTGGGTGTCGAACTTCAGGAACTGGACGACTGGAATTGCTGCGGTGCCACCGCGTATATGGCCGTTGACGAGGGCAAAGCCTGTGCCGCGGCCGCCCGCAACCTCGCCATCGCGGAGAAGGCAGGGCTTCAGCAGGTTCTGGCGCCCTGCAGCGCCTGCTACCTCGTGCTGAACAAGGCCCAGCATTACATGCAGGACTATCCGGCCATGCGCCAGACCGTGACTCGGGCGCTGGGCACGGTCGGGCTGCAGTGCCGGGGCGACATGCCGGTCCGCCATCCCCTCGACATTCTCATCAACGACGTCGGCCTCGACGCCGTGAAACAGAAGGTCACGCGGCCGTTGAAGGGCCTCAAAGTCGCCCCGTACTACGGCTGCCAGATCGTGCGGCCCTACGCGACCTTCGACGACCAGAACAACCCCACGACGATGGACCGGCTGCTGGAGGCTCTGGGCGCCACGGTCATCAAGTGGCCCCTCAAGACCAAGTGCTGTGGCGGGAGTCTTACCGGCACGCTGCCGGAGGCGGGACTGCGCCTCAGCTATATCCTGCTCAAGGAGGCCATCAAGCGGGGAGCAGACGTCATCGCAACCGTCTGTCCGCTCTGCCAGTTCAACCTGGACGCGTACCACGGCAAGATCGCGGCCAAGTGGGAGCCGGTGAAGATCCCCACCGTGTATTTCAGCCAGTTGATGGGCCTGGCGTTCGGGCTACCGGCCGACCAAACGGTGCTGTACCGCGGGTTCATCCCCATGAAACCGCTGCCGGCCCTGCCGCCGTCAACACCCGCGGCCGCCGTCAAGTAAGCTCGCACACCGACCTCGGATCTCATGCAAGGAAAGGGCGACACGATGAGCGCGAAAAAGGAAGACCTCCGGATCGGGTTTTATGTCTGCCACTGCGGCCACAACATCGCCTCGATGGTGGACTGCGTGGACGTGGCCAAGTACGTCGGCGCCCTCCCCGGCGTCGCGCTGTCACGCGACTACAAGTACATGTGCTCCGATCCGGGCCAGGAGCTGATCCAGCAGGACATCAAAGAGCACAAGCTGAACCGCGTCGTCGTCGCCTCGTGCTCCCCCCTGCTCCACGAGCATACGTTCCGGGGGGCCACCGAGGCGGGCGGGCTGAACCCGTTCTTCTTCCACATGGTCAACATCCGCGAGCACGACTCGTGGGTGCACACCGACCGCAAGGAAGCCACCGAAAAGGCGAAGGTGCTCGCGCGCGCGGCCATCGAGCGGGTGGCGCATCACAAGGCGCTCGAGACCAAGAAGGTCAACATCAATCCGGACGTGCTGGTCGTGGGCGGCGGCATTGCCGGCATCCACGCCGCGATGACCCTCGCCAACGCCGGCAAGAAGGTCTACCTCGTCGAGCGGGAGCCTTCCATCGGCGGGCACATGGCCAAGTTCGACAAGACCTTCCCGACGCTGGACTGCGCGGCCTGCATTCTCACCCCGAAGATGTCCGAGGTGGGTGCCCACCCGAACATCACGCTGTGGAGCTACTCGGAAGTCGTCAAGGTCGACGGGTTCGTGGGCAACTACAAGATCCAGGTCAAGCGCAAGCCGCGTTACATCAACGAGGAACTTTGCATCGGGTGCCAGGATTGCATCACCCATTGCGTGTTCAAGGAACCCAAGTTCGAGGATGAGTTCAACGAGGGGCTCGGCAAGCGCAAGCCGGTGTACATTCCGTTCCCGCAAGCCACGCCCCAGTTGGTGCTGATCGACCCCGAGGTGTGCCTCAACTTCAAGCGCAACAAGAACACCGACGGTTCTCCGGTGGTTTCCGACAAGTGCAAGAAGACCTGTGTCGAGGCCTGCGGCGACAAGAACGCCATCGACTTCACGCAGAAGGAGGAGATCAAGGAAGTCGAGGTCGGCAACATCATCGTCGCCACCGGGTTCAAGACCTTCGATGCGGAGCGGGTTCCTCAGTACGGCTATGGCACGTACAAAAACGTCTACACGGCGCTCGAGATTGAACGCCTGGTCAACGCCTCCGGCCCCACCGCGGGCGAGGTGGTCCTCCGCGAGGGCAAGAATGCCGACGGGACCCCGCAGCATCCCCGCAGCATCGGCATCATCCATTGCGTGGGTTCACGCGACAAGAAGACGCACATCTGGTGCTCGCGCGTGTGCTGCATGTACTCGATGAAGCTCGCCCACCTGCTCAAGGAGCATACCGGCGCCGAGATCTACAATTTCTACATCGACATTCGCACGCCGGGCAAAGGCTACGAGGAGTTCTACAACAAGTTGCTCGAGGAAGGGACGCACTTCATCCGCGGCCGCGTCGGCGAGGTGACGGATTGGGCGATGACTCCCGAGGAGGAAGGCAAGCTGGTCATCCGCGTCGAGGACACGTTGGCCGGCGTCGTGCGCCGCATCCCGGTGGACATGGTCGTTCTGGCAACGGGGCTCGAGCCGCAGGCCGACGCCGGCAATGTGCGCCGGTTGTTCAACATGAGCTGCGGCGGCGATGGCTGGTTCCTCGAGCGACACCCGAAGCTCGCGCCGGTGAGCACCTTCACCGACGGCGTGTTTCTGGCCGGTTGTTGCCAGGGACCGCGCGACATTCCGGACACCGTGGCCCAGGCCGGGGCGGCCGCCGCCGAGGCGCTGGCCTTGATTGACAAGGGCTTCATCGAGCAGGAACCCAACACCGCGTTCATCCTCGACCAGGAATGCTCCGGGTGTAAGAGCTGCATCCCGCTGTGTCCCTACACGGCCATCCTGTTCGATGACAGCCGCAAGAAGGCCTACATCAACGAGGCGCTCTGCAAGGGCTGCGGCACCTGCGTCGGTTCGTGTCCGTCCGGCTCCATTGTCCAGAATCTCTTCGAGGACGAGGAGATCTTCAGCGAAATCAGCGGTGTCCTGGCGGATCGGTCGGCCTGAGCGCAAATCCGAAGCACAAACATTTTATGAGCAAGCCGCCCTCAACTCTCCAAGGCGAATGGACGCCCCGCCTGGTGGCGTTCTTCTGCAACTGGTGCACGTATACCGCCGCCGACCTGGCCGGCGTCTCGCGGCTGAAATATGCGGCCAACGTTCGGGTCATCCGGCTCATGTGCTCGGGTCGCGTGGACCCGCAGTTCATCCTCGAGGCCTTCGCCAAAGGAGCCGACGGCGTCCTGATCGGGGGCTGCCATCCCAACGACTGCCACTACGTCGAGGGAAACTACAAGATGCTCCGGCGCTTCCAGCTCCTGAAACGCATGATGGCCGACATGGGCATCGAGGACCAACGCTTGCGCCTCGAGTGGATCTCCGCCGCCGAAGGAGAAAAGGTCCAGCGGGTCGTCAACGAGATGACGCAGCAACTCAAGGCTCTCGGGCCGCTCGGCCTGCCCGGCAAGTTCAACGCGTGGGATCGCGAAGTCGAACACCTCGCACGGGACATCGCCGCCCGCGAGGCCGCGGCCGGCTGCGCCTGCGCCACCCATGCTTCCAAGGCCGCCGCAACCACCAAACCCGCCCTCGCCCATGTCTAAACCCAAAGTCGCCTTCTACTGGTGCGCCTCCTGCGGGGGGTGCGAGGAAACCGTGGTCGATCTCGCCGAGGACATCCTGGGCGTCGTCGACAAGGTCGACATCGTCCTGTGGCCGGTCGCGATGGACTTCAAGTACAAGGACATCGAGGCGATGGCCGACCAATCGATCTTCGCCACCCTGCTCAACGGCGCCATTCGCACCTCGGAGCAGGAAAACCTCGCCCTGTTGTTGCGGCGCAAGAGCCAGTTCATGATCGCGTACGGCGCCTGCGCCCAGCTGGGCGGAATCCCGGCGCTCGCGAACCAGTTTCCGCGCGAGCAGATCCTCAAGTTCAACTATGAGGACTCGCCCTCCACGGTGAACCCGGCCAAGACCTACCCGCAGGTCCATTTCGAGGAAGATGGGTGCACCCCGCACCTGCCCGAGTTCCGGAATGTCGTGCGCACGCTGGACCAGGTGGTCGACGTGGATTTCTACATCCCCGGCTGCCCGCCGACGCCGAACCTCACCAAGCTTGCGTTTGACGCGCTGCTGAGCGGCAAGCTCCCCCCGAAAGGCTCCATTCTCGCCCCGGACATCGCGCTTTGCGACGAGTGCGCCCGCAAGGCCACCAAGCCGGCAGACGTGGCGTTCGTCGAATTCAAGCGCCCCCACGAGAAGCTCCTCGATCCCGAGAAGTGCTTCCTGGCGCAGGGAGTGGTCTGCATGGGACCGGCCACTCGCAGCGGCTGCGGGGCGCAATGCACGAGCGGCAACATGCCGTGCACGGGTTGTTTCGGACCCACCTCGCGCGTGCGCGACCAGGGCGCCAAGATGCTGTCCTCGCTCTGCGCCAACATTGCCGCCAAGGATGAAGAGGGAATCCAGAAGACCCTGACCGGCATTCCCGATCCCGTCGGCACGTTTTACCGGTACGGGCTGGCGAAGAGCATTCTGCGTCGCAAAGTGAACCTGGCCACCAGCGGCAACGGACACTGAAAGGTTTCATATGGAAAAGGCCGTCCAAGGCGTATTCAACGAGGGTAATCTCCGCGCCAACGCCGCCTACCAGGCCGCCAAGCGCAACATCACCATCGATCCCATCACCCGCCTCGAGGGGCATGGCAAGATCGACATTTATCTCGACGAGAAGGGCGACGTGAAGCGCGCCTACATGCAGGTGCCCGAGCTCCGGGGCTTCGAGGTCTTCAGCCTCGGGCGCCCGGCCGAGGACATGCCGCAGATCACCAGTCGCATTTGCGGCGTCTGCCCGACGGCCCACCACATGGCCGCCACCAAGGCCCTCGACGACCTCTATAAGACGGAGCCGACGCCCGCCGGCCGGAAGATCCGCGAGTTGGTCTACAACACGTTCACCCTCGAGGACCACGCCCTGCACGTGTTCGTGCTCGGCGGGCCGGACTTCATCGTGGGTCCCGAGGCCCCGGCGGCCGAGCGCAACATCGTGGGTGTGATCGGCAAAGTGGGGCTCGAGGCGGGCAAGCGGGTCATCGGCACCCGGAAGCGCCTGCGCGAACTGATCGCCTACTTTGGCGGCAAGGTCGTGCACCCCGTTCTGGGTTTGCCCGGCGGGGTCAGCAAGGCGCTGAAACCGGAGGATCGCCCCAACTTCCAGCAGCTGGCCAAAGACGGCGTCGACTTCGCCCTGTGGACCCTCCAGGTGTTCAAGGACATCGTCCTCAAGAACCCAGACTATGTGAAGATGATCACGTCGGACACCTTCACCCACAAGACCTGTTACATGGGCATGGTGGACGACCAGAACGCCATCAACTTCTACGATGGCAAGCTCCGCGTCGTCGACTGCAACGGCAAGGAAGTCTGCAAGTTCACCGCGCAGCAGTACCTCGACCACGTCGGTGAACATGTCGAGCCCTGGAGCTACATGAAGTTCACCTTCCTGAAGAAGCGCGGCTGGACCGGCTTCACCGAGGGACCGGAGACCGGCCTGTACGCCGTGGGACCGCTCGCCCGGTTGAACGCCGCCGACCGCATGGCTACGCCCAAGGCCCAGGCCGCTTTCGAGGAGTTCTACAAGACACTCGGCGGTCGCCCGGTTCATCACACCCTCGCCACGCACTGGGCGCGCGTGATCGAAATGATCTACGCGGCGGAGCGGATGGAACAGTTGCTCAACGATCCCGACATTGTGAATCCCGAGGTCCGGCGCGTTCCCACCACCGTGCCGAAGGAAGGCATGGGCGTGGTCGAGGCACCCCGCGGCACGCTGTTTCATCACTACCAGACCGATGAACGCGGCCTGATCCGGATGGCCAACATGATCGTGGCCACCACGAACAACGCGGCGCGGATCGCCATGAGCGTCGACAAGGCCGCCCGGGGACTGATCAAGGGCGGCCAGGTGAGCGAAGGCCTCCTGAACAAGGTCGAGATGGCTTTTCGGGCGTACGATCCCTGCCTCGGATGCGCCACCCACACGCTGCCCGGAAGCGTGCCGCTGATCGTCAACATCTTCGATCATCGGCGCGAGTTGGCCCGGCGGCTCGTTCAAGGCTGAGGTTGCCGCGTTACCGATCCTGACTTCCTGCGAATGGTGTTGTTGGTTGTTGTGTGCTGGGTATGAGTGGGGCGGCCGTCAGCGGACTTGTGCAAGACCCGTTGCGGCCGCCTCCTCCCTTTCCGGTGGGCGAGACAGAGAGGTGTGGCGAGGCTGCGTGCCGGGGGGAAGCTGCGCGGTGGGGCGAGGCTGCGCCGAGCCATTCCCCGAGTGCGCCTCCGTCGGCCGTTCCTTCCGGGCTCCGTTTGCTCGTTCTCGGCTTGGGCAACGACATCCTCACCGACGACGCCATTGGCCTCCGCATCGTCCGGGCGCTCCGGGAGCCGTTGGCCGGGGTGGAGTTCATCGACACCCTTGAGACGGAGGAGATGGGCTTGTCACTCCTCGATCACATCGTCGGGTATGACGAACTGGTGATCGTGGACGCCATCCAGACCGGCACCGCCCCCCCGGGACATCTACACCGCTTTGACGGCCGGGAGCTTCCTTCCCGCCGCACCGGCGCACCGCACTTCCTCGGGGTGGGAGACACGCTCGCCCTTGGCCGGCTCCTGGATCTGCCGATGCCAGGTCAGGTAACGATCCTCGCCATCGAAGTTGCCGATCCGCTGACGCTAGGCACCGACGTTACGCCGGCCTTGGCCCAAGCGTTCCCCGGGCTTGTGAAGCGCGTGTCCGATGAGGTTTGCGCCATCTCGCGGGGACTGCGTCGGGCACAGGAACAAACCGCGCCCCGTGCGTGATCTGTGGGGCCGCGTGCCGGTCTGGCGGCCGGCAGCGGCGGCTCCAGGTCAGTTCGGTCTAGAGCACGCCTCGGGCGGGCCTTTCGATCCCGGCCGGATTCTGGGCCGCCTCCTTCTCGAAAGCCTGCACTTGTTTCTCCCGTGCAAGCTCCACCAAACATCGAAGCGCCGCCAGCCTGACCCACGGTCTGGCGTCTTCTCGCAAGACCCTGATTCGGTTCAGCGTCCGTTCGGCGAGGCCTTCCCGTCGCGCGAGCACGTGGAGCGCGAACACGCGCCAGCGGTTGTCGTCGCTCTCCAAGGCGGCGAGCAATGCCGGTTCGTCCAGCTCCCATCTGGCCTTGACCAGGGCGCGGAACCCCGCGTGATCCGGCGCAGCCTTCTCGTGACGAGATGGTCTTTCGGAGCCGAGTCCTGCGCGTTCCAGCTCAAGGATGATCGAAGGTGCCGGTCTTGTCCGGAAACTCGACTCGATCCTCGCCAGCGCCGCCGCGGTGACGGTCCGGGCCTGCAGGCCAGTGTCCTGGAGCCCGGCCAGCAGCGCCTCGACCACGGAGTTGATCCGGTCTTTTGGGAGGGCTGGTCCCCAAGCGCCAAGCGCCCTGGCAGCTTGTGCTCGCACGACGGGATCGCGGGCTTCAAGGGAATTCACCAGCGCATCGACCGCACGGCCGGCCAGGTCGTTGGAGAGTCTGGGCCCGAGCGCACCTAACGCCGTCAGCACTACGCCCTTAGCGGTGAAGTCAGGATCGGCAAGCCTCGACAGCAGGCCCTCGAACACGGGCTCGACTTCCTCGGGGGGTAGCTGGGGCAGACTGTTGTTGAGGACTCGCTCCATCGCTTCCCGAGCAGACCAGCCTGCCTCCTCGGCGACACCCACCAGGCCTTCCATGACCGGCTTCACCCGGTCCGGGCGCAATTGCCTGCTCAACGGCTCGAGCGCCATGGCCACGGAGTACGCGATATCTGAGCCTGGCTCGGAGACCGCAGTCAGAAGGGCGTCCACAATGGCCGTGCCATGGTCGGAGGGGAGCTGAACTCCCAGACTGTACAGCAGCGTCGGAGTCGAGAGCCCAAACCGGGAGTCACGGTTCTGGTCCGCCGCGAGGAGAGCCTTCACGACGGACGGCACGTGCTGAAGCGGAAGGCGGGCCCAGCAGTTGCCCATGGCCACGGCGATCGACTGCAGGACCTGCGCCTCGCGGTCGGCAAGGGCGCTGAGCAGGGCACCCACCACCATGCCGTATCGCTCCGCGGGAAGCCCGGGTGCAATCCGCCCCAGTGCGTACGCCGCGGCAACGCGGACACTGGAATCACGGTCCTTTTGCGCCTCGATCAGGGCGTCCACACAAGATCCAAGCTGGTCAGCGGGGACCTTGGCCACAAAGTCGCCCAGGGCGTAGGCAGCCAAGGCCCGTATCTCGGATAGCGGATCTTGCAGCCCGAGCTTCTGGGACTCAGCGAGTCCGCCCGCCGTGTCCGTTGGCACGAGGGAGTCGGGAAAGGCGCCCAGTGCCGCGGCGGCCGCGAACCTGACCTGGGGCTCGGGGTCCTTCAGAGCAGCCGTCGTCAGGGCGCTCGCGGCGGCGGCATTACGATCCGGCGGGATGGCAGGCAACCGACGCAGAACCATGACTGCAAGGCTCCGGAGACTCGGATCCGGTTCCGTCAGGGCGATGACGGCGGCGTCAACGACTTTATCCACCTGGTTGGCGAGGATTTCAGGGCGGGTCTCATTGAGCAGTTGGAGAGCCAAACGTCGAACCTCCGGATCCTGATTCTCCAAAGCCGCCAGCAAGGCATGGATGAGCGTTCCGCCTGAATTCGGTTCAAGTCCGGCACCGAGACGGGACAGAGCACCTTCCGCCGCCTCCCGGCGGCCGCGACCTGGACTGCTCAGACCGTCTACCAGCGCAGCCACGACGGGTTCAACGCGGTCAACAGGCAGGCTCCCATTCCACTCCCCGAGGACGCGGGCGGGATGAACCCCGAGGTCCCAATCCTGGTGGCGAACGAGGACGAGCAGTTCGTCCACGATGGCCCGGACACGTTCGGTACCGAGCTGAGGACCGAACTCCGCCAGGGCGTCGGCTGCCGCGTACCGGATGTCGCCGTCTCGCTCCTTGAGGGCGTCGAGCAGGATGTCGACCACGGCCGAGCTACGGGCCGCGGGCAAATCCGGACCCAGGCGTCCCAACGTCTCGATCGCGCCCTCCATGACCTGTGCGCTCCCCGATCTGGCTGCGACGATCATCACGTCGAGGATGCGCTCATCGGCCATCGCGTAGAGGTCGGCATCCGCATGCTCCAAGGCTGAGAACAGAGCCGCGTCGATGGCGTTTGTGCTGACCGCGGCGCCACTCAGCCTGGTCGCAAACTGAAGGGACCAGCGCGCCGGCGGCGTCAACTGCGACTCGACCTCCCGCCAATCGGAGAGCGCGTCGTCCACGGCAAACGTATGGTTCGTGACGCCCGACGCGAGTAGCTGTTCGCGACCAAGACCCGTGGCGATCTCGCGTCGCCACCAGGCGGGCTCAAAGCGCCCGAACGCCGCGTGTCGCACCAACACCAGTTCATCCGGCTGGCCGGGCAGCCCCAGGCGCGCGGTGTACGATTGCCACGCCAGGTACAGGTCGACGCCGACGGCGACCAGAGCCGCAAGCAAGGCCATCGCCGCGATCCGCCGGTGCCGGTCGCCGGTCTTGAGGGCTTGCTCCTGCGTCTCCAGCCAGGATGCGATCTCGCGTGCGAGATAGTCGTGCCGCAACTCGTACCAGACCTCCGTGGCCGCGGCTTCCTGTCGGACCAGGCGGCGCGACTCGAGATGATCGAGGATCGGCTGAAGCCGGGCGGGCGGTACCAAACGGCTCAAGCCCGAGAACGAGCGGGGTTGTTTGGTCCGATGATGCGTTGTCAGGGCCCGGAGCACCCGGCACAAGCTGCGCCGCCTTTCCCGGCCCTTGACGGCTTCGAGCGGCTCCAGAATTCGACGGCGAATCATGGCGGCCGCCGGCGATTCGCCCGATGCCGATTGATCGGCCTGAGCCGAGTAGAGCCTCGCGGCGATGACCGTTTCGCCCGGTTCGAGTCCTTCAACCAGGCCGTAGCAGACAATCTGGAGGTGAATCGGGAGGACACCATCCTGGTCCTCGTTGAGGCGCTTCAGGTCGGCCACGATCCGCTCGGGCAAGCCAGCTTCCCACGTGAAGGGGCTGCCAGGCCGCTCCGTCGGGCCGCGGATCACCCGCAAGGCCGCCTCGTCGTCGAACGGGCGCAGCTCGAGGTTCGTGTTGTTCTGGAAGATGCTTGGGATGGCCTGTCGGAACTCGTTCAGGTGATGGAAATGGTCTGCCCGGAGGGAGAGGACGACGTACGCGCGCAAGGCGTCGTCGTAGATGATTGCGGCCAGCTGCCTGGCGAACTCCGAGCGGACCTCGGGCTTGTCCCTGAACAGCGTGATGAACAGCTCCTCGAACTGGTCGAACGCGAGCACCAGTCCCATGGGCTGCTTCCCCAACGCGCCGTCCTTCGGGAAGCTGCACAAGCGCCGCAGCAGATCGTGGAGCGACTCGCCCGGCCTGGGGCCGTGTTCGCCCAACGCCGCACTCAAGGCGTTCAGAGCCGACTGCTCCGGCGTGGCATCGCCCTCGAGCCGGATGGTCACCAACCGGATGCGGGATGCTTCGTCCTCGCCGAGTTGGTGAAGCGCCGGCCCGATTCCCGCCTTGAGCAGCGAGGTCTTTCCGGAACCCGAGCGCGCGAAGAGCACCAGCAGTTTGTTGGCGAGGATGTCGCCCACCACCGCGCTCACCTCGCGCTCGCGGCCAAAGAAGAGCTCCGCGTCCGCCTCCGCGTAGTAGTCAAACAGCCGGTAAGGGTTGCGGCGGTTCATGGCGTCACCGCACGAGATTCCACCGGGCGGGTTGCCGGCGGCGGCAGCGGCCCCACGGGCGGGATCTCGACCTGGAATTCCTGCGCCAGGGCCCGGGCGAAATCGGTGAGATCGCAGTCGATCAGGGTGATGTTACGCTGGGCGAACAGGGAACGTTCGAACTCGGTGACGCCCTTCTTGACCGCGTAGGACTGGATCGAGAACCGTCCGCCGGGGAAGGCGCCGATCATGGCCTCCCAGATCACGCGGAAATTCCAATCGCTCAGGCTGTAGCCGAGGAACAGGATCGTGTTCTTGTAGAGCAGGTCGCGAAACACCTTCGGCATGCCCAAACGCTCATCGCGCCAGGACGCGATGTACCTGACGTAATCGTAAGTGGTGATGAGCAACGAGCCCGGACGCCGGACACACCCGTGCATCTTGTAAAGGACCAGGGGGTGGCTTCCCGCGACTGACGCCGACGCCGCCTTGTAGGGTGCATTGGTGACGATCTCGATCGGGATCCCTTCCGGCGGTTCCTGCTGGGTCTCGGATTGGTCGTAGATATAGGGCCCGAGCAGCGCGCGCCCCGGCTCCGACTGCTGACAGGCGACTTCGACCAGTTCGTCGTAGTTCGTCGTAAACACACAGCGCACCGAGGGGACGCGCGCCAGCACCCAGTGAATCGGCCGCGGGAATTGGACACGGCCAAGCTCCTCCGCGATCATCGCTTCGAGTTCGCCCCGCTGACCGTTGTCGAAATGCACATAGAACTCGGCAACCGAGGGCAGGTCGGACAGCGGAACGCGATCTAGTTCCGGACTCGGGTGCGGGTTCTCTCGCAGCGCCTTTTCGAGTCGGGTCTTCAGATCGAACCCGGAAGGGCAGCCGGGGACCTCGACTTGACCGTGACGCCAATCCCGAAAGGCCGAGCTGACCCCCGCCCCAAGGAAGGGAATGCATCGCCCGCTTCGGATGGCCTTCACAATGCCATCGAACCTGGGGATCGGGTTAGAGGGTCGCTCTGCGCTTTCGCACATTGACGCGAAACTCCACCACGTGAGGTGACGTGTCAACGCCCGGACCCGTCGCGGTGTGCGAGTTGTAGGCACCGGCGTGAGCCGGCGGCGGCAAGAGTCGGGCAGGGGAGCGCGGGCTGACGGCCGCGCCTTCAAGAGATCCCAGCCTGGCGATTTGGGGTTGAATGTCGCGAGACCGCACTTATCGTCGGTTCGTGCAACCCATGATTTCGAAACCGGTTCAAACCTTGTCGCGCCCCCGCTCCTTCGGCCTCGGTCTGCTGGTGCTGGCGGGCCTCTGGACGTCGCCCGCTTTCGGCGCGGACGTCGCTCAGAAGCTCTTCAACGGGCGTAACCTCGACGGCTGGCGCTCGTACCTCTCCGACCATCGCGTCGGGATGGAGGACGTCTGGACCGTGCGCGACGGCATTCTCATCTGCAAAGGCGAGCCGATGGGCTACCTGTTCAGCAAGGAAGCCTACACGAATTGTCGGGTGAACCTCGAGTGGCGGTGGGCTCCCGGCGAGAAGCCCGGCAACAGCGGTCTGCTGATGCGCATCAACGGCAAGCCCATGCCGCTCCCGCGCGCCCTGGAATGCCAGTTGAAAAGCGGCGATGCCGGCGACATCTACGGGTTCCACGGCATGAAGGTCTCGGGCGCCGCCCCTCGTGCTCGCACCTTTCAGGGGGGCGAGCTGGCTGGCGCGGCGTCCGGAGTGACGAAGACCCAGGCCAACGAGAAGACGCCCGGAGAGTGGAACGAGGCCGAGGTAACGCTCAACGGTTCGACCATGCAGATCCGGGTCAACGGCGTGCTGGTCAACGAGGCCACCGACTGCGAGTTGGCCGCCGGTCCGATCGCGGTGCAGTCCGAAGGCGGCGAGATCCACTTCCGCAAGATCGAGATCACGCCGCTGCCTTGAGGCGTGAGGCGCCCGCGCCAGGGTCAGCGATAGCGGCGCAGCGCGTACTTCTGGCGCGCCGCGATGGCGGCCAGCGCTTCTCGGGCCTGCGCCGCGACCTGCGGAGCAGGATCGAGATCGAGCGCATCGAGGAAATGCTGGTAGGCGGCTGCGACCTGGCCTTCCTGGCTCAATTGCACCAGGCCGGCACCCAGGTGGGCTTCGGCCGCCTTCGGACCCATCGGGTGGTCTCGAAGCTGACGCCGATACACCGCGAGTGCCGCTTCCGGGTGTCCGGACTTCGCCAGCCATGCCGCCAGGGCCAGCGATTCCTCCGGCCGTAACAGTCCCCGGGTGGCCTCGGGTGAAAGCGCGAAGTAGGCCGAGGCGGCCTGCGCCATCTCCCCGCGCCCAAGCGCCTCGGCGACCTCCATGCGGGGCGTCGGTTCCGGCGCGCGCGTGGTGCGGTATTCCCGCGGCGCGGTGTTCAGGCCGCGTCGGTCGAACATCCAGGCGATCGCCAGTCCCGCCACAAACCCGCCGATATGGGCCCCATGCGCCACCCCGCCTCCCTGGGAGCCGCGCGTGAACAGGAAGGGAAGCAGGTTGTCGAGCACCAGGTAAATCCCCAGGACCAGCCGCGCCGGCACCTGGAACACATTCATGATGAATGGAAACAGGAACACGAACAGCCGAACCGTGTTCCTCGGAAACCAGATGAAATAGAACCCGAGCACGCCTGAGATCGCGCCGGAGGCACCGACCAACGGCAGCTTCGATCCACGGGCGAACAGCGAGTAAAACAGGATCGCGGCCACTCCGGTGAGCAGGTAGTAGAAGAGGTACCGCCCGCGGCCAAGCCGGTACTCGACGTTGTCGCCGTAGATCCAGAGGAACAGCATGTTCCCGAACAGGTGCATGAAACCGCCGTGCAGGAAGATCGAGTACAGCAGGTCGCTGAGTTGCGGGCGCGCCGGCCGAAAGCCGTGTCGATAGACGTAGAGATCGTACGCCGATACATTCGCCAGGGCCTCGCGCAAATCAACGCGTGGCGGCAGCACCTCGCGGATGGTCTGGACGTACTCGGGAATCAAGGGATCGCTCCGGTCCGGGGCGCGACGGCTGAGCGGTAACGTGATGAACAGGTAGATCAACACGTTGGCCGCGATGAGCGCCCAGGTGATCACCGGCGTGCCGCGGGGATTGGGGGCGTCGCTGAGCGGCAGAATCATGCCAGGCCATTAAGAAACCGGCCGTGCCGTTCCGCAAGGAGATCGGTCGGAGCCCCTCGCCTTCGTAGCGCCCCTCGCTCTTCCCTGCATGAACCTCCCCGGAGCGCGGACTTCAGTCCGCAGGAAGCCACGCCGCCGTCGTGACGTCCCTGTGGGCTGAAGCCCGCGATCAGGGGACTGCAAGCCCTACCTTGGAAGCCCCGTGGATGGCCGGCTCGGAAAAGCGGGGATGAATCCCCGCACTCCAGGCGCTTCGCGACTTCGGACGTGCCTGGGAGCGGCGCGAAGCGTCTGGAGTGCGTCCGGTTTACCGGCGCTTTTTGGTGCATGGTCACGGCGCATCGTAGCCGGGCCAAGGGAACTTCCCATGCAAGGTAGGGCGGGCACTCCGTTGCCCGCCGAAGCCTCGCGAGCGGGCCTTCGGCCGGACAATGCGCTTGCTTCCCCGGTCAAACGCCCGAAACCATTCGGGGTCGCTTGTCTCCGCCATGCGTCAATACCTCGAGCTGCTCCGCCACGTCCTGGACCACGGCAAATTCAAGGCCGACCGAACAGGTACCGGGACCTATTCGGTTTTCGGAGCCCAGACCCGCTACGATCTGGGTGCCGGCTTCCCGGTGGTCACCACGAAGAAGCTCCACCTCAAGTCCATCATCTACGAACTGCTGTGGTTCCTGCGCGGCGAGACCAACGTCCGCTGGCTGAAGGAGCGCGGGGTGACCATCTGGGACGAATGGGCGGACGACGAAGGCAACCTCGGCCGCGTTTATGGGGCGCAATGGTGTGATTGGCGGTCGCCCGATGGCCGTTCCATCCACCAGGTGGACGAGGTCGTCGAGATGATCCGCAAGAACCCGGACAGCCGGCGGCTCATCGTCACGGCGTGGAATCCGGCCGAGGTCGAAGACATGGCGCTTCCGCCGTGCCACACGCTGTTTCAGTTTTACGTCCTCGAAGGGCGACTGAGTTGTCAGCTTTACCAGCGCAGCGCCGACCTCTTCCTGGGCGTGCCCTTCAACATCGCCAGCTACGCGCTCCTCACGCTGATGGTCGCCCAGGTCACCGGCCTTCATCCGGGAGATTTTGTGCACACCTTCGGCGACCTGCATCTGTACGCCAACCACCTGGAACAGGCCCGGCTTCAGCTCAGCCGCGAGCCGCGCCCGCTGCCCGTCATGAAGCTCAACCCGCGTCGGACCAGCCTGCACGACTTTGAGTATGGAGATTTCGAACTCGTGGGCTACGAGCCGCATCCCGGCATCAAGGCTCCGATTGCCGTGTGAACGCGAGGCCCGCCATCCGTCCACTTCCCATGAACCTGCCCCGAAAAGCGGGGATGAATCCCCGCACTCCAAGCGCTTCGCGGCCCCGGACGTGCCTTGGAGCGGCGCGAAGCGTTTGCCGGAGCGCGGACTTCCGTCCGCAGGAAGCCACACCGGCTTGGGAACGTCCCTGCCGGCCGAAGCCCACGCTCGTCCCTTCCGGTAGGGCGGGCACTCCGCTGCCCGCCGCATCCGGTGCGCCGAGAACCGAAGGTCCTGCGGGGGGTGTGAGGTTCACAACTCGAGGAGTGGCCGTCCCTCGTTGCTCCAGACTCGCAAAGCACCTCTTCGCATGAAGCGTCGCAAGCCCTCCGCGCTCGCCCACCTGGACGCCAGCGTATGGCCGCTGGATCCCAGCCTGGTATTCCTCAATCACGGCTCCTTCGGAAGCTGCCCACGTCCGGTGCTCGAGTTCCAGCGCGAGCTTCGCGACCGGATGGAGCGGGAGCCGATCACCTTCTTCGTGCGTGACCTGGAGTCGTTACTCGACGCCGCCCGCGACAGCCTGGCCGGTTTTGTCGGTGCCGATCCACAGGACCTCGTGGGGATCGGGAACGCCACCGCCGGTGTCAACACGGTGCTGCGTTCGCTGCAATTCCGCCCGGGCGACGAGTTGCTCGTGACCGACCAGGAGTACAACGCCTGTCGGAACGCGCTCGACTTCGCCGCCCAGCGGGCGGGCGCCCGCGTCGTGGTGGCACCGGTTCCTTTTCCCGTGCGCCGGGCGGGGCAAGTCATCGAGGCGATCATGGAACGGGTCACGCCCCGGACGCGGCTGGCCATGCTGGACCACGTCACCAGCCAGACCGGGTTGGTCCTGCCGGTCAAGACTCTCGTCCGCGAGCTGCATCATCGCGGTGTCGAGACCCTCATCGACGGGGCGCACGCCCCGGGCATGGTTCCGCTGAACCTCCGCGATCTGGGGGCGGGCTACTACACGGGCAACTGTCACAAGTGGTTGTGTGCGCCCAAGGGCGCCGCCTTCCTGCACGTGCGTCGCGACCTGCAGTCCTTCATCCGTCCTCTGGTGATCAGCCACGGCGCCAATTCGCCGCGCAGCGACCGTTCCCGATTTCTCATCGAGTTCGGCTGGACCGGGACCTCGGATCCGACGGCGTTCCTGGCGGTGCCGAAGGCGATCGATTTTATGGGGAGTCTGTCGCCGGAAGGCTGGCCAGCCCTCAGGCGCCGCAACCGCGACCTTGCGCTGGCCGCCCGGCGGGTGCTTGGCCGCTCGCTGGGCATCCAGGCACCGAGTCCCGACTCGATGATCGGTTCGCTGGCCGCGTTGCCGATACCGGACGCTGCCGAGCTGACCGTTCCCAAGTCGCCCCTGTACGTGGACGCGTTGCAGGAGGCGCTGCTCACCCGACATGGCATCGAAGTGCCGGTGATACCGTGGCCGGCGCCCCCACGGCGTGTCTTGCGGATCTCGGCGCAGCTCTACAACCATCTCGGGCATTACGAGCAACTCGCGGCGGCATTGAAGGCGGAGCTCGAGTCGTAGCCGCGCCCGACCTCAGTCCGGCCGTTCCGGTCCGCTCCAACCGCGAGACTGTAAATGGGGCGGCGCTCACGGGAACGGCAGAACGGTTTTTGGGCTACGGATGGGGCGGATGGCGCAGATGATCCGCCGGATCTTCGGTTGCGCTTGCAGGGCCTTTCGGCAGCGTGAATTACCCGTTGGACTCAGCACCCACGAGCTGCTGGTAGAACTCATGGACCCGGCCAGCCACCACCGGAAGGTCGAAGTGCGTGGCGACCTCGGCGTGCATCGCTTCACGTCGCGGCATGAGCAGTCGGGGGGCGGTCGCCTCAGCGAGCAGGGCGTTCGCCAGGGCATCGACACGCTCCGGCTCCACGAGGCGTCCCTCGGCACAGGCGGCAAACGCTTCCGGGATGCCGTCGAGATCCGATGCGATGACGCGCCGGCCGCAGGCCAGCGCCTCCAGGACGACGCCAGGAAAGGCCTCGGTTCCGATCTGCGGGTGCACCAGGCAATCGAGGGCGTTCATCGCGGCCGGCATGTCGCGACAGTACGGCGTCAGGCAGGCCACGCGCTCCAAGCCCAACGTTCGGATGTCCTCGGTGAGCACGGCGGCCATGTTCCCGCGGCCGACAATCGCGAAGCGCGCGTGTCCGAGTCGTGGGGCGACCCGGGCGGCGGCCAGCAGAAATTCGCGCTGGCCCTTGCCACGCGGCAGGTCGTATCCGCCCACCACCCCAAAGACGTAAGCGTCCGCCGGAAAGCCCCAACTCTGTCGGAGGGCCAGGATCTCCGGCATGTCTGGAGAGCGCGGGCGAAACCTCGAGGCGTCGATCCCGCCATGAATCACCCGGATCTTGCGCGTGTCGCCACGGAGCGGCGGGCGGGCGCGTCGTTCCTCGACCGGCGACTGCGGTTCGTAATGTCCCTCGCGCAACACCCGGGCAACGAACGCCGATACCGCGATCAGGGCGTCCACCTGGCTGAGCAGAAAGTGCCGACTCACCACCGACGACGGGCTCTTGGCGAGGTGTCGCGTGAGAACGACCCGGAGGCGCACACCGGACCAGCGTACGGCGAGGATGGTGGGCCAGATATCCCGGCCATGGTGCCCGTGAACCACGTGGGGCCGTTCGCGGCGGATCAGGCGCGCGGCGGTGAGGATGAACCGCAGTTTGCCGGGACCCTCCGGGGGCGTGGGATGCACCGGGACCTCGAGCTTCCGGGCGATCGCAGCGAACTCGCTCTCGCCGGGGCCGATGAGGCCGACGTCCACGCCGAGTCGCCGGAGGTGGGCACAGAGCTGCACGCACTGATCGTCCGTGCCGCCGCCGCGGAGCAGGGTGTTGAGATGGAGGGCTTTCAACATGCCGCAGGCCGAAGCGTGTCCGGATTCAACCCGGGGGCGGTGTGTTCACGGGCGCCCCGGCGTTCCCCTGCATGGCCTGCAACAAGGCGTCGCGGAAGGCCGCCCGGGAATGCGCGGCGGCGTACCGGGCGATGGCCCCGCCGAAGGCCGCCCTTTTCTCCGGCGTCAGGCTGGCGGCTTCGAGAAGGCGAGCGCGCAGTTCGGCGACGTTGCCGGACGGGAACAGCAGGCCCAGTCCGTGTTCGCGCGTTTCCTGTCCCAGCAGTTGTTCGTCCGAGGCGATCACCGGCTTCCCGGCGGCAACCGCCTGGGTGAGCACCGCGCTGATGCCGAAGTGATTGAGGTACGGGAGCAGCACCACGTCACACGCGACAAAGCTGGCTGCTTCCTCGGCGCTGGAGACGTAGCGGTTGATCAACACGGCCCGTCGCTGGCGCGTGAGGGCGTCGATGGAAGCGGCCGTCTGCGGATCCGGATTCTGTCGTCCAACACACAGCAGGAAGGCGGGCACAGCCTCCGGCAGCCCGAGGAAAGCCTCGACGGCCAGATGCAGTCCCTTCCGGCGATAACCGCCCCCATAGAAGAGGAACACCCACGACTCCGGAGGAATCCCGAGTTCGCGTCGTGCGGTGTGGCGCTCCCCGGGGTAGGGCAGGGGACATGGGTTGGGCAGGTAGCAAAGCGGTGCGCGCGGGAACTCTGCCTTGCGGGCGCGATGCAGCCCCGGATCCAGAAACAGCAGCGGGTTCAGCCACCCGGCATTGAGAAGTCGGCGGAAGCCCAATTGCTTCAAGAACCGGTTCGGAGACCACCACGGCGCGGCCATGAAACGGGGCCGGTGGTAGATGCCGCCCACGCGGCCATGAAGCCTCGCCGGCGGCTTGAGCCCGGTGGCGGCCCGCCGGAACATCGCCGAGGCGATCTCGTCGAATTCGCCCAGGAACACGCGGCGGGCGCGGGACTCGGCCAACGTTGTTTCGACGGAGCGCACGACGCTTCCTCCCCGGGGGCGACCGAGCGGGTCAAGCGCCGGCACGAGCGTTACCCTTTCATGGAGTTCGCCCAGGCTGTCACGCAGGATCTTCTCGGCCGCGGCGCGCGTATCCACGGCGAGGGTCAGGCGATATCCGCCGGAGAGCAGGTCCTCGGCGAGGAAGCGGAGCCAGGTGGGATGATGGCCCTCGGATCTTGGTTCGTAGACCAGGAGGTGATCCGGGTCGCCGGTGGGGGGCGTCTTCACGACGAGCCGCCTTCCTGGGCTGCACGCGCCTTGGCGTAACGGAGGAACGTGTAGAACGCGGTCATCCACGCGATGCTGTAGCCCTGCCAGCCGTCCAGGAACCCCAGCCGGAACAGATACGCGCGAAGAAACCGCCACGTCGGACGGACGAGCAAGTCGAAGCCGTTGACGCGGTGGTTGAGGGATTGGGCGTGGCGCACGAAATCATCCGCGTACGCGATCGTCTTCGCGATCTGGTGGTCGTAGGTCTCCATCGAATAGTGCAGGAGATCGCCGCGCAGGCGTCCGATCGAGCCCGCGATCTGGAGGCGCGCATGCGGATCCACGCCGGACCATGATGCCGTGCCTCGTTGCCAGAGCCGTTGCACGCGGTCGGGGTACCAGTCCCCGTGACGAATCCACCGGCCATGGTAAAGGGTGCAACGCGGGAACTCATAGGCGGCATGGCTCGCGGCCCGGACCGGGTCGCGGAACAGCGATTCGATCTGGGAACGGAGCGGCGCGGACACCACCTCGTCGGCGTCGATGTTGAGCAGCCAGGGCTGGGACGCCTTCTCGGTCACCGAGTTCTTTTGGCGGATGAAGCCCTTCCATTTCTCGCGAAAGACCCGGCCGCCAAAGCGGGTCACCACCCCCTCGGTATCGTCCTGCGCATCCTCGTTCAAGACCACAAGGATCTCCTGCGCCCACTCCGCCACGCTGTCCAGGGTCCGGCCAATGCGGTGAGCCTCCGGGCCGGAGATCATGCAGACAGAGATGGGCAGCTTGGACATCGCCAGTTGGGCTCCAACCCGGCTGCCCCGCCTGGAGGGGTCACTTCGGATGGAGCCCGGGCGACGGTACCAGTTGGCCGGACCTCGTCACGGCTGAACTGGCCTTACGGACGGCTACAGATGGTAGGGCGGGCACTCCGCGGCCCGCCGATCCGGCGCGCAGAGGACTGCGCGCCCCGCCTGGAATCGTGGACCACCCGGTGAGGGCACTTGGCCTGCAACCTGCAGGCCGCGCCCCCGACCCGGCGGGAGCGGTTCATGGTCACTACCCATCAGGCCTCGACGAGCGTTTTGAACCCACCGTAGACCATTCGCTTGGGATCAAAAGGCATGGCGTCCTTCTCCATTGTGCAGGCCAGCCGGGGGTCCTTCATGGCCCTGGCATTCACGCGATCCCGATGCGCTTTGGACTTGAAGACGATCCACGCGAAGATCGCCGTCTCATCCGGCTTCAGCTTGAGCTGCTTCGTGAACGGAGTCCCACACTCCACCTGGAGGTCGTCACCGGCGCATTCGCAGTACGCGAGGGCGCCGTGTTCCATCCACACGCGGGACGCCACACGCGCCAGTCGGCGGTAGTTCGGGAGGTTCTTGACCGGTATCGGTATCACATATCCGTCCACGTATTTCATGGTCAGGTTCGGTTTGAATGCTGCGCCTCTTCCATTCCCGGAGGCACGCCCGCCGGTCCGTGCGCCGAGCGCGCCGACGTCCGCGGCCTTGTTCGGGCCCGGGCGATGCTGACCTCCTACACCGTGTCCGGCCCCGGGGCAAACCGGTGGTTGCGATTCGGCGCGAACCCGTGGTTCTGATCTCCCGCGCCACGGTTCCCGCTGGCTTTTTACGGCGGTGCGGGCACGATGCGGTCAGCCATTCCTGAACATGAAACTAGGATTCGTTTCCGCCATTCTGCCGGACCTGTCGCTGGAACAGGTGCTCCAATTCGCCAAAACCGAGCGGTTCGCGTGTGTCGAACTGATGTGCTGGCCCGTGGGCAAGGCCGAACGCAAGTTCGCCGGGGTGACGCACGTGGACGTCACCGGATTGACGAAGGCCCGCGCTGACGAGGTCTGGGCGCGCGCCAACGAACACGGCGTCGGGATCAGCGGCCTGGGCTATTATCCAAATCCGCTGGATCCGGATGCCGAGGTGGCGAAACGGTCGGTCGAGCATTTGAAGAAGGTGATCCTGGCGGCCGAGGTCCTGGGCTTGAAGAACGTCAACACATTCGTCGGCCGGGACTGGACCCAGACGGTCGACGAGAACTGGCCGCGGTTCCTCAAGACCTGGAAGCCGCTCATCAAGTTCGCCGAGGACCACGGGATCAAGATCGGCATCGAGAACTGCCCGATGTCATTCACGCGGGACGAGTGGCCCGGTGGGAAGAACCTCGCCACGTCACCCGCGATCTGGCGTCGCATGTTCAGTGACATCCCGAGCGACCACTTCGGGCTGAACTACGATCCCTCGCATTTCATTCTGCAGTTCATGGACCCCGCCTCGCCCCTCGTGGAGTTCAAGGCGAAGCTGTTTCACCTGCATGCCAAGGACGTCCGCATCCGTTGGGAACGGATGAACGAGGTCGGCATCTTCGCCTACCCGCTTGAATGGCATCAGCCTCGCATCCCGGGCTATGGAGACATCGACTGGGCGCGGTTCATGGGCGCGGTGCAGGATGTCGGCTACGAGGGCCCGGTCTGCATCGAGGTCGAGGACGGCACGTTCGGCAACAGCCTTCCGGGCCGTCAGCGAGCCCTGCGCGTCGCCCGGAATGTGCTCGAGCCCTACTTCGCGTGAGAACTCGTGCAGGGGAGCGCACGCGCCCTCGCGTGCACCGACCGGCGCTCTCGCCGGTCGGCCCGCGGGAGCCGCACCGAAACGAGACCGTCGCCGATCGAGTGCTCGTCGAAGTGGCGGGCGAGCCGCCCGCCGCCGCACCCGGGGCGGGTGCGCTCCCCAACTCGCCGCTGATGTGGCGCGCGGTCTGCCTGGCCGCGGCCGTGCTCTGGACACCCCCGGTTATCCTGTTCGCCGGCGCGGTCGAACCCTTCCCCGCAGACCCCTTGCAGGTGTTGGAACGGACGTGCTTCCAAACCGGCCAGGCCTGGAGCTCGCAAGGCAATCTTCGCTCCGACGTGGCCATTGTGTACGGCATCGATCCGGGCTTGCCGGCCCGGGTGCAGACCTGGCGCGACCGTGGGTACCAGATTCACGTCATGACGGGCGTTTCCTGGGGCAACTACCAGGACTATCTCTATGGCCGCTTTGACGGCGTGAACCACGAGGACGAGGCGCAGACCGAACGGAACGGCAAGAAGATCAGCCACGGCGGGGATGTCTACTACATGTCGCCCGGTGAGAACTTCGGGAAGTTCCTCTGCGTGGGGGTTCAGCGGGCGTTGGATGCCGGCGCCGAGGCCGTGCACCTCGAGGAACCCGAGTTCTGGGTGCGGGGCGGTTACTCCGAAGGATTCAAGCGGGAGTGGCGGAGTTACTACGCCGAGGAATGGCAACCTCCGCACAGCTCGGTCGACGCGCAATGGCGTGCGTCCAAGCTGAAGTATTTCCTTTACCGGCGCGCGTTGCAGCAGGTGTTCGATCATGTGCAGGAATGGAACCGGCGAACGGGGCGCAAGGTCCGGTGCTATGTGCCGACGCACAGTCTGCTCAACTATGCCCATTGGCGGATCGTGAGTCCGGAATCGAGCCTCGCCCGCCTCCACGGATGCGATGGCTATATTGCCCAGGTCTGGACCGGCACCTCGCGCACGCCGAACCTGTATCGTGGAAAGCTCAAGGAGCGCACCTTCGAGACGGCTTTCCTCGAGTACGGCGCCATGCAGAACCTGGTTCGCTCGACGGGCCGCTCCGTCTGGTATTTGAACGATCCCATCGAGGACAACCCCAACTACGACTGGGCAGACTACCGCGTGAACTGGGAGTCGACCCTCGTGGCCTCGCTGCTGCAGCCGGAAGTCTGGCAATACGAGGTGGCACCCTGGCCCGAACGCGTCTTCGGCGGCCGCTACCCGAAGCAGGCGAAACGGGACGAGCGTGAACCGATCCCCCCGCCGTACGCGACCGAGTTGCAGGTGGTCTTCGACGCCCTGAACTCGATGCAGCAGCGCGAGGTGGCCTGGGACTGTGGCACCACCGGACTGGGCGTGATCGTGAGCGACTCGTTGATGTTTCAACGCGGCGATCCGACGCCGAGCGATCCGCACCTGAGTCATGTGTACGGGCTCGCGCTGCCTTTCCTCAAGCGCGGCATGCCGGTCACCCCGGTGCAGTTGGAGAATCTCACCGTTCCCAAGTTCCTCGAAGCCTGCCGCCTGCTCGTCCTCAGTTACCATGGCCAAAAGCCGCTTTCGCCCGAGGTTCATCAACCGCTTGGTGACTGGGTGCGGGCCGGCGGCGTCCTTGTGGTGTGGGACGACGACAGCGATCCGTACGCCCGGGTTCGCGACTGGTGGAACACTCCTCCCGCGTCGTACACCACTCCGCGTCAGCACCTGTTCGAGGCACTGGGCCTGAGTCGTGACGCCAACGCCGGCACACACGCGGTGGGGAAGGGGTTCGTTCGTTGGGTCAGGGAGAGCCCTGCCGCGCTCGCCTCCGCTGCCGACGGAGACACGCGCCTGGTAGCCTCGATCCAAGAGGTCGCCGCCACCGCGGGCATCCGTTGGACTGAGACGAACTACCTGCTCCTGCGCCGCGGGCCGTATGTCATCGGGGCGGGGTTCGACGAATCCGTCCCCGGGCCGTCCAAGGTGCTTTCGGGGCGTTTTGTTGACTTGTTCGATCCCGAACTGAAGGTGCAGGAGACGGTGTCCCTCGATCCGGGGCGGCGCGCTCTCCTTCTCGACCTGGACCGTGCTTCCGCGGAAGCGCCGGCCGTGCTCGCGTCAGGCGGCAAGACCCTGGTGATGGAATCGGGGCCAACGAACCTGCGTGCCGTCGTGGAAGGGGTTTCGGATACGCCCGCCGTGGTTCTGCTGAGAACTGCCGGGGCTCCCCGCGAGGCAACGCTGGCAGGGCAACCCTTGACCGAGTCCCGGTACGACGCCGCGCGGAAGCTGCTCTGGCTGCGGTTTCCTCACACGTCCGCCCCGCGGGAGCTGCGACTGACCTTTGGAGACAACTAACCCAGCCACGCGAATTCGCGTCAAAGCGGCGGCTCTGCATTTCCTCCCGGTGCAAACCCGGGTGCCGCTGAAGTTCGGTCCGGAAACACTGACCTCCGTGACCTGCGCCCGGGCGCGCGTCCGGGTGGAGGATCGCCACGGTCGCAGCGCCGAGGGTTGGGGCGAGACGCCCTTGAGCGTGCAATGGGTGTGGCCCAGCGCGCAGCCGTACGAGCCTCGGCATGCGGTTTTGAAGGATTTCTGCGTGCGTTTGGCGCGGGCCTGGACCGACTTCGGCGCGTGGGGACACCCGTTGGAACTGGGCTGGGATTTCCAGCAAGGCCCGTTGCGCGAGCAGTTGGGGCGCTTCGTCCCCGGCGCGACGTCCCCCGCCGAGCCCATGCCATGGCTGGCGGCGCTCGTTTGCTGTTCCGTGTTCGATCAGGCCGTACACGATGCGTTCGCTCAATTGCGGGGTATCTCCGTGTACGAGACGTACGGACCCGAGCTGCTCGGTCGCGATCTTTCCCGCTTTCTCGAACCTGCACCGGGCAGCGGCGTCCGTTTCGACGGGCTGTTTCCCTCGGACTTTCTGACGCCACGGAAAGACCGACTGCGCGCCTGGCACCTGGTGGGGGGCTTGGATCTGCTGGACGCCTCCGCGTTGACCGGACGCGAGCCGAAGGATGGCTACCCGGTCGTGTTGCCGGAGTGGATCCGGACCGACGGCTTGAAATGCCTCAAGGTCAAGCTGCGGGGTAACGATGCAGCCTGGGACTTGGCCCGCCTCGTGGAGGTGGGGCGGATCGGCGTGGCGCACGACGTCGACTGGCTCAGCGCCGATTTCAATTGCACGGTGACCGATCCCGGCTACGTGAACGAAATCCTGGATCGGCTTCGGGACGAACACCCCCGCCTCTACGGCATGATCCTGTACGTGGAGCAACCCTTCCCCTACGACCTGGAGAAGCACCGGATCGACGTGCGCAGCGTGTCAGGTCGGAAGCCGCTGTTTCTCGATGAGAGCGCCCATGACTGGCAGCACGTGCGGCTGGGACGTGAACTCGGATGGTCGGGCGTGGCGTTGAAGACCTGCAAGACCCAGACCGGGGCGATCCTGAGTGCATGCTGGGCGAAGGCCCACGGGATGAGCCTGATGGTCCAGGACCTGACCAACCCGATGCTGGCGCAGATCCCCCATGCGCTGCTTGCGGCCCACGTTGGCACCATCATGGGCGTGGAGACGAACGCCATGCAGTTCTACCCGGAAGCCTCGAAGCCGGAAGCTGCGGTGCATCCGGGCCTTTACCAGCGTCGTGACGGGCTGATCGATTTGTCCAGTGTGCAGGGCGCAGGCTTTGGTTACCGGCTGCCTGAGATTCAACGTGAACTCCCGCCACCGGTCGTGGCGTGCGGATCTTAAGGGCTGTAACGGCCGAGCCAACGCCGACCCAGGGCGAAAGACACGGCAAAAGGAGGGTTCTCGCGGACCAGGCCGCCTGGCTTCGTTGCTCCCCGGTTATATGTCGCTGGCGGGTATGCTCCCTCGTCCCGCCTCGCCATTCGGCTCCGGCCGTTTTGATGAAATAGCTATTTCATGAAATCGGAGCCTCCCCGCGAAAACAGGGCAACTTTGAATTCTCGGACCGGCTCTTAGGGCATCAGCTTGGGCGCCGGGTGAGGCGCCTCGAAGTGATGGCAGCTGCCGCAATCCATCAGCGAGCGGACGGTCACCTGGGGCGTCTCGGAATTCGCGTGGCACTGCATGCAGGAGGCGGACCCGTCGCTGACGGTGATTTCGCGGCGCCCGCTGGCCAGGGTGCGGTTCAGAAGCTCCACGGTGCGGAAGGTGACATCGGCGCTGAGCCGGCGGCAACGTTCTCCCCGGGCCTTGTCATAGGGGTTGCCACCGCTCCGGCGGCACCAGTTGACAATCGAGGCATGGCAGAGCACCGAGCCGGACTTGGACTTCACGCCGCCGGCCTTGGCACCCGCCGGTGCGAACACGGGCAGCTCGGTTTCCTCGTACCACTTGAACAGTTCCGTGATGAGCAGGTCGCGCGTTCGTTGCTGAGCCTGGAACAGCCCGATGAGGGCGGCCGCGCCGTTCAAGGCGCCGCACAGGCAGCCGTATCCCCCGGCGCCGCCATGGCCGTACTTCATCATCGCCAGCGGAAAGGAAGCGAAGGGTGCCCCGTGGTCCTCGGCGAGCCTGCCCACCACGCCGGAAAAGACGGCGAACATGCAACCGTTCCCGGGATAGGCGGCATAGGCGCGCCCCGCGGCATCGTCGGGCAGGATGGGACGGTAGGTCCATCCGGCCGCGTCCTCGGACGGCGTCCCGGGAGCGACCGTGGAGCCGGAGGAGGCGGCTTGCGCCGTGAGCAGCCCTGCGGGGAGAGTCCCCAGCGTTCGAAGCGCGCCGCGTCGGCTGATGTTTCGCATCGGTTGAGGCTAAGCTGGACGCGTTTCGACGGCAATCGCGGATCCACGGGGTGAGGGATTTTGATCGTTGAACCGTTCCCGGGCGCCCGGCACACTCCGCGCCGGCTTCGCGATGAACATCCACGAATACCAGGCCAAACAACTGCTGGCGCGCTTCGGCGTGCCTGTGCCCTCCGGGGAAGCGGTGGAAACACCCGATGCGGCGCGCGCGGTGGCGAAGCGCCTGTTCTCGGAAGGGGCCTCGCGGGTGGTCGTGAAATCCCAGATCCACGCGGGCGGCCGGGGCAAGGGAGCATTCGTTGGCGGACTCCAGGGCGGCGTTAAAGTCTGCGAAACCGCCGACGAGGTCCTGGAACGCGCCCAGGCCATGTTGGGCCAGACCCTGGTCACCCGGCAGACCGGGCCCGACGGACGCGTGGTCCGGCGGTTGCTCATCGAGGCCGGGGCGCGCATCGTGCGCGAGCTCTATGGCGCGGTGCTGCTGGATCGGGCCGTCGGGCGCCCGTTGTTCATGGTGAGCACGGAAGGTGGCATGGACATCGAGGAGGTTGCCGCCAGCACGCCGGAGAAGATCGTCCGCGAGTGGATCGATCCGGCGACGGGCATGATGCCGTACCAGGCGCGCAAGCTCGCGGTCGCCTTGAAGCTCGAAGGGGACCTGCTCCGCGCCGGCGAACGGTTCCTCCTCGGGACCTACCGCACCTGGTGGGAGTGCGATGCCTCCATGGTTGAATTGAACCCTCTGTGCGTCGTGGAGACTCCCGGCGGCAAGCCTTCCCTGGTGGCCCTGGATGGAAAGATCAGTCTCGACGACAACGCCCTCTTCCGGCATCCGGACATTCAGGCCATGCGCGACCTCGCCGAGGAAGCCGCCTTGGAGGTCGAGGCCAGTCATCACGGGCTGAACTACATCAAGCTCGACGGCAACATTGCCTGCCTGGTGAACGGCGCCGGCCTCGCCATGGCGACGATGGACATCATCAAGCATTACGGGGGCGAGCCGGCGAACTTCCTCGACGTGGGCGGCGGCGCCAGCGTGGAACAGGTCACGGCCGCGTTCAAAATCATCATGAAGGATCCGCATGTCCGCGCCATTCTCGTGAACATCTTTGGCGGCATCATGGACTGCAATGTCATTGCCAATGGCGTGGTGAGCGCGGTGCGGGAGACGGGCCTGCAACTCCCGCTCGTCGTCCGGCTCGAAGGTAACAACGTGCAAGCGGGCAAGGCCACGCTCGCCGCGTCCGGTCTGACGATCATCAGCGGCGACACGATGGCGGACGCGGCGCGCAAGGTGGTCGAGGCGGCGCGGTGAATCTTGGCCAACCCCACGTGCGCTCGAGGCCGTCCATGGACCGCGGGTGTAGGGCAGACATTCCTGTCTGCCGGTCGGGGCGACGTCCCCGTCGCCCACCGCCCCGCCGGACTGGAAAGTCCGGCCCACCGGCAGGCTCGAAAGCCTGCCCTACCGGGTTCATGGCCATGGCGCATGGCCGCCCGGCCAAGGTCGCTTCCCATGAACCTGTCCCCGAAAGCGGGGATGAATCCCCGCACTCCAGGCGCTTCGCGGCCCCGGAGGTGCCTTGGAGCGGCGCGAAGCGTTTGGAGTGCGTCCGCTTTAGCGGCGCTTTTTGGTTCATGGCCACGGAGCAGGTCCAAAAGGAACAGGTCGCTTTCCATGAACCGCCCCCGGAGCGCGGACTTCAGTCCGCAGGAAGTCGCAACGGTCCTCCCGGCGTCCCGGCTCTCCATGCACCGCCCGGTGAGGGCACCGGGCCTCCAACCTGTAGGCCGGGTCCCCCGAGCCGGCGAGATGGGTTCATGGCCATCCCGCGTGGCCTTGGTGCCAAGGGGACTTTCCGTGAACCGCAGCCAGGTAGGGCGGGCACTCCGTTGCCCGCCGAATCCGCGGCTCCGCGCCGCGTCGCCGCACCATGCAGTTCCGGCCACTTTGCCCCACCCTGAGAGTCTTTTCGCGCCGGTCGGTTGAGCCAATCTCCAGAATCCCATGTCGATCCTTGTCCAACCCGAAACCAAAGTCCTGATCCAAGGCATCACCGGCGGCTTTGGTGCCCGCCACGCCCAGCTCTCGCTGGATTACGGCACCCAGGTCGTCGCCGGCGTGACGCCTGGCAAGGGCGGCCAGGTCTTTGAGCATGGCGCTCATCGCGTTCCCATTTTCGACACGGTGGCAGAAGCCGCCCGGCAGACCGGCGCGCAGGCAGCGGCCATCTTCGTCCCCGCCGCTTTCGCCGCGGATGCGATTCTCGAAGGGGTCGACGCCGGGCTCGATCTGGTGGTCTGCATCACCGAAGGGATCCCGGTGGTGGACATGCTCCGCGTGCGCCGGGCCATGCAGGGACGCCCCACGCGGTTGATTGGTCCGAACTGCCCCGGCCTGGTGACCGCCGGCACGGGGAACGACTCGCACGGAGGCTGCCGGATCGGCATTGCTCCGGGCTACATTCATCGGGCGGGTCACATCGGTGTGGTCTCTCGCAGCGGCACTCTCACCTACGAGGCGGTTTGGCAACTCACCAGCCGCGGCGTGGGCCAAAGCACCTGCGTCGGCATCGGCGGCGATCCCGTGCCGGGAATGTCGCACCTGGACGTGATCAAGCTGTTCAACGAAGACCCGGAAACGCACGGGATCATCATGATCGGCGAGATCGGTGGCAGCGCGGAGGAAGAAGCCGCGGCCTGGATCCAGCAGCACGGCCGCAAGCCGGTCGCGGGCTTCATCGCGGGTGCGACGGCGCCTCCCGGGCGCCGGATGGGCCACGCGGGTGCAATCATCAGTGGAGGCAAGGGAACTGCCGAGGCGAAGATCACCGCGTTGCGGGCTGCCGGCGTGGCCATCGCGGAAACACCCTCCGTCATGGCGGAGACCCTGCTGGAGCACATGAAGCGGTCGGGGCGGCGTCCCTGACGCGGTGCCCCGTTCGGCGGGCGGGGCGGAGGCCGTCAACGCGTCCCACCATTGAAATCGCCTTCCCCAGGTTCCGAACGGCTCCCAGTCTGCCTCCAACGCCACGGCGCGGCGCTGCGGCTGAAGGTGAAGGCGCAGCCGCGCGCCCGCCGGACTGAGATCGCGGGAATGCTCGGCCCTGAGCTTCGGATCCGCGTTGCCTCGCCACCCGTCGACGGCGCCGCCAACGAGGCGCTCGTCCGTTTTCTCGCCGACACGCTCGATCTGCCGCGCAGCCAGGTGCGACTGGT
Organism: uncultured Verrucomicrobiota bacterium; assembly: GCA_964535555.1. Lineage (GTDB taxonomy): Bacteria > Verrucomicrobiota > Verrucomicrobiia > Limisphaerales > J093 > DSVZ01. The sequence goes on from CAZHUS010000042.1 coordinate 51,600, forward strand.
CAACGGCGCAGCCTCGTCCCACAAGACCTTCGAACTCCACGGCCTGTCGGCCTCCGACATTGCCAGCCGCCTCGGTTTGGATGCCTGAGCGCTGAGCTGGACCGTGACCGCTCCGCGGTTGCAGCCGCCACGAATTCCAGAGTGCGTTCCGAGGCTGCAAAGCGCAGCCGTGCGCTGCTTGCCCGTGCTGCGGCCGGGGACCGGCCGCGGTCCGCAGACGGTTTCTGCTTGCGGGCGGGGCCGGTCGCGTAATTGTTCCCGCCCGGCGCCGCTTGTTGGTGGCGCTGAAGCCGCAGCTCCTCCCTGGAGCCCGCGGCCTGATGACGACGCAGGACTATCGGTCGGTAGTGATCCGAACGGCCACCGGGGATGATCTCCCGGCGGTGCAGGCCCTGTTCGCCGCTCATCTCACCGCTCTCGGCCTCACCCCTGACCCCATCCTGGATGCGGACATGGCGGCTTTCCCCGACTCGTATGTCGGCCTGGGGGCCGCCTTCCTGGTGGGGGAGAACCCGGACGGCCAGGTCGTGGCCATGGCCGGACGATCCCGGGGCGAGATCCGAAGACTCCACGTCCGCGAACCTTGGCGCGGACAAGGTCTGGCCCGGCGTTTGGTCATGGCCTTGATCGAGTCTGGAGCGTGCGCCTCGCCGGGTCCGCTGCTGCGCGCGATTGTCGCCCGCGCCAACCACGGCGCTCGTCGCGTGTTTGAGGCGTGCGGTTTCGTCCCCAGCCGGGCGCCCCGGATGGCGGGGGTGCCAGCGCATTGCGACGTCCTGGAGTTGGCCTCTTCCGATGGGGCGCCTTGGGGCATGCCCCACGAACTGCTGGCACCGGCGGCGGACCCCCGGGCAGGTCGGGCGGGCCCTCTGTTGCCCGTCGCATCCGGCGCGCGGAGGACTGCGGTCCCCGCCTGGGATGAGCGCTTCACGGAGTCTTTCCACGCCGGTTCGTCCGGCTTTTCGACTACCCATGTTGCTCATACCTGTTGAGGTGCGTCCCAGTCCCATCGAAGGTCTGGGCGTGTTCTCGGTGCTGCCGGTCGTCTGCGGACAGACGGTGTGGCGGTTCGTGCCCCAGTTTGATCTCGAGTTTGGCCCCGAAGAGATGACGGCACTCGGCGAGGCCGAGCGGCAGTTTTTGCGGCGCTATACCTATTTGAGCCGCTTTACCGGGCGTTATGTGCTCCCGGGGGACCATGACCGGTTCATGAATCACGCGGACACTCCCAACGTTGGCATCAACCCGGATGGGAGCTTCACCTGCATCGCCCTCCGGGATATCTCGGCCAACGAAGAGCTGACGACCGACTACAGCACGTTCGACTTCGACTGGCGTTTGAAACTGCCGGGGTGATGCAACTGCTGACGGACTATTCCCAGTGGTACGACGGCAGCTTCGACGGGACGCCGCCGCTCTTCGAACGACACGCGTTTACTCGCGGCGGACTCCCGAAACGCGGGCAGTTCCGGCTGTTCGAATCGCTGGGCCTCGGCGTGCCGCGGCACGGCCTGGTGCGCGAGCTTGCCGCGGTGCTCGCACCCGAACTCCTGGGGCTTCGCGTGCCGACCGAAATCCAGACCGATCTCCAGCTGGTCGTGTACCTGGACGAATTGGCCCATCGTGGGGAGGGGAAGAGGCTCCTGCCGGTGACGGAGGCATTGCAGTCGTATCCGGAACACTACGCCTCCGTGTTTCATCCCCCGGCCGGAGCGGCGGTGACCTTTCGACTCGTGCGCCTCGGACGGCTCGCCTTTTGGCTGCGACAGGAAGGGCAGGGGGACGCGTGGCGATCCAACCGGCGCGATTCGGAGCGTGTGCTTTGTCGACAAGCCGCCAGCCTTCCCAACCCAATTCCGCGGGTCCTTTGGGCGATCGACTTCCTCAGCACACCCCACGGCCTGCTGGCGATCGACTTCAACACCGCGCCCGAGTTGAGCACGTTGGGCGAGTCCGGCCTCCTCGAGCCGGGCGAAGTCGCGGCTGAGCTCAATCATGCCGCGCAGTTGCATCCAGCACACCTGCGCCAGTTCTGAGCGACGCCCGCCAACACGAGCCGCCGGGTGAAACCCCCGTGCGAAGGACCGCGGCCGGTCCCCGGCCGCAGCAGGGTGAGCGGTCCGGAGCGGTCTTGCAGGTCTGCGAGACGCCATGCAGCCCGCGGTCGCAGCTACGACCGAACGGTGGCCTTCCTTTCGGGCCTGAGCGCTGGATTGCGTTGCTCTCCAAACCCTTCATGATGGCCCGGTCGCTATGAACAAGCCTCTGAAACTCGCCGCCGTCCTCGTCATCGTGGCAGCCCTCGCGGTTTTGGTGTGGCAACAAACCCGGATCGCACAACTCGTGCGGTTCCAACGCGAGGCGGAGAATCAGCATGCCCAACAGGAGCGTCTCAAGACTGGAGCCTCGCCGCATGCCGGTGCCGCGTCCGCTCCGGCTGAACTCGAGCGCCTGCGCGCCTCCGAGTCCGAGCTGAAGCTCGAGGTCGCACGGCTCCGGGCGGCTCTTACCCAGGCGCAGGGCGCGGCACCCGCCGGCCCCGCGATGACGGCCGCGGCCGCGACGCCCGAGGCCGACCCTGGCCAGACCAACGGCAGCGGATTGCCCTCCGGCATGAAGGGACTCATGCGCGGTGTCATGGAACAACAGTACCAGGGACAACTCGCCCGCATGAAAGAACGGCTGAAACTCACCCCGCCGCAGGAAGAGGCCATTCGCTCCATCCACGCGCGTCAGATCGAACAGGCCGGGAGCGTCGCCGAAAAGATGTTCAGCGGGAAGCTGACCCGCGAAGAGATGACCAAGGCTCAGGGCGGCGCGGGAGATCCGGAGGCGGAGATCAGGGCGTTGCTGGACCCGGAACAACTGCAGCAATACGACGAGTACAAACGCGACGAGGCCGCCTCGAACGCGCGTCTTGTCGCCAACGCGGAGATGCTTCAGATGCAGAGTGCGCTGGGCCTGAGCCAGGAGCAACAGGACCAGGTGTTCGACGCCTTGTACGACGCCTCGTTGAACCAATTGACGGGAAAGAGCGTGCCTCCCGCCGTCGCCTCGGGCTCGCCCCAGGACCCGGCGGCCGCCTTCGAGCAAGTGGTGGAACAGAAAGTCCAGGCCCTCTCGGGCGTGCTTACCCCGGAGCAGCTTTCGACTTACCGCGAGCTCCAGCGCAAGCAGATGGACATGATCAAGAGCATGATGCCGGCGGCCGCCACGGCCGAACCCCCGCAGCCCCAGTGAGGAGCGGCCTCGGACCGATGAAGCCCGCGGCTGGACGGTCAGCCCACGGACGTGACTCCGCGGTGTCGCGACCGGCATTCGGCTCCAACCTGGTTCGGCCCGCACCACGGAACTGGAAGCACCTGGTTCAAGTCTTTCGTTCCCGGAATTCGCCAGCGGGCATCACGGCTTGCCTCTCGCCGTTTGAGCCTTCGGATGGACGATCTGGACCGGATCCACTCCTGCGCTTGCCCTTGCGCGGGTCTCCAGTCCGTCAGGCCAGCGGATCTGGACGTCGGCTGGCATGCTGTTGTCGCCGATCCAGACTGAGATTCCTCTTGCCGACTGGGCCAGCCCACCCCCTCCGGAGCGGACTTCTATGGTGCGACCAGTGTGTTCACCCGCGGTGACAGTGACGCGCGCGCCGATGGCTTCAGGGTTCCCCGGAGGACCCGCGAGTTGGATCCGTAACTTGCGGAGGGTTGCCGTGCCACCGCGATTCACAAACCCAAGCAAGGGACCTTCCCGCGTGCTGGCGAGCAGATCGTCCCAGCCGTCGCCGTTCAGGTCCACCCGGGTTGCCGCGCGCGTCTCGCCCGGAAGCGACAAGCCGCTCTGATTCGGCCAGACGGGGTCGAATCGGCCACCGCCACCTCCTCGGAGCAACAGCCCCACGCCGCCGGCAAGGCGGCCGGTTTCCCGCTGCGGCGCGTGCGAATTTTGGGCGAGGAACAGGTCCTCGAAAACGTCCCCATCCGCGTCGATCACCAACGCCGCCGAAGCCGGGGCGATCTGGGCCAGCGGGGGCAGCGGCTGAAAGCGGAATTTCCCATGCCCGTCGTTGTGCAGGATGCCGGACTCGGCAGTGCTCACCTCGAGGCGCAGTGCCCTCTCCATCGCGTTGGTGCCTATGATTTCGGGGAGCCGGGCGCTGGCGAGGGCGCGGTGGGTCGGAAATCTCGCCGCCAACGCGGGTGCGGCGGCCAGTAAGGCACTACGACCTCGAAGGAGTATCACCCCTTCTGCGGTTACTTGGGCCTCCAGCAACTCGGTCTCGCCGTTACCGTCCAGGTCGACCCGGTACAGGCGAACCGGTTCGGTGGCGCTGGGCTGGTAACGACTGTTTCGACCCAGGTTGGTGACGATGTAATCGATGGCCCCATCCTGAGCGAGGTCGCTGCCCTCGATGGAAGCCCACCAGCCGAGGAGCGAGGCGAGGCCCGCCTGCTGGGTATGTTCGACCAACCGTCCGCCGGTGTTACGAAAAAGGCGGACCGGTCCCCAGTCGCAGGTGAGCAGCAGATCGATCCATCCGTCCCCGTCGGCGTCAGATGCCAGGGCGCCGGTGACCATGCCGGCGTGCTCCAGTTCCGGAGCGAGCCTCGCGGTCACGTCCGTGAAACGTCCAGCCTCGTTCCGCAAGAGCCGGCTCGAGGGACTCTCGCCGTATCGACCCGGGACCACGCGGCTGCCCAGGAAAAGGTCCAGGTCGCCGTCGCGATCCCAATCGGCGGCCACGGCCATGCTGCCGCTGTCCCGGAGATCTGGAAGGCTCCCATCTGGCGCGGGTTGAAAGCGCCCGCCACCGGCATTCAGGTAGAGGTGATCTCGCAGGTTCGGGTCACCCGCTTCGTGGCTTCCTCCGCCCGTGACGACGAGCAGATCGGGCAGGCCGTCCCCGTTGGCTTCGAAAAAAAGTGCGGACATCTCGTTCCTGCCCGTTGCCAGTCCTGAATCCTCGACGCGGCGAAAGGAGCCCGGGGCGATCTGGCTGGACAGCGCGCCTGGCTGCACCGCCGACCCGCAGACATACAAGTCGAGGTCTCCATCCCGGTCCATGTCCGCCCAGGCAAGCCCCGGACCGAGCGGAGAGACCCGGAATGGCAGCAATCGTTCCCGCGCGAAATCGTCGAAGGCCTCCTCCCGGTGGACATAGCCGGCAAGGGGATCGGAACGAACAAACAAGGCAGGTTCGGGCGGGGGAGCGAGTGCGATGGGCGTTTGCGCGGGGGCGGCTCCAGGTTGACGAACCACATAGCGGCGGTCCGCGGCGAGTTTCGCGAGTGTCTCGGTTTCGCCCGAAGGCCATTCCACCGTGAGCGACTCGATCTCGACGGCGTCACCGAGACCGAAGTGCGCCACGGCATCGCCAGACGACATGAAGCCGCGGCTCAAGGTGACGTAGCGGATCTGCCGGTTCTTCGCCGTGGCCAGCTTCACCGTCGCCCCGAGGCCGCGCGTGTTCGGAGGCCGGCCGACGAGCTGAACGGTGACTCGATGTCCTGATGGGGCGGCATTGCGATACAGCCGCGGCGCCGCATCGAAATCGTTGACGATCAAGTCCGGTCGGCCATCGCCGTCGAGGTCCGCCGCCGCGGCCCCGAAACTCGGGCCGGGATGGGCGAGGCCCCAGGCGTTTGCCACGTTCTGGAACTCGAGTCCGTCGCGATTCCGAAAGGCGAGGTTCAGGTCACGCCGCACCGGTTGCGCCCGCCAGAAGGGCACGAACTGGACGGGCGGCAGCTTCTGGGCCTGCGCCGCCAAATCGTTGTCCATCCAGTCGCGCGTCATGCCGTTGGGGACGAACAAGTCCACCCAGCCGTCCCCGTCGAGGTCTTCCAGCAGAACGGACCAGGTCCAGTCAGTCTGCGCCATCCCGGCCAGGTGGGCCGCCTCGAGGAAGCGCGGCGTGCCGGTGTTCAGGAACAGCGCGTTCCGCATATACTGGCGGGGCTCGGCGAGGTCCAGGAACCAGCCGCTCCGCTCGCTGTCGCCCATGTCCACGATGCGCTTGAAGTGGGTCGTGCCCGCCATGTCGGACGCGAAGAGATCCGGCAGACCATCGTTGTTGATGTCCGCACTGTCGGCTCCCATGGACGTCCAGGGCGTGTACGGCAGGGCTTCGCGGGTGACGTCGCGAAACGTCCCGTCGCGGTTGTTCCGATAGAAACGGTCCGGACCGAAGTAATCGTTGGCCACATAGAGGTCCGGCCAGCCGTCCGAGTCCGGGTCCCACCAGATCACCGCGTTGCCGAAGTCGCAGCCGGGGATTCCGGCTTCCCGCGTCACCTCCGAGAAGGAGCCATCACCGTTGTTGCGATAAAGATGGTCGTACTGGCCTGCCTCCGCCGCCGCGGCGCGTTCCCCGGGCAGGTAGAACATCTGCCAGTACTCCTGCAACTCCTCGGGAACGACCGGGCGGCCGTTGACGAACTTGACTCGGAACTTCTGCGCCGGTCCTGGAATCAAGCCGGCGGTGAGGAGATAGCAGTCAAGGTCGCCGTCGCGATCGTAATCGGCGTAGGCTACCATGACGCTGGCGCCATTGTAAGCCAGGCCCAGGGCCGAGGCGCGTTCGGCAAAGGTGCCGTCGCCGCGGTTGACATACACCTGGTTGGGCCCGTCGTAGCAGCACACGTGAAGGTCGAGATGCCCGTCGCCGTTGACGTCGGCGAAGCTGACGCCCGTCGTCCAGGCCCCATCCGTGTTCAGTCCGGCGCGGGCGGTGGTGTTCGTGAATCGGAAGTCGCCGAGATTGCGGTAAAGGCGGCAGCCGCCGGCGGGACGGGTCAGGCAAAGGTCCGGCCGTCCGTCGCGGTCGTAATCGCCGATCGCGACGCCGCCCCCGACCATCGAGGAGTTGAACAGGCGCTCGTAGCGGACGGATTCATTCCAGCGATGCGCGAAGTCGATCCCGGCGCTCGCAGCGTCGCGCTTCTCGAAAAGCGATCCGGTGGGCGAGGGGACGGTGGTCTTGAGCGGGAGCGTTTGGAGCGGAGCGTTCGTGGCCACCGTGTCGGCAGCGAAACAGCCGAACCCGCCTTTCGCGTTCCCCAGCACCAACGCCAGGAGCAGGTGCAGCGCCACGAAAGCCCGAGCTTTCCAGGGCAGCCTGGCCCGGGTTCGCTCGTCCATCGGCGGCGGTCGTCGCCATGGGTTCAAGGGTTTCAGGCGGGCGCAGCATAGGCGCTCATGCAAGAGCTGTCCCGCAAAACGAGCAAGATCATCAGAGGAAAGCAAGAATGGCAGCCTCGGCGGGCTTCCTCCGGAACGTGCGGCGGTCTTGAGGCGGTTCCTTCAGTCAGCTTGGCGGGACCTAGTTCTGTCTTGTTCGTCCGTGCGGCGGCGGCGAAGGTTTGCCGAAACTGCAAACCTCCATGGCCACATTTTCTGGGAACAGCCCGGGACGGCGCACGCCGTTTCCACCCGTCTTCTGGGTCGCCAACCTCGTCGAGGTGCTGGAACGGTTCGCGTACTACGGCATCTACTTCGGGTTCGGCATCTACATGACGCACCTGGGGTACTCGCGGGATCAACTGGGGGTCATCCAGAGCATTTTCCTGCTGTTCTCCTATGCCATCCCGCTGATCTCGGGCACCTTCGCCGACCGCTTCGGGTTCAAGCCGGTCCTGATCGTCTCCTACCTCGCGTATCTCCCGGCGATCCTGCTCCTGATGTTCACGAAGTCCTTCTCGGGGATTGCGCTGACGATGCTCAGCATCGGGTTCGCGGCGGGCATCTTCAAACCCCTCATCGCCGGCACGGTCCGCGTGACCACCGACGGCACCAACAAGACGCTCGGGTTTGGAATCTTCTACGCCATGGTCAACGTCGGCGGTTCGTTCGGCCCCATCGTGGCCGGACGGCTTCGGGCCATTTCCTGGAACTACGCCTTTCTGGCGGCCGCGATCGCGATCGGGTTCATGCTGTTGATCACGATCTTCTTCTACAAGGAGCCGCCGCGGCAGTTGCAGGGCGAGAGCCTGGGCAAGAAGTTCCGCGACATCGGCACCGTGCTCACCGATGTGAAGTTCGCGGTGTTCCTGGTGTTGCTGGGGGTGTTCTTCTGGCTGCCGTTCTGGGCGTTCTTCAACCTCTGCGCGCTGTACGTGGACAGCAACCTCGACACCGCCCGGCTTTACCTGAACCTGAAGGGCGTCTTTGGAGAGGGTTTCACCAGCCTTTTCGCCGCGAAAGACAAGGAGGGGACGATGCGGATCCTCGGCGAGACCATCTCGCACACGGGGTACATCATCATGATCCTGCAGTTGGCCATCTCGCGCGTGTTTGAACGGATGCGCGCCATGCCTTCGTTCATGATTGGCCTGGCGGTGGCGGGGGTGGGACTGACGGTGATTGGTCTGGCCCGCGTGACCGCCCCGGCGTTCGTCTTTTTGGGGATCATGCTGTTCGCCATCGGGGAGATGATCACCTCGCCGCGGATCCAGGAGTACATCACCTGGATTGCCCCCAAGGAAAAGGCCGGCCTGTACATGGGCTCCAACTTCCTCGCGGTGATGATTGGCGGCTTCACCAGCGGGTTCATCTACACGAGCCTCTACAGCCATTTCAACAAGGCGGGCCAACCGGAGATGGTGTGGTACGTCATGGGCGCCCACGTGCTCGTGGCGGTCGCGGTATTCTGGGGCTTCGTCAAGGTGGCCGGGGAATTCCGCGAACAGGAGGCGTAGGGCCGCCCAAAGTGGCTGGTCAGCGCCTCGAAGCTCCGGGTGACTTGGGGAGCGCACCTCCTGCGTGTCAGGTTCCCGAGCGAATTCATGGTGGTGCGTGTGCAGAAACGTGAAACAGCCATTTCAAGAATCCGTCGCTGAGGACCGCCTTGGAGCGCCACCGGGTGGATCGAGAGATCTCCTCTTTCGTTGCTGCGCTCGTGAACCGTGCCGACCGCGGGACGCCCCCGTTACACGCGAGAGCCCGTTGGCTCCGCGTTGGGCCGAATCATTCCTCCTCAACGGACCAGCGCCCCCTGTTTGGACGTATGAGCGACGATGCATTGATTCATCAGATTCTGACTTGAGAGGGCCCCCCGCGCGGCCTACGCTCGTCCCGATGGACCGACCCCGAAAAGCGGGGGTGAACTCCCGCACGCCAGAAGCCTCGCGGCTGTGGAAGCTCGTCCGTCCTTCCCGAGGCGTCTGGAGTGCGTCCGGATTACCGGTTGAGCAACCTGCCCGACGTTGGAAGCCACGAATCCGGGCAGGCATCCTGTCACTGCTGACGGTCATCGTCGCTGCCGCTTCGGCGCTCGAGGTCTCCGCCGCGGAAGCGACTGCGGACCGGCACGGCACGCCTCCGGACGCGATCACAACCCCATCGACGATCGATTTCGCAAGGGACGTTTACCCCGTCCTCCAGCAACGATGTTCGGAGTGTCACGGGTCCGAAAAGCAAAAGGCCGGACTGCGCCTGGACGCACGCGAGTCGGTGATGAAGGGCGGGAAGTCCGGGCCAGCCGTTCAGCCCGGGCGCGGCGAAGCGAGCCTGCTCTACGTTCGGATCGCGGGGTTGCACGGCGAGGATGTCATGCCGCCGACGGGCGAACCATTGACTGCCGCGCAGCAAGCCTTGGTCAAAGCCTGGATCGACCGGGGCGCCGCCTGGCCGGACGGGGTGGGGGAGTCCTCCGCCGAGATTCGCAAGCACTGGGCCTACGTGAAGCCGGTCGCGCCGGAACCTCCCCGGGTGAAGCACGGCAGCCGGGTACGCAACGCCATTGACCAATTCGTCCTGGCGCGGCTTGAGGCCGAGGGACTCGAGCCTTCGCTGCCGGCGGACCGCGCCACCCTGATTCGCAGGCTCAGCCTGGACCTGATCGGCCTCCCGCCCACGCCCGACGAGATCGATGCTTTTCGTTGGGATGGCAGCCCCGGCGCCTACGAACGTCTGGTGGAGCGCCTGCTGGCCTCACCGCATTACGGGGAGCGTTGGGCCCGGCCCTGGCTGGACCTCGCCCGGTATGCCGACACCAACGGCTACGAGGCCGACTACCGGCGCTCGAACTGGCCTTATCGCGATTGGGTCATCCAGGCGCTCAATCGCGATCTGCCGTTTGACCAATTCACCATCGAGCAGCTCGCCGGCGATCTTCTCCCCAACGCGACCACCGACCAAAAGGTCGCCACCGGCTTTCATCGGAACACGATGACCAACACCGAGGGCGGCACCGATGACGAGGAGTTTCGCACCTCGGCGGTGATAGACCGCGTCAACACCACCTACACGGTCTGGCTGGGCACCACCATGGCGTGCGCCCAATGCCACAATCACAAGTACGATCCCTTTACCCAGCGCGAGTACTACCAGGCCTTCGCCGTCTTCAACCAGACTCGGGACGGCGGCAAAGCCCTCGAGCCCACCCTGGAACTGCCGAGCCCGGAGCAGGTCCGCAAACGCGAAGAGATTCGGTCCCTGATCAAGCCCTTGCAGGAGGTCCTCGACACTCAAACGCCAGCCCTCGACGCCGAACAAGCAGCCTGGGAAGCCGGCCTTCAACAACATCGGCGTTTGCTGGATGGCGGTTGGGCGGTGCTCGAACCCTCCGAGTTCTCCGCGTCGGGCGGCATGCGCCTGGAGCGTCTGCCAGACAACTCCCTGTTTGCGACGGCGTCCGAAGTCCCCGAAGTGACCACCTACGAACTGAAGTTCGCCTCGCCGCTTGCAGGCATCACGGCGTTCCGGGTGGAGGCGTTGACCGACGAGCGACTGCCCCACGGTGGATCCGGTTGGAGCCGCGACGGCGAGTTTGTCCTCACCGATTTCAGTGTTTCGTACGAGTCGCAGGAATCGACCGCATCCGGTGTCTCAAGCCAGGCCGTCGAATTCGATCGGAGTTATGCCGACGATGCGGAGGAGCGCTTCGAGGTCTCCCGCGCCATCGACAAGGATCCCAAGACCGGCTGGGCGCTCCGAAGCGGAGAGGACCAACATCGCACCAACCGCTTCGCCGTCTTCGTCGCAACGGCGTCCGCCCATCCTGGGCCAGGATCGACCATGGTCATCCGGCTCAAGCACGAGTCGATCCGCCCGAAGAACCTGCTGGGACGCTTCCGCATCTCCGTTTCCGCCGCGCCCCGGGAGTCCCATCTGGCCTGGTCGGGGTTGCCGGTGGGCCTTCGCGGACTGCTTTCCATTCCGGAGACGGAGCGAAGCGAAGCCAACCGAACGGCTCTGGCAAAACACCATCGAGCGATTGCACCCAGTTTGGAACCGACCCGGGCGCAGGTTGCCGAACTGCGCAAGCAGGAGCCGAAGGACATCCCGACCACGCTCGTGCTGGAAGCCGTGAAAGAGCCGCGCAAGACCCAGGTCTTCAAGCGGGGGAGCTTCCTCGATCGCGGCGAGGAGGTGGAACCCGGCGTGCCGGTGGTTTTGGGTGGTTCGGCCGTCAGCCCGCCGCGGGACCGGCTCGAATTTGCGCGCTGGTTGACCTCGCCCGACAACCCGCTGACAGCCCGCGTGACCATGAACCGGATTTGGGCAGCGTATTTCGGTCGCGGCCTGGTGGACACAAGCGAGGATTTTGGAGCGCAGGGCGACGCGCCTTCCCATCCCGAGTTGCTGGACTGGCTGGCGGCGGAATTCATGCGCCAGGGCTGGAGCCTGAAAGCGATGCACCGGTTGATTGTCAACTCCGCGACCTACCGTCAGTCTTCCGCCCTCACCCCTGCCTTGCTGGAGAAGGACCCCCAGAACCGCTGGCTCGCCCGTGGGCCGCGCTTCCGCATGGAGGCAGAAATGCTCCGTGACAGCGCGCTGACGGCGGGGGGCCTGCTGAACCGGACGATCGGTGGTCCCAGCGTGTTCCCTTATCAACCCGATGGCGTGTGGGCCATGCCCTATAGCGATGACAAGTGGGCGACGCAGACCAACGGCAACCAGTACCGCCGTGGCCTGTACACCTTCGCCCGTCGCTCCTTCCCCTACGCTTCGTTCGTGACGTTTGACGCTCCCAGCCGGGAGGTCTGTGTCGAACGTCGTCCTCGCACCAACACCCCGCTGCAGGCGCTCACCACGCTCAACGACCCCGCCTTCGTGGCCGCCGCCGCCGGACTCGCACGTCGCGTGGTGACCGAGGGCGGCGAATCGGTGCGAGAACGATTGAACCACGCCTTCCGCTGCGCCATTGGCCGCAAACCATCGCGGGACGAGCGCCAGGTCACGCTCGCATTGTACCGCAGCCTCAGGGCGCGCTTTGCTGCGGACTCGGCCGCGGCGGAGAAGGTCCTTGCCGCCGGTCCGCCGCCGCCAACCGGTGTGGCGGCGACAGCGACCGAGTTGTCGGACCTGGCGGCCTGGACAGTGATCGCCAATGTGCTCCTCAACCTCGATGAAGCGCTTACCAAGGGTTGAGCCAGCCCGCCTCCCATTCCGGCAGCAAACGCGATCCGGGTCTGCGTGGGGGTGAGCCAGCATCCCGTTGAAGCCATGAACCCGAACCAGGAGTATTTGAAGTGGGTCACGCGCCGGCAGTTCTTCCGCGATTGCGGGACGGGCCTGGGTGCCCTGGCGCTCACCTCGTTGCTGAATCCGCGCCTGGTCAGCGGTGAGCCAGGCCCGGCCGACTCGACGGCGGATCCGACCCTGCCGCGTCCGCCGCACCTTGCGCCGAAAGCTCGCAACGTGGTCTACCTCCACATGGCGGGTGCGCCTTCCCAGCTCGATCTCCTGGACTACAAGCCCAAGCTGGTGGAACTCGACGGCCAGAAGGTCCCGGAGAGCCTCATCCAGGGTGAGCGGTTTGCGTTCATCAAGGGCGTTCCCCGCGTGCTGGGGACGCCGCACACGTTCCGCCGCCACGGAAAATCCGGGCAGGAGATCTCGAGCGCGCTGCCGTTCCTGCCCGAAATTGCGGATGACATTTGCATCATTCGCTCCATGCGCACGGACCAGTTCAACCACGCGCCCGCCCAGCTCTTCGTGCAGACCGGTTCGCCCCGGCTGGGGCGCCCGGGTTTCGGCGCCTGGGTGTCCTACGGGCTCGGAACCGAATGCCGGGACCTCCCCGGTTTCGTGGTGCTCGTGTCGGGAAAGAACGGCCCCGACGGCGGCACCTCGCTCTGGGGCAGCGGCTTTCTTCCGACCGTTCACCAAGGGGTCCAGTTGCGGTCCAAGGGGGATCCGGTGCTTTTTCTCTCGAACCCGGACGGGTTTGACCGCGAGGTGCGCCGGCAGACCCTCGATACGTTGGAGGCGCTCAACCGGAAGACTTTTGACCGCGTGGGCGACCCGGAGATCCTGACGCGCATTGCCCAATACGAGATGGCCTACCGCATGCAAAGCAGCGTGCCGGAACTGATGGACATTTCGAAGGAGCCAGCTTCCATTCATGAACTCTACGGCAGCGAGCCGGGAAAGTCGGGCTTCGCCAACAACTGCCTGCTGGCCCGGCGCCTGGTCGAGAAGGGCGTGAGATTCGTGCAGTTGTATCATTGGGGCTGGGACAGCCATGGCGACATCAAGGAGAACGATCTCCGGTACGGGATGGTCGATCGCTGCCGCGAAACCGATCGCCCGGCGGTGGCCCTGGTGAAGGACCTCAAACAGCGTGGGTTGCTCGATCACACGCTCGTGATCTGGGGCGGCGAATTTGGCCGCACGCCGATGAACGAGGCGCGCAACAAAGACGGGTGGATCGGGCGCGACCATCACCCGCACGCCTTCTCGATCTGGATGGCGGGAGGTGGCATCAAGCCCGGGATCACGTACGGCTCGACCGACGAGTTGGGGTATTTCGTGGCCGAAAACCCGGTTCCGGTCCACGATTTGCAGGCGACCATCCTGCACTGCCTGGGCCTGGAGCATACCCGTCTCACGTACCGGTACCAGGGACGCGACTTTCGCCTCACGGACGTGCACGGCGAGGTCGTGCGCGCGATTTTGTCATGACTTATCGCTCATCAACCCGGCCGGCGCCGATTCTCCATGAACCTGCCCCGAAAAGCGGGGATGAATCCCCGCACTCCAGGCGCTTCGCGACTTCGGACGCGCGTTGGAGCGGCGCGAAGCGTTTGGAGTGCGTCCGGTTAACCGGCGCTTTTTGGTTCATGGTCACTGAGCAGTTCAAAAAGGAAGAGGTCGCTTCCGACGAACCTGCCCCGGAGCGCGGACTTCACTCCGCAGGAAGCCGCGCCGATCAGGGGACGTCCCGGCAGGCTAAAGCCCGCGCTCCGCAAAAGTTCACGGTCCCCATGCGCGCCGGTCCTCCCGGCGTCCCGGCTTTCCCTGAACCGCCCCTGGCTAGGGCGGGCACTCTGCGGCCCGCCGAATTCGGCGCGCTTGGGATTGCGCACCCTGTGTCGAAAGGACGGTTTTCGGCGCTCGTCCTTGCGGTCGGTTTCCTGTTGGCCTGCGGCTTGCAGGCGGCGGGGCCGGCGGCGCCTGCTGTGATCGACTTTCACCGGGACATCGAGCCGATCTTCGTCAAGCGGTGTTCGGAGTGTCACGGGCCGGACATGCAGAAGGCCGGATTGCGCCTGGACCAACGCGCCTCGGCGGTGCGCGGCGGGAAGTCCGGCAAGGCATCGTTGGTCCCGGGACAAAGCCAGGAAAGTGCGCTCTTCCAGCGCATCACCACATCGGATCCGGACGACATCATGCCGCCCAAGGGCGCGCGGCTGACGGACGAGCAGGTGGCGTTGATCCGCGCCTGGATCGACCAGGGGGCGGACTGGCCGGAAGCGTCGGTGACGGCCCATTGGGCCTTCGTAAGGCCGGAGCGCCACGCCGAACCAGCTGTTCGCGACGCTTCCTGGGCACGCAATCCGATCGACCGGTTCGTGGTGGCCCGGTTGGAGCAGGAGGGCCTGTCACCCTCGCCGGAGGCCGACCGGCGAACGTTGATCCGCCGCGTCACCCTGGATCTCACGGGACTTCCACCCACACCCGCGGACGTGGATCAGTTTGTGAGCGACCACGCGCCAGATGCCTACGAGCGATTGGTGGACCGACTCCTGGGGTCGCCGCACTACGGCGAGCATTGGGCGAGTTGGTGGATGGATCTCGCGCGCTACGCCGATTCCAATGGCTACCAGGTCGACCTGGCGCGTTCGATCTGGCCGTATCGCGACTGGCTGATCGCGGCGTTGAACCGCAACCTGCCTTTCGACCAGTTCACGATCGAACAACTCGCCGGCGATCTTCTCCCCGGCGCGACGCTCGAACAGAAGATCGCCACGGGCTTCAACCGCAACACCAAGATCAATGACGAAGGTGGCGGCGACGCCGAAGAGTACCGCACGAAAGCCGTGAAGGACCGCGTGGCGACCACCGCGACCACCTGGCTGGGCCTCACGATGAATTGTGCGGAGTGCCACAGTCACAAGTACGACCCCATCTCGCAGGAGGAGTACTACCGGTTCTACGCCTTCTTCAACAGATCCGCCGACGGGGGAAACCACAGCGTCGAACCCGTCGTTCCGGTCCCGCCTCCCGCCGTGGATCATCGGGTGCGGTATCTCCGGACGCGTTTGAATGAAGTGCGCGAGGAACTAGAGCGTTTTAAATAATTCTGTAGCCATTCCCAGCCCCTTTTGGCAACGTGC
>CAZHUS010000043.1:0-63657 GCA_964535555.1 uncultured Verrucomicrobiota bacterium
GAGCAGGTTCATGGAAAGTTCCTGGTTGCTTGCGGACCTGCTCAGCGGCCATGAATCGGTGAGGAGCACGGGCTTCAGCCCGCAGGGACGTCCTTTGGCCGGCGCGGCTTCCTGCGGACTGAAGTCCGCGCTCCGGGGACGGTTGGTGGGAAGTTCCCTCGGCCTGTCGACTATGCGCCGTGACGATGAACCAAAAAGCGCCGGTAAACCGGCCGCACTCCAAACGCTTCGCGCCGCTGGAAGGCGCGTCCGAGGTCGCGAAGCGCGTGGAGTGCGGGGATTCAGCCCCGCTTTTCGGAGCAGGTTCATGGAAAGTTCCTGGTTGCTTGCGGACCTGCTCAGCGGCCATGAATCGGTGAGGAGCACGGGCTTCAGCCCGCAGGGACGTCCTTTGGCCGGCGCGGCTTCCTGCGGACTGAAGTCCGCGCTCCGGGGACGGTTGGTGGAAAGTTCCCTTGGCCTGTCGACCATGCGCCGTGACCATGAACCTGCCATCCAAAGCAGGGCGCGCAGTCCCTTGCGTTCCGGAGCGCGAGCCTGCTTGAACTACCGTTTGCGCAACCGCGCCGCCACATCGACGCGGACGCCGGCGGTCGCAGCCGCAGGCGGCCACCCGAAACCAGACGAGCGCTTCGTCCCTTTCCGAAAGCGAAGCCCGCTCGGACTGAACTCAAGCCTCCAGCGTCCATGGCGGGCGCATCGGGCGGACTTTCCGCAACGCGTTGGCCGTGTCGTCGCCGATGAACTCCTCTTTGACGGGATCCCAACGCAGCTTGCGACCCACCTTGATGGCGATGTTGGCCAGGTGGCAAACGCTGGCCACCCGGTGGCCAATGTCGACCGGGAAGTACGGGTCCTTCCGGCTCCGCACGCACTTCAGAAAGTCGTGGTGCTCGCCTTCGGGGTTCGTATAGAGGCGCGTTTCGCCTTCACCGATCCGGGCGTTCTTGATCGCTTCCGAACTGGCCTGGAGGTCGCCGCGCCACCCGGTGTTGCCCACCCAGCCGTCGGTGCCGAGGAACTTGATGCTCGGATTGCCGGGCTTGCAGGTCATGACCACATCGTTGGCGTAGCGGAAGGTGACGTCGTAGTCCTTGACGGTGTTGTAGAGCCCGCCGCTCCAGTAGTCGCCGGTGCCCGCGATCTCCACCGGGCCGCTGCGTTCGGTGTCGTTGGCCCATTGCGCCGTGTCGAAAAGATGCGTGCCCCAGTCGCAAATGATCCCGCCCGAGTAATCCTCGATCCAGCGGAAGTTGAAGTGGACGCGGTCCTTCGTGTAGGGGGCGAACGGCGCCGGTCCGAGCCACATCTCCCAATCGAAGTCCGGCGGGACCGGTTGAGGGGTCGGATCCCCAGGCACGTTCGGCTGCTTCGGCAGGATGACTTCGATCCTCTGCAGCTTGCCGATGCGGCCGTTCCGCACCAGCTCCGCCATCCGATGGTAGACGGGGATGGAGCGATCCTCCGTGCTGGTCTGGAAGACCCGGCCGTGTTTGCGCACAGTCTCGATCAGCACCTTGCCTTCGTCGATCGAGAGCGTTGGCTTCTCGCACTGGACGTCCTTGCCCGCCCGGAGCGCCAGGACGCTGATGAGCGTATGCCAGTGGTCGGGCGTCGAGATCATCACGGCGTCCACGTCCTTCCGCGCCAGCACCTCGCGGAAGTCCCGCGTCATCGCGCAATCTCGGTTGAGGTATTGCTCGTCCACAATCTCCTTGGCGCGCTTCATTCTCGAGCCGTCGACGTCGCACACGACCACCACCCTGGCGTCGGAAAGCGTGAGATAGCGGCGCAGATTCCAGCCGGTGCCGTGATCGCCGGTCCCGATGAAACCGACCGTGATCTTGTGGCTGGGCGCATCCGACCCGAGGAGTCTTGCCGGCACGAGTTGGGGAAGGCCGAGGACGCCGCCGGCAACAGCGGCCTGTCGGAGAAACGACCGGCGGGAAAGCGAGGCTGTCATGCGGCGTTTCTAACCGCACTCGCTCCCGGTCTCCACGAAAATGTGGGCGGGTCCGCTGGCGCCGGGGGATCGAGGTGCGGTTCGCGTGAACCCGTCGGCGGGGGGCAGGGCTCGGGTTGCGTGTGGCGCAAATGTCAAACTGTCAAGGTTTGACCCCCTTGGTGGCGACCCGGACTTCTGATACCACACGGCGCGTGAACAACGTAGCGCGTGTCCGCCTGGGCGTGCTGGGCTCCGGCAAGGGATCCAATTTCGTTGCGGTCGCCGAGGCCTGCCGTGCCGACCGCCTCGCCGCCGAGGTCGCCCTGGTCCTCAGCGACGTACCCGAGGCGGGTATTCTGACCCGAGCCCGCGAGCGCGGCATTCCGGCCCAGTACCTGCCGCCGGGCAAGTTCCGGTCCCGGTTGGATGACGAAGCCGAGGCCGCCTACATCCAGGCCCTCCAGGACGCCCGTGTGGATTACGTCGTCCTGGCCGGCTTCATGCGCATCCTCAAGGCTCCCTGGCTGCGGGCGTTCCCTTTGCGAATCATCAACATTCACCCCTCCCTGCTGCCCTCGTTCCCGGGCCTCGAGGCATGGAAGCAGGCCTTGGAGTATGGCGTGAAAGTGACCGGCGTGACCGTTCACCTGGTGGACCACGGCATCGACACCGGCCCCATCCTGGCCCAGGCACCCGTGACGGTGGAGGACCACGACACCCCGGAGTCACTCCATGCGCGTATCCAGGGAGTTGAGCACGAGCTGTACCCGGCCGCCCTGGCCCGGTTGCTCGAAGGAAAGCTCCGAATCGACGGGCGTCGAACCCGACGCGCCTGAGCGGGGTGCGGCCGCCGTGGGGGTTCTTCCGGGGACGACCGCGGTCGGGGCGCGGGATTATCCTCTTGAGGGGGACGATCCCGGCGGTACGTTCGGTTCATGCGAAAGGTCTCGGGCGTTCTCAGGCCACGGCGGCGTACCGGAGTTAGCATGCCCCCATCGTGATGAATCCCTGCCCATCTCCGGTTCCCTTGCTGTTCACCCAGCCGCTGGCGGAGGCCGACCGGGCTCGGCTTGACGATCTCGAGGCGAGGCTACTGTCCGGCCGCCCCAGCTTTATTGGCTACCCGTGCAACCAGGAGCCAGACTTCTCGGAGCTCAACCGCTTCCTGCGGTTCGTGGTGAACAACGTCGGGGACCCGTTCGCCGGTCCCGGTCACATCCGCCAGCAGACGCACGATTTCGAGCGCGAGGTCATCCACGAGTTCGCCCGGTTCACCCGCGCCCCGGCCGACGCGTACTGGGGCTATGTGACCAACGGTGGGACGGAGGGGAACATGTACGGGCTCTACCTCGCCCGCGAGTTGCTCCCCGACGGGATGGTCTATTTTTCCGAGGACACCCACTACAGCGTGGCAAAGATCCTGCGCGTGTTGCACGCCCGCAACATCATGATCAAGAGCCAGCCGAACGGCGAACTCGATTACCAGGACCTCCGCGAAACCCTGCGCATTCACCGGGATGTTCCGCCCATCATCTTCGCCAACATCGGCACCACGATGAAAGGGGCGGTGGACGACATCGCCCGGGTCCGCGAGATCTTCGACGACCTGGCCGTGCAACGGTATTACATCCACGCCGACGCGGCGCTCAGCGGGTTGATCCTTCCCTTTGTACCCGAGCCGCAGCCGTTCGACTTCGCGGATGGCGCCCACAGCATCTCGATCAGCGGCCACAAGATGATCGGCTCTCCGCTGCCCTGCGGCGTGGTGCTGGCACTCAAGGAGAATGTCGATCGCATCGCGCGGTCGGTGGAATACGTCGGGGTGCTCGACACCACGCTGAGCGGCTCGCGGAATGCCATCAGCCCTCTGATCCTCTGGTACGCGCTGCGGCGGGCCGGAACCGATGGTTTTCCGCGCACGGTGCAGGCCTGTCTTGCCCGCGCCGATTACGCGGTGGCCCGGTTTGCCGAAGCAGGAATCGAGGCCTGGCGGAACCGCAACTCCATCACGGTCGTCTTCCCGCGCCCGGGCGATGAGGTCTTCCGCAAGTGGCAGGTGGCGCCCTACCGCGACATCGGGCACCTCATCACCATGCCGCACGTGACCGAGCCGATCATTGACGCCTTCGTCGCCGATGTGGTCGCGCATCCGCGAGTGTTGCCGGCTCGGAACCGCCCCCGTCCATCCCCTCCCGAGCGGGCCATCCCGCCAGTCAAGCCATGAAGCACATCACGGTCCTCCTCGAATCCCATTCGCGCACGGTTGCCGAGCTCGCTCAGGCCCTCGCCGATCGGGGCATCAACATCGAGGACATCGACGTCCAGGACGCGGATCCGGACCAGACGGGCGTCGCCAACCTCACCGTGGACCGCTATGACGAGGCGCTGCTCGTGCTGCGCGACGCCGGGTTCCGCGCCGTGTCGGAAGACGCCATCGTCATTCGGCTCCGCGACGAACCGGGTGCGCTCGCGCGCGTGGCGGTGCGGTTCAAGGAGGCCGGCATTGGCATTCGCAGCATGCACATCCTCGGTCGCGCCGGGGTTTCGGCGCTGGTCAGCATCGTGAGCGAACGGCCGGAGCAGGCGAAGGAACTCCTCCGCGACGTGCTGGTTTCCGGGGTGTGATTCCCGGCGGCCGGCGCGACCCGGACCCCGCATCGTAACTCCGGAGGAAGGGCGGCCCGACGGCCCACGCACGCCGCTTTCCGAACTTGCCTCCAGGACGGGTCTCTCCAACCCTGTGGTTTCGACGCATGCCCAAGAAAGCGCTGATCACGGGGATCACGGGACAGGACGGTTCTTATCTCGCGGAGCACCTGCTGGCCCTCGGCTACGAGGTCCACGGGATGGTCCGCCACAACCACAAACTGCCAGCGTCGCACCTCGCCCATCTCTGCGGTGACGCCTCGCTTCTCGGCCATCGCCTCTTTTTCCACCAGGCGGACTTGAACGAACCCGCGACCCTGCGCCGCGCCCTGCAGGCCGCCGAACCCGATGAGCTCTATCACCTCGCGGGCCAGAGTCATGTCGGCCTCAGCTTCGAACTCCCGGAATTGACCTGCGCCTTCGTTTCGCTGAGCACGATCCGCCTGCTCGAAATGCTCCGCGACCTGACGCGTCCTCCGCGGTTTTTCCAGGCTTCGTCGGCCGAGATCTTCGGGCGGCCGCGCCTATCGCCGCAGGACGAGGACACACCGCAGGCCCCGGTCACGCCCTATGGCTGCGCGATGGCGTTCTCGACCCAGTTGGTCGGCGTGTACCGGGATACGTACGGGCTGCACGCCGGTGCCGGCATCATGTACAACCACGAATCGCCCCGTCGGGCTCACGATTTCGTTACCCGCAAGATCTGCCGCGGCGCCGCAGCCATCCGGCGCGGTCAGCAGGCGGAACTGCTGCTGGGGAATCTCGACGCGGAACGGGATTGGGGCCATGCCCGGGACTTCGTTCGGGCCATGCACCTGATGCTGCAGCAGGAGCAGCCGGGCAACTACGTCTTTGCCACGGGGATCACTCACACCGTGCGGGACGTGGTCCAGATCGCCTTCGAGCATGTCGGCCTGGACTGGCAGGCCTGCGTCAAGCAGGACCCCACGTTGCTCCGGCCGTCAGAGCCCTGTCGGCTGATCGGCAACGCGGCGAAGGCCCGACGTCAGCTGGGATGGGAACCCACCGTGGGCTTCGAGGACATGATCCGCGAAATGACCGAGGCCGAGATGCGTAACAGCCGCTGAGTCGCCCAGCGCGGGACGAGTCTGCGGGGGTTCGTCCCACGAGGACATCGGGCCCACGTTCAGGGGCCGCCTTCCCGGCCGCGTGCCTCCCCTGGCAGCGCGCGAACGAATAGCTCCGCCAGTCGATCGGTGGACCCGGCACTTCCGTCGCCGCGGTCGTTCCGGAAATTCCCCGTGCAAGCCAACGCGATGACCAACTCGACTTCCGGACACAAAACCAGGAACGCCTGTCCGCCCACCGTGTCTATTTCGGTACCGACAGGCTCACGATCCGCCAAAGACCGTCGCGGAGCACCAGCATGGCGCACTCCGACTCCCTGCTTCCGCGGTCCGCCAGGAGTTTGGCGACGGCCTGGCGTTGCGAGTCGTCCAACTCCGATTGCGCCGCGTCAAACCCTTCCTGCATGGATTTGAGGTGATCTGGCGCCAGGGGATGGAACACGCTGTAAGAGACGACGGCGACCGAAGGATGCGTGCTCGACACGTGGACCTTCAGATCCGTGAGTTCCAGGTTTTGCCAGTCGTCGTTCCCTTCGGGCGGCAGCAACTTTGTGCCGTCGCTGGCGGTGATGACGTGAACCTTGGCGCTCTCGCGGGCGGCCTCGACCACGAGCAACGTCGAATCGAGCACACGCTGCAGCCCCGCCACGTCCCGGGCCGCCATCGCCTGGTAGTAGTCTTGGATCGTCTTGATGATGCTGGGGATCGCCGGATCGTTCTGGTCTTGGGCATGACTCGGGCTTGAGCCGGCGAGCAGCAGACAGATGCCGAGCACCGCCGAGATGTGGAATCGCGTTCTCATGGCAGTCTGTTTCGACAGGCCCGCCACCGTGACCTCACGCCAAGGCCCCGGAGACCACGGCTGAAGAAGGACTGAAGCGGGTGGTCGTGCTCCTGCGGACTGAAGTCCGCGCTCCGGGGGATGGTTCATGGAAAGCCCCCTTGGCCCCGAGGCCATGCGCGGTGACCATGGAAATAAAAAAAAGCGCCGGTAAACCGGGCGCACTCCAAACGCTTCGCGCCGCTCCAAGGCGCGTCCGAAGTCGCGAAGCGCCTGGAGTGCGGGGATTCATCCCCGCTTTTCGGAGCAGGTTCATGCGTGGCAACCTGTTCCCTGCGGACGAGCTCCGTGACCATGAACCGGTCCTTCCAAGGTAGGGCGCGCCGTCCCTGGCGCGCCGGATGCGGCGGCAGCGGAGTGCCCGCCCTACCTGGGGCGGTTCATGAGCGAGATCCAGCTACCACTGGAACACGTACTGCCCGGCCCCGGCTTCAATGCGGACTCGTTCTCCCAGCATCCCCACCTCACGAATCCCGACGGCCTGGCCCAAAGGCAGGCCACCTTCGGTTACAGTCCGTCCGGACGCGGCGGGGAAGCGGAGCGAAGCAGAGGTGTTGGGGGGGACGGTCACGCGCCAGGTAAACCTGTCGTTGTCTCGCCGCCATTCGCTCGCGATCAGGCCGTATGGCGAGCGATGGGTAGCCTTCACGAAAGTGAGGTCGCCCACGGGTTGCGGCTCCATGATGAGGTGCTTGAAGCCGGGTTGCGCCGGGTCGGACTTGATCCCGGCGAGGCTTTCGTACATCCAGACCACCAGGTCGCCCACCAGCATGACGTGATTACCCGAGTTCATCGCCGGGTCCGCGGTGTCGCCGTTCCACAACTCCCAGATGGTGGTGGCTCCACGGTCGAGCATGTAGCCCCAGCTCGGATACGTCCGGTTCCCGGCGAGCGTGTAGGCCAGATCGGCGCGGCCGTTGTCCGTGAGCGTTCGCATGAGCCATTGGCAGCCCACGAGGCCCGTCCCGACGTGGCTTCGGCTCTCGCGGGTGATCTGGTTCACCAGGTGCGAAAACACGCGATTCCCGTGCCCTTCGGGGACGAGCCCAAACGCCAGCGGCAGGACGCAAGCGGTCTGGGAACCGTTGTCGTAATACCCTCGCTGCGGGTCGAAGAACCGGGCGTTGAGCGCCGTCTTCAGTCGAAGGGCCAGGCCACGGTAACGTGCGGCGTCGTCGTCCTTCCCGAGTGCGGTCGCGTAACGTCCCATGGCGTCGAGGCTGTGGGCGAAGACGGCGGTGGCGAGGATGGTGGGGTGGGTTTTGCGCGCCGGGTCCTGGGAGTGGATCAGCTTGGGATCCTCGGGGGGCACGCACCAGTCTCCGTAGGTGTCGCGACTGATGAGATCATCCTGGAGGAAGCCGCTCATATACTCGATCCACTGGCGCATGGTCGGGTAGTGCCGTTGAAGAATGGCGAGGTCGCCGTACTGGGTGAGGAGGTGACCGGGGATGAGGACACTGCTGGCGGGCCAGGTGACGTTGTCCGAATAGATCGGCCAGTAAGGCGGGCAGACATCCGGCACGCTGCCGCTTGCCTGCTGCGCATCCGCCATGTCGTCGATCCACTTCGAATACAGCGCGGCGGTATGGAACAGGAAGGTCTCCCCCTTCGAGCTCTGGGATCGATCCCCCAGCCAGGCCTGTCGCTCGTCGCGTTGCGGGCAGTCGGTCGGCAGGCTGCGGTAGTTGCCGCGCACACCCCAGGTGATGTTCTGGAGAATCCGGTTCAGCAGCGGGTTCGAGCACGACCATTCGCCCGCCGGTTCGAGATCGTCATGAACGACTTTCCCTTCGAGCGACGATAGCGCGGGCTTTCCCGGGTAGCCGCGAAGCTCGACATAGCGAAACCCGTGGTACGTGAAACGGGGTTCCCACACTTCGGTGCCGCGCCCGTGGAGCGTGTAGGTGTCGGTGGCCTTCGCCGTCCGCAGGTTGTCCACGTAGAGGGAACCGTCCGGACGCACCGTCTCGGCGTGACGGAGGGTGACAACCGTGCCCGCCTTCCCCTCCACGGTGAGGCGGCACCAGCCGACGAAGTTCTGGCCGAAATCGTAGATCCACACGCCCGGTGCAAGCTCGCGATGCGAGGTCGGCCGGATGGACTGGGTCACCCGGATCGGGTTCATCGGTTGGGCGGTGAGGCGGCCGCCCGGAGGCGCGACCGATTGGGGAAGCTCCCAGGCGGAATCGACGAACCCCGGCTCCGACCAGTCGCGGAACTCGCGGCGGGCGTCATATTCCTCTCCATCATACTCGTTGTTCGCCAGCAGCGGGCCGTCCGTGGAGAGCTTCCAGGAGCCGTCGCTCACCACCCGGGTTTTCGACCCATCCTCAAATTCCACGTCCATCTGGAACAGGAGCTTGGGAAAGCCATAGGTCCGGGTCTCGGCCGGCGACTGGAGCCGGGGCGCGAGGAAGCGACCGTTCCCGAGAATCACGCCGACGCAGTTCCGCCCGCGCTTCAGGTACGGGGTGACGTCATGCGTGACGTAGAACACGCGCTTCGTGTAGTCCGAAAGGCCCGGAGAAAGGACGTCGTCCCCCACCTTGCGGCCGTTGAGATAGAACTCGGAAAGCCCCAGGCCGCTCATGGACACCACCGCGCGTCGCACGCGCTTCTCCAACGGAAACTCCTTGCGGAGATAACGCGCTGCCAACCGACGGTCCTCCGGCCCGCTGACCGGGCCCCAAGGCTGCATTCCGGCCAGGCCAAGCACGCGGGCGGGCGACCAGCCGCCGTGATTGTACGCTGTCCGTTCCCAACCCGCCGCCGCCACCTTCGACACCTTCCAGGTTTCGTCGGTGACCAACTCGGCGCGTTTTCCCGATTTGGCGACGGCTTCGAGCCGGGCGAGCAGTCCCGCCGGATTGGGGCCGTCGCCTGCGTTCTGGACGGCAATCGCGACGGCGTTGGGGCCGGGGACGAGCAGGGCGCCGATATCAAACTCCGAGGCGGTCCTGAAACTGGAGCCCTTCCCCACGAAGCGGCCGTTCACGAAGGCCGCAAACTCGTTGTCCGCCGCGACCAGGAGGCGCGCCGATTGCACCTCGGTCTTTTCCGGAATCTCGAAGCGATTGCGGAAGTAGCGCTCGCCGACGGGTGCGGCGGTGGCGGGGTCGTCTTCCGGGTACCAGATCCACGCCAAGCCGCTGAGGGCCGGACTCCCTTCCGCTTCGTCTTTTCCGATCCAGGAGGCCTGCCAGTCGTCCGGTTGCAGGAGACCCATCGTCCAGCGGGCGTCGTCGCTCCAGGAGCTGGGACGGTCTTGCTCGTCCCAGACCCGCACCTTCCAGAAGCCTTCCTGGCCGGAGGCGAGCGGGTTGCCGGAGTAGGGGACGTGGACCGACTGGCTTGACGGAACCTTGCCACTGTCCCAGAGGTCGGGTTGGCCGCCCTGGAGTCTTTCAAGCGAGGTGGCCACCATGACCTGGAACGCCGATTGGGAGGCGCCGCGTGTGCCCGCAGCGGCCGGTTCCGAGATCCAGCTTAGCCGCGGCTGGGCGGTTTGGATGCCCAGCGGGTTGGACCGGTACTCACAACGAAGCTGGGCCGGCCGGAGGCTGGCGGCGCCGGCCGCGAGTTGGGCCAGGCAGACGGCGGCGAAGAGCCAGGTGGACTTCATGCACATCCTCTAAGGTCCAGCCGTTTCGAGCGCGAGCAAAAGCCCGAGGGGTCAGTCCCTAGTATTGTAAACTCCGGAGCTGGGTCGTGCCAGATACTCCTCGTTCCATGAACCGCCCCCGGAGCGCGGACTTCAGTCCGCCGGAAGCCACGCCGGCGCAGGGACGTTCCTGCGGGCTGAAGCCCGCGCTCCTGACCGGACCGTTGTCACGGAGCAGGCCCGAAAGGAACGAGGGACTTACCCTGGAGGTGTTGCGAAAAGCGGGGATGAATCCCCGCACTCCAGGCGCTTCGCGACTTCGGACGTGGCTTGCCGCGGCGCGAAGCGTTTGGAGTGCGCCCGGTTTACCGGCGCTTTTTCGGTCATGGTCAATGCGCAAAGCGGGCAGGGCAGGGCAACCTCGCATGAACCCTCCCCTCCGGGACCGGCCGCGGCGCGTGGCTCCCAGGCTAGAATCCTCGAATGGGCAAATTCGTGGTGATCAGGTCAGCTTCAGCCGCCCTCCTTCCGAAGCCCCAGTCACTTCCTTCCTTCGAGGATTCTAGGGAGCGAGGCGCGGGTGAGGGCCGATGGCAAATAACCATGCCATTCCGGATCGTATGGGTGGGCTGGGTCTGAGGCGCGCCTCGCTAGGAGAACCTGACTCCGTGACTCACGGTTCCCGATACAGACCGAACTCGCTCAAGGCCGGAACGGCGGCCGCCTGGGTGATTCGCAACCGGATCTTGGGCGTCGTGACGACCGGCACGCGCAGGAGACGGCGGTTGCCGACGCTGGTTCCCTTGGCGAACTCGACCCAGGCGCCGTCCTTCCACTGGTCCAGTGCAAAGCCCTCGACGCGCTGGCCGAGCGGCAGGTACTCGCGCAACTCCACCACATTGAAGGAAGCAGGCTCCGGCCATTCGCAGACCAGTTCGGGCGTCTTCACGTCGTCCGGCGTCGACCAGTACGTCGCCCGGTCCCCGTCCCGCAGGAGCCGCGGTCCGAACTCGCGCCGGGGCCGGCGGATGTCGTTGGCCTGGATGCGAGCGCCGGCGAGGAGGTTCTGGGCGAAGGTCGCGTCGAGAAGCCGGCGGAACTCGCGCAGCGCCGCGATGTCGTTCTCATGGATGCGACCCCTTCGGTCGGGCGGGAGGTTGAGGTTCAGGCAGCAACCCCGGCCCACGGAGGCGTAGTAGATCTCGAGCAACTGGGCAGGCGTCTTGACCTTGGCGTCTTCGGTGGCGTGGTAGAACCAGCCGGGCCGGATGGAGACGTCGCACTCGCCGGGGATCCAATGGGTCCCGGGACGTTCGCCGTTGTTGAGATTGGCCTTGGTGTTGCCCGGCGTGCCGTCGCCGGGGTTCAGCGTGGCCCAGCAGGGTTCACCGGCGAGGCCGCGTTCGTTGCCGATCCAGCGGAAGTCGGGTCCGACATCGCTGAACATGACGGCCATGGGCATGAGTTCGCGGACGATGCTCCACGTGTTCGGCCAGTCGTAATACGTGCGGTTGTCGATGCGGCGCATTTCGCGGGAGCCGCCGTAGAAGCCGTCGCCTCCGTTGGCCCCGTCGAACCAGACCGTAAACACCTCGCCATACTGGGTGAGGAGTTCGCGAAGCTGACTGCGGTAATAGGTGATGTACTCGGGCCGGGCGTAGTCCTTGTGGTTGCGATCCCACGGAGAAAGGTACACGCCGAAGCGGAGACCGTGGCGCCGGCAGGCTTCGGAGATTTCCCGGACGACATCGCCCTTGCCGTCGCGCCAGGGCGAGTTCTTGACTGAATGCTCCGTGAAACGGCTGGGCCAGAGGCAAAAGCCGTCGTGGTGCTTGGCGGTGAGGATCAGGCCCGTCATGCCGGCCTCCTTGGCGGTCGTGACGATCTGGTCGGCGTTGAAATCCGTGGGATTGAAGAGGGAAGGGGATTCATCCCCGTAGCCCCATTCCTTGTCCGTGAAGGTGTTCACGGTGAAGTGGAGGAAGCCGTAGAACTCCATCCCGTGCCATCGCAACTGGCGTTCGGTGGGGACGGGCCCGTACGACGCCGGAGCTTCGGCGGCGAGCGACCGGGCCGGCACCGGACCGAGGGCCAACGCCGCGAGGGCAGGGATCAAGAGGGTGGAGCGTTTCATGCGGAGACGAACCCTAGCCGGTTCGCGGGCGGTTGGGAACGCCGAACTCGGCGACCGGGGCGCGTCAGCCGAGGCGAACGTCAGTCATATTCAAATTGCGCCGAGGCGGTCGTGTCTGCAGACGCGGTTAGCCGCAGCCAGTAGGCGCCGAACGCGTCCGGAAACTCGTGTTGGGCCGTGGCCTGCGGCTGGACCGGGATCGTGGCCACGTCACTCCACGTGCCGGTGGCCGTGAAGTCGGCCTGGATGGTAAAGGCCACCACGCTTTGACTGCGGTGGGAGAGTCTCAGGCGCTTCCGGTCATAGCCGGTGGCCAGGTACGCATCACTCGGCTGGCCCGCGGCTACTGTGGTGTCCAGCCAGGGGCCACCACGGCCGCGGGGCTTGCCGAATTGCCAGAGGTCGTCCACGGCCCCAACCCACAAGGCGCAACGGCCATCGTCACTGCGAATGATGCGCTCGCCGGCGGCCTGGCCAGCGATCCCGCTCAGGACAAGCAATCCCCGGTAGCTGGCGAAATCGTGGATGCGGCGGTTGTGGGTGGTGATGGGGCGGATCTTGACGAAGCCGCCGGCGTTTTGGGCGGGGAGTTCGTAGAACGTGCCTCCGACGTTCAGCAGGTTGCGTTCGGTGACGACTTCCCGGCAAAGGCGCGCGTGTCCGAACGAGCCGGGTTGATCGAGGGCAGGATCGCCCTTGGGCAGTCGCCAGCGCTGGCCGTTGGCATCCACGTACAGGAATGAAGCGGCGTCGGCCGTGATCAGCGGGGGAGCGATGGCCACCGCCTTTGCGGTCCACGCCACGCCGTCCGGGTCATCGGCGCGTCGGAGTTTCAAATCGCCGTCCAGGTCGTAACCGCCAAGTTCGCCGTCGCGGTTGCACGCAACGAAGCGCAGCGTCTTGTGGTCGGCCCCCCGGACGTGCAAGACCCCGCCATGGACCGACGGCTCGCCGAGGGCCGCAACGCCGTCGAAAATGGGCGCCGGTGTTGCGGTTCGCTCATCCTCGGCCCGGTAGTGAAAGAACGCCGTCACTCCCGGCGCTGCCTCGTTCGGGGTGAGGCGAATCCACGCCCCCTGCTCGGGCTCGGCGAATTCGAGCCAGACGCTGCCGCGAGGCGGAACGGTTACGTCGCGCAGCTTCGTCCACCGACCGTCGCCTTGGACGTCCAATTCCAGGGTGAAGCCGACTTTGCTGGTGCCGGCCTGTGCGAGGTGCAGCGAGCGCCTGGTGAAGCCGGAGAATAGGAACGGCTCACTCGCCGCGCCTGCCTGAACGTCGTCATTCAGCCAGACCGCACCGCGCCCGAGCGGCGGGCCGAAGCCGTCCAATCGCCGTGGATCGACGAACCAGAGGTTGGACTGGGACTTGCCCGGCCCGGCCAGTTCGCCCTTGAGCCGGTCTTTGTTGAGGAACTCGCTTTGCGCGGTGTCGTCACACCCAAACACCAGCCGGTTGTTCCAGCGGGCGAAATCGCCGATGACCTTGAGATAGGTCGAGCGGGGAGCGACGCCGGCGGAGTTGACGGCTGAAAGGGTTCGGGGAAACCGCCAGAAGCTGCCGTGCATGGTCATGAGCAAGGCATCCTCGCCGATGTCGCCGATGCGCGGCCATTCGGTGTTCCAGCCGTGGGCGCCGTCGTAGCAGTGCGAGGCCTTGGGGAGCCGATACGCGTGCCATTGGCCGCGATCGAGGACCATGAGGATCAAGGAGCGATGGTCCCAGCCGATGCTCCAGATCGGATCGTTCGCGGGATGGGGGTTTCCCTCGATGCCGCCGGGCCCGGTGACGTCGGTGAACTGATGGCGCCGGACGATGGTCCAGGCGTCCGCCTTGCCGTCCCATTGGGCGAGGACGCCGGAGGGCACGTCCGGGCGCCGCTGCGCTTCCGGGCCGTGTTCGCCGTTGTTCGCATACACCAGCAAGTTCTGTCCGGAGTAGAACCCCTTGCCGTGGTACCCGGGGAGATCGGCGAAACGGGCCGGCTTCCTGGCCAGGTTTTGGTAGCGGGAGTTCGGGTTCAGTTGTTCATCGCTCCACAACTCCGTGACCGCCAGCGTCCTCACGTCCACTTCGTAGATGCCTTCCTCCATGGAGGCGCAATAGATCTTGTTCGCCGGGTCGGTCAGGTGTCGGGCGTTGCCCGTCGGTCGCCCGAACATGTTCGTGTAGGGAATCACGCGCACCGAACGATTGGCGCCGATGGCGTACGGCCCGATGAACAACTGCTGCGACTCCCGGTGGATCATGCGGTTTGCGGGCGTGCCGCCGATGCTCTCCGGACGGATGATCTGCTCGAGCCCGGGCGTGATCTCGTAGAGCTTGTCGGATGAGCCCAACGGTTGGTGAGGCGCGTAGGTGACGACCCAGAGGCGGTCCGCCCAAGGCACCACGGCGCCCGTGCCGCATTCGCTTTCGTTGTTGAACATCGCGAGATGCGGGTAAACGCCGGAAACCTCGCGGGGTTGCGCGGCGGCCATTCCTGCGGCGCAAGCGCTGACGAGGATGAACAACCAGCGACTCGTAGGGACGGTTCGTTGCTTGAGCATGAGCGTTCCTCCACCGCTAAGGCAACCAGGTCACCGGGTGAAGCCCGGCCAGG
The DNA here is from genome assembly GCA_964535555.1 of uncultured Verrucomicrobiota bacterium. Lineage (GTDB taxonomy): Bacteria > Verrucomicrobiota > Verrucomicrobiia > Limisphaerales > J093 > DSVZ01. Next base: position 14,861 of record CAZHUS010000043.1, read on the forward strand.
ATGGTGAACGGCGGAGCGTAGCCCTGCCCCCGGACCGGGTGCAACTGCGGAGCACACTTGCCTGGACGACGGGTTGTCGGTCGAATGCCTCTCCGGATGCCGAAGCCGACGAACCCAGCCGATCCCCGCCGACACGACCTCGATGCGTTGCGGGCCGCTGCGATGCTGCTGGGACTGGTGTACCACGCGGCGTTGTCGTTCGCGGCGGGTTTCCCGTGGCTGGTGCAGGACGTGAGCCGGACGCAGGGGCTCTACCTGTTCCAGGCGGCCTCGCATGGCTTCCGGATGCCGCTGTTCTTCCTCATCAGCGGCTTCTTCACCGCGATGATGTGGCGCAAACGCGGGCTGCGCGCGCTGCTGAAGAACCGCTTTCAACGCATTCTGCTGCCCTGCCTGCTGGGCCTGGTGACGGTGGTGCCGGTCACCAGTTGGGTCGCCGCCAAGGCCCTTCAGTCGGGAGCCCAGCGCCCGGAGCACCGCGCACCCCAGGTCGGACGCTCCGACCTTTGGACCGCCGTCACCCAAGGGGATGCCGGCGCCGTCGGACGGTTCCTCAGTGAGGGCGCCGATCCGAACGCCCGCCATCCTCAACTCGGCTCCACCCCCCTGGCCGCCGCCGCCCTGCTGGGGCAGACCCGCGTTATCGCCGCACTGCTCGAGGGCGGCGCCGACGTGAACCGTCGGAATGCCGACGGCGGCACAGCGCTCCATGCCGCCGCGTTTCTCGGTCGCGCCGCGGCCGCCGAGTTGCTGCTGGCGCGTGGGGCGGACGCCGCCATCCGGAACAGCCGCGGTGAAACGGCTCTGGACAGCGCGGGAGTTGACTGGCCGACGACCCAGTTCATTGCGGGCCTCCTCCAGGTCGACCTGGTGCGGGAACAAGTGGAAATCGGACGGGACCAGATTCTCGGGCGGCTGCGCGAATCGGGGGGAACTGGGACCGGGGCCGTTGAAAAGCAGGCGCCGGGGCAACGCGGCAACACCGGGCCTCGCCCGTGGCTGCGACTGGCTTACGCGCTGATGCTGACGCCGGTCTTTGCGCATCTCTGGTTTCTCTGGTTTCTCTGCTGGTTGGTCGGTGGTTTCGCCGGCTACGCGCTCATCGCCAAGTGGACCGGATGGCAGGGACCCTCCCGACGCTGGCTGCTATCGCCGGTCGGACTCGCCCTGCCGATCCTGGCCACCCTGATCCCCCAGGGGCTGATGGGCGCGTCCAATGTCGGGTTCGGGCCCGACACCTCGATCGGCCTGCTCCCGATGCCGCATGTGCTGCTTTACTACGCGTTGTTCTTCGGGTTTGGGGTGTTGTACTACGACTGCGGCGATGACGACGGTCGCCTGGGGCGCAGATGGCGTTGGACCCTGCCGGCCACGTTGCTGCTGGTCTTTCCGCCGGCCCTCGAGTTTGGCACGGGCGCGTTCGGGTTCCGCGATGCCTGGCTACCCGCGCGCTACCATGCGTCCACTGCCGTCGTCCTGCAGACGCTCTACGCCTGGCTGATGGCGTTCGGGTGCCTGGGCATGTTCCGCAGCCTGCTGGCCCGCGAGAATCGAACCCTCCGTTATCTGTCAGACTCCGCCTACTGGCTTTACCTTGCTCACCTGCCGCTGATTCTCGGGGCCCAGCTCATCGTCCGGGATTGGCCTCTGCCCGCCTTGGCGAAGTGCGTGCTGCTCACCGTCGTGGTCACGGGGTTCCTGCTGGTGGTCTACGACCGACTGGTTCGCTACCGCTGGCTGGGCACGCTGCTTAACGGACCGCGATCACGGCACGTCGCCCCGAGAACCGCGGGCGACCTCACGGCATGCAACAACATGCAGGTCCAGCCCTTGATCCCGTCTGACGAGGGCCGACGCGCCCCCTGAGAGCACGCGCTCCACATCTCAACGGAGGCGAGATTGTCCGCCAAGTGATACGATACCGACATGGTGAAGAAGATGCCGATTGAATGAACTCCATCGAACCTATGATGACAAGAGCCGTCCTGCTCCCTTGGCTCGGGGCTTCCTGCGTTCTCGCGGCGGCTTCCGATCCCTGGCCCCAGTTTCGCGGGCCGAATGCGGCCGGAATCAGCACCAACGCTCACCTGCCGGTCCGCTGGTCGGCCACGGAGAACGTCGCCTGGAAGACCGACCTGCCGGGGCGCAGTTGGTCTTCCCCCATCGTCTGGGGCGAACGCGTCTTCGTCACCGCCGTGGTCAACTCCGGCGTTTCCGAGCCGCCCAAGAAAGGGCTCTACTTCGGCGGGGAGCGCCCGGAGCCGTCCCAGGCAGAGCATCGGTGGCAGGTCCTCGGTCTCGACCTGGCGACCGGCAAGGTGCAATGGGAAGAGACCGTTCATCGCGGGGCGCCTCCCACGCCCATTCATCTCAAGAGCAGCTACGGCGCCGAGACGCCGGTCACGGACGGCGAGCGGGTCTACGCCTTGTTCGGGGGGGTCGGCCTGTTCGCCCTCAAGCTGGATGGCACCGCCGCGTGGTCCCGCCCGCTCGAGCCCCGGAAGATGCGTTATGGTTGGGGCACGGCCGCTTCACCGGTGTTGCACGGCGGCCGGCTGTTCCTTGTGAACGACAATGATGATCGGTCTGAACTGCTCGCCCTCGATGCCCAGACCGGTCGCGAACTCTGGCGGGTGGACCGCGAAGAGAAGTCGAACTGGGCGACCCCCTTTGTCTGGGTGCACGGGCCACGCACGGAACTCGTCACGCCCGGCAGCGGCGCCGTGCGCAGTTACAGCCTCGACGGCGAGGTGCTGTGGTCGTTGAAGGGCATGTCAAGCATCGCCATCCCCACACCGCAGGCCGGCGACGGGCTGCTGTTCGTCAGTTCCGGCTACGTGGGCGACAAGCTGCGTCCGCTGTATGCCATCCGTCCCGGCGGGAGCGGCGACCTCACGCTGAAGCCGGGCGAAACCCGCAACGAGTTCATCGCCTGGTCCAACCCTGTCGGCGGCCCGTACAACCCCTCGCCGCTCTTCTACGATGGTCGGATCTACGTGCTGTTCGACCGCGGTCTTGTAAGCGGCTACGAGGCGAAGACCGGCCGGCTGCTCTACGACCGCGAGCGGCTGCCGGACGGCTTCGCCTTCACGTCCTCGCCGTGGGCGGCGTCGGGGAACGTCTACTGTCTGAATGAGGACGGCGTGTGCTTCGTGATCCGGGCCGGAGACACGTTCGAATTGCTCCACACCAACCGTCTGGCTGACGACGACATGTGCATGGCCACACCGGCCATGGCGGGCGACCGCCTGCTCATCCGCACCGCAGCGCGGCTGTACTGCCTCCGGCAGCAGCACCCGGAGACCACGCCTTGAATGAAGCCCATCCTGAACCGACTGATCCCCCTCCTGACGCTCACCGCCACGCTTGCCGCCGCGGAGCCGGTCCGCCTCCGGGTTGATTTCTCCAAGCCCGACGGCGCGTGGAACATGCCCGCGTTGGCTCTGGGGCAGGGCGGACTCCAGGGCGACCCGATGCTGGAGCCGCACGTGAAGGAGATCCGTCAGCTCCGACCCAGAACCATCCGGCTGTTTCTGAGCGAGTACTACCGCATCCTCCCGGATCACGACGTTTACGACTGGACCAGGCTCGACCGCGAGTTGCGCGCCGTCCGCGCCATTGGGGCGCGACCCACCCTCGCGCTGGCCATGAAGCCGCCCGTGCTTTACCCGCAGGTGGACCATTTCGTCGTGCATCCGAACAACTACGACGCCTGGGAAAGGCTCTGCGAAGCCCTGGCCCGGCACTGTCGGGAGCAGGAATTCCACGTGGCCGCGTGGGAGGTCTGCAACGAGCCCGACATCGGCGAGATGGGCGGCACCCCGCACTTCTTCCGGAAGGCGGAAGACTACAACCAGCTCTATACGCGGACGGTGACGGGCCTGCTCCGGGGCGATCCGGAGGCGCAGGTGGGCGGCCCGGCCGTGGCTTCGGCGGACAGCTTCCTGGTCGAGGGGCTGATCGGGCATTGCGCCACCAACCGGGTGCCGTTGCACTTCCTCTCCTGGCACCTCTACTCGGATTCGCCAGCCGCCCACGCCGGCAATATCGCCAAACAACGCGCCCGGCTCGCCCGGTATCCCCAACTCCAGGGCGTCAAGCTGTTCATCTCCGAGTGGAACATGGACCTGATGCGGCCGAACCTGGCACCCGGTTTCCAGCCATGCTTCGTGCTGGAAACCATGCGGCGCTACGCGGAGGAGCAACTCGACATGGCGGCTTACTACCACATTCGGGACTGCTTCGTGGACCCGGCGGACTTCGACTGGATGTCACCCGGTGGACGGCGGTTCATGGCGCATTGGTGGAACACCATGCCGCAATACAGCGCGCTCTTCGATCATCACGGCCGGGTGCGTCCAGCCTGGTATGCGTTCCGCCTGCTTGGCCAGCTCGAGGGACCGCGCTACGCCGTCGCCGGTGAGCAAGGCAATCTCCGCGCCATCGCGGGCGACGGCGACGGCTACAAGCATGTGATCCTCTGGCGTTACGAAGACGGCGGACCCGACGAGATCGAGGTGCGCCTGGATCTGGTCGGTGTCGATGGGCGCAGCAGCCGCGTGGTCAAGCTCGATCCCGCCGCTCCCGTGAACAACATCAAGGTCATCCATTTCGGCCGCTCGAATGACTTGGGAAACGTGCCCCTGAAGCTCAGGCCGTGGGACGTTCGCTGGATCGAAGTCGAATGAGCGAAGCGTCACCGGCTCCGATTGCCCGCCCGCGATCCGTCCAGCACCCAGCGAAATCCCTGTAGAGTGACGGCGGCTTTTCCTGGATACTGACGCGGTTCAGACGATAAGCGATATGAGTTGTGTGCCGCGGAAATCCGTGCCCGGCTGCAGGCGGACGCGATGGTGGGGGCTGGTGCTTCTGCTCGGGTTGGCGCGTGCTGCGACTCCGGAGGCCGGTCACGAGACCGCCCTCTCCTCGCAGGACGCAGGCGCCCTGCTGGCCGCCCAGGTCCGGAGCCTGGGCTGGATTGTCTATGGCGCGCGAACGGCCGAGGGCGACTGGGATTTGTTCGCCTGCCGCCCGGATGGTTCGGCGGTGCACCCCCTCTCCCGCACGCCTGACTTCAGCGAGTCTTCGCCCCAGATCTCTCGGGACGGCCGGCGGATGCTGTATCGCCGGGTGAAGCGCGACGAGAAGTTCGACAACAACCGCCATGGGGAGCAGGGGCAACTGTTCGTGGCCCAGAGCGACGGCACGAACCCCGAGCCGCTGGGTCAGGAGGGAGAGTTCCCCTGGGCGAGCTGGAGTCCGGACGGTACGCAGGTGGCCACCTTGTCCATCAAAGGGATTGCGTTTATCGACCTCGCCACCCGGCAAGTGGTGCGCAAGCTGGAGCGGAAGGGATTCTTCCAGCAGGTGACCTGGTCGCCCGACGGCCAATGGCTGGTCGGGGTGGCGAATGCCTACGGCACCGGCTGGAGCGTCGCGCGAATGAACGTCGGGACGGGCGCCGCCGAGGCGGTGAACCGGGTGGATTGCTGCACGCCGGACTGGTTCCCGGATTCGCGGAGCGTGATCTTCTCCTGGCGGCCACCGGGGCAGCTGGCCAACCAGGGCTACGGCTGGACCCAGCTCTGGATGGCTGACGCGGAAGGGAAGTCCCGCCGCCTCGTCTATGGCGAAGACGGGCGCCATGTCTATGGCGGCTGCGTGTCCCCCGACGGGGTCTACGTGCTGTTCAGCGGCAATCTCCAGGAGGACGGCGACCCGGGAAATGCCGGCGCGCCCATGGGCCTGATGCGGTTGAGTGATGCGCCCATCATCGGCGGGGAAAGCCTTGAACTGCGCGCGCGGCATCCGGACGCAAGACGCGGCCCGGTCTTGACGTTGCCCGCCGGTTGGGAGCCTTGTTGGACGTTTAGCGAAATCCCGGGAGCGCCGGCGTCCACGCCCGTGAGTTCCGGTTCCTCGCCCGCAGCCGGTGAGCTGCTGCCGCTCCCGGCGCGTTCGAAGGACGTCACCCAACTCGCGTCCGAACTTCACGACCACGGCTGGCTCGTTTTCAGCAGCAAGACTGACCGCGGCGATTGGGATCTGTTCCGCATGCGCCCGGACGGTACGGATCGGCGCCCGTTCTTCGGCATGCCAGGATACAACGAGGGTGGTGCCCGATTCTCGCCCGAGGGGACGCGCGTTCTCTTCTACCGGCTGCCGGGTTCCGATGAGCTTCAGAACAACGAGTACGGCCGCGGCGAGTTGGTGATCGCGAACGCCGACGGGAGCGACCCGGTGGTGTTCGGCAGCCGCTACCCCTGGGCGACCTGGAGTCCCGATGGACGGCAAGTCGCGTGTCTCGCGCCCCAGGGAATCCAGATCGTGGACGTCGCCAGCCGCAAGACCGTGCGTCAACTGCCCCGCAAAGGCCTCGTAAGCCAGTTGGGCTGGTCGCCCGATGGCCAGTGGTTCACCGGCACCGCGGACCACCTGGGGCCGTTCTGGAACATTGCGCGCATGAATGTCCAGACGGGCGAGATCAGCGCCGTCAGCGAAACCGACCGCTACAACTGCACGCCAGACTGGGTGGCTGACTCCGGGCGAATCCTCTATGCCCGGGGCATTATTCCCGAAAGGCCGGGGCGTGCGGAACTCTGGGTGGCCGGGCCCGATGGCCAGCCCCCGCGACCGCTCTATGCCGAGGAAGGTCGCCACATCTACGGCGCCTGCGCCTCGCCGGACCTGAAGTACCTGCTGTTCACCCGGCATGTGGCCGATGCGACCCGAATCGAGTTGAACGACACCACCATGGCCGTTATCCGCTGGGCCGACACTCCCATGCGGGGCGACGACGGCGAGTCGTTGCGCGAGCGGTTCCCGGAGGCGAAAACCGGACCGCGGCTCGATCTCGGGCCCGGTTGGGAGCCGTTCTGGACGTTGCGGAACCTGAATGCACCCCCGGGGGCGAACTGACCATGAACGAGACCAGCCGAACTTTCGAAAGCCGCGAACCAAGCCACGCCGGAGCGTACGGCTCCGAAGGGCGCCATCGCGGATTGACCCTCCCCACGTGCTCCCGGCGTCGTGAGCGGCGCCGGACGGAACGCGGTGAAGCCGCAGGCTGGAAGTCGCTGCAAAAGCACTTGTCGCGCTTCCTCCCCGCAGGGGCGTTCGGCTTTGCGCTCGGGCTCGCGGCCCTGCTGCTCAACTCGTGCGGCCGGCAACCTGGTGGCGTGCCGGTTGCCGTTACCGATCCGCATCTCAGCACCAATGGCACCCTCGAGGTCACGGCGAAGCTGATCGAGGTTCCCGAAGGCGCCATTTTCAAGCGCGACCTGTACGATTACGCGACCATCCTGAAGTACCAGGTCGTCAAAGTGCATCGCGGGCAGGCCACCGCCGACACGCTCCTGGTCGGCCACTACAATCCCTGGAAGCCTCGAGCCGAGGCCGCGGACAAACGCGTCCCGGGGATTGGCGGCTCGCTCAAGCAATTCCGCGCCGGCGACACGCATCGGATGGCGCTGGAGGTGCCGATCGATGACCACTTCATGGGCGGCATCGTGAACAAGTACTTCGGCCAGGAAACCGGCCCGCTCTATTGGGCGGTGTGGACGAATCCGGAATAACCAGGGACGGCTGAGGATGGGACCCGACCGGATTTCGACCTGCGTGGTCTGGGTCGGTCCTCGGCCTTGCTGAGCGGATGGTCTTCACCACACACATCTTCCTCTTCTACTTCCTGCCGCTCTTCCTGGCGGTGTATTTCAGCCTGCCCCGCGCGTGGCGCAATTTCTGGATCACGGTGGCCAGCTACGTGTTCTACGGCTGGTGGGAGCCGTGGTTTGTGTGCCTGATGGTTTTCACCACCGTGATGGACTTCCTCTGGGGCCGGGTCATCACGCGGCCGGGAGCGACTCCGGCCCAACGGAAACTGGCCGTCGTGGCCTGCGTCATCACCAACCTGTCTTTCCTCGGCTTCTTCAAATACTACATGTTCGCCGCCGGGGCGCTGAACCAGTTCCTGAGCGCGGTGGGTGCCGAACCCTTCCGTGTGATGACGGTGGTGCTGCCCATCGGCATCTCCTTTTACACGTTCCACTCGCTCACGTATGTGATCGACCTTTATCGCGGGGACGCCACGCCCGCCAAGTCGTTCACGGACTTCTCCGCTTTCGTGGCCTTGTTTCCTGACCTCGTCGCCGGGCCGATCATCCGTTACAAGACACTGGCCGAACAACTGGCGGCGCGTCAGCACACGGTGTCGCGTTTTGCTTCCGGCACGCTCATCTTCATGCTGGGGTTCGCCAAGAAGATCGTGCTGGCGAATCCGCTCGGCAGCGTGGCGGACGCGGCGTTCAACGCGGCGAACCCGTTGCCGCTCGATGCCTGGGTGGGTGTGCTCGCCTACGCGTTTCAGATCTACTTCGATTTTTGCGGCTACTCGGACATGGCGGTGGGCCTGGGCCGGATGCTCGGCTTCGAGTTTCCCAAGAACTTCGACGCGCCGTACCGCGCCGGGAGCATGACCGAGGTCTGGCGACGTTGGCACATCTCGTTGTCGAGCGTGCTGCGCGATTACCTCTACCTGCCGCTGGGCGGGAACCGCAAGGGTCCGACGCGCACTTACGTGAATCTCGCGGTGGTCATGTTGCTGGGGGGACTTTGGCACGGCGCCAAGTGGAACTTCGTCGTCTGGGGGGCATACCACGGACTGCTGCTGGGCTACGAGCGCTGGCGCGGCAAACAGAGCCTTTACGAAATCCTGCCGCACCCGTTCCGCATCGGCCTCACCTTCCTGTTGATGCTGTTTTCGTGGGTCTTGTTCCGGGCCGACAGTCTGACCGCGGCGTGGGAGTATTACGGGGCGATGTTCGGGCTGGTGCCGGTGGCGGACCCCGCGCCGCTGCTGGCGGCCGGTCTCTACACGCCCTATCGGGTGCTCGTGCTCGTCGTCGGGGGGTTGCTGGTGTTTCAGCCCTTGCAGGCACACGACTGGGCGTTGCGTCCGGTCAACGCGCGGCGCGTGCTGGTGGCGCTGCCGTTATTCGTTCTGGCGCTGATGACGATGTATTCGCAGACGTTCAACCCTTTCCTGTACTTTCAGTTCTAGCGAGGCGCGCCTCAGACCCATGAACCTTGTCCCCATCAGCTCGACCTCCCTCCTCTTGCCGCACCGTTCCCGCGCGCCTCGCTCCATAGAATCCTCGGAGCGTAGGAAGATCGCCGGCATTGAAGCTGCATCGGCAAAACTCGACTCGATCGCAACGCATTTACAGATTCGAGGATTCTAGCCCGCGTGAAGCCGCAACCCTCCACCGCCACCAATCCGGAGCCTCGCGCCGCTGCCACCGGTTTCTCACCTTCGATCGCGAGCCGGGCGGCGGAACGGGTGCTGGTGGCGGCGTTTCTCGCGCTCATCGCGGGCGGGCTGCTCCTGCAAACAGCCCTCGAGCTTTCCCGGGGCGAGGTTCCCGGGGCCTTGCAGGTTTTTCGGCAAAAGCCCACCGCCGCGAACCTCCGCGCTTTCGAGCGCCAGCTCGAAGACGAAAGCGTTCTGGCGCGGACGCTCCGTCCGTTGTTCCAGTTCGCGCAATTCACGCGCCTGCGGGATGGCGGCGAGAAGGCGCTGATCGGACGCGATGGCTGGCTCTTCTACAGACCCGGCCTGGACGCGATGCTGGCCCGGAAGCTCCCGGAGGAGAGCTCCACGAACGACCCCGTCGCCGCCATCGTGGCGTGGCGGGATGCGCTGGCCGCGCGGGGCATTCACCTCCTGGTCGTACCCGCCCCGAACAAGGAGAGCGTTTACCCCGACCAACTCACGAGGCGCATGGCCGCCCGACGGGGCGTGATGGCTCCCGCGACGCGTGACCTGCTGACGCGGCTCAAGTCCGCCCAGGTCGAATGCGTGGACCTGTTTGCCTTGTTTGCGGAGGCGCGCAGCAACACCGCCCCGTCAGGCCGGGCGCCGCTCTACCTCCAACAGGACAGCCATTGGTCGCCCGCGGGCGTGGCCCTTGCCGCCAAGGCCGTGGCCCAACGCCTGCTCGAGCTCGGCTGGGTAGAAGCCGGTAACATGGAGTATCGTGAACGGGATGCGCCCGTGGACCGGTGGGGCGATGTGCTGCGGATGTTGCAGTTGGCGCGTCTCGAAAGGGTGGCAGTTCCCGAGCGGGTTCCCAGCGTGCAAGTCGTCCGCGCCGACAATGACCAACCCTACCGCGACCAGGCGCGCTCCAGGATCCTCGTCCTCGGCGACAGTTTCCTCCGTATCTACGAGCAGGACGAACCCGGCTCCGCGGGCTTCATCGCCCACCTGGCGAAAGAACTGAGGCAGCCGCTCACCTCGCTCGTTAATGACGGGGGCGCCTCGACCCTCGTGCGCCAGGAACTCCATCGCCGGCCGGCGCTGTTGGAGCAGAAGCAAGTGGTGGTGTGGGAATTCGTCGAACGCGACCTCCGGCTGGGCACCGAAGGCTGGCAAGTGGTTCCCCTGCCGCCGCCGGCCCGCTCGGAGCTTCGGAGCGACGGACGCGAGCCCGTGCGCCTGACCACGAACCTGAGTCCACCCACACCGGCGGCTATCCGAAACTGACATGACCATCGACTCATCCTTGCGGCGCGTCGTCCCCTTGCTCTGCCTGGGAACCGTGTTCATCGCCGGTCCCACGTTGCCGCTGCGCGCCGACGCGGTTCGCGAGACGCTGAACGTGAGCCTCGCCTTCGGCCACGGCGCGTCCAACGCGACCACCGTCACACCGCGACTGATCCCAGGCTCGCCCGGGCTGGAAGTCCTGGCGCCGCCGAGGTCCCTCCGGGTGGGAGCTGGTGCCATCGACTCCATCGCCGCGAAGGTGTCGTGGCCGAAGCCATCGCAGCCGCGGCGGAAGCCGCATTCGATCTGGCAGTATCTCCTCGACCATGGCGAGGCCGGTCAGGTTGCGAGACTCAAGGACGATCCGGCCTTGGAGCCCGACGCCCCCATCCTCACGGTGCGGATGGCAGCGGATGGCACGCGCGGATTCTCCATCGGTCTGGAGCAACTCGTCCGGCACAAGGCGATGTGGTTGCCCGAGCACCATGCCTTCATCACCCTCGCCGATGCCCCGGTCGATTTTGCGGCGCACCTGGCCTCGCTCAAGGGTGAGCGCGTGCTGGACCGCGTGAAGCACCTCCCGGAGGCCACACGGGCCGAGTGGACCAGCAAGTGGGCGGACTTTGGCAACCCGACCCAGCCGAATCACGGCAACGAGACCGAGTTGTTGGGAGCCCGAGGACACCTCACCGGCTTCACCCCGCGGCACGGCTCACTCTACAAGTTCGGCGTGGACCGCTGGGGCCGGGTGCGACCCGACCTGGCCTTTACCCACAAGTTCCGTTTCGACCCGCTCTGGCCGGAATGGCAGTGGACGGGCCAGCGGATTGTCGGGGGATTGCCGATTCTCGTGACCACCGGCGAGCGCGAAGGCCGACGTTGCGAAGTCGAGCAGATCGTCGAGCCGCTACGCGATGGAATGCCGGTCCGACGCGGCGAAATCCCGGGCGTGTTGCTCAGCCGCTTCCGGTTCTCCGGCCCGGCGGGTCCGCTGAGCTTCGGCTTCCGTTTGGCGACCGAAAGCACCAACCGACATCCCGAGTTGCGCGACTTGGGCGGGCGCTGGTGCGTGGTGGACCGCGAGACCGGCTGTGGCTGGTTGATGGTGGAGCCTGGTCCCGGGCTCACCGTGCGGCCGCGCGCCGCCCCGGCGGACGACAAGGAGCCGCACATCGAGTTCGATTGTGTGGGCGAACTGGCCGCCGGCGGCGCTTGCGAGGTCCTGGTGAAGTTGCCTTCTCCCGCGGTCCCGGCGGCCGAGGTGGACTCCCTGGCGGCACTGGAGTACGGGCGAGCCCGGGCGGCGACGGTGCGATACTGGGAAGGCTGGCTGGCGCAAGGCGCGCATTTCGAGGCACCCGAGGATCCTGTCAACGACCTGTTCCGCGCGAACCTCTGGCACGCCCTGATGCTGCCACGCTTCCGGGAGCGCGACCGCATGGACTTGCCCTATTCGAACTTCGCCTACGGCCAGTCCAACGCCGACTGGCCCATCAACCAGGCCGTGTACGTGGACTACATGCTCTATGGCCTGCGCGGGCATTTCGCCGTGGCTGAGGCCGAACTCGCCGCCATGTACCGCAGCCAGCAGCGACCCGACGGGCGCGTCGGCGGCTTCGCCGAGTGGGGCGTCTATTCGCCGGGGATGATCTACGCCGTGGCGCAAAACTTCCTGCTCTCGGGCGACCGCGCCTCCTTCGAACGTCTGCTGCCGGCGTCGCTCCAGGCGATGGACTGGTGCCTGCGGGAAGTCGCCCGAAATCAACAGAGCCAGGACGCTCCCGGCCTCACGATTGCGCCGCTCAATGACCTCACCCATTCCGAGCGCGCCTGGGGATTTCCGAATGGCTACTTCGTGGCCGGGCTGGACCTTTTCGCCCGGGCGCTCGCCGCTTACGGGCACCCCCGCGCCGGTGAAGTCCAGGCGGCCGCCGCGAAGATGCAGGCTGACGTTACGGCCGCCTTCGCTCGTGCGAGCGTGAAATCGCCCGTGGTGCAGCTTGCCGACGGCACGTGGAACAACTATGTGCCGTGCGACGCGATGACACCCCGCCGGCTCCTGGAAGAGTGGTATCCGACCGACGTGGATTGCGGGGCGTTGCACCTGGCGAGGCTGGCGGCCCTGGATCCACGCGGCTGGCTCGCCACCGCCCTGCTGCATGATCACGAGGACAATCTGTTCCTCCACCAGGGCGGCATGGCCAACGAGCCGGTCTACAACCAACAGGCCACCGCCTACCTGTACCGCGACGAGCCGGAGGCGGTCATCCGTGCCTTTTACAGCATGATGGCTTGTGCGTTTTCGCACCAGCAACTCACGCCCCTGGAACATCGCTGGGCCTGGGGACAGTATTACATGCCGCCGAGCACGGATGGCGCGTGGTTCGAGTTGTACCGGAACATGCTGGTCAATGAACTGGCCGGGAGCGGCACGCTCTTCATCGGCCAGGCCGTGCCGCGTCCGTGGTTGGCAGACGGGAAACGTCTCCGGGTGGAACGTGCGCCAACTCACTTTGGTCCGGTGAGCTTCGTGATGGAAAGCCGGGTGGCGGCAGGAGAAATCACTGTCATCCTCGACCCCCCGGCCCGTCAGCCACCCGCTGTCCTGTGGGTCCGGCTGCGGCATCCGCACAAGGCGCCGCTCCGATCCGTGAGCGTCAACGGCCAGGCGTGGGCTGACTTTGACGCCAGGCAGGAATGGATCCGCATCGCCGCACCCGCCGCGGCCCGCTACCTCATCAGCGCCCGCTATTAGGGCCTATCGCGGGCAGGCACGAGGTGGCCTGACCCGCGACCTACAGGCGGAGCGCGTTTCGGAGAAGACGAGTTTCAAGGGCGGTCCGCCTCCTGACGTCGGCGCCTACAGCGATCCGCCTCCCGGTCCTTTGCCGCAGGAGGACGGACAAACCCGGGATGCACCGCACACTTGGGGAGGCGCGCGGGCCGCTTGCCTCGCGCGCCGGAGCGGATTAGCGTCCGCGGCTTGACAGCGAACAACCGTCAGGCGACGAGATGGGGCCGGTTCCTGGTGATTCTGGTGCTGCTGGCAGGGGTGGCGGCGCTGCTTCGGTTCACCTGGTTTCGTCCCACCCTGGTGCCGGTCACCACGCACGTCGTGGATTCCGGGCGCGTCGAGGACACCGTCGTCAACTCCAGGGCCGGCACGGTCCAGTCGCGGCGGCGCGCGGGTATGAGTCCGGGAATCCCCGGGCTCGTCACGGCGATCCCGGCGAAGAAGGGGATGCGGGTGAAGCAAGGCGAGGTGCTGTTGCGGTTGGACGACAGCGAGCACCAGGCGCAGGTGAACCTCGCGCGGCGCTCCCTGGAGGCCGCCGAGGCGTTGGCTGAGCAAGCCCGTCTCGAGGCCTCGCTGGCCGATTACGTGTCCAAACGGACGCAGACGCTCGTCCGCGACAACGTCGTGTCGGAGACGGCGTGGGAACAGGATCGGACGCGGGCCCTGACGGCCGAGGCCACGCGTGTTGGGGCGGCGGCCCGGGTGCGTGAAGCGGAGGCGTCGCTGCAGGTCGCCCAGGCTCTCCTGGACAAGACGGTGATCCAGGCGCCCTTTGACGGGGTGGTTCTGGACGTCACGACGGAGGTGGGTGAATGGATCAGTCCGGCGCCGCCCGGGGTCTTCCTGCCTGCGGTGGTGGAGGTAATCGACCCGGATGCCCTTTACATCGAGGCGCCCATCGATGAAGCCGACGTGGCGCGCATCCGTTTGGAACTGCCGGTGCGGGTGACCTTGGATGCCTTCCGGGGCAGGGCGTTCGAGGGCACGCTCACGTATGTCTCGTCCTTCGTCGAGGCGCGCCAGGAGCAGAACCGGACGTTGCTGGTGGAAGCCGTCCTCAAGGAACGGGAATTGCCGCCGAACCTGCTGCCCGGGCTCTCGGCCGACGTGGAAGTGATCCTCGACGCGCGCGAGAACGTGCTTCGGATTCCCACCTATGCCCTGCTCGAAGGCGGCCGGGTGCTGGTGGTCGAGCACGGGCGCCTCGTCGAGAAGGGCGTCACCACCGGCCTGCGCAACTGGAGCTTCACCGAGATCAGCGCGGGGCTGGCGCCCGGCGAACAGGTGGTGGTCTCGCTGGACCGTCCCGAAGTGAAAGCCGGTGCGCGCGTGCAGGTCAGCGGGGAGGGCGAGCGGTGATCGCGATCACCGGAGTCCGACGCGCCTTCGAGGTGGGCGGGAAACCGGTGCACGCGTTGCGGAGCGTCGACCTGACCATCGCTGCCGGCGAGTACGTCTCGATCATGGGCGCCTCCGGATCAGGGAAATCGACGTTGCTCAACCTGCTGGGGTGCCTCGATCGCCCCACGGCGGGGTCGTATCGATTCGAAGGCCAGGAGACGGGCGCCTTGGGAGAACAGGAACTGTCGCAGCTTCGCCGGCACCGGATTGGCTTTGTGTTCCAGTTCTTCCACCTCGTGCCGCGGTTGACCGCCGCCGGTAACGTGGAACTGCCGATGGTGTTCGCCGGAATCGAACCGGCCGAGCGGCGGGCGCGGGTTCAGGAAGCCCTCACCCGGGTGGGCCTTTCGGCACGGGCGGATCATCGCCCGTCGCAGTTGTCGGGAGGCGAACAGCAGCGCGTCGCCATCGCCCGCGCGGTGGTGATGAAACCGAGCCTGCTCCTCGCGGACGAACCGACCGGCAATCTCGACAGCGCGTCGGGCCGCGAAATCGTCGACCTGATCGAGGGCATGAACGCCGCCGGCTTGACGCTGATCGTCGTCACCCACGACCCGTTGCTGGGCGGTCGTGCCCGCCGCCGGGTGCGGTTGGCGGATGGCGTGGTGGTCGCAGACGAAGTGGGAATCAGTCCCGCTCGAACCCCCGGAGCGACGACGTCCGGATGAGACTCCCGGACCTGGTGCGGTTCGCGGCCGGTGGGCTTCGGGGACACCGGCTCCGGAGCGGGTTGTCGGTCCTGGGCGTGAGCATCGGGGTCGCGTCGGTGATCCTGCTCACCGGGTTGGGCGAAGGGGCGCGGGAGTACGTGACCGGCGAGTTCGCCAGTCTGGGCTCGAACCTGCTGATCATCATTCCGGGGAAGACCGAGACTCGCGGTCTGGCGCCGCTGGTGAGCGTGGCTCCCCATGACCTGACGCTCGAGGACGCCGACGCGTTGCTGGAACGTATCCCCGAGATCCGCCGGGTAGCACCGGTGGTCTTCGGGACCGCCACCGTCAGGGCAGGGGAGCGAGGCCGGCAGGTCCTGGTGGTGGGTACGACGCGCGAGATGCTCGAAGTCCGCCACCTTCGCATGGCCACGGGACGGTTCCTGCCTCCCGACGTCCGGGATGCACCCGTCTGCGTGATCGGATCCCGGGTGCAGCGCGAGTTGTTCCCGGACGCGAATCCGCTCGGCCAGGTGGTGCGAATTGGCGAGTGGCGGTTCCGCGTGATCGGGGTGATCGCCCCGCGGGGAATGTCGATTGGAATGGACCTGGATGAGGTGGTGGAGATCCCGGCGGAAACGGCGCAGCGGTTGTTCAACCGGCGCAGCCTGTTTCGCGTGCTCGCGGAGGTGAAGTTCCACGAGCAACTGCCCCGGGCGGAAGCCGCGGTGGTCGCCCTGTTGCGCGAAAGGCACGGGGGTCAGGAGGACGTGACTGTGCTCACGCAGACCTCCGTGTTGACCACGTTCAACCAGATCCTCGATGTGCTGACCGCGGCGCTGGCGGGGATCGCGGCCATCTCCCTGGGAGTCGCGGGCCTGGGCATCATGAATGTCATGCTGGTGTCCGTTTCCGAGCGGACGCGTGAGATCGGCTTGCTCAAGGCGGTCGGGGTCTCCTCGGGCCAGGTGATCGGCGTGTTTCTCATCGAGGCGGTCATCCTGGCCACGGCCGGGGGCTGCCTGGGCGTGCTCGCCGGGTTTGGGGCAGGGGAGATTCTCGCCCGCGTGTATCCGGATTTTCCCGTGCACGCCCCAGGTTGGGCGGTGGCCGCGGCGCTTGGGGTGTCGTGTTCGGTGGGGGTGCTGTTCGGGTTGCTGCCGGCGAGAAAAGCCGCCCGGCTGGATCCGGTGGAAGCCCTGGTGGGGAGGCGCGCATGACGGGTCGGGACCTGGTGATGCTCGCGTGGCAGGCGATCTGGTTCCATCGCCAACGCTCGTTGCTCACGATGCTGGGCATTCTCATCGGCATCGCTTCGGTCATCCTGCTGACCTCGATCGGGGAAGGAACCCGCGTTTACGTACTGTCGGAGTTCACGCAATTCGGGAGCACGCTGGCCGCCATCAGCCCGGGAAGGGTGCAGACCTCCGGGGTGCCAGGCGCCCTCGGCGGAACGGTGCACCCGCTGACGTTCGCGGATGCCGCCGCGGTCGAGCGCATCCCTGGTGTCGAACGTGTTGTGCCTGTGGTCATCGGCACCGCACCGATCGAGCATGCCGGACGGACCCGGAACACGTTCGTTTATGGCGTCACGGCGGCAGTGCCGGAAGTCTGGCGGATGCGGGTGCGGGCCGGCAGGTTCCTTCCCGAATCGGACCCCCATCGAGGCGGACCGTTGGCCGTGCTCGGGCCGAAACTGAAGCGGGAGTTGTTCGGGGAACAGAGCAGCCTGGGGCGCCACATCCGGATTGCGGGCGAACGCTTCCTCGTGATCGGCGTCATGGAAGCCAAGGGGCAGTTCCTCGGCTTCGACATCGATGACAGCGTTTACATCCCCGTGCGGGACGCGAGTCGCATCTTCAACCGGGACGAGTTGCACGAGATCGACGTGTTGATCGCGAACGCCTCGTTGATCGACACGGTGGTCGAGCGTCTGAAAGCGGTGCTCATCGACCGTCACGGTCGCGAGGAGGATTTCACGATCACCACACAGACCGGCATGCTCGAGTCGTTGGACCGGATCATCCGCATCGTCAGCCTCGCCGTGGGTGGGATCGGCGCCATCTCCCTGCTCGTCGGTTCCCTGGGCATCCTGACCATGATGTGGATCTCGGTGAATGAGCGCACGTCCGAGATCGGGTTGGCGCGGGCGATTGGCGCGACGCCACGCCAGATCTGGTGGCTCTTCCTCAGCGAGGCGGCGCTGCTCTCGACGCTCGGGGGCGTCCTGGGCCTCGGGACCGGACTGGGTGTCGCCCGGGTGCTGCAGATGTCGGTGCCGGGACTGCCGGTGAAGACGCCGGTCGAGTTTGCGGCCCTCGCGCTGGGGGTAAGCCTCGGGGTCGGCCTGTTGAGCGGGTGGTTGCCGGCCCGGCGCGCTGCTTCGCTGGATCCAGTAATGGCATTGAAGGCCGAATAGGCGGCCCGGGGTGTCTCGCAGCGTGCGGTTCCTTCTTGAAATGCTCAGCAGCGGTGATCCTGCCTTCCACGGCAGGGCGCGCCGTCCCTTGCGCGCGGCCGTCGGCGGGCCGCGGAGTGCCCGCCCTATCTGGCTGCGGTTCCTGGACGATGGCGTGCGATTCGGATCGTCGTTTGACCCTGGTCGCGCGTTCGTGTTAAGCTGCACGCCATGGCACCTCTCCCCAAGCGCGCTCACCCCGAGTCAGTCCTGTGGCGGTCCGGCTTGCTGGTGTTGGCCTTGGTGCTGGGTTCGCTCCGGGGAGCAGCCCAAGGAAGCCTTACCTTTGGCAACCGGATTATCGGAGTCCTGGATGCGCCCGTGTTCGCAGAAGACGGTCAAACCCCGCTCGCGGGTTCGGCGTTTCTCGCCCAACTGTACGTGGCGGCTCCCGGCAAGAGCCTGGCTGCGGTCGACGTCCCGGTCGTGTTCCGGTCCGGAAACGCTGCGGGGTACATCCTCGCGAAGGTGATCACGTTGACGGGGGTTCCGGGAGGCACGCGCGTGACTGTGGAAATGCGCGCGTGGGCGGCGGCGGCAGGCGGAACTTACGAGGAGGCCCTCGCCAACGGAGGACCGGCAGGCGTCTCCCCGGCTTTTGACGTGGTGTGTGGTGGGGTCCCGGCCCCGCCAGCTGATCTGCTGGGCCTGCGGTCGTTTTCGTTGCGCCGGCCGGAACAGGTGCGCCTCGTGGGAGGTCCATCGTCGCGGACACTCGCCGTGGGAACCTCGTTGACCTGGGAGGTGTCGGCCGAGGGCACGGCCCCGATCTCCTACCAGTGGTTCAAGAACGGACAGCCGCTTCCCGGAGCGGTGGACCGCATCTTCGCCCTTGCTGCCGTTCGCCTGGAAGACTCGGGGCTTTACTCCGTGCGCGCCAGCAATGCGTGGAGTTTCGATCAGAGCCCCGACGCCACGCTGCTTGTGCTGGTTCCACCGAGCCTCTCGCGGCAGCCGCAGTCGCAGACCATCCGGGCGGGGGAGACGGCGGTGCTGTCGGTCGAGGCGGCGGGTTCCGCGGTACTTTCCTACCGCTGGCTTCACAACGGTCTCGAGCTGTCAGGAGCCGATCAGCCCACCCTGACCCTCCCGTCGTTCCAAGCCGGCGCGGCCGGGCGCTATGCCGTTCGGGTCTCGAACGCCGTCGGCGCGGTCGACAGTGATGAAGCCCTGCTGCAGATCGCCCATGGCGTTGCTGCGACCGCCGGAACGGGCGGCAGCGTGGTCTGGGATCCCCCCGCAGCCTCGAGTCCAGAAGGAACATCGGTCCAGTTCGTGGCAACCGCCGACACCGGTTTCATCTTCAAGCGCTGGACCGGGACCAGCGAAAGCACCCAGAACCCGCTCACGTTGCGCGTTGAATCCGAAGTGAACCTCCGTGCCGAATTCGCGCCCGTGAATGGCACGGTCGTGTTCTTGAACCGCAACCTGGTGGCGGGAGTCGACGCGCCGGTGTTTGATCAGGATGGGCTGACGCGTCTCGAGGGGCGCGATTACCACGCCCAACTCTACGGCGGCACGAGCGTCGAGACTCTCCAGCCGGTCGGACCGGTCGTCTGGTTCGGCACCGGGGCCGACGCCGGCTATTTCGAATCGGAGCGCGACCCGATCCGGGCGATCCCCCCGGTGCTGCCCGGTGAAGTTGCCGTTGTGGAAGTGCGGGCTTGGGCAGTGGCGGATGGCGCTTCGTTTGAAGCCGCGCGGTTTTCCGGCGGCCGGGCGGGAAGGTCCGCCGCGATCCACGTTCGGACGGGCGGGGCCGGGAGTCCTCCGGCGTTTCCGGCCGATCTGGTCGGGCTCGAGACCTTCACCCTCGATCGGGCCCAGCCCCCGACCTTCGAGCAGGAGCTGGTGGGGGGTGTTTTCGTCGCCGGTCAGGAAGTCCAGCTCGCCGTGGCGGCTCGAGGGACGGTTCCGCTCGAGTACCAATGGTACAAGGATCTTGAACGGGTGAACGGCGAAACTTCGGCGTCCCTCCGGTTCCCGGCCATCGGGGCCGCGGACGCCGGGCGGTACAAGGTGCACGTTCGCAACGAGCTGGGTGAGATCGAAAGTGCGGAGGTGGAAGTGATCGTCGTCGTGCCACCACGCATCCCGAACTTCCAGGCGCAGCGGGAGGTCTTGTTCGGAGGCGACCTCACGCTGGTGGTCGAGCCGGAGGGGAGCGCGCCGTTCGAGTTCGCCTGGTTTGCCGGGGAGAGTGGCAGGACCGAATCTCCCGTGGGCAACGGCACGGCGGCTTTGACGCTGACCGGCGTGGAATCCCCGGGCAGTTACTGGGTGCGAGTTTCCAACCTGGCGGGTGCCGCCGACAGTCCGACCGTGTCCATCGAGGTGCTGCGGCATTCGCAGACCATCGAGTTCGCCGGACCTTCGAATCAGACGTACGGAGATCCGCCCGTCCGACTGGTGGCCACCGCCAGTTCGGGCTTGCCCGTGAGCTTCGCGCTCACCGCTGGACCCGCGAGCCTCGAGGGTGATCTGGTCACCGTGACCGGAAGCGGCTTGGTCGAACTCGTCGCTTCCCAGGCTGGCAACAGCCGTTTCCTTCCCGCTCCGCCGATTGCCCGGGCGTTCCAAGTGGCCAAGGGGGTCGCGGTCATCCAGGTCACAGGTCTACAGCAGCAGTACGATGGCCACCCCAAGCGGGTGACCACCGCGACCGATCCCGCGGGACTCCAGGTTCTGCTCACCTACGACGGGGAGACGACACCGCCCACCCGCATCGGGACCTATCAAGTGGAAGCCACCATCGAGAACTCCAACTACGAAGGGCGAGCGACCGCGACACTTGCCGTTCTCGGCGCCATCCATGGACGCGTGTTCCACGATCGCGACCTGAACGGGAGCCCAGGACCGGACGAACCGGGCCTGAAGGCTGCCACGCTGCGGCTCTACGATGCGCTTGACCAACTCCTCGCCCAGTTCATCACCGGCGATGACGGGCAATACCGGTTCGAGGGCCTGAGGCTCGGAACCTACCGGCTCGAAGAGGTCAATCCCGAGGGATTCACCAGCACCACCCCCGATACCGTGATCTGCCGTCAAGAGAGCGAAGGGACGCTTGAAGTGAATTTCGGGGACCAAAACGTCCCCGAGCCGCCCGACATCGCGCTGGAACTGCCGGCGGCGGCGGACCCTTGGGCCGTCGAATTCGCCGCCGAGCCCGGTCACACGTACACCCTTCAGGCCAGCCAGGACTTGGTGACCTGGACCGATGTCGCCACGGACAGCGCGCGGGATGGCGTCATTCGCCTCATCGACGATCAAGCGGGGGTGCTGCCGTGGCGGTTCTACCGTGTACGAGTGGATTGAGATGGTGACGGCCTCAGCAGGAGCCCGGTCGCCGGTTTTTCCGAGTAGCCGCACATGGCCCGCGGACGTTAGGCTGCAGCCATGACTCACCCGATCACACGACGCGACTTCCTTCGGGGGACCAGCATCGCCGCGACAACCCTGACGGCCCTTCAGGTTCCAGGAAGTGGGCGCGCGCTCGCTGCCGCCCCGGTTCCCAGCGCCGCAGGCAGGAAGGCGCTCATCATCAAGGAGCCGACGGAAGACGACTTCAAACGACTCAAGGACGCCGGCTTTGGTGGCGTGGAGGCAGGCGTGCTCACGCTCGAAAGGGCTGCGAAGTGTCGGGAGGCAGCCGACAAGACCGGCATGCGAATCCACTCGGTGATCCGGGGTTGGGCGGAGTTCAACAGCCGTGACGCCGGCAAGGTGGAGGCGACTTTCAAGGTGACCGAAGACGCGCTCCGTGCCGGGCAGGTGTTTGGAGCCGACGCCGTGTTGCTGGTGCCCTGCCGGATTGGCGGCATGAAGATGCCCCGGGCATGGGAATTCCAGATCGGGATGGACGACGCCACCGGTCATCTGCGCCGGGTGGTGGTCGGCGACAACACCCCGTACGCGGACTACATCGCGGCCCATAACCACGCGATCGACACCTCGCGCGAACAGGTGAAGCGCCTGATTCCAATCGCCGAGAAGTGCGGTGTGGTGATCGCCCTCGAGAACGTGTGGAACAACCTGTGGGTGCGTCCGGCGCTGTTCCGACACTTTGTGGCCTCGTTCCAGAGTCCGTGGGTGAAGGCCTATTTCGACATCGGAAACCACGTGAAGTACTTCGCCCCGGAGGAGTGGATTCTCACGCTGGGCTCCCTCCTCGCCAAGATCCATATCAAGGACTTCAAACTGAACCCGGCGGACGCGGAGGGAGGCGGCGACTTCGTGAATATCCGCGATGGCAGTGTGCGCTGGCCGGTGGTTCGCGCGGCTTTGGAAAGCGTTGGCTACCACGGATGGTGCACGATCGAAGGGGGAGACCTGTCCTTGGCGGAGCACAGCCAGCGGCTCGATCTGATCTTGTCCGGACGCTGAGTGCCTGCTGCTCCCGGTGGCCCGAAGCGACCTCCGACGGAACTTCGGCCGCCTCGACACAAGCCCAAGGCTTGCCCGCCGGTGTCGGAGTCGAGCCGGCGAGGCGCATCAAGCCGCAGGGATGAGCCAAGGAGGGGAGCGAGACATGCGGAAGCGAAGCACGGGAGGAGTTGGTGCGCGCGGCAGGACTTGAACCTGCACGGTGTTACCCACTAGAACCTGAATCTAGCGCGTCTGCCAATTCCGCCACGCGCGCGACCGGGCAAACTCAACGATCCGGCGGCGCTCCTGTCAAGGACAAGACAACGCAACGCGTTGTGTCGCGTGCTGTCACGGTGGTTGCTGGCAAGGGCCGCCGCCTTTCGCCTGCGCGGTCCGCCATGCGCCTGGCCACGAAAACATGCTTGGCACCCGGGGCGCCCGGCGGTCAGACTCCGTCCATCGCCCGCCGTTGAGCCGCGGACGTGTGCATACACCGCAGCGAGTCTATGAGCTTCACCTCGTTCCCCTTCAACCGCCGCCGTTTCCTCAGGCACGCCGCTCTCACGGCGGGCGGCGCCCTGGCGATTCCAAGCCTGATTCCCGCGTCCGCCGCGAGTCGGTCCGGTTGGCGAAGCCCCAATGACCGGATCAACATGGGTTTCATCGGGCTGGGAGGGCAGGGGACCGGGCACCTCCTCGGCGGCGCCTGGACCTACGTCCCCGGCGGGTACGTTGCCCGCCCCGATGTCCAGGTGCAGGCCGTGTGCGATGTGCGGCGGGAGCGCCGCGAAAGCGCGCGCCAGCGCTGTAACCAGATGTACGCCCAGAAGTTCGGGCAGGCCTCCTACGACGGCGTCCGCGCGTACAACGATTTCCGGGAGGTCCTGGCGCGCGAGGACATCGAGGCGGTGCTGATCGCGGTGCCTTACCACTGGGCGGCGCCGCTGGCCACGATGGCGTTGCGCGCCGGGAAGGATGTCTATTGCGAGAAACCCATCGCCATTACGGTCCGCGAAGCGCAGAACCTCGCCGAGACGTGCGAGCGCTTCAGCCGCGTGTACCAGGCCGGCACCCAGCAGCGTTCGGAGTACGACGGCAAGTTCCGACGTGCTTGCGAACTGGTCCGGAACGGCCGCATCGGTGAGTTCCAGGAAGTCTACGCATACCGGCAGCCGGGCGCATTCTATCCCACGCCCTGGACTTCGGACGCGAGCCAGTCGGTGCCCGCTGGGTTCGATTGGGACCTGTGGCTGGGCCCGTTGCCGTGGCGCCCGTTCAACGGAGAAGCCGGACACGCCCTGTCCGGTTCCTTCGTCGGGGACGTGAACTGGAGTCCGCACCATTACGATTTCATCCAGTGGGTGGTGAATGCGGATCCGGCGGCGCCGATCGAGGTGAGCTGCGAGCCGCGCGGCAATCGCCTGGACGATGCGGTGATCCACTATCGGTACGCCCACGGCGTGGTCGTGCATTCGATCGGGTACCCGAACGAGCCCGTGGGCGGGGAAGGCGGCGCCTGCTTCGTCGGATCCGAAGGGCGGATCGCCGTCGACCGTTCCAACATCGTTTCGTATCCGGCCAACATTCTCAAATCCCAGCCGCGTCCGGGTGACAAGCCGGTGGAATACGCGAATAGCCATTCGGGGAATTTCCTGGAATGCGTGCGGACCCGGCGTCTGACGATGTGCCACGCGCGGACGGCGGCCTACTCGATGAACGCGATTTTGATCGGGGGCATCGCGCTGATCTTGAATCGGAAGCTCACATGGGATCCCGCGAAGGCCGAGTTCGTAGGAGACGCCCAGGCGAACCGGCTGCTGTCCTACACCCCGCGTCCGCCCTGGCGGTTCTGACACGGCCATGCGCTCGAAACCCATTTCCATGTCGTTCTTCCCCAGGTTTTCCATGCACACCACGTTTCGCCATTCTCTGTCGCTCGCGCTCGGCCTGAGTCTCACGGTGCTCGTTGCCGCAACGCGGGCCGATCAGGAACAGGACCTGATTGCGGTTTTGAAGTCGGACGCGCGCCCGGCCGCGAAGTGCGAAGCCTGCAAGCAACTTCGCCTCTGGGGCACGGTGAACTCGATTCCTGCCCTCGCCCCGCTGCTGCTGGACGAGCGTGTCGGGCAGGCTGCGCGCTACGCGCTCGAGGCGATTCCCGGCGCCGAAGCCGACGCGGCATTGCGCGGAGCCCTTTCGGCAGCCCCGCCCGCCATCAAAGTTGGGATCGTGGACTCGCTGGGGTGGCGGCGGGGCGCCGACGCGGTTCCGCTCCTCGTTCCTTTGCTCGCCGATGACGACCATGCCCTCGCCGCGAGCGCTGCGAGTGCCTTGGGGCGGATTGGCAGTGCGAGGGCCCTGGTGGCCTTGACGGAAGCCCACCAGACTGCCAAGCCTCCCGTCCGCGACGCCGTTATCGAAGGCATGCTGCGTGCCGCGGACCAGTTGGTCGAGGCAGGCCAGCGCGACCGTGCCATCGGCGTCTACCAGTTACTGCGGAGCGGAAAGGAGACTGTGGCCGTACGGACCGCCGCCTACGCGGGGATTTTCCGCGCCTTGGAAAGCGCGCAACTGCTCTTCATCGAGCTGGGGTTGGAAAGCAACGACGTGGCCTTTCAGTCGGCGGCCTTGCGCCTGGCCGGTGAAGTCGAACACCCCAATGCGGCGCGGACGTTCGCGGATTTTCTCGAGGTTCGGACCCTCGGCGACATGGTGGTGAGATCGGCCACATCGGCCCCCGGTGAAGAGCAAGACGGCGTCCCAGTGCGGACCCTCGGCGACGTGGTGCTGAGACCCTCCCCGGCGCTTAAGATCGCGGTGCTCGCCCTGTTACAGGTTTGCGGGGACAGTTCCGTATTACGCGCCGTCGTGGCCGCGGCAAAGGACACGGACCCCGCGGTGCGAGCCGCGGCCGTAACCGCCCTGGCCACCTTGGGTGACGATTCGGTCGTGGGTGTCCTGGCCGAAGCGGCTGCGTCGGGCGATGTCGCAGAGCAAAATGCCGGCAGGCTGGCCTTGACGCGATTGCCGCATAACCCCCGGGTCACGGACGCTCTGGTCGCTCAGCTCACGGCTGCGTCCGCTTCCGTGCAGGTGGAGGTGGTGCGGGCCCTGGTCGCACGTGCCGAGACCGCGGCGGTTCCGGCTCTGCTCAAGCTCGCGCGGGCAGACGCCCCGGCCGGTCGCAAGGCGGCCTTGCAGGCCTTGGGAAGCCTGGCCGATGGCAGCCAGGTGCAGTCGCTGGTGGACCTGCTCGTCGAGGCGAAGACCGACGCCGCCCGCGACGAGGTCCGCCGCGTGTTCGAGGCCCTGGTGCTCCGGGCAGGGGACGCCGGCACACTCGACGTGGAACCGCTGCTGCGCGGCATGACGACGGGCGAGCTTGCCACTCGTCAGGCATTGTTGACGGTCAGCGCCCTTTTCGTGGACCCGAGACTCCGGGAAGCACTGCGTGCCGCCGTGAAAGATCCGGACGAACGCCTCCGGTTGGCGGCGGCGCGCGCGTTGTGTGACGCCCGCGATGAGGCGCTTCTGCCCGACATTCTGGCCGTGGCACGACAGACTTCCGAGCCCGGCTTGCGCACGCTCGCCCTCGATGGTGCCGTCCGGCTCGCCACGGAGGAGGGTGGGTCGTTGTCGCCGGCGCAACGCGCGGAGGCCTTGACCGCCGCTTACGGCATGGCCCAGCGCGTCGAGGACAAGCGGCTCGTACTCGCAGGACTGGCGAGGGTCCCGAGTCGCGACACGCTGAAGCTGGCCGAGCAGAGCTGCGCCGATGCTTCCGTGAAAGCGGAGGCCGAACAGGCCGGCCTTCAAATCGCGGAGAAGCTGGGGGCTGCCGAGTTTGCGGCCGTTGATGCGGCGTTAACCCGGTTGGCGAAGGACGCGAGCAGCGCGACCGTCCAGGGCCGCGCCCGGGCGCTGTTGAAAGTACTCAACTCGGGCTGGCTTTGCGCCGGGCCGTACCGTCAGGCGGGCAAGGAAGCCCAGGCTCTGTTCGATGTGGCTTTTCCGCCCGAACCAGCAGGCGGAGCAGGGGTGGTGTGGCAGCGTGCCCCCGGCACGACCGACCTGGCGCGCGTGGGTGAGGTGGATTTTGGTGGCGTCGTCGGTGGCGACCACGGCGTGATGTACGCCAGGACGCGGGTCTTCGCGCCCCAGGCGCAGGCCGTGGTGTTCGCGATCGGCTCGGATGACGGCGTGAAGCTTTGGGTCAACGGCGAATTGGTGCACGCCAACAACGCCGTGCGCGGTCTCACTCCCGATCAGGATCAGGCCAAGGCCCGATTGCGCGAAGGCTGGAATGATCTGCTGCTCAAGGTCACCCAGCACACGCTCGGGTGCGGGTTCACGCTCCGGGTCCGTTCCGAAGCCGGCCAGGAGATCCCCGGTTTGCGCCTCGACCCGGCCGGCGACCAGCATTGATCAAGAGCCGCGACCTTGGCCTGAAGGCTGGGCGCATCGGCCATGAACCGGCGAGGAGCGCGGGCTTCAGCCCGCCGGGACGTCCCTTGGCCGGCGGGGCTTCCTGCGGACTGAAGCCCGCGCTCCGGGGGAGGTTCATGGGAGAATGATCGCTCTCGACCGGGTTGACGCCCGCTGGCACCTTGCCGCGCGTGAGAGCTCGATGGTTCGTCCGCGGCGACGTGGACGGTTTCTTCGGCCTGTTCATAGACAACCTGCTCCAGTTGATGGTGATTGCCGTCCTCGGTCGGGCGGTGTGTGGTTTTCCACCTGAACTCATCAACGGCCGGATCCTTCCCGGGGCTGCCCTGTCGGTTCTCGTGGGGAACCTGTTCTACGCCTGGCAAGCGCGGCGCCTGGCGGAGCGAACCGGCCGGGATGACGTGACGGCGCTTCCCTACGGGATCAACACGCCGACGGTGGTGGCGTTCATCTTCCTGATCATGGGGCCGGTCTATCAGGAAACGGGCGATGCGCGGTTGGCGTGGAAGGCGGGCTTGTTCGCGTGCCTGGTGAGCGGCCTGATGGAGATCGGTGGCGCTTTCTGCGGAGACTGGCTGCGCCGGAACACCCCGCGCGCTGCCCTGCTGGCGGCGCTGGCGGGCATTGCGATCACCTTCATCGCGATGGGCTTTGTCTTCCAGGTGTTCGCGACCGCCGCGGTGGCGTTCCTGCCGATGACGCTGATCCTGATCACCTATGCGGCCCGGTTGCGGCTGCCCCTGGGTCTGCCGGGAGGTCTTGTGGCCGTGCTTACGGGAACGGGGCTGGCCTGGGGTTTCCGGGCCTTGGGATGGCCGCTGTTTCAGCCCCTCGAAGAGCCTTACGTGTTCCAGTTCAACTTCCCCATGCCGGTCCTGGGCGACCTGTTCTCGACCTTGACCTCGCCGCTGGGCTGGAAGTTCATGGCGGTGATCATGCCCCTGAGCCTGTTTACCCTCGTGGGCTCGTTGCAGAATCTGACGAGCGCGGAAGCGGCCGGTGACCGTTACGAGACCCGTCCTTCGCTCCTCGCAAACGGCATCGGCAGCGTGGTGGCGGCGTGCTTCGGCAGCGCCTTCCCGACGACAATTTACATTGGACATCCCGGCTGGAAGGCGATGGGGGCGCGCTCCGGTTATTCGACTCTGAACGGCCTGGTGGTGACTGGTCTGTGTTTGTTCGGCGGCGTGACCCTGGTGCTGAGAGTGGTGCCGATGGAAGCCGCGCTCGGCATCCTCTTGTGGATCGGCCTGGTGATCACGGCTCAGGCCTTCCAGGAGACGCCGAAATCCCATGCGCTGGCCGTCGCCTTGGGGATCATTCCCTCGCTTGCCGCCTGGGCGCTGGTGCTGGTGGAAACCACCGCCAGGAAGGCCGGTTCAAACCTCGCCGAGCTTGCCCCGAAGTTCGGTGCCGACCTGCACCTGGAGGGCCTGATCGCCATGAGCCAGGGCTTCATTCTCACGGCAATGATCCTGGCGGCCATGCTCGCGTGGATCGTTGACCGCGAGTTCCTGAAGGCGGCTTTCTGGGCGCTCGCTGGCGCCGTCCTCTCCGCGATCGGTTTGATCCACGCCTTTGAGCTGACCGCGAGCGGGGTGGAGAACCGTTTCGGCTGGTGCGCCGCGCCGCAGTTTGTCGTGGGTTACGGGCTGACGGCAGTGGTGCTGATGAGCCTCCACCGGAGCGTTCGGCCGGCCGCGCCTGCGACGCGCGCCGGCTGACGATCCCTCCTGCCCTCCATGCATCTTCAAGCCCCGCCCCGACTCCCGTGGCTGACCTCCTGGCTCGTGCTTTCCACGCTGGAGGCGATCGCCGCACCGGCGTGGGAAACCGGCCCGGGATTCCGTTCCGCTCCGCTTGGCTTCCCGACCAATACGCCGCCGGGATTCGTGTTGCTGCCGCCCGCGGCGACCGGCGTGACTTTTGTGAACGCGCTGTCCGACGAGGCGGAGGCTGCAAACCGGCTGCTTGAGATCGGTTCCGGTGTCACCCTGGGCGACGTGGATGGGGATGGACGGGTCGATGTCTATCTCTGCGGTCTCGAAGCTCCCAACGCGCTCTATCGCAATCTCGGGAACTGGCGCTTCGAGGACATCACGGCCCGGGCGGGCGTCGCGTGTCCCGGCCAATTCTCGACCGGCTGTGTGCTGGTGGACCTCGACGGCGATCTGGACCTGGACCTGCTGGTCAACAGCCTTGGCGGAGGGACCCGGCTCTTCCGCAACGACGGCCGCGGCGTCTTCAGCGAGGACCGTGACAGCGGTTTGTTCGCCGCTTTGGGAGCCACGTCGATGGCGCTGGCGGACTTGGAGGGTGATGGGGACCTGGACCTGTACGTCACCAACTACCGAACCGACACATTTCTGGACCATCCTGAAACCCGGAGCCCCCAGCTGCGCCGTCAGCCGGACGGTTCCACCAGTGTCGAGCCGAAGGAGCGCTTTGTAGTTCTGCCCGTCCCCTCGGGACCGCCGTTGGTCATCGAGCGCGGGGAACCCGACGTCGCCTATATCAACCGGGGCGGAGGGCGCTTCGTGCCGGTGCCATGGAACCTCGGGGTGTTTCGTGGGCCCCAGGGAGGTCGCCTTCCCTCCACGCCCACGGACTGGGGACTCGCGGTGCTGTTCCGCGACCTGAACAACGACCGGCTTCCGGACCTGTACGTGTGCAACGACTTCGTCTACTGGCCCGACCGCGTATGGATCAACCACGACGGCCGTTTCTTCCAGCCGGCGCCGGCGTTCTCGTTCCGCACGGTGAGTCTCGCGTCCATGGCCGTCGATGCGGCGGACATCAACCGCGACGGTTGGGACGATCTCTTCGTCAGTGACATGCTGAACACGCGGCGCGAGGCGCGGGCCTGGCAACGCCCCGACACGCTGAATGAGAACGTCCGCTGGCCGCGGGACGACCCGGCCTTCACGCCCGAGGTTCCCCGCAACACCCTGCAACTCGCCCGCGGCGATGGGACCTTCGCCGAGATCGCCCAACTCGCCGGCATCGCCGCCACGGACTGGACCGCCGCCGTGGCGTTCCTCGATGTGGACCTGGATGGGTGGGAGGACCTCCTGCTCGTGACGGGCAACAAGCATGATGTCCAGGATGCTGACGCCCTGGCGGCGTTGGGCAATCAGCTGCGTCCGGTCACGCCGGCCATGCGGCTTCGGGAACGCGCCCGGTTGCCCGACCGCAAGGCCCCGAGTCTGGCGTTGCGGAACCGCCACGACCTCACCTTTGAGGACGCCAGCACGCGCTGGGGCTTTGATGCCTTCGGTCACGCCCATGGCCTGGCCCTGGGTGATCTCGACGGGGACGGCGACCTGGATGTGGTCGTCAACGCCATGAACGAACCCGCCCGGGTGTATCGAAATCAGTGTCCGGCTCCACGCCTGGCGGTGCGTCTTCGCGGGTTGGCCGAGAATACCCGGGGTGTGGGGGCGCGTCTGATCCTTCGGGGCGGCCCGGTGGCTCAGAGCCAGGAAATCACCCTGGGCGGACGCTTCTGCTCGAGCGACGATCCCGTGCGCGTGTTCGCGGCCGGCGATGCCTCCCGGCTCGATCTCGAAGTGCTCTGGCGCGGTGGCCGCCGCACCGTGATCCAAGACCTCCGGCCGAACCGGCTGTATGAGTGCTTCGAGGCTGAGGCCAACGCCGGGCCCCGGCCAACCGCGATCCCCCGACCGCCGCTGTTCGAAAACCTGAGCGTGCGGCTGGGACACGCGCATGTGGACTTGCCCTTCGACGATTTTGATCGGCAACCGCTCCTCCATCGCCGGTTGAGCACGCTGGGTCCGGGGGTCGCGTGGGCAGACCTCGACGGGGACGGCTGGGACGAGTTGATCATCGGAGGAGGTCGTGGGGGGCAGTGCGACCTCTACCGCAACCTGGGCAATGGCCAACTCACCGGAGCCGACAAGACTCCCGTGACCGCGTCCAATCCACGAGACCAGACCTCGATCCTGGTCTGGCACGGCCTCGGGCAGCGACCGAGGCTCCTCATCGGCGAGTCCAATTGGGAGGACGCGGATCGGGCTGCCTCGCCGTTCCGGATCGTGTCGTTGGACGCAGCTTACTCGGGTGGCGCCAGCCCTCGACCGGATCGCGCGGTACAGGAAGGGCCGGCCACGGTTGGACAGGACACCCGCCCCGCGGCGTCGATTGCCGGCGACGTGATCCCCGCCACGCCCTCAGTCTCCCGCGAAGGAGATGCGGCCACGGGTCCCCTGGCCCTGGCAGATGTCGACGCCGATGGAGACCTGGACCTGTTTGTCGGCGGACGCGCGATCGCGGGGAGTTATCCGCTTCCAGCCCGATCGCGGGTGTACCTCAACGACGGGGGAGAACTGCGACCGGGTCAGGATTTCCCGGCGCTCGGCCTGGTGAGCGCGGCCGTATTCGCCGACCTCGACACGGACGGGGACCCGGATCTCGCGCTGGCTTGTGAGTGGGGGCCGATCCGGCTGTTCGTGAATGAAGCCGGCCGCCTGTCAGAACAGACGGCGCCGTGGGGGCTCACGGCCTTCAAGGGATGGTGGAACGGCATCGCCGCTGGGGACTTCGATGGGGACGGTCGGTTGGACCTCGTCGCTTCGAACTGGGGGCGGAACTGGCGCACCGACCAGCCGATGGGGGCCCCTGATCCCGCTCCGGCGCTCCTGGTGTTTGGCGACTTCGCAGGCGACGGCGTTGTGCAGACCCTGTTGGCTTCGCGCGATCCGGTGCTGTCCAAGATCACCCCCTGGCGCGAGCGCCGCGCCGTCGTGCGCGCGATCCCCTCGGTCGCCAGCCGCTTTCCGGATCACCATCAGTATGGGCGTGCCAGCGTCGCGGAGTTGTTGGGGATGGAGGAGGACGCGGTCTCCTCCAGGACTCTTGAGGCTGTCAGTTTCGACTCGATGGTCTTCCTGAACCGGGGTCGCGGGTTCGAGCCCCGATCCCTGCCGATCGAGGCCCAGTTGGCGCCGGCCTTTGGTGTCGGGGTCGGTGATTGGGACGGTGACGGCAAGGAGGACCTGTTCCTGGCGCAGAACTTCTTCGGCGTGGATGCGGAGACCTCGCGTCAGGACGCTGGCACCGGGTTGGTGTTGCTGGGGGACGGAAGGGGCTCGTTTCGGTGCCTCTCGCCCCCCGAGGCCGGGTTCAACCTTCCCGGTGAACAGAGGGGCGTCGCGGTCGCCGACTTCGATCGGGACGGGCGCCTGGACCTCGTCGTGGCTCAGCACGCCGGGCCCACGCGACTCCTGCGGAACGCCGGCGGACGTCCGGGGGTTCTGGTCCGGCTGGAAGGACCGGCTGGCAACCCAACGGGCGTCGGGGCGGTGGTGCGTCTGCGCTTCGAGGGGAGCACCGGTCCGGCGCGGGCGATCCTTGCCGGGAATGGCTACTGGTCGCAGGACTCCGCGGAGCTCGGGTTTGGAACGCCGGCTGCACCAAAGGCGGTTTGGATCCGGTGGCCTGAGGGCCGGGAACAGGAGTGGTCATGGCCTGCCGGCGCGCGGTCGGTCGTGGTGTCAGCCAAAGGGTTGCGGGCCCGGTGAGAAGCCGGGAACGGAGGCGCGGCCTGGCTGCCATTGACCGGGAGAAGCGCTGTTGCCAGGGGGCGGTGGGACACTGCGGAACCAACGGCTGGCGAGGCGCGCCTCAGACCCACGCCCGCCCATTCGATCCGGAATGGCATGGCTATTTCCCATCTGCCGTGACCCGCGCCTCACCAGGGCTTCGGAAGGAGGGCGACCGAACTTGACCTGGTCACGAAGGATTTGCCCATTCGAGAATTCTGGCGGGCCTCGAACCTTTCTCGCGGTTTTGCGCCTTTTTCCTTGCTGGATTGTGGCGATCTGATGAGGATACTCACGATCACTGTTGGCCCTTGGGAGAGACCCGCTTTGGCGCGCCGCTCGCAAGGTCCCGGTAGTTGAGTGAAACGAACCCTAACTTGCACCCAACCTCATGCGAGAACGACATACTCCACTCAGCAAATTCCGACTGGCTGCTTTGGCGCCCGGTCTGCTGATGTTCGGCCTGGGACTTCAGGCCCAAACCACACCCATCCTCAGCTTCGACTTCAACGAGGCCACCGCTGACGCCGTCAGGGACAGCGTGAACGGCCTGACGGGAACGCCCACCGCCGACCCGCCCACCATGGTGACCGACACGCCGTCCGGCACCGCAGGTGACCGCGCCATCTACTTCGATGCCGGCCAGTACACCACGATTGACGACCCCGACACGAAGATGCAGCTGGACCCGGCGAACCCCTCGTTCACGCTTCAGGCCTGGGTGAAGTTCGAAGGCAATCCTTCAACGCGAGCGGTCTTTTTCTACAGCAACGGCCCCGGTGGAGCCATTTCGTTCTCGGTAAACACCGATCGCACGGTGTTCGTGACCACGCTCGGGATTCTCGACGCGAATTCGGCGGCGGCAGTCCCGGATGACGGCGCCTGGCATCACATCGCCGTGGTGCACGAAAACGGCGTCGAACTGCGGTATTACGTGGACGGCGTCCTCGGTGACACCAGGTCCTACACCAGCGGTGTCATCTTCACCCGCACACAGAACTACTTCACGCTCGGGGCCGAACCGGGTGGCGGGCTGCATTACACGGGCGCGCTGGACAGGCTCAAGGTCACCAGCGGCGTGCTCACCCCCGACCAGTTCGATTCCAAGCCCATCGTGGACGTCACCGACACGGACAAGGACGGCATGCCGGACGCCTGGGAACTCAAGTTCGCCGCTTGCTGCGGTCTCAACATCAATGATGCCAGCGACGCCGCCAAGGACTGCAATGGCAACGGCATCACGAACCTCGACGAGTACAAGCGCGGTCTGGATCCGTGCGACACCGCCAAGCCCACCGTGGTCTCCGCGGCCTCGACCGCCACGTTCAACACCGTGATCGTCACCTTCTCCGAAGCCGTGGACCCGGCCACCGCCGAAGTGACCGCCAATTACACCATCGCCCCGGCGCTCGCGGTGACGGCGGCTTCCGCCAAAGGCAACGTGGTGACTCTCACCACCGCTGCCCAGACCCCGGGTGGCACGGCCTACACCGTGACCGTGAAGGGCGTCAAAGACCCGTCGAACTGGGAAGTGCCCGTGGGCAGCAACACCGCGAAGTTCTTCTCCTACGTGCTCACCCGCGACGGTATGCTCAAATTCTCCTTCTGGGGCGGCATCAATGGCACCCCGGTCCAGGGCCTCTATGACGACCCGCGCTTCCCAGGCAGCCCCGATTGGACCGGCGCGGTCTTCTCCTTCAACAGCCGCGACATCCTGCCCACGGACGCCAACGACAACTACGGCGCCACCATGGCCGGATACCTGACTCCGACCGAATCCGCTGACTACCGCTTCTTCATCTACAGCGACGACGCCTCTCAACTGTTCCTCAGCGCCGATGAGACGCCGGTGGATCCGCTCGTGACCCAGTGGATCGCCGAAGAGCCGGGTTGCTGCAACTTCTTCAGTGAACCGGGCGCGCATACCCGGACGTCGGAGCCCATCAGCCTCGTGGCCGGCCGGAAGTACTACATCCTGATGGTCTACAAGGAGGGCGGTGGCGGCGACTACGGACAAATCGCCTGGCGCAAGGAAGGTGACTCCACCCCCGCCGGTTCGCTGACTCCCATCCCGGGCAAGTACCTCTCGTCGCTCGAAGACCTGCCGGCCCCTGCCGAAGGTTCCTTCATCACGCAATCTCCCGCGCCAAATGCGAGGAACGTGAAGCCCAACTCCGGTATCACGATCGTCCACCGCGATGGCAAGAGTCCCTGGACCGCCTCCAACACCAGCCTCAAGCTGGACGGCGTGACGGTGCCGGCGACCTTCAGCAAGGACGGTACCGCGGCGACGCTCACGTACACCCCGACCTCGCTCTTTGCCAGCGCGTCGACCCATACGATCACCGTGGGCTACCCGGCTCCGGACGGCACGCCGGCCACCATGGATTGGTCGTTCGAAGTCACCACCTACTCCGGTCCCGTCAAGGACGTCGTCAAGGGCGTCCCGGGCTTGATTTTGGGCTCCGCCAAACAAACCGATGACCAGGGCGGGTTCAGTGGCAAAGCCGGTGACCGCGCCATCGATTTCGGCCGGGGCACCGGGCAATCGGTGTTGATCTACGACGCCAGCTTCCTCAACGCCCCCGCCGCCGGGGACAAGGTGACCTTCACGGTCTGGGCGCAGAAGTACGACATCGCCGACAACTCGGTGTTCTGGGCCGACTCGCCCTCGAGCTCGAGCGGTCAGCGCGGCTTCCAGGCCCACCTGCCTTGGAGCAACAACAACATCTACTTCGACACGGTGGGCTGCTGTGACGGCGCCACCCAGCGCATCAACGCGGCCAT
This sequence comes from uncultured Verrucomicrobiota bacterium, assembly GCA_964535555.1. Lineage (GTDB taxonomy): Bacteria > Verrucomicrobiota > Verrucomicrobiia > Limisphaerales > J093 > DSVZ01. Next base: position 49,869 of record CAZHUS010000043.1, read on the forward strand.
CTCCAACTTCCCCGACTACTCGGGCGACGTGAGCTGGTGGAACGAGTGGCGCCATTACGCGTTCGTGAAGGACGCGGGCCACAAGCAAATCTGGATCGATGGCCAGCTCTTCCACGAAGGCGACAACTCGAACCCCTTGCCCACGGACTTTGCCCGGATCTGGCTCGGAGCCGAAGGTGGCGGTCCGAACGCCGGCACCGCGAACAACCTCCACGGGTTGATCGACGACTTCGCCGTCTTTGGCTCGGCGCTGGCCGAGAGCGACATCGCGAAGCTGGCGAGCGGGAACGCCCCGACCAGTCTGGGCGCGGGTGCGGCGTTGGTCGCATACTGGAACTTCGACGATGCCAGCGCGGTGCCGCCTTCGCTGAGCGCCACCCGCACAGCGACGGGCCTGACCATCACCTTCACCGGCAAGCTGCAGAGCGCCGACAGCGTGACCGGGCCTTACACGGACGTGGCCGGGGCCACCAGCCCGGCCAACGTCACCGCGACGGGGGCTGGCAAGTTCTTCCGAGCGGTGCAGTAGCAGAGAACACGGCTCCTGGTCGGGTTTCACGCAGGGAGGTCGGGCGCAAGCCCGGCCTCCCTTTTCGTCTTCGTCTTGGGGTCAAACCTTGACATTTGACATTTGACCTTCGGCACGCCTCCATGAAAAGCGGCCCCGCGGCATCGAGGTCGGAGCTTTCCCCTGACAGCTGACAGGCCCAGGGACGCGCCCCGCCTTTTCGTGGAGGGCCAACAGGCGGTCGCGATTGGTGAGTGGGAGAGGTCGGTTTATGCCCGACGGGCGGCCGTGCCCGTGACTTGGAGGATCTGCGCCGCCGTGGCCGCACCGAGGCCGGGCACGGCGACGAGTTCGTCGGCGTTCGCGTTCATGGCGGCCGCCACGGAGCCGAAGCGGGCCAGCAATTGGGCGGCGCGCCGCGGTCCAACTCCCGGCAGACCCTGCAGAACGTAGAGCTTCCGTCGATGTTCGCCGCGGGGACGGTACCCGTGTCGGACGCACACATGATCATCCGCCGCGCGGCTCAACTGTTGTCCGGCATAAAGGAGAATTCGAGCCGTTTCGCCCGCATCCGAACTGCGCAACACCGGCAAGCCGAACACAATGCTGAGGGACACCAACGCGCCTTGAACCGCTTCGCGCCGGATGGCCGAAGTCCCGAGGTCCTCCCACCTGCCTTGCAGAAGCAGCGCGACCGCCGCGGCCGCGCGAGACAGTCGATGGGCTTGGGCGAAGAGCCGACCGTCGATGATCGACGCGGCGAGGTCGACCACGGATTTTCGCTCGATCAGGCAGCGTCCTGCGACCTGATAATCGCCGACCTTGAGATGCCGGATGCACACGGTGACCCCGGGCAGGGATCGGAGAATCGCCACCACCTGACTGCGAGACTCCCGGTCGTCAGCCTCGATGAGCACAGGCCGCGCGCTGCCCGGACGTCCCGGTCTTTCCGGTTCGCACGGGAGAGTGGTCATGGCGATCAGTTTGACCCGTCTCCGGCCGGTCGCATCGGGAAAGGGAGGGCAAGCCCGGCAATTCCCGGCAGGCGTGCACGACCGACCCGGCGTCATGGGGGGCCGTCCCACACCGGCCGCAAGCAATTGTCGAATGTCAATGTTTGACCCCAAAGTTCATCCAGCCGACAGCGTTATCCTGTGCGAAGGGTCAGCGGCTTCCTCACCTTGGACGACTTCGAACGGCTCGACTTCCTGGATCGCTACCACGAACCCCGGCTCGGGGCGACCGTTTCGCAAGCCATTGTGGACCGCGCGTACGAGTTCGAGGCCGTCAAGGCAGTCGCCGAGCGCATTGAGAAGTCGTTCCGCAAGTTCCTGCTCGTCATGGCCACCGGCACGGGCAAGACCCGCACCGCGATCGCGCTCATCGAACTGCTGCTAAGTCACAGGTGGATCCCGCGGCACGGGTCCTGGCGGCCACCTACCCGGGCATGATGTCGGTGTTCCCCAAGCTGTCGCCGGGCTACTTCGATCTCATCATCGCCGACGAAAGCCACCGCTCGATCTACAGCCGTTACCGGACGATCCTCGATCACTTCGACGCCCTGCAAGTGGGCCTCACGGCCACCCACGGCGAAATCCGCAGCAGGCTAGGCAAGCTGCTGGCCATGGGGGAGGGGAAGGAATGAACCGGTTGCGAACCACGCGTCGTGTCGCCGTTCTTCAGCCCGCCAGGGCGAAAGAGAATAGCCCACCGATTGATCGGTGGGCTTCTGGTGGAGTATTTTCGGGAGGTTTGATTCCTGTGCTGCAGCCGAAATCGAAGCGGCACTTGGGATCCTTGAGGTCAAACCTTCACAGTTTGACAATTGGCCAGGCCGCCTCGCGGAAACACGGGCCGGCGGGATGCGTTCTCGCCCGCCTCCGCGCCAGCCGAGACCCGGTCGCTCGATGCGGACGGAGAGGGGCGCAAGCCCATCCCAGTCACCGGACCCGGTGCAAATCGAGCTGGATGCGCTTCGCGCCCTGGAAGGAGTGGGCGAAGTCGAATTGCATCTCCTCCGCCCCCTCATACGCATACCGGATCGAGTCGGCCGTGTAGGTGAACTCACCCTGGCGGGCGCTGAAGCTCGCGTCGAAGTCGCCGCCGTCCGGTTCATAAGTCCCGCCCGATTCCTGTTCCGTCACACAACTCTCGTCATCGAACTCGCTGGGGCGGTTTCGCTGCGTGAACCAGGACCAGCGCATGTCCCGGGGTCCGTCGCCCAGCACCCGCAGGTACGGCACCACGAACAAACTTCCGGCGCCGGGATCCAGGATGACGGCCTCGAGGCTGACATCGGACAGGTGAGTACTGAGCGTGGAGGCCCAGCGGTCCTCCCGCTTCTCATGGGGCCGCCCCTGACAAACGGTATCCAGGGACTCTTCCACCTTCTGCGACTGGTCGGAAGCCACCAGCGGTCCCCCGAGCACGCAGGTGATGTTCGTGTAGGCCGGGGCGAAGATGCTGGCGCTGTTACGCTTGACCTTCGTGCTCAGGACGGTGGCCGTCAGCACCTGGTCCACCGCTGCGGTCCGATGGACGCGCCAGGGCCCGTTGGTCGTCAGATCGTGGTAGCGCCCGCGCAGTTGCACGGTCAGCGTGCCATACCACTCCGGAGCGCAGGCTTGGATCGCCTGTTCCACCGAGACGCTGCCGCACGCCGCTCCCGCGCCGAGCAACTCGCGCTGGCGTTCGATCCCGAGGAGCGACTGCAACAGCCGCGTGTCGCCTCCACGGTCCCGGCAGCACTGCTCGATCTGCTCCTGGCAGCGACGGGCCCCCTCGCAGAGCAGGGTCGCCATCCCGGCCGTCGCACTGGTCCCCCCGCCGCCCATCAACGCACGCTGGCGCTCGTGCCCCAGCACCCACGGAACCAGGGTCGTGGCCGCCGCACACGACCGCACCGCTCCCGCGATGCGGGGCTCCACTTCCGTGGCATAGAATGCGTCCGCCGAGTCCATCACCCGCGCCAGGGCAGCGGCACCTTCCCCCTCATCCGCGCCGAGCAATGCCATCTGTCGCTCCCGCCCCAAGGTCGCCGCCGCCGCCTGCTGCAGGGGCCGGATCTTGTCCTCGAGGTCCTCCTGCATCTCCCGGGCAGCCCGCGCCTCGTCGGGATAGCATTCCTCCAGGGTGGCATGGAGCGTGGCGTTTCGTCCCCGCAACCGTACCGGTGGGGTGGTCGCAGCCAGGGACTCCAGTTCATCCAGGCTGAACATCCCGCACGCGTAGCTCCGCAACTGGGTCGCCAGCATCCGTACCCGGGTGCGACCGCCCGTTGTCGAGACCACGTCCGGGACCAGGTGGAGGCCCTCGCCGGTCACATCAAAGGCCACAGAACTGATCCGGCGGGGGTCGTGCGACCCCGGGAACTCGATCTCCACGAACACCGGACTCAGAGGCATCGCCCGTGGGGGCTCGACCTGCACCGCCGCCAGCATCCCGGCCTGGGCGGGGAAGCCATCCACCCGAAGCAGGCCCGTCAGCCGGACCAGGGTCGGTTCGGTGAACGCATTGGTGGGGAAGCGGACGGACCAACGTATCCCGTCGGGAGTTTCCAACTGGAGCAGGGCCTCCTGGTCCGGAACCACGACCGCGGTGGCCGTCCGGTTGGTGTCCGCCATCGGTTGCACCGTGGGGTACGGGGCCGCCACGGTCCCTTCCACGGCCCGGTAGGCCACCCACGCACCCAGTCTCGAGGAGTCATGCTGGAGCGTGAGGGTCCCGTCCGCGGCGGTACGACCCGACGCCACCGGAAACCATACGGTCAAGTTGGTGGAAGCCTCGAGGCGATAGGAGACCGCCGCCCCGCCCGTCAACGGCAGGGTGACCATGCCGGAGGTCACCGCGGGCATTCCCAGGCGGGGGCCGGCCGCCTGGAGGACAGCCGCCAGCAGCACCATCGATCCGGAGGCCAGGCTTACGCGAACTCGATAAAGCAAACGCATCCAACGCATGGCGGCGCAGCATAAAGTTCGAGCACACGGAGAAACAACACCGAACCTCGGCCCGGCCCGTCTGCTGCCGCAGCGACCGAAGTAGGTCAATGGGGTCAAACCTAAACATTTGACAATTGGCGGCACGGCGGATCCCCGCGACGGCACGTGTATCGCCGGTTCGGGCGCGACGCCCGTGGTCGCCGCCGTGGACCGGGCTTCTCCCGCCGTGGATACGTTCGGGAATTGTCAAACTGTCAAGGTTTGACCCCAAGGCGTTCCAAAGTGCTTCCCAGGGTGGCGCGGGTGACGCACAGTGAAGGCACCAGCGACACTCAAGCGATCCGTCCATTCAAGCCTATGCCCCGCAAACTCAGCTCCATCTCCGCCGAATGGTGGGACTACACCACGCTCGACGCCGAACTCGTCGAGGCGGTCGTGCGACTCAGCGTGCGCGACGTCGAGAAACTCAGCCGGCCCGGTTTCAAGGTGGTGATGTTCGACACCCACGAGGAGTTCTACCTCGCCGAAGCCCTCGAGTACGTGAGCGCGTGGCAGCAGAGCACGGCGGACAACCCCGCCGGCATCTGCGGCCCCATCGGTCCGACGGAGCAACTGCCCCTCGTCGCCCGGATCGTCAATGCACTCGGCCAGGACGTGCGGGAGGGCCATTTCTGGGGGATGGACGAATGGTGCGTGGACGGCGTGGAGGTGCCCGTCACTCACCCGCTCTCCTTCGAGAAGGCCGACCGCGAGCTGTGCTTCAACCGGATCCGGCGCGAGCTGCGGATGCCCGATGAACACCTGCACTTCCCCAAGGCGGACACCCGCGCGTACCGGCAAAGCTGGGCGGCCGGGGTGCGGTGCGCCGTCATGCAAGGCGGACAAGGGGACGTCAAGCACTGGGCCTTCAACGACCCGCTTCGCCGAAAAGGCCGTTGGAAGGACACGCCTCCTGCGCCGGAGGAGTACCGCAAGCTGACCACGCGCATCGTGGACCTGCACCCGCTGACCATCGCCCAGAACGCGCGCACCAGCGGCGGCGGCAACATCTCGCTCGTGCCGACCCAGGCCATCTCGGTGGGGCCCGTCGAGACGTGGCAGTCCGACAAGGTGTCCATCTGGCACGCCGGGCATCATGACAATCCCTTCGGCCAGCGGCTGACCGCCTACATGATCTCCAAGCGCATCGTGGACACCGCCGTGCCGATGTCGCTGCTGGCCGATCACCCGAACGTGCAGTTCAACTATTTCCGCCCCGGCATCGGCACCTGCGACGTGGTGATGCACTGATGAAAGCCGAGGCGCCCCCGCGGGAGCGCCGTTCTACGGCTTGGCGGCACGCTCCAGGCTCTGCTGTCGGCGCGCGTAAAACTCGCTGTCCTTGCGCCATTGCGGCCAGGCTTTACCGCGCGCAATGGCCCACCCGACGTGCAGCATCAGGCGCGTGTCGTCGACCGCGCCGGAAAGGTCCCAGTCCGGTTTCACCTCGTCGGTGACGCGGTGGTAATCGTGGCGCAGGTACTCTTCGTCCTTGCCGCGTCCGAAGTCGGCCGGCTTGCCGACGTAATGGATGCCGGCCTTGTAGTAGAGGGCCGGGATGCCGACGTTTGCGAATTCAAAGTGGTCGGAGCGGTAGAAGTACCCTTTCTCAGGCTCGGAATCGGATTTGACCGTGCGGTCCTGCAACGTGGCAGCGGTCACCAACCGATCCTCGAGGTCGGACTGGCCGCTGCCAATGACCTCGACGTCGTGCGTGGGTCCCCAGGGATTCAGGCCGTCGACGTTCACATTCGCGAGCGTGCGTTCGACGGGGTAAAGCGGATTCCGTGCGTAATGGGCCGCACCCAGAAGTCCTTTTTCCTCGGCCGTGACGGCGAGGAAGACGAGGGACCTGGGCAGCCGGCGGGGGAGCTTGGTGAACGCCTCCGCCACCTCCAGCATGGCCGCCACCCCGGTGGCGTTATCGAGCGCGCCGTTGTAGATCTGGTCGCCTTCAAGAGCGGCGTCCCGTCCGAGGTGATCCCAGTGCGCCGTAAAGACGACATACTCGTTCCGACGCGCGGCACTGGATCCCGGCAGGAGGGCGACCACGTTGCGCGACTGGACCTGCCGCAGCTGGTTCCTGACGTGAAAGCTGGTCTTCACGCCCAGCGACACCGGGCGGAAGTCCTTGCTCACCGCCTGCCGCTTGAGGGTGTCCAGGTCGAACTGCGCCGCGGCGCAGAGCCGGCGCGCCTGGGGCAGCGTGATCCACCCTTCGATTGCGGCGCGACCGAGGTTCTGGTCGGCGTGCTGGAGGTCGAATTTCTCGGCGGTGTTGCTTTCAGCGACCACGGACCACGGATAGCCGGCCGGGCCGTCCTCGTGAACGATGATGGCCGCCACAGCACCTTTCTGTGCCGCGATCTCGTATTTGGAGGTCCAGCGGCCGTAGTAGGTCATGGCACGACCCTTGAAATAGCGCGCGTCGAGTTGGGCCGGATCATCCGGGTCGGGCACCGCCGGGTCGTTGACCAGCATCAGGATGGTCTTGCCGCGGACGTCGATGTCTTTGTAGTCGTCCCAGCCGTACTCGGGCGCCACCACGCCGTAGCCGACGAAGACCAGGTCGGAGTCTTCAACGCTGATCTCCGGGACGAAGCGCATGGTCCAGACCACGGCTTCGCTGGCCACTTTCAGGGAAGTGGTCTGGCCGGCGACGTGGTACGCGAACTTCGGCTCGACAGTTTCGATTCCGGTAAGGGGAACGTCCTGCACCCACGTGCCGTTCGGGTTGCCTGGTTCAAGCCCGAGCGTCCGGAACTGGCCCACGAGGTAATCCACGGTCCGGTCCTCGCCCGGCGAGGCCGGGGCCCGGCCTTCGAATTCGTCCGAGGCGAGCACGCGAACATGTCGCAACAGGTCGTTGGGGTTGATGCTGTTCCAGGCCTCACGCAGGGAGCCGGGAACCCCGGCGGCCACGGCCTCGAGGAGGCCCAGCGCCAGCAGGGCGCCCAGGCGGCGTAAGTCACGCGAAGACGAGTTGACCAGCGGATGCCTGGACAGGAACGGGTGCGGCCGTGTCATGGCCCGCGAATCCAGCACAGCCGGGGGCGCGATGCAAACTTCGAATCGGGTCCGCCGCGGATGGCGGCAAGGGTTCAGTCGCCAAGCAGGCGCTTCAGGGCGTCCCGCGCGGCGCTTTCACGATCGGGACCCGTCCTGGGCGTGAACACGCGGCGGGCAAAGTCGAACCACTCGCAGAAGTTCGCGCGGTCCTTGTCGGAGACCGGTTCGGCCCGGGGCTCCCGACACTCGTAGGCGGCGCGGGGGTCATGCCGGATGCAGTTCAGACAGACGCGCAGATCCCGGCCGCATTGGCCGCAGGTGTCGTTCCGACCCGGTTGGCCCTGGTAGGTCCAGTTCCAGCCGCACTGGTGGCAGTGACGTGTCATGGAGGGGAGCCTAGCCCGGGCCGGCAACTTTTGAATGGATTTCCCGCGGGGCGGGTCTACTTTCCGGCGTCAGTCAACCACTGAATTGTCCGCATGAATAAAACCAACAAATCACTGTTCATTGCCGCGCTCCTCGGAGCCGCCTCCTTCGCCGTGAACGCGGCGGAGGACAAGAAGGCCAAGGCTCCCAAGCCATACCCCATGGAGACCTGCGTGGTCTCGGGCGAGAAACTGGGGGGCATGGGTGAGCCGTTCGTGTTCGAGTATGAGGGACGCGAGATCATGCTCTGCTGCAAGTCCTGCAAGAAGGACTTCGACAAGGAACCCAAGAAGTTCACCGCCAAAGTGGACGAGGCCGCCAAGAAGGTGAAACCCTACCCGGCCAAGACCTGCGTCATGTCCGGCGAACCGCTGCCCGAAAACGCCCCGGCGCTCGTGTACAAGGAGCAGGAGTTCAAGTTCTGCTGCAAGGACTGCAAAAAGGAATTCGGCAAAGACCCCGTGAAGGCGGCGGCAAAACTGCCGAAGACCAAGAGTTAGCACGACGGGCTTCAGCCGAGGGGAGCCGCGGCTGGATGTCGGCTCGAGGCCCGGTGCTCCCAGTCTAACCCCTTAGCTCCGATGCGAGCCAAGCGACCCAGCCAATCCCCGCGACCGTGGAGTCGGGGGTTGGTTTCGCTTTGGGTGATCCTCGCCACGCTCCTGGCTCCCGCGCCCGGTCTTCTGCTCCGGGCCGCGGAGTCGCGCGCCGCGGTCTGTACGTGCTGTGGCTGTGGCCGGTCGGATTGCTGCGTCACCAGGACGCCTGCCCGGCCTGAGCCGCCTCCCGCGACGCCTGTTCCGGCTTCGAAGCTCCTCCCGGAGCTCGTTGGCGTTGTCGACTTCCGCTTCGCCTGGCAGCTCCCGCCGCTGGGTGCGTTGCCTGGGATGGTCGCCTGCGCCACTCCGTTTCCTGCCCCCGGTTCTCCGCCTCTTTACGTCCGCTTCTGCTCCTTCCTGAACTGACCGGACTCCTTTGCCAGGAGTGGTGTGCCCAAACGGGATGGCGATCGCCGTCCATTGGGCACCGGTTTCGGTCGAAGTCCGTGTGAAATCAGGAGCAGTGTCATGTCGCAGTTTGTCGTTCTGAGCCGGAGTGTCGTCGGTTTTTACTTAGGGGTGGCGGGTTGCGCCGCGGGGGCGGCCGGGCCACCGGTCGGTCCTCCGCTCCCGCTTAACAGCGCCCTGGTGACCGCCCTGGGCGAGGAGATGCGCACCAACAACCCCGCCCTGCGTGGGGCCTCGGCGCGGGTCACCGCGGCCACCGCCGAGGTTGACTCGGTGCGGTCGTGGGAAGATCCGGTGGTCATGGTCGGCGGCCAGTTTGCCGAAACGGCCATGCGGGCCGACGAGGGAGACCTGCTTTACGGAGTGGAGCAACCTCTGCCCCTGTTTGGAAAGCCGGCGCGGCGCCGGGCGGTCGCGCGGGCCAGCCTGGGGGCCGAGCAGGCTGCCGAGGTGGCGCGCTTCCAGGAGGCCCGACGCGATCTGGCCCAGTCGCTCTTCCGTGCGGCGTATTCGCAGCGGGCGGTCGAGGTGGGCGCAGAGGACCTTCGGTGGCTGGAGGCGACCGTCGCGACAACGGAGCAACGTTACCAGGTCGGCGAGGCGCCGCAGGTGTACCTGCTCCGTCTCCAGAACGAGCGGGCGCGTCGTCGGGACCAGCTGCGGACGGACCAGCTTCGGGTTCTCGAGGACCTGGCTTCCGTGAATCGACTCCTGGGGCGGCCCATCGACTCCGCCTGGCCCCGGCTGGAGCTGCCGGCGCCGGCGGGAGCGGTGCCGTACACGGATCGCATCGTGGAACTTGCCCTTGCCAACGAACCGCGCCTCGAGGTGCTTCGTCAGCAAGTTCAAGTCGCCGAAGCCGCAGTCGCCGCCACTCGTCGCGAGCGACTCCCCGAAGTCGCCTTGGGCGCCGAGGGGCGGAACTACACCGGGGACGGCGATTTCCGGCAGGCGATGGTGCGCTTGAGCATCAGCCTGCCCTGGATCAACGACGGGAAGTACCGGCAGGACATCCGGCGGGAGACGGCGCGGCGCCAGGCTGCGGAATTCGACGTGGCCGACCAGGAACTGGCGATCCGGGAAGAGGTGCGCCGGCTCACCGCGGGCCTGGATTCCGCGCGTCGCGAGGCGCTGCTCTTCCGTGACGAGATCGTGCCGCGTTCCGTCCAGGCCCTGGGCAGTGCCGAAGCCTCCTGGGCTGCAAACCGCGCGATGTTCCTCGATGTGATGGAAGCGCGACGAATGCTCATCGACGCCCGTCTCACCTACGCCCGGGCGGTGGCGGATCAGTACCGCATGCTGTCCGACCTGGTCCTGTGTTGTGGGCTGGGAGACCTGGATGCGTTGAGCATGATCGGCGCCCAGCCTCCGGACGATGAACCCGCCCCGCCTGAAAAACCCTCCGCCCGCCGCGAAGCGCCAGCACCATGAAGACCCTTCCCAGAATCGCGCCCGCTCACCGCGGCGTCACCCGTACACCGGGGTGGGGTGTTGCGGCTCTCCTGCCCCTGATGGTCCTGTTCCTTGCCGCGTGCGACCGTTCGAAATCGGAGCCGGCGACCGCCTCGGCGGGTGCGCCGAAGTATTACTGTCCGATGCATCCGACCTACACCAGCGACCGGATGGGCGATTGCCCGATCTGCAACATGAAGCTGGTGCCGGTCCGCCCCGGGGGCGTGGCCGCCAACACGAACGGACCCGCCGTCGAGGGACGCGCGCTGATCATGGTGACGCCCGAGCGCCAGCAGTTGATCGGCTTGCGCACCTCCACGGTTTTTCCCCGGCTGCTGACCCAAACGCTCCGCACGACCGGCGTGCTGGAACACGACGAAACGAGCCTGGCCCGCATCGCCCCCCGGTTTGGCGGCTGGGTGCGCAAGCTCCACGTGAACTTCACCGGGCAGGAGGTTGCAGCAGGCCAGCCGTTGTTGACGGCCTACAGTCCCGAGTTGATGGCTTCGGAGAACGAGTACCTGATCGCGTGGCGGCGTTGGCAGCAGGTTCAGCATGATCCGGAGAGCGAGGGTCGGTCCGGAGTTGAGCAGCTCTGGACGGCGGCGCGACGCCGGCTGGAGTTGTGGGAGATCGGACCCGAGGAAATCCGGGCTCTGGAATCGCGGGGACATGCGTCGGACGAAGTGTTGCTGCGCGCGCCGATCTCGGGTCACGTCATTTCCAAACCTGCGGTCGAGGGCAAGGCCTTCATGGCCGGAGAGACACTCTACGAGTTGGGCACACTGCGTGTTCTGTGGGTTCGGGCGACGATTCCCGAAGCGGAGGTGGGCCTCGTCAAGACTGGGCAACAGGCCCGGGTGAGCCTGCCGCATCTGCCGGGCCAGAGTTTCGAAACGGAGGTGGACTTCGTGTACCCACACATCGAGCCTGCGACGCGACGCGCTGAAGTTCGCCTGAAACTGCCCAATCCCCGGCACGAACTGCGGCCCGACATGTGGGCACTGGTCGAGCTCGAGCTCGATCTTGGGGAGCGCCTCACCGTGCCGGCCAGCGCTGTCATCGACACAGGGACGCGACAGCTCGCTTTCGTCCGGCGCGAGGACGATCACCTCGAGCCGCGGGAAGTGACCATGGGCGTGCGGACCGACGACTGGTGGGAGGTCATCGCGGGCCTGAAGGAGGGTGAGAAGGTGGTTACCCGGGCGCTCTTCCTCGTGGACTCCGAGAGCCAGCTTCGCGCGGCCGTGGGCGGACCCTGAGCAACGGACCACAAACGCCGAGACCGATGAAATCCGAGCTTCCTCCCACCCGTCTCCCCGACGCATGAATTCCGTACCCCCGGCGAACTCGTCTTCTCCAGACCTTGCCGCGTCCGGTTCGTCCCCGGTTCACGCGCCGGGACCACCTTTGCGGGAATCGCTGATCGAGCGCGTGATCGAGTGGAGCGCGCGCAACAAGTTCATGGTTTTTCTGCTGACGGCGGCGTTGCTGGCCGGCGGCATTCACGCGATCAGGCATACACCCCTGGACGCCATCCCCGACCTGAGCGATGTCCAGGTGATCGTGTTCACCCCGTGGGAGGGGAGGAGCCCGAACCTGGTGGAGGACCAAGTCACTTATCCCATCGTCACGCGGTTGATTGCTGCGCCCCAGGTGCGGGTGGTGCGCGGCTACAGCTTCTTCGGTTACTCGTTTGTCTACGCGATCTTCGAGGACGGCACGGACATCTACTGGGCGCGGTCGCGCGTGCTCGAATATCTGCAGGGGCTGTCGGGGCAACTTCCGCCGGGAGTGACGCCGACGTTGGGGCCGGACGCCACCGGGGTGGGCTGGGGATTCCAGTATGCGCTGGTGGACCGCACCGGAAAGCGCGACGTGGCCGATCTCCGCAGCCTTCAGGACTGGCATCTGCGCTACTGGTTGCAGAGCGTCGAAGGCGTGGCGGAAGTGGCCACGTTTGGCGGCTTCGAGAAACAGTACCAGGTGGAGGTCGATCCGGAGCGATTGCTCGCCTACAACGTGACCGTCGATCGCATCGTCGCCGCGATCCGGGCGTCAAACAACGACGTCGGCGGCCGTGAACTCGAGCGCTTCGGAACGACCTACCTCGTGCGCGGCCATGGCTATCTTCGCTCCCTCGACGAACTGCGCCTGGTGGTGGTGGGTGCCGATGCCCGGGGTACTCCCATCCTGCTCGAGGACGTTGCGCGCAACATCGCCCTCGGGCCCGAGATGCGCCGCGGGGCAGGGGACCTGGATGGGCAGGGCGAGACCGTGGGTGGCATCGTGGTGGTGCGGTACGGGCAGAACGTGCTCCGGGTCATCGACCGCCTGAAAGAGAAGCTGGCCGAGATTCAGCCGTCGTTGCCGGAGGGCGTCGAGATTGTCACCACCTACGACCGATCCGACCTGATTCGACGTTCCATCCACACGCTGACCCGGACGATTGTCGAGGAAAGTCTCATCGTCAGCGTGATCGTGATCGTGTTCCTCCTCGATTTTGGCGGGGCGGCGCGGGCGATTGTGACGCTGCCCATCGCGGTGGCTCTGGCGTTCATTCCGATGTACGCCATGGGACTCACGGCCAACATCATGTCGCTGGCGGGGATCGCGATCTCCATCGGCGTGCTTTGCGACGAGGCCGTGGTCATGGTCGAAAATGTCCACAAACGCCTGGAGCACGCCCCGCCCGGGTTGTCCCGGCGGGAACGCCAGGAGATCATCATCGCCGCCTGCAAGCAGCTGGGGAAGCCGCTGTTTTTTGCCCTGCTCGTGATCACGGTGAGTTTCCTGCCCGTCTTCACGCTGGAAGCTCAGGAGGGCCGCCTGTTCAAGCCGCTGGCATTTACGAAGACCTTCACGATGGCCGCGGCTGCCTTCCTGAGCGTGACCCTCGGACCGGCCCTGATTGTCCTGATGACCGGCGCCAAGGTGATCCCCGAACACCGGCATCCGGTGAGTCGCCTGTTGCACCGGCTCTATTATCCCTGGGTCAGCGCGTTGATGCGACGACGTTTGCTCTCGATCATGATTGCGCTGTTGGCGGTGGCCTCCGCGGTCCCGGTGTATCGTCAGCTCGGCTCCGAGTTCATGCCGCCCTTGAACGAAGGCACGATCCTCTACATGCCGACGTCGCTCCCGACGATGTCGATCACCGAGGCCACGCGACTCATGCAGATCCAGGATCGGATCCTCAAGAGCTTTCCCGAAGTGCTGACAGTCCACGGCAAGGCGGGGCGCAGCGAGACCGCCACGGATCCTGCGCCCATGGAGATGTTCGAAACCGTCGTTCAACTGAAGCCCGAGCAGGACTGGCGGCGCGTGGCCCGCGCGCGGTGGTATTCGAGTTGGGCGCCGGAAGGGCTGGCGCAGCTCTTGCGCCGCGTGTGGCCCGACCAGCGGGCCAT
>CAZHUS010000043.1:63757-66865 GCA_964535555.1 uncultured Verrucomicrobiota bacterium
CGCCGGAAGGGCTGGCGCAGCTCTTGCGCCGCGTGTGGCCCGACCAGCGGGCCATTTCCTGGGAGGAGTTGGTGGCGGAGATGGACGAGGCCCTCGCCCTGCCAGGCCAGGTGAATGCCTGGACGATGCCCATCAAGGCCCGCATTGACATGCTCTCCACCGGCATCAGGACGCCCGTGGGCGTCAAGATCTTCGGACCTGATCTCGCGGAGATCGGCCGCCTGGGCGAACGGCTCGAGCGCGTGTTGAAAGACGTCCCTGGCACCCGGAGCGCCTATGCGGAACGCACGGTGGGCGGCTACTACCTCGACATCATCCCGAGGCGCGCCGAGATCGCCCGGTACGGGCTCAACGTGGAGGATGTGCTGATGTTGGTGGAGACTGCCATCGGCGGCATGGCGGTGGACCGGACGATCGAGGGTCGCGAGCGTTACTCGATCAATGTGCGGTACAGCCGCGAACTGCGTGACGATCCCGAGAAGTTGAAGCGGCTTCTCGTGCCCGCCAACCCTGCCATCTCCCGGATGGCGGGCGACGTCGGAAGCCGGGGCGAACCCGCCATGGCCGCTTCCGGGACAGCCCGCCCGGCGTCGCAGGTCCAGGTCCCGCTCGGCCAGTTGGCGGACATCCGGATCAGCACGGGACCGCCGTTGATCAAGAACGAAGACGGAGCCCTCACCGGCTGGGTCTACGTGGACGTCGCCGGGCGGGACATCGGCCATTACGTTGCGGACGCGAAGCGCGTGGTGTCGGAGCAGATCGAGCAGGCGGGACTGCTTCCGCCGGGATACGGCCTGGTGTGGACCGGCCAGTACGAGCACATGCTGCGCGTGAAGGAGCGGCTGAAGGTCGTGGTGCCCATCACCCTGGTGCTGATCTTCGTGCTGCTCTACCTCAACTTCAAAAGCGTCGGCGAGACTTTGATCATCCTGCTTTCAATTCCCTTTGCGATGACGGGCAGCATCTGGTTTCTCTGGCTGCTGGGCTATCATCTCAGCATCGCGGTGTGGGTTGGGATCATTGCCCTGGCCGGCCTCGCTGCTCAGACGGGTACGGTCATGATCATCTACCTGGACGAGGCGTTCCACGCGTGGCAACGCGCCGGACGGATGCGCACCCAGCACGACCTCTTCGAGGCCATCACCTATGGCGCCGTGCAGCGGGTCCGTCCCAAGCTGATGACCGTGAGCATGATCACGCTGGGCCTCGTGCCGGCATTGTGGGCGGAAGGCGCCGGAGCGGAAGCCATCCAGCGCATTGCGGCACCCATGGTCGGCGGGCTGATCACCAGCACGATCCTTACCCTGGAGATTGTGCCGGCGATTTATTCCTTGTGGCGCGGACGGCAGGTGGAATGGGTCAAAGGCCCGCCGCCGCCGCGGAAAAGCTGGCGAGAATTGGGGGCCCAGTTTGCCGAGTGGGAACGCCAGCAGCACGACGCCCGCGCCCTTTCAGCTCAGCGGGACTCCGCCGCCCGATAGTAACGCCTTGGGTGCGCTCCGGCGGTTGGGTCCAGAAGGGGCAGGGGACTGGAAGTCGGCTGGTTGGTCGAGATCGGCCGCCAGTCGACGAGATTCTCCGACCCGAACAGAACCACAGGCGCAACCCCCGAGAAACCGTTGACCTCCATCCGCATGATGCCCCCGGAGAGTTCGAGACTGGACGGATCAAATTCGATCGAGCCGGCGGGGGAGTCGACGATGATCAGGGCTTCCTTCGCGCTGCGGCCGCCCGGGCCCATTACCGTCTGCGAGACGTGGTAGGCCCCTGGCTCGCTGAACACATGGTACGGACTGCGCGTGGAAGCCGTGGCGCCGTCCTTGAAGTCCCAGGTCCAGTTCGTGCCGCCCAGTGACATGTCGATGAACCACACGCCGAGCGGGGCGGTGCCGGCATTGGTCGAGACGACGAAGTGCGCTTGCGGGGTGGTCACCCGGACTTCCCAGCTCCGCGACGGCCCATCATAGCCGCGCACTTCCTGGACGGTTCCCTCGGAATGGGTGGCGGCCCAGCGCACGGCCTGGCTGCTGATCGCGACGTTGGTCACCGACCAGACATCGTTCATGTGGGAGTGGTACTCGAAAGCTCGCGTGGCCCAGCCGGGCACCAGGGGATCGTAAGCCGCCACGTTGACCTCCTTGCTCTCGAGGGCGAAGCGACCAAGGTTGTGGCCGGCCCACGCCGCCAATCCGGTGACACTCGTGCGGTTGGTGATGGACCAGTAACTCGCGTAGGTGCCCACGTACTCCCGCGCATACGGTCGCCACTCGCCCAAGCCGGGATCATACGTGGCCAGGAGGATCTCCTGCCGATAGCTCGAGGCCAGCCCGCTCCCCTGAGCCTGCCAGGTAACCACACCCTCCGCCACGTTCGGACCCGTCACGGTCCAGGGGCAACACGTGCCGCTGTCGTACGGGCGCCGGTATTCCTTCCATTCGCGCCGGATCGGGTCATAGACGACGCACGCGACCTCGCGCTGCTGCGGATTGAGACCGCCCGCACTCGAAGCCGCCCACGCGACGATGCCATTGGTGTTTACCAGCCCGGAGATGGACCAATAGCTCAACGGATTTCCGACGTACTCACGGGCGCCGGCGACGGTCCCGCCCGCCGCTGGGTCGTCGACCTGGTAATGAACCGTGACGTCCCACGAATTGGTCGTGAGCGAAGTCCGGACTCCCGTGACCGGGGCTTGGAAGGCCGCGACGGGGAGCCCGCTTCCCGCAAGCAAAAGCAGGAGTCCGACCGCGCGAAAGATCCTGGTCAGCACGGGCCACTGCTACGCCCGGCGGGTGCCCGGGGCAAGGGCAATCTGGGCTCGACGCAGCTTGCGCCGACCGTGATTCCCTTGTCGGCGCCGACGTGAGGAGGCGAGAGATCGCTTCTCCCGCGCTGACTGGCAGGGCGCGCAGTCCTCTGCGCGCCGAACTCGGCGGACAACGGAGTGCCCTCCCTACCGGGTGGCGGTTCATGGAAAGCGACTTGTTCCGTTTGGACCTGCTCCGTGACCCTGAACCAAAAAGGCGCCGCTAAAGCGGACGCACTCCAAACGCCTCGCGCCGCTCCAAGGCACGTCCGGGGCCGCGAAGCGCCTGGAGTGCGGGGATT
>CAZHUS010000044.1:0-62065 GCA_964535555.1 uncultured Verrucomicrobiota bacterium
GAACACATGCCGTTCGACCCGGCGGCCCCCAGCGCACGCCACCTTCTCCGCGAGGCTGTAATAGTGGTGCTCCTTGCCGTCTTTGAACCGCGTGTGGCACTTCAAATACATAGCGTCGGTGAGAGTCTATGCCCCGTCCGGGAACCGGTGAAGAGGGTAGGTCTGTAGCCAACGCCTTTTGGGGAGTGCCTGCCCTGCAATCCAAGGAGTTAGACCTGGCGGAAGCCCGAAAATCGCACTTTTGTCGCCCCAGTTGCGAAAGTAGGGCTAACCCGGCTCGGGCAGCGGCAGTCGGATTCTGACGGCGAAGCCGCCTGACTCCTGCGGTCCCGATTCAAAGCCGTGCCGGGAGCCGTAGAGGTGGTCGAGTCGCGCCTGGGTGTTGGCCAGGCCCACGCCGGCCCCGCGCGTTCCCTGACTCCCGCCGGTACCATTGTCGAGCACGGCGAGCAGCAGTTCCTTTCCGTCACGATGCGCCGTAATCTCGATGCGGCCGGGTTGTTTGCGGGGGGCGATGCCGTGCTTGATGGCGTTCTCCACGAGCGGCTGCAGCAGCAGATTGGGCACGGGAAGATCCAGCGTGTCGTCCGGCGTATTGAAGCCCACCTCCAGCCGCGGACCGAACCGGATCTGCTCGATCTCCAGGTAGCGCCGTAGAAACTCCAGCTCGTCGCGCAGCGGCACTTCCTGGGTCTCCACATTCCCCAGCGCCAGCCGGAGCAGTTCGCTCAGGCGCACCAGCATGCGGTCGGCGGCATCCACGTCCTTGTGCATGAGACTCGAGATGCTGTTGAGGGTGTTGAAGAGGAAGTGGGGATTGAGCTGGGAGCGCAACGCCTGGAGCCGGGCCTGGGCCAGGAGCTTCTCCAGTTCGATGGCGCGCACCTCGCGTTCGCGATAGCGGCGGTAGTACTCCAGACCGTGGCTCACTCCGACGACCGCCCAATAGATGAAGACGTTGAAGTAGAAGGACCGCGCCAAGGTCCAGTGGAACATCTCCCCGAAATAGAACACCGGCAGGCGGGCACGGCTGCGCAGCATTTCCACACCCACGCGCAACAACACCCACAACACGGCGAACGCGCCACTCGCCGCCAGGTGCACCAACAGGCTCCGTCGCCAGCGCGGCGCCTCGAAATGAAACCGGCGCGCCAACCACAGCGTCGGAATCGACAGCAACGCAAACAGGTACCAGTCCGCCAGCGCCGTCGTCAGCGCGAACCCCCAGGTCACGATGTAGCCGCGGCGCGCCTGGGTGAAGTTGAACTGGCTGGCGAACGCCAGGCCGATCAGCGTCCACACCGCAAAGAACAGCAGCCACCGGGCCCAGGGCTTGGGTCGGCGAGGCGCATCGATTGGCAACCGCTTTGACACGGCGGATCTCGGCGCAACCTAACTGCGGAACGGGACCGGCGTAAGTTCAAACTCGAAGCCGGGAACGCCGCACCGAGAGTGAGACGCCCCTGCTCGACGCGTTTCCTCACCGCGAACCTCCCCCATCCGCTTGCCTCCCGAGCTCGGCGTCACCCACAATGCGTCCGTGCCCGAAGTGATCGACTCGCCCTCAGACCTGGTGTTGAGCCCTCACGGCTCGCTCCGGATCGAGAACGTGCCGCCCCCGACGCCGTGGACCGACCCGGAAGCCGGGCGGCGATTGGCCTCCGCCTTCGCATCATCCACCGCCCACGGGCTGCTCGAACTCGCCACCCGCGCCCTCAACACGATGGTTCCGACCGCGACCGCGTATTGGCGCGAGTTTGCACGTCGCTACCTCACGCAGCTCTGCCACACTCCCGATCTGGACCAGGTGCGGGAAATCCCGGCCCTTCCACCCCCGGGCGATGCCGAATGCCGGGCCATCGCCGACTCGGCCCCGCCCATGCGCGGCGGAGAATACCTGAACGCCAGCGTCATCGCCCAATGCTGGGCCGCGTTGGACGAGCACGTTCGCGCCGTCATCGCGGAGCATCCTCAAGGCGCCGGCGCCTGGCTCCGCGAAAGCCATCCCCTCTGGCGGATGGTCGGGCGCGTCACCTTCCACCTTGCCGAGAACAAGCGGCATCCCACACATCCGTTCGCCTTCATGGCGAGCTACGCTTCGCGGCTTTCCAGTCAGTCGCGGGTGCAGCATCTGCCGCTCGGACGTGCCCTTCAGGAGTACGCGGGAGCCGGCAACAAGAGTGCCCTCGTGAACCTGCTTTCACCCGTTCAGAAGGCAGCCGAGCAGAGCGCCTGGATCAAGGAACTCGTGGACTCCGGTCGCATCTTCAAGCCCCTCCCCTGGACCCCGGGGGAGGCCTACCGGTTCCTGAAGGATGTCCCGACCTGCGAGCAGGCCGGCGTCATCGTCCGCCTCCCGGACTGGTGGAAGAACGGGCGACCGCCGCGCCCCCGGGTGAGCGTCAGCGTCGGCGAGCGACGGGGAAGCGGCGTGGGTGCCGATACGCTGCTGGACTTCTCGGTGGCCACAACGCTCGAAGGCGAACCGCTCCGTCCCGAGGAATGGGAGTCCCTCCTCCAATCCGCCGAGGGCCTGGTGCAGGTTCGGGGCAAGTGGGTGGAAGTGGACGCCCAACGGCTGAAAGCCGCCTTGGACCATTGGAAGAAGGTCGAGAGCCTGCGCCGGAAAGAGGGCCTCACTTTCTTCGAAGGGATGCGCCTCATCTCCGGTCTCCCGGCCGACACCCCGCGCGAGGGAGCGGGCGCCACCGTGGCAGCCGACCGCGAGTGGGCGGGCATCCAGCCGGGCGCCTGGCTGGAAAGCGTCCTCACCGAACTGCGTGATCCCGCGCAAACCGCCACGGCCGAAGCCGTCCCCGGGCTGCAGGCGCAGTTGCGTCCCTACCAGGCCGTCGGGGTCCAGTGGCTCTGGTTTCTGTCGCAACTCGGGCTGGGCGGCTGCCTTGCGGATGACATGGGCCTGGGCAAGACGCTGCAAGTGCTCGCCCTCCTGCTCAAACGCAAAACCGCGCCTCCTGCCGCAGGGCCCTCGTCAGCCACCGACCTTTCCGGATGTTCCAGTCTCCTGGTCGTGCCGGCGTCCCTGCTCGCCAACTGGCGCTCGGAGCTCGCCCGGTTCACGCCCGGGTTGAGCCACCGAACCGTGCACCCCGCCGAGGGAGTCGAGCCGGCCGAGGTGTTGAAGTCGCTCGATCAAGACCCTCCCGACCTGGTCATCACCACCTACGGGATGCTGTCCCGACTCGAGACGTTGCGCCAGCGCCGTTGGGACCTCGCCATCCTGGATGAGGCGCAGGCCATCAAGAACCCCGGCACGCGCCAGGCACGCGCCGTGAAAGAGCTCCGGGCCAACGCGCGCTTCGCCCTGACCGGCACGCCGGTCGAAAACCGCCCCGGCGATCTCTGGTCGATCTTCGACTTCCTCAACCCCGGCCTCTTGGGATCGGCGACGGCGTTCAAGAACTTCCTCCGCGCTCGCGACGATGCTCCGCAGGTGGATTACGGACCGCTTCGCGCCCTGACCAAACCGTATCTGCTGCGGCGGTTGAAGACCGACAAGCGCATCATCGCGGATCTGCCGGACAAGACCGAGATGCATGCCTGGTGTGCGCTCAGCAAGCCGCAGGCCGCCCTCTACCAGAAGGCCGTTCACGAGCTCGGAGAAGTCCTCGAAGCGGCCGATGGCATCCAGCGCCGCGGTCTGGTCCTGGCCTTCATCACGCGCTTCAAGCAGATCTGCAACCACCCGTCGCAATGGCTTGGTGATGGAAACTACGACCCGGAATCGAGCGGGAAGTTCGCCCGCTTGCGCGAGCTCGCCGAGGAGATCGCCGACCGCCAGGAAAAGGCACTGGTCTTCACCCAGTTCCGCGAGATCACCGATCCGCTGCTCGCGTTCCTGACGGACGTGTTTCGCCGGCCCGGCCTGGTGCTGCATGGCGGCACCGCGGTCGGCCAACGCCGCCACCTGGTCGGGGCGTTCCAACGCGACGACGGGCCACCCTTCTTCATCCTCACCGTGAAGGCGGGCGGAGCCGGGCTCAATCTCACTCAGGCCGCGCACGTGATTCACTTCGATCGCTGGTGGAATCCCGCCGTCGAAAACCAGGCCACCGACCGCGCCTTCCGCATCGGCCAAAAGCAAAACGTGCTCGTCCACAAGTTCGTCTGTCGCGGCACCATCGAGGAACGGATTGACGCCGTGATCGAGGAGAAGAAGATCCTCGCCACGGAACTGCTCGAGGGCGGCGCGGAGAAGCTCCTCACCGAAATGAGCAACGACGAACTGCTGCGCTTCGTGGCCCTCGATCTGAACCGCGCAACCGCAACCTGAACATCATCAAACCATGGGCTGGGGGTATTTCGGATTTCGTCCCTACGTCTCCGTCGGACAACGGCGCCTCAACGCCCAGCGCGAGATGGCGAAGCTGGCAAAGAAGGGGCTCGTCGTGCGCCCGGTCCAGATCGAGGGGCGCACCATCGCCCGCACGTTCTGGGGCAAGGCCTGGTGCGACAACCTCGAGTCGTACATGGATTACGCCAGCCGCCTGCCGCGCGGCCGCACTTACGTCCGCAATGGCTCCGTCGTTCACCTTGAGGTCCGCCCCGGCGAAATCGAGGCGCGCGTGAGCGGCTCCGAGCTTTACCGGGTGCGCATCCAGATCACGCCCGCCGCCCGGCCGAAATGGAAGGCGCTGTGCAGCGAATGCGCCGGCGGCATCGGCTCGCTCGTCGAGCTGCTGCAAGGACGATTCTCCGACCATGTCATGGGCATTCTCACGCGCAAGGAAACCGGCCTGTTCCCCGCACCGCGCGAGATCAAGCTGGAATGCTCGTGCCCGGATTGGGCCAGCATGTGCAAACACGTGGCCGCGGTGCTCTACGGCGTGGGCGCCCGCCTCGACGAGCGCCCCGAACTCCTGTTCGTGCTCCGCTCGGTGAAGCACGAGGAACTGGTCACGCAGGCCACGAGCGTCACCGCGCTGGCGGGCAAGGCGGCGGACGAACCGGCATTGGCCGAAAGCGAACTCGCGGACGTGTTCGGCATCGAGCTCGACCAGGCCCCCGCGAACAGCGCTCCGGTCGCCGCAATCGACTCCGCAGGACCAGCATCAGCGGCCAAGCCCGAGCCCGAAGTCAGCCGCCCGAAGCCCTCGCGGTCGGCGAAGGGGAAACCCTCGGCGCGTCGGCGCAAGCCCCTGGCGAAGGCCGCGGGGAAACCCGTCGTGGTCGCCACCACCGCGGACAGTGCTTCATCACCTTCCCGTCGTCCCGCGCGTCGTCAGCGCACGCGCCGTCCCGCGGCGTGATCCCGCGATCCGGAACCTGCTTCCGAGACTGACATCCCGACGTCCTTTGCTATCTTGCGACGGTGAAAAGCCCGTTCCCAGGGATGGACCCGTATCTCGAGCGACATTGGGGCGACGTGCACCATCGCCTCATTCAATACGCGTGCGACAGCCTGCAGCCGAGACTGCCGGAGGACTTGCTCGCCCGGATCGAGGAGCGCGTGTTCGTCGAGAGCGTCGGGGAACGGACGCGGCGCATCACCCCGGATGTCCACGTGACGCGGGTGTATCCGCTCCTGGCTTCACCGCCCGCGGCCCTGCACGAAGGCGAAGCGGTCGTCGCTGAACCCTTGTGCTTCGACCTTGCCGACTCCCTCACCAGCGAAGGCTACATCGAAATACGCGACTCGGGCGGGGGAAAAGTGGTGACCGTCATCGAGTTTCTGAGCCCCGCGAACAAGTCCGCCGGGCACGGGCAGGTGAAGTATCTCGAGAAACAGACCGAGGTGTTACGCTCGGACGCGAATCTCATCGAGATTGACCTCGTGCGGACGGGCGAACGGGTGCTCGCACTCCCGGCCAACGAGATCCCGGCACGGCACCGCTCAGATTACCTGGCATGCGTGAGCCCGGGATCGAAAAGGAACCGCCGCGAGCTCTATCCCATGCCGCTGCGGGAGCGATTGCCTCGGCTGCCGATCCCTTTGCGTCCCGGCGAGCCGGGGGTTCTGCTCGACCTTCAGGAGCTGGTGGACCAGGCCTATGCTTCCGGCCGCTATCACAACCTGGACTACACGAACCCCTTGCAGCCGCCGCCCTCGCCCGACGACGCGGCCAGGATCCGCGAGCTTCTCGTCGCGCGCTAAGTCGGCTTAGTTTAGCACTGGGAAGTGCGGCGTAGACCGCCCCTCGCTGCACCGGAAGCGCCGCCATCTTGGCGGCGTTTGGCCCTGTCACCGGGACCAAGCACCAGGCGCTCACTGGTCGCGCCGGGAACGGGCGTCTGGCCCCGGTACCACTGGTAGACAAAGTGACAACAAAGTGACAGGCACAAAGTGACAGGCTGTTAGTCCAACAAGCGGCCAGGAAGTCCGAAGTCCCAGCCTGCGATAGCGTCATCGAGTTCGCTCCCGCGAGTCGCTTCGAGACGCTGCGGTGAACCTTCGAGCTTCGAAGCCCCCCCCGGCTTCAGGGCTTGGCGCTGTGGGGTTGGACTCCGATTGAATTGCTGTGGCTCAGGCGCCGGGGGGCGTGCGTCGAGGCCGCGTTGGGCGCGGTGATCGGCGCACTTCGCGGCCGCAGCGAAGGAACTCATCGGTAAGCAGGATGTGGAGCTTCTCCTTGTCCCGCCCCATCGCCTGCTTGCTCCGACGGATTCGTTCGAGCCGAAGTACCGGGACGGCCGCATTCTCTCCGCTTCGAAGACTTCCAGAAGGCGGACGAGCGGGCGTGCTTCTCGAAGAGCCCGCTCCTGCAGGGTGGCGGCCAACCCCAGAGCGGGAACGGACTTCTCGCTTTCGCTGAGGCCTTACCGCTTCTTGAGCCGCGCCAGCATCCGCGCGGCGCGTACCGGCAACGGCGGGAGTTTTTTCGCGGCCTTTCTCATTCGGCACGGCACCCCTTAACGGTCGCGGCATCTGAAGTCACGCCTCCGGTCGCAGGCGGCGTTTGGCGCTGCCGCCGGCGGGCAGCCGACGCTCCCGTTAGAGCAGGTTCGCGGCAATCTCCGCCAACTCCGAGCGTTCGCCCTTCTGCAACTCGACGTGGGCCGCGATGGCCTGTTCGCGGACCTGCTGAAGCCGTTGACGACCAGAGCGCGTAGGATAATCCTACGCTCATGACAACGACCATGACCGTCACGGCCAAACGCCAGGTGGTCCTCCCAAAGCCCATGTGCGAGCGCAAGCACATCCGGCCGGGAACTGCGCTGCGGATCACGGAAGTCGGCGACGGGTTCTACGTCACGCCCGTGCCTGAGCCGACGGAGGCCGAACTGGCGTTGGTATTTAAGGCGCTAGACGCCGGACGCCGTCCTCAGACGCTCACCACGGAGGATGAGGCGAGTATTCAGCACGAAATCAGGAAATACCGGGCTGAACGGCGGAGGCTCAAGACGTGACCATCGTTGTGGACACGAACGTGGTCGTTTCTGCTGCGTTCTGGGCCCACAGCGAGGACCGCCGCTGCTTTGTGCTGGTGGCGCAACGGAAATGCCGGCTGGCGGTGACGGATTGCATCCTGGAGGAGTACCACGCCCTGACAGCCCGGGTCGGGCACAGGGAGTGTCCGGGCAAGGACGCGCATCCGTTTCTGGACTGGATCGAGCGGGTAGCCGTGTTCGTTGAACCGCTACCCTTGGGGAAACGCCGCAGTCGAGATGCCAAGGACGATCCATTTCTGGCTTGTGCGCTTGCCAGCCGCGCCGAATGGCTCGTGACCAAGGACCGGGATTTGCTCGAGCTTGGGAAGCCCTTTGGTGTCGCGGTCGTTACCCCCCGGGACTTCTACCGCAGGTTTGCGAAGTGAGCATGGGGGAATTGCACGCCATCGTCGACCGCTGCACCAAGAGCGCCGCCAGCTTAGCGGCGTTTGGCGCTGCCGCCGGCTGGCAGCCGGCGCTCCCGATCAGAGCAGGTTCGCCGCGATCTCCGCCAACTCGGAGCGCTCGCCCTTCTGCAACTCGACGTGGGCCGCGATCGCCTGTTCGCGGAACTTGCTGATGATGTAGTTGAACCCGTTCGAGGTGGAATCCACGTACGGGTTGTCGATCTGGTACGGATCGCCCGTGAACACGATCTTCGTCCCGTGCCCGACCCGCGTGATGATGGTCTTGACCTCGAGCGGCGTCAGGTTCTGCGCCTCGTCGATGATCATGAACTGGTTGGCAATGCTCCGGCCCCGAATGTAGCTGAGCGCCTCCACCACGATGGCGCCCGAACGCATGAGGTCGCCCGTGCGCCGGCTCTCGTTGCCCATGTTCAGATCGCTCAGCAGCTCGAGCGCGTCGTGGATGGGCTGCATCCACGGATTCAACTTCTCCTCGAGCGTGCCCGGCAGGAACCCGATTTCCTTCCCGACGCTGATGGTGGGACGGGCGATCACGACGCGGCGGTACTCGCGGTCGACGATGGTGCGTTTGAGGCCGGCCGCCATGGCGAGCAAGGTCTTCCCGGTGCCGGCCTTGCCCATGAGCGTGACCAGCTTGACCCGGTCGTCGAGCAAAGCGTCGAAGGCGAAGTGCTGTTCGCGGTTGCGGGGCTTGATTCCCCAAATGCCCTCCCGGCAATCGATGATGGGTACGAGGCGCTTTCCCGACGGGTCCACCTTGCCCAAGGCCGTACGGCGCGGCGCGCCCTCCTCGCTCAGCGTGCAGTACTCGTTCGGATTCGAGCCCGTCGGCAACTCGAGCTCGCCGTCCGCGCGAAAGGCGATGAGCTTGTCCGCCGGCACCGCCAGGTCGAACATCCCCGAATAGAGGTCGCTGAGCTGAATCCGTCCGGTCTCGTAGTCCTCGGCCGCCAGCCCGAGGGCATCGGCGCGGATCCGGAGGTTGATGTCCTTCGAGACCAGGATGGTCGGGGCTTCCGGGCTTTCGTCGCGCACCTTCAGGGCGGTCGCGATGATGCGACTATCCACGGTGTGCCCGTTGGTCGCGGGGTGGCCGTTGCCGGTGTGCGGCGGAAGAATGATCCGAAGGCGGCCGCCGTTGGGAAGACCGACGCCCTCGCTGAGGCGACCGCGCTCGCGGAGCGTGTCCAACTGGCGGGAGACGCTCCGGGCATTTTGGCCGAGCTCGGTGCCTTCGCGTTTGAAGCGGTCGATCTCCTCGATCACTTCGATGGGCAGCAGGATCTGGTTGTCCTGGAAGCTGACCAGCGAATTGGGATCGTGGAGGAGGACGTTGGTGTCGAGAATGTAGTTCTTTCTCACGTGGGTTGGTGCTTCAGGTCGGTCATGCGGTCGTACCAGTCGCGCAACAGCGGATAGCTCTCCGGCAAGGCGGTGCATCCGCCATACAGATAGTTCCCCAGCATGCCATAGAGATCGAAGTCAACAAACCGCGGGTTCGGCCCCAGCAGGAACGGTTTGCCCAACAGCATCTGCTCGGTGGGCGCCAGTTTGTAGACGAGCTCGGCCTGCAACGCCGCCTCCTGCTCGCGCCACTGCTCGAGGCATCCGCGGCCGAACCGCCGCTCCTTGTAGCGCATGAACGGCAGCCATTCTTCCGCCGGCAGCCATTCCCGATAATGCGCGTTGTTGAGCTTGAAGCCGACCGCCTCAACCTCGTGCTCGAAGTAGTGCCAGAGCACCTGCTGAACGCCGGCGACTTCGCGCGGGAAAAGCCCCAGACGAAGCTTGGTGTCGAGATACTTCGCAATGACCTGGGAATCCTCGTTGGTCTCGAACACGACCGTGCGGCCGTCCCGCAGGATGGGCACCTGGTAATAACGCTCGCGCGTCAGCCGCCAGATGTTCGAGCGGTCCGAGGCCGCGGTGATGTTGGTCGTCTTGAATCGGGCTCCCGCGTATTCGAGGAGGCGGCGCGTGACGATGCAAAACGGGCTGTAGGGTAGCTGAATCAGCTCCATCATTGGGCGAAGATGAACCGGCACGGGCCGACGGGCAACCGACGGTTCCAAGCCAGGGTTGTGGGTTCCTCCCGAAGCACGGAAGGAGCGGGTTCCTGCACGCGGCACTTATGCGGCATGGGCGTGCGGCGTGACAAGGGCATTTCAGGTTACATTCCTCGCACGCCTGCCGCCCCGTCGCCCGCCCGGTGCGGGTTTGCTTTTCCCTTGTTCGCCCTGCGGCGGACCGCGATAACAGCCGGCCATGAGTGTTCTGGATGAACTGAGATGGCGCGGATTGTTTGCCGACAGCACCGACCCGGCCCAGCTCGAGGCACGACTCGCGGCCGGGCCCATGTCGCTGTATTGCGGCTTTGATCCCACCGCTGACTCGCTGCATGTCGGGCACGTCGTCCCGTTGCTTGCGCTGCGCCGCTTCCAAACTCACGGCCACCGGCCCATCGCGGTCGCGGGAGGGGCGACCGGTTCCATCGGCGATCCGAGCGGCAAGACCCAGGAACGCTCGCTCCTGACGAAGGACCAGATCGCGGCGAACGTCGCCGCCGTCCGGCCCCAGTTGGCGCGGCTCCTCGACTTCGACACCCGGACGAATCCCGCCCGCCTCGTGGACAACTCGGACTGGACCGCCCCCCTGTCATACCTGGATTTCCTGCGCGACATCGGCAAGCACTTCACCGTGAACCAAATGGTCGCGAAGGAGAGCGTCCGGGCCCGGATGGAGGACCGCGAGCACGGGATCAGCTACACCGAGTTCAGTTACATGCTCCTCCAGGCCTTCGATTTTGCGCACCTGTGCCGTGCCATGGATTGCGAACTCCAGATCGGCGGCAGCGACCAGTGGGGCAACATCACGCTCGGCATCGAGCTCATCCGGAAGAAGCTCGGCCGCGCTGCCCACGGCCTGGTGCTCCCGCTGATTACCAAGGCGGATGGCACGAAGTTCGGCAAGACCGAGTCGGGAACCGTGTGGCTCGATCCCAAGAAGACCAGCGTCTATCGGTTCTACCAATTCTGGATCAATACCGACGACCGCGACGTCGTCCGCTACCTGAAGTTCTTCACCTTCATGACGCGTGAGGAGATCGAAGCCCTCGAACAGCAACAGCTCGCCAATCCCGGGGCGCGTCCCGCCCAACGCGTGCTGGCCCGCACGATCACCGGCTTGATCCACGGCGAAAGCGCCACGCTCGAGGCCGTGCGTGCGAGTGAAATCCTGTTCGGCGGCGAACTGGATGGCGTGGGCGAAGCCACGTTCAACGAGATCCTGGGAGAGGTTCCCACCAAACCGCTTGAACGCGTGAGGCTCGCAGGCACGGCGGACGGCTCCCAGCCCGCAGGCATGCCTCTCCCTGAACTCCTGGTGCACGCCGGCCTTTGCCCCAGCAAGGGACAGGCCAGGAAAGACCTCGAAGGCGGAGGCATCTACGTCAACAACGTGCGGGAGTCCAGCGCGCAACGGAACATCACCACCTCCGACCTGCTCTTCGGCAAACACGTCCTGTTGCGCAAAGGCCGGAGGAACTACGCCGTCATCACGGTGCATTCCGCATGACGCACCGACTCACGGCCTTGCTCGAACGACCCGCCGGCCGGAACGCGGACTTCAGTCCGCAGGACCGTTGCGGATCTCCCCCACACCGCGCGGGAGTCCGAGCTTCGTTGCCCAGGGCCCCGCTTGAAGCCCCTCGTGGCGGATTCCTGGCGCCTCGCCCCTGATCCGCCTGGTGACCACCCCTCATGAACGCGTCCACCGTTCCTCGCATCCAGATCATTGATTCCCACACGGGCGGCGAACCCACGCGCGTCGTTCTGTCCGGTGGTCCGGAACTTGGAGGCGGCCCACTCGCCGAGCGCCGTGAGCGATTTGCGCAAGCCCATGACCGGTTCCGCTCCGCTGTCGTCAATGAGCCCCGTGGGTCGGACGTGGTGGTGGGCGCCTTGATCGTCGAACCGCTGGATCCCGGCTGCGTTGCCGGCGTGATCTTCTTCAACAACGTGGGTTACCTGGGCATGTGCGGCCACGGCATGATTGGCGTGGTCACCACCCTGGCTCACCTGGGCCGGATCAGTACCGGCAGCCATCGGCTCGAGACCCCCGTGGGGATCGTGACCACGGAACTCGCGGCCGACGGCAGCGTCACGGTCTTCAACGTGCCGAGTTACCGCAAGGCGGCGGGCGTCCGCATCAACGTTCCCGGCGTGGGGGTGGTCACCGGCGACGTGGCTTGGGGAGGGAACTGGTTCTTCCTGGTCGAGGCCAGGGCGCTTCGGCTGGAGCTCGCGAACGTGACCGCGCTGACGAATCACGCCGTTCAACTTCGCCGCGCCGTGAATGCGCAGGGATTTCCCGAGGTGGACCACGTCGAACTGATCGGGCCGCCGGCCTCCCCGCGGGCGAATGCACGGAATTTCGTCCTCTGCCCCGGATTGGCCTACGACCGCTCGCCGTGCGGGACGGGGACGAGCGCGAAGCTCGCCTGTCTTGCCGCCGACAGGAAGCTGGCGGAGGGCGAACCGTGGGTGCAGGAGAGCATCCTGGGAAGCACCTTCACGGGTCGCTACCGACGTCGGGGCGACGAGATCCTGCCGGCCATCACGGGCAACGCGTTCATCAACGCGGAAGCAATGCTCCTCCTGAACGAGCGCGATCCGTTCTGCTGGGGCATCCGCCCGTGAGCCCGACGTGCGACATCGTCGTGGTGGGTGCGGGCATCGTCGGCGCCGCGTGCGCGTGGGAGCTGGCGCGGGCAGGGTTGAAGGTCGTGGTGCTGGAGCGGGGTGTGATCGGCGGCGGCGCCACGGCCGCGGGCATGGGCCACATCGTGGTGATGGACGACTCGGAGGCCCAGTTCGCGCTGACCAACTTCTCGCGCCAGCTCTGGCTTGAGCAGGCACCGTCGTTCCTCGAAAGCGAAAGCGCGACCCCAACCGCCGCGGCGCCGAGGACCGCCGTTGAATTCGAGCGCTGCGGCACCTTGTGGGTGGCGGCGGACGGGCAGGAGCTGGCTGAAGTTCGGCGCAAGCAGGCGTTCTACAGCTCCCGCGGAGTCGCCGTCGAGGTCCTCGACGAAGCCGCCCTGCGTGAAGCCGAGCCCAACCTTCGGCCTGGTCTCGCCGGTGGGCTCCGGGTCCCGGACGACTCGGTCATTTATCCGCCTGCCGCGGCGTTGTTGCTCCTGGGAGAGGCCCGACGCCTCGGAACCGCGGTCCACACCGGCCTTGAAGTCCGCACGCTCGGCGCCGACGGTACGGTCACCCTCGCGGATGGCTCGCAATGCTCGGGGGGGCTGGTGGTAAACGCGGCGGGCTGCGCCAGCCCGGGACTCACGGCGGGGCTTCCCATCCGCCGGCGCAAAGGCCACCTCGTCATCACCGACCGCCATCCGGGGTTCGTCCGTCATCAACTCGTCGAGCTGGGCTACCTGAAAAGCGCCCACTCGGTCAGCGCCGATTCCGTGGCTTTCAACATCCAGCCCCGGCAGACGGGACAGATGCTCATCGGCTCGTCACGGCAGTTCGATGCCGAAGGCGACGAGGTGAACCACGGCATGCTCAAACGGATGCTCGACCGCGCCGTCGAGTACCTGCCCGCGCTGGATCGACTTCAAACGATCCGCGTCTGGACCGGGCATCGCGCGGCCACTCCGGACAAACTGCCGCTGATCGGGCCGAGCCTGGCGAGCGACCGGGTCTGGCTCGCGACGGGCCATGAAGGACTCGGCATCACGACTTCCCTGGGAACGGCGCGGCTCCTGGCCGACATGGTCTTGAAGCGACCGTCGGCCATTCCCTCCGAACCCTATCTGCCGGCGCGGTTCGCTTCCCCGGATGAAAGCGCCGCCCATGAGTGACTCCGTTTCCATTACTGTCGACGGGACGGCGGTGCGGGTCGAACGCGGCATCACCGTGGCCGCGGCCCTGCTTTCCCTCGGCAAGTCTCGGCTCCGGCAATCGCCCACGGGCGAATTCCGCGGTCCGTTGTGCGGGATGGGGATCTGCATGGAATGTCGCGTGACGATCAACGGCCGCGCGCATTGCCGGAGCTGCCTCGAACTTTGCCAGCCGGGAATGGAGGTGCGCACCGATGCCTGAGGGCGTCCCAACCTCCGTGTGCGACTTCGACGTGGTTGTCGTTGGGGGCGGTCCCGCCGGCATCGCCGCGGCCGCCGTTGCCGCTGAGCAGGGCCGTTCGGTGGCGCTTCTCGAAGCGACCCCCTGTCTCGGAGGCCGTATCTGGCGGGGCGATGAGGGTGGCCCCGCACCTTCCCATGAACCGCCCCATGGTAGGGCGGGCACTCCGCTGCCCGCCGAGTCCGGCGCGCTGGGGACAGCGCGCCCTACCCAAGGAACCTCCCTGCGGGCTGAAGCCCGCGCTCCTCAACGGTTCCTGGTCGATGTGCATGGCCGCCAGGCCAAGGGAACTTCCCAGGCGCAACATTGGCTCGGGCGATTGAAGCACTCGACCGTCCGGGTCTTCCGGTCGACGACCGTTTACGCCGCGCCTGCGCCGCAGATTCTGGCTGCCGAACGCAGCCCTGTGGCTTGCGACGGCGCGAGCACCTCGGCGTTGGGATCGACCGCCGAAGAACGCAACACCGCCTGCACGCCCGCGGCGGTTGGACCGTCCGTCCTCACATTCCGATGGCGAAAGCTCGTCCTGGCCACAGGCGCCCGGGAACTGTTCCTGCCGTTTCCCGGCTGGACGTTGCCCAACGTGATGGGCGTCGGCGGGCTCGGCACGCTGGTGAAAGGCGGCCTCCCGGTCGGCGGCAAACGGGTCGTGGTGGCCGGAAGCGGACCGCTGCTGATGGCGGTGGCGGCCGAGTTGAAGGAGCACTCCGCGCACGTGGTCTGCATCGCGGAACAGGCCGGCTGGGGATCGCTGCTGCGTTTCGCTTCAGCCCTTCCTCGGCTTGCCCCTGCGAAGCTCGCCCAAGCTCTGGCCTATCAATGGAAGCTCGCGGGGGTCCGTTTCCGGGCCGGCTGCTGGCCTGTCCGCGCCGTGGGGAAGGAGCACCTCGAATCGGTTGAACTCACGAACGGGAAGCGCACTTGGACAGAACGGTGTGACTACCTGGCGTGTGGCTTCGGACTCATCCCCGGCATTGAGTTGCCGCTCCTCCTCGGTTGCCGGGCCGAGAACGGAGGCGTCGCCGTCGATGCGCTGCAACGCACTTCCGTCGAAGGCGTTTACTGCGCTGGCGAACCGACCGGCATCGGCGGCGCCGACCGTTCGCTGGCGGAGGGTCAGGTTGCCGGACTCGCGGCGGCCGGGCGCGAGGCCGAGGCCCGCCGGCTTTTCGCAGGTCGCGACCGACAACTCCGTTTCGGCGCGGCGCTCGCGCGCGCGTTTGCCTTGCGACCGGAGTTGAAGCGGCTGGCAGAACCGGAGACGCTTGTTTGCCGGTGTGAGGACGTGGCTTTCCAACGGCTCGAGTGCTGTCAGTCCTGGCAGGAAGCCAAGCTGCACACGCGCTGCGGCATGGGCGCCTGCCAGGGTCGCGTGTGTGGCGGCGCGACGCGCGTTCTCTTCGGCTGGGACAATCACGCCATCCGCCCACCGGTCCTGCCGGTCTCGGTGGGGGCGCTGCGCCATGGCCCCAATCCTGTCTCTCGTACCGAAGCCAATCCAACCACCTGATCGCAACCAAGACCCATGAACCTCACGCTCGACCCCACCCGCATTGCCGAAGCCGTGGCGCAGCTGCGGTTTCGCACCCAAGCCTTCATCGACGGCGCCTTCGTCCCGGCGGCCAGTGGCCGTACGTTCGCGACGGAAAACCCCGCGAACGGCCGCGAGCTCGCGCGCATCGCGTCCTGCGAGGCGGAGGATGTGGATCGCGCGGTGAAAACGGCACGTCGGGCTTTTCAGGACGGACGCTGGGCCAGGCAGAAGCCGTCGGACCGAAAGCAGGTGTTGCTGCGGTTCGCGGACCGGCTCGAGGCGAACGCGGGTGAACTCGCCCTGCTCGACACCCTGGAGGCCGGCAAACCGATCAACGACTGCGCCAGCCTCGACATTCCCGACACGATCGCCTGCCTGCGCTGGCATGCGGAAGCCACGGATAAGATCTACGACCAGGTGGCGCCCACCGGTCCCGAGCACTTCGCGTGGATTGTTCGGGAACCCCTGGGCGTGGTCGGCGCCGTGATCCCGTGGAATTTCCCGGCCCAGATGGCCGCCTGGAAGATCGGTCCCGCCCTCGCCACCGGGAACAGCGTCGTGCTCAAACCGGCCGAGCAGACTTCCTTAAGTGCGCTCCGGATGGCCGAACTCGCGATGGAAGCCGGCCTGCCACCCGGAGTCTTCAATGTGGTACCCGGCCTCGGCGAAACGGCGGGCCAGGCGTTGGGACGCCACCCTGACGTCGACATGGTCGCCTTTACCGGATCCACGGAAGTCGGGCGTCTCTTCCTCCGTTACGCGGCGGAATCAAACCTGAAGCGCATCATCCTCGAATGCGGCGGCAAGAGCCCCCAGATCGTCCTCGCCGACGCCCCCGACCTTGACGTCGTCGCCCAGAACGCGGTCAACGCCGCCTTCTGGAACATGGGCGAGAACTGCAGCTGCGGCTCCCGCCTGCTGGTCTCCCATCGGCTCAAGGATGCCTTGCTCGACAAGATCAGCGCGCTGGCGCGCACCTGGACGGTCGGCGACCCGCTGGACCCAGCGACGCGCGTCGGTTCCATGATCGAGGCGGCCCATTTGAGGAAGGTCCTCGCCTATGTCGAGTCCGGACGCAACGAAGGCGCCCGCCTGGCGCTGGGTGGGCGACAAGTCCGACAGGACAGCGGCGGGCACTTCGTCGAAGTCACCATCTTCGATGACGTATCCAACCGCATGAAGATCGCCCGCGAGGAGATCTTCGGTCCGGTGCTCTCCGTGATTCCGGTGCAGGACGAGGCCGAGGCGGTGGCGCTGGCCAACGACACGAACTACGGTCTGGCCGCCTCCGTCTACACGCGGGATGTCAACGCGGCCCATCGCATCGCCCGGGCCCTGCGCGCGGGCACCGTCTCGATCAATTGCTTCTCCGAGGGCGACATCACCACCCCGTTCGGCGGCTTCAAGGAGTCGGGGTTTTCCGGGCGCGACAAGTCGCTGCGCGCCCACGAGCAGTACACCGAGCTGAAGACGATCTGGCTGCAGCTGGGCTGACCGAAGGGGTGGCGATTGGTGCTTGGTTCCCGTGGGCCGCCCGCCTTTCCGCTTCCTGCGCCCGGCGCCTCGCCGTAAGGTCACGGCCATGCCGCAGCCCACACACCTACGAGCTTCGAAACTGGAGGCGAGGACATGAGCGCCATGCGCTTCGCCCGGATTGAACTGAAGAACTGGAAGAACTTCACCAGTGTGGATGTCGGCCTGGCCAGTCGGGTGTTCATCGTGGGACCGAACGCGATTGGCAAGTCCAACCTCCTCGATGCGTTCCGGTTTCTGCGCGACTTGGCTCTGGATGGCGGCGGACTGGCAAAGGCCGTATCGCTCCGCGACGGCATGGCCAAGGTGCGTTCGCTGTACGCCCGGCAAGACACCGAGGTGGTCGTTTGCGTCGTGGCGAAAGGCACCGACGGCACCGGCTGGCGGTATGAATTGGCCTTCAGCCACGACACGCTCAAGAACCCGCGGCCGGTCGTGGTGCGGGAACTGGTGGACCGGCTGCAAGCCGACGGAACGAAGGAGCGCAAGCTCAGCCGGCCAGACGAGCATGACCGACGGGATCGGGAACGACGGACTCAGACGGCGCTCCAGCAGGTGACGGCCAACCAGGAGTTCCGGGAGTTGGCGGATTTCTTCCGCAGCGTGTCCTACCTGCATTTGGTGCCGCAACTCTTGCGCGAAGAACAGGCTCCAAGAGCGGGCGGGCTGGGACCAGATCCCTACGGAAGGGATCTCCTCGACCGCATTCGCAACACCACGCCGCGGCCACAGAAGGCACGCCTGAAACGCATCGAGAGGGCGTTACGGATTGTGGCTCCTCAGCTCGAGGGTTTGCGGTTGGAACTCGATGACCACGGGAAGCCTCATCTCGAAGGGAAGTTCAAGCACTGGCGTCCCCAGGGGGCCTATCAGAACGAAGCCCAACTATCCGACGGCACGCTGCGACTGATCGGCTTTCTGTGGGTGCTGCAGGAGCCCGCCGGCCCGCTGTTGCTGGAAGAGCCGGAGTTGTCGCTCCATACGGCCATCGTGAAGCGTCTCGCGCCATTCATCCATCGCGCACAGGAGGCAGGCAGTGGCCGGCAAGTGCTCCTCTCCACACACAGCGAGCACCTGCTGATGGATGCCGGAATCGCGCCCGAAGAGGTCCTGCTGGTCCAGCCAGCACTCGAGGGGTCGGAGGTCATCGAGGGCGCCGGGCCTGACGGAATCGTGAGACTCATGCAGTCGGGGTTGACCGCCAGCGAGGCCGTCCTCCCAAGGACCGAACCCCGGCAGATGACCCTCTTCGACCGGATCGAGGTATGACGCGTGGCTTCGCGTTGGTCGTCGTCGAGGGTGCGCTGGAGGTTCCGGCCAGCCTGAAGCTCCTGGCAGCGGCAGGCGCTGGTGCGGAAGGAGTGCATCCGATCGACAAGGGCGGGCGGATTCGCTTCTGGAAGGACACTCCACGCTACAATTCTGCCGCTGCGACTCTGGGACCGGTGCTCGGACTGGCCGATTTGGAGGCGTTTCCCTGCCCCAGCGGGCTGATCGCGCGTCACCTGAAGTCCCCGAGGCACCGTGATTTCGTCCTCCGGATTGCCGAGAGGATGCTGGAAAGCTGGTTGCTGGCGGATGATTCCCTTGCCGGCTTTCTTCGCATTTCCGGAGACCTGCTACCACGAAGCCCCGACGCCGTCGCCAATCCGAAACAGACGCTCGTGAACCTGGCACGGCGATCGCGTTCAGCGCGGCTGAGGAGTGACCTCGTGCCGCCGGACGGGAGTTCTGGCATCGTGGGCCGGGGCTATACCCCGAGGATGACTGAATTCATCGAAGACCACTGGTGTCCGGACAAGGCCCAGCACCGGAGCGAGAGCTTGCGCCGCGCCTTGGACGCCATTCGCGTGGCCAGCAGCCTGTGAGTACGATCGAGATCCCAAACCGGAGCACTGCTGACATGAAAGGAGCGGCGCTGAAGAAGTCCGGGGCTTCCGTTCTCCACGGCATCTTGTCCGCGCTGGTCACACCGATGACCCGCAGCCAGGCCGTGGCGTACGATCAACTGGAGGCCGTCGCCGATCACCTGATCCGCCAGGGCGTGCACGGGCTCATCCCGCTCGGCAGCACCGGCGAGTACTACGCCCTCACGCCCCCCGAACGACGCGAGGTCCTGACCGCCACCGTTCGCGCGGCCGCCGGTCGGGTGCCGGTCCTTGCCGGTACCAATGCGGGTTCGACGCGCGAGATCATCGCGCTGTCGCGCGAGGCGGAGCAACTGGGCGCAGCCGGAATCATGCTGGCCCCGCCTTACTATTCGCTGCCCCGGCCCGAGGAACTGTTCGCGCATTTCCGGGCCATCAACGATGCGATCGGCATTCCCATCATGCTCTACAATTACCCGGGACGAACCGGCGTGGACATGTCGCCGGAGTTCATCGAGCGACTGGCCAGCCTCAAGAACATCCGGTACGTGAAGGAGAGCACCGGCGAGATGCCGCGCATCACCGAGTTGCTGCGGCGCTGCGGCGACCGGCTGGGCGTGTTCTGCGGCTGCGACACCATCGCCCTGGAAAGCCTGCTCATGGGAGCGGTCGGCTGGGTGGGTGGCGTGGTCAACGTGCTCCCCGAGTCCCACGTTGCCCTCTACCGGCTGGCGGTCGAACAGCGCGACCACGCGGCCGCCCGGACCCTTTTCTTTCGCCTGTTGCCCACGTTGGAGCTGATGGAAGGTGGCGGGAAGTACACCCAGTTCGTGAAGGCAGCCTGCGCCTTGCGCGGGCGCCCGGTGGGTCCGCCTCGCGCTCCGTTGCTCCCGGCCACGACCGCCGAGCGTCAGCGCCTGGCCAGGGCCCTCAAGGTCCTGGCGGCTTGATCCCCTCCTCGTGATGGCGGCACCTTGAACTTCCATGAAACCAAACCTCATCCCCCGAGCCGCACCGGTGCTCGATGTGATCGGTAACACGCCGTTGATCCCGCTGCGCTTTGAACCCGAAGGCGTGACGATCCACGCCAAGGGCGAGTTCCTCAATCCCAGCGGCAGCGTGAAGGACCGCTTCGCGCGCTGTGTCGTGATGGACGCGGAGCAACGCGGCTGGCTCAAGCCCGATTCGATCCTCCTCGAATGCAGCAGCGGGAACACGGGAATCGCCCTGGCGATGGTGGGGGCGGCGAAAGGCTATCGGGTCACCATCCTCATGTCCGAGGGCGCCAGCGTCGAGCGGCGCCACCTCATTCGCGAGCTGGGAGCCGAGCTGATTCTCTTCTCCAGCGAAGGGCGTTACCAGACGGGCATCGAAAGATCCCGCGAACTCGCCGCCCGCGACCCGCGTTACTTTCTGCCGCGGCAGTTCGAGAACCCGCTGAACGCCGAGGATCACGAGCACACGACCGGCCCGGAGATCGTCCGTCAGGTGCAGGGTGCCATCGACATCTTCGTGACCGGCTATGGAACCGGCGGGACGTTGGCGGGCGTGGGGAGGGCGATCAAGTCACGGCACCCGGACGCCCGCATCTTCGCGATGGAGCCGGCCGAGGCGGCGGTGCTGGCCGGCGAGTGTCCCTGTTGTCACTACATCGAAGGCGTCGCCGATGGGTTCATTCCCCCGTTGCTTCGCGGCGCGCCGATCGATGGTCAGGTCAAGGTCTCGAGCGCGGACGCCCTCGCGATGAGCCAGCGTCTCCACCGCGAGCACGGATTGTTGGTGGGGACATCGTCAGGGGCCAATGTGACCGCGGCGCTCCGGCTGGCCTTGGAGCACCGGCCCTCGGGAGCCGTGGTGACGCTGCTGTGCGACCGCGCGGAACGCTACTTCAGCACGCGGCTTTTCTCCGAAGGGGTCAGTCAATAGTATTGTGCTCTCGCTCGGCCGAGCGCCACCTCCGGGAGCCCCCGCGGCTCGACGCAGTCTCGCCCCACCGACGCCGCCAACCGGCCTTACGTTTTGATGTCCCGCGCGTGGAAGACGCCCAGGCCCACGACGAAGAACGTCGCGTTGAACCCGGCCAGCAGACTCAGCGACTGGCCCATGCGCCACCACGGGACGCGGTCCAGAAACGAGAGCTGCCACAGGTGCAGGTGGTAGGTGAAGAACCAGTCCCGGTAGTCCGCGAAGTACGGGATGTGTTCGA
This sequence comes from uncultured Verrucomicrobiota bacterium, assembly GCA_964535555.1. Taxonomy (GTDB): domain Bacteria; phylum Verrucomicrobiota; class Verrucomicrobiia; order Limisphaerales; family J093; genus DSVZ01. The sequence goes on from CAZHUS010000044.1 coordinate 21,111, forward strand.
GGATGAGGCTCACGAACACGAACGACAGACCGAGGATGGTCGCCGCCGCGGGCTTGACGTTGAAGCAGGAGAACATGAACGCCAGCGTCAGAATGGAAACCGCCTCCGTCACCAGCATGAGGTGCGCAGCCACATAGCGCACGAGCCCGGTGCCCGGGGCGAAGAGGCTGAAGATCTTCTGCTCCGGCATCCAGACGAAGAGGCTTCCCCAGGGGAAATACAGGCTGGCGAACGCCAGGCCGAAGGCCCCCAAGGCGCCGCACAGGGCCACCCCGAAGATCGCCCCCGCCACCCACTTCACGGCCAGCAAACGCCCGCGCGAGATCGGCCGGGACAGGATCATCCGCAACGTGCCGTCCTCGGCTTCTTTGGCGACGAGATCGCCGCCCACCAACGAAGCGTACAAGGGCAGGAGGAAGGCCGCGACCGGCACGAGCATGATGGTGGCGATGGTGAGCACGGAGATGTACTCGTCGGCCAGCTGCCCGCCGCTCTCGAGCATGCGCTGCATGGGCCGCGAAGCCCTAGTGAACTTGAAGACCAGCGCGATCACGTTTTGCGCCAGCAGGAACATCACGAAGCCGATGTAGGTCCGCTTCTTGCCGAACAGCTTCCAGAGTTCGTTGCGGAGTTGGAGCAGGAACATGGCCTCAGTGCATCAGTTGAAGGTAGAACTGCTCGAGCGTTCGCTCCTCCGGCGCGATCTCGTGAACCGGGTGTCCCCTCGCCACCAGGCAGGCCACGATTTCGTGAACGGCCTTGCCGGTGGCCAGCAGGAGCACTTTGCCATCCCGGCTGCCGTCGATCAGCCCCGCCGCTTCAAGGTGCATGACGGCCGCCGGGAAATCGTCGGTCACCAGGCGCACGCCGCGATCGGTGCCCCGGACGCCGGAGAGCGGTCCCTCGAACACCTTGCGGCCCTGCTTGAGGACGGCGATGTGCGTGCAGGTCTGCTCGACTTCCCCGAGCAGGTGGGACGAAAGCAGCAGCGTCAGTCCCAGCTCCGCATGGAGCCGGAGGATGGTCCGCCGCAGCTCGTGGATACCCTCCGGATCCAGGCCGTCCGCGGGTTCGTCCAGGATCAGGAGTTCGGGGCCGGGCAACAGCGCCTGGGCGAGGGCCAGGCGGGCGCGCATGCCATGGGAATACGTTCGCACGCGTGAATCGATGCGGTCCGAGAGCCCGACCCACTCGACGACCTGGCGCCGGCGCACCGCCGGCACGGGGGCGGTGTACTGGCACAAGATCTCGAGATTGCGCCAACCACTCAGGTAATCGTAGAACGCGGGCGTTTCGAAGAGCGCACCGACCCGGCTGAGGGCCTGCCGGCGACGCGCGTGCACGTCATGGCCACAGAGCCGCACCTCGCCCCGCGTCGGCCAAACCTGGCCCAGCATGATGCCAATGGCCGTGCTTTTGCCGGCGCCATTGTGTCCGAGCAACCCGAAGATTTCGCCCGCGGGAATCTCGAGGTTGAGCGCGTCCAGGGCGAGATGCCTACCAAAGCGCTTCGTCACCCCGCGCAAGACGACGCGCGGTTCGGCAGAAGTTGAGACGGGGCTCGCCGCCATTACCGCGTTCCTTCCATCGCCAGCAGGTTTTTGATGTGGCCGTCCGCGTAGAGGTAATTGACGCCGCGTTTGGGCCCACGCGCCGCGTGAAAGGCCTCCTTGTCGAATACGACCGGGATCTGGTGCGGATCAAACTCGAGGCTGAAGACTTTCAAGTGCGCGGCGTCCTGCCCGTTGAGGAGGCTGTTCCAGGAGTAACTGCTGCCGGTTTGATCGAAGAGGCGCTTTCGATCCGAGGGACACCGCAGGACCCTGGTGTTGCCGAGCTGGCTGGCGAGCGCGGTATCGAGCGACGCGTGGATCTCCAGCCCGGACGCGCCATTGGTTTCCAGCGGCCGGTCGCGCAACACGGGGAGGCGGTTCTGGTTGTCGTCGACGTAGAGCTGGAGGGCGATCCCCACCTGGCGCAGGTTGCCGAGGCAGGCCGTGGAGCGGCCGGATTCGGTGGCGCGGGTGATCGCCGGGAGCAGCAGGCTGGCCAGCAACCCGATGATCGCGATCACCACCAGCAGCTCGACCAGCGTGAACGCCTTCTTGTCGGCGCGTGACCTCACCGCGCGCCCTCCATGCCGCGCCGAAGCAAGACCCCGCTTTCCATCATGCGCTGCATCTCCTCGAGCACGGGAGCGAGTTCGGCCTTCATTTGCGCGGAACTTTCCCCGTAGTAGGTCTTGAGTCCCGTCCGGATCGCGGCCTGCCGGACCTCTTCGCTGATCATCGGCGGGGCATTGGTTCCTTCGGGGCCGGCGAAGCCGGTGGTGGCGAATTCCTGCTGGGCCTCGCGGAGCCGCTTCACGGCGTCATCGATGGTGCGCCGGCGTTGAGCCTCCGGCAGTTCCTCGAAGGCGTTGAGTACCTGTTTGAAACCGGTCGGCAGGGTGGCCTCGACGAACCGCGCCTGTTCTTCCTCGGTCATCGCTTCGAGCCATGGCGCCCAGTCGCCGAGCAGCCGCGCCTCCCGGCGTTCTTCCCAGGACAGGGCGTTGAGGCGACGCACCAGTTCGCGAATGGCCTTCTCCCGTGCCTCGCCCCGAAGCTGCCGGATATCGACCGAACGCAGGTAGCTGCGCACCTTGGCCGCGGTCATCCGGCTGCTCTGCGCGTACCAATAACCCGCGCCTGCCAGAGCCCATAACAACACCAGGCAGCCAAGCCAGAACAACCACGGATGACGGCGCGAGTTCACGATGAGGTTGACGTCGTTTCGACGTGCTGTAGCTCAGGAACGTTCATTGTCGGCGGGTGAGCTTCTGCGGGCCGGTGATGTCGCCGCAAGCCCCAAGGCTTCCGGCCGCCCCCGCGGCACGCGCTCCAGGTGCTGAGCCAGGAAGAGCTGCAGAAAGCGCGACAGCTCCGCCACCGCCGCCGGCGTGGCCTGCAGCGTCGCGCCTTCGCGAAACGGCTGGCGGGCCAGCGTCTCCGCGGTGCGGCGTGTCGTGCCGCTGAGCGAAGCCCGCTCGAGATCGGGCTGCAGCCCGGATTCCGCCAGCAATTTCAGCTCGAAGGCCAGAACGAGAGACGGCGCGGCGGGCATCTCACCGAGCCTGGCCAGGAATTCACGCAGCAGCCCGTGGCAGCCCGGAACAGGGGTCTCAACCTCCGTGGCCACCTCGATCAAGGCGGTGGCGTAGGCCGCCTGGCGCAAGTTCTCCAGGCGCGTTCGCAAGCCGGGGTGCGACCCGGTCAGCTGCACTTCCCTCAAGGCGTGGAGGTCGGAACGGCGGCTCCGTTGAAAGCTGAACTCCGCTTCGTAGAAGAGGTCGAGCTTGCCGCGGAACGGGGACTTCGGTCGCCGCGCGCCCCGCGCCACCGTGGCGAGGCGCCCCTGTTCGGCGGTGAGCCAGTGGACGATGAGGCTTGTCTCGGTGAGCAACCGCGTGCGCAAAACCACGCCGCTGGCGCGCTCGAGGTTCACGGGACCGCCGTCAGTTGGCGGGGGATGCCTGAATTCGTCCGGTGATATCCCGGCACCACCGAGCCCAGGGTGATCACGTACCGCATGCCCTCCGCCACCGACATGTCCAGCGGCTGCACCTGGCTGCGCGGTACGGCGAGGAGAAAACCGCTGGTCGGATTCGGTGTCGTGGGGACGAACACCCCGACCACGTCCTGTCCAAGACGCGCCTCGATTTCCGGGTGTTCGTCGCTGGTGACAAAAGCGATCGTGTACAGGCCGGCCCGGGGGTACTCAATCAGCACGACCTGTTGGAAGGCGGACTTCTTGCTGCTGGAGATCGCTTCGTTCACCTGCTTGATGGTGCCGTAGATCTTGTTCAGCAGCGGGAGCCGGAGCATCCAGACATCCACAAACCCGATCACGCGCCGGATGACGTAGTAGCGCGTGGCGCGGCCCACCAGGGACAGCAGGAGCACCGCCAGCCCGAGGGCCGCGAGGCTCCAATACCAGTACATGTCGCCTGTGCCCTCGCGTTGGTGCGTCAAGGTCCGCGGCAGGAAGAACAGCAGCGTGTCAGTGAAGCGTGCGACCGTGCCGAACAACCAACTGACCACCCCGAGGGTAATCACCGCAGGCAACACGACCGCCAACCCGGTCAGGAAGTTGGCGCGCCAGCGATGAAACGGCGACGTCACGCGGCGACCGTAGCATCCCGCCCCAACTGCTTGAAGGCAAAACGGCTTTCGAGAACGCGCACGATCCGATGTTCGATGCGCTTCATTCGCCGCCGGGCGTCCGGATCGAGATCGTCAAATCCGCACAGGTGCAGCAACCCGTGCACGACGTAGCGCACCACCTCCGCCTGCCAGCTGGTGCCGTACTCGCCGGCCTGGCGGCGTGCCACTTCGAGGCAGACAAAGACATCGCCCTGCAAGCGCCGCGGGCCGGCCTCCGGCGTGGCATGGTCCCCGTAATCGAAGGTGATCACGTCCGTCGGCCCGGTGTGCTGCAGGTACCGTTGGTTGATCAGGGCCATCTTGCGAGCGCCGACGAGGTACACCGTCACGCCGGACAAACCGACGCCGCGCGCCCTGGCTCGAGGCAGCAGCTGTCCAGACGCCACCAGGATGCGGCGCAGCGGATCCAGCTTCACCGGCCATCGCCGGTGGAGGTTTTGCAGGACGGGCGCCCCCGACTCTTCCTGCCCGGCGGGAAAGACGGACAGCTGGCGCGAGGCCTCGTCCCCCCGGGTGCCGGCGTTGCCTGCCCTTCGTCGTCCCGTGCGTTTCCCGGGCTTGCCGGACTTCCCGACCGCGTTCACTTCGGGACTCCCCGGTGCTCCTCGTAGGCGGCCAGAATGCGGCGAACCAGGGGATGGCGCACGACGTCCCGCTTGCCGAGTTCGACGATCGCGATGCCTTCGGTGCGGGCCAGGGCCTGACGGGCCTCCAGCAGCCCGGAAGGTTTCTGCTTGGGCAGGTCAATCTGGGTCAGGTCGCCCGTGATCACCGCGCGCGAGTTGAAGCCGAGCCGGGTGAGAAACATGAACATCTGCTCGGCCGTCGAGTTCTGGGCTTCGTCGAAGATGATGAACGAATTGTTCAGCGTGCGGCCCCGCATGTACGCCAGGGGCGCGATCTCGATGACGCCCCGCTCCATGAAGCGCTGGATGTCGTCGGACGGCAGCATGTCGTGCAGCGCGTCATAGAGAGGGCGCAGGTACGGCGCCAGCTTTTCCTGCAGGTCACCCGGCAGGAAACCCAGCGCCTCGCCCGCCTCCACCGCCGGACGGGTCAGGATGAGCCGGGTGACCTTGCCATCTCGAAGTGCGGCCGTGGCCATCGCCATCGCGAGGTAGGTTTTTCCCGTGCCCGCGGGACCGATGCCGAAAGTGACATCATGCTGCCGGATCGCCTCGATGTAACTCCGTTGGCCGGTCGTCTTCGGCGAGACGAGCGCCTTCTTGTTCGAAGTTTGGATCCGCTCGGCGTGAAGTTCCTGCAGGGCGGCCACCCCCTCGTTCTTGACGATGCCAAGGGCCAGGGCGAAGTCGGGGTTTCGGACGGACGCACCGGCCTGGATCATGCCTTCCAGGATCTGGAACAGGTGCCGCGCCCGCTCGACGCGTTCGGCGTCCCCGTCGAGCTTGATCCAGGTGTCGCGGGCGGTCGCCTTGACGCCGAGCTCGGCCTGGAGAGCTTCGAGGTTGCGCGCATCGTGATTGAAGAGCTGCGACGCCAGGCGCGCGTTGTCGAAGTGCAGAGTCTCCGAAGGCATATCAAGCAACGCAGGACGGGGCGGCTGCGCCTGCGTCAGGGGAACCAGCCATGTCCACCTCCAGGGCACCCCGCAACCTCTGAGCGACGTCACGCAGGGCTTCGGGCACCACCGAAGTGTCGGCGAGGACCGGCATGAAATTGGTGTCTCCGCTCCAGCGGGGCACGACGTGAATGTGGAGGTGCTCCACAACGCCCGCGCCGGCGACGCGACCGAGGTTGACACCCAAATTGAAGCCGTCGGGCCGCATCGTGCGCTTCAGGGCCTTGATGCAACGACGGGTCAGCCGCATGAGCTCCAGAAGTTCCTGGTCCGTCAAATCGTCCAAGTCCGCCGTCTGCTTGTAGGGAACCACCATCAGGTGCCCGCCATTGTAGGGATAGGTGTTCAGCACCGCAAAACAGGTCCGGTCACGAGCGATGACATGGTTCGCGAGGTCGTCCGATGATTGGGCAATGCGGGTGAACACCGACTGGTCACTTCGAGGCTTGGGAGCCAGGATGTATTCGATCCTCCAGGGGGCGTGCAGGTGTTCCATGGTGGCGACGCTAGTGAGCACGCGCGATTTTGTCAAAGGGCAGGGTTTCGCCCCGGGTATCGCGTGTTGGTGTTGGCGGAGAGAGGGAGATTCGAACTCCCGGTGGGGTATTAGCCCACTCACGCTCTCCAGGCGTGCGCTTTAAACCACTCAGCCATCTCTCCCGCCGGTGCGGCCCCGCGTTCGGGACCTCGCCGTGGTTCTTCTCACGACTCTCCCCCCGTCGGCAAGCCGATTTCCGCCCCGGTGCAGGTCGCGCCGTCATCACCCTCGGCTGGTTGCCGGCCGCAGATCAGGCGGTCACGGCCCGGGCCGGCAGCGCCGCCAAGGCCGACGCCGCAGGAGCCATCCATGGGCCGGACTCCCTCCTGCCGGGCTGGTCAAGACTGAACCGCTCCGACACCACGGCCGCAGCCATCCGCAAGCCCACGGCTGCGCCTCGGTGGGCGGTTTCGGCGCGCGGGTCCCGGCGCGCGGCGGCCTGCCGCGCCTGATCGTCCTGCCCGTCCGCCAGTTGATGGAGGATGTCAATCGTCCCGTCCCTCGTACTCTGCAAGTCATGGATCATAATCCCACCTTTGTACGTTTTATCCCCGCCCGGAAGACCCTTTGGCGAAGCGCCGCCCCCAGGCCACGACGACGTTCGAAATCGAAGGCAGTGCACCCGAACTCGGCTCGTGATGATCAAAGCCCATGCTGGACCTCCACCCAATGAACGGCGGCCCGAACCAGCGAGGTGGAGTCGGCAAAACCCAGCTTCTCCTTGATGTGGTCGCGATGCGACTCGACCGTCTTGATGCTCAGCTTCAGCAACTCCGCAATCTGGCGCGTCGTCCGTCCTTTGCCGTACAACTCGAACACCTGAAGCTCACGGTCCGTCAGGCCCTCGCTGAGGTCACCTGCCGCGCGGTGGGGTCCGGTGCCCAGCCGGCTGAGGATCCGGTGCGTGATGCCATCGCTCAGGTGAAAGCGCCCGCCAAGCACCGCGTTGACGGCCGCGATCAGCTCGGTCGGCGGCCGGTCTTTCATCACGTAACCGCGGGCTCCGGCTCGAATACAGCGCTCGGCGTACAGGGCCTCGTCGTGATTCGACACCACCAGAACGGGGAGGGAGGCCCAGCGGGAACCAAGGTCCTTGATCAAGTCCAAACCGTTGGATTGATCCAGGGTCAGGTCCACGATGACAAGCTCCGGCTCTCCCCCGGCGATCACCTCGAGCGCCTGGGCCGCACTGGCCGCCTCGCCCACCACCGTGAGGTTGCTCTCCGCCTCGATGATCCGCCGAAGCCCCTCGCGGAAGATCGGGTGGTCATCGACGATGATGACCCTGGCCTTGGCCCGCTCCGGCATGCCCGGACCGGCCTCCGACTCCTGGCTCTCATCCCCCATGGAGAAACCAGCACATAAGCGGATAAGTCCGCTCCATCGTGCTCGCCAGGCGCCGCAAGGCCACCGCGAGCCCTGCCGGCTCAGCCTTGACGGGCAGCAGGCCCCTGGCGATGGCCCGGGCTTGTTGGCCGGCCTCATTGACGACATCGAGGATCCGCTGCGCCTCGGCTGCCTCCGGCAGCGACCGCGCCTCGGGCTTCTTCCAGAGCAGATGGGCGAGGTAAGCCACGCCGGAGAGCTGCTGGCTCAAGCCGTCGTGCAAGTCCTGACCGAGGCGGCGTTGTACCCGTTCCGCGGTCTCGAGTACCAGGGACTGAAGCCGCCTCAATTCGGGGAGGTCACGCGAGATCACGAACATGCCCTTCCCTTCGCCGGCGCCGCCCCGAAGGGACGAGACCGCCTGCGGGCTTGCCACGGGAGACCCGCCTTCGCCACCCGGGGCTCTGGTGATCAGCAATCCCATTTATGTCATCCATCAGCACATGTCTGCTAGGACGGACAGGGCGGCGGCGGGACCCGTTCAAAACGCGTCCTTTCCCGCCGCCCCACCACGTCGCCGGCCTGCCCTGACGCGAAACGACCGACGAGGTGCTCCGTCACCTCGTCGGTCTGGCTTGACCGCTATCCCTCCGTTGGGACTCGGCCGGTTCATGGGTTCGGTGATCTCTCGCCGGCTGGGCGGGTGGAATCCCGAACGGGATCGCGGTCCGGAATCGTCCGCGTGCCGTCCAAGCTCCGGTCATGGAGCTTGTCGTCGTTTCCACGCACACCGGGACGGTTCAAATCGCCGGTTCGATCGATCATGTCATCCTTCCAGAAGGGCTCTGCGCCCCAGGCCGGATTCACGACACTGGGCCACGCGTCCTTCTGCAGGGCCGGAGCTCGCTCCAGCTTGGCGCGATCGGCGCTAAGCGTCAGGTAGTCACCGTCGGGGCCAGCCTGAAACGCCCGCAGCGGAACGGCGTGATGTTTATCCGCCGTGAACAGTCCGCCTCCGCCGACGTCCAGCACGGCATAGGCGACTCGATCGGACTTCAGGTCGAAGACGATGTCCTCGATCTCGCCGAGCTTCTTTCCGTCCGAGCCGCGAACCTCCATCCCGATGAGGCTGCTGGCCTTGTTGGCTTTCGTGGGAGCCACCGTGATCTTGCTGCCGCTCGTGTGGTCCCGTGCGGCGTCCAGCGTTCCCGTGGTGGAACGGTTAAGGCCGGTGTCGGTCCCGGAACGGTCATTGACCGGGGGATTGTCGATCGGCCGGGACGGTGGTGTCGTGGGCTGCTGCGCCATCAGGACGCCGCAACACGCGGCGCTGAGAGCGAGGGCAGCCTGAGTGCGGAATCGTCCGCATCGGTGAGTTTGCTTCGTCGTTTTCATAATCATAAGCGAATTGACCTCACTGACTTGTTGCCTTGCCAGTGCGGGAGGCAGCCCGCCCCCCTTGCGCAACATGGAAACCCCTACGCGGCGGATCGCCGCTTCGCAATGGGGCGCGCGACCGGTTTGTGGCATGGGGTTGTCCCCCCAGGGGGCTAGGTGAAGCCCCTAATCAACCGTCAGGGCGCCCCTCGGGCCTTTTCCCGCTTGAACTGCACTGGCAACGGTTTACAACGCTTCATCGTGAACCGCGCTTCGCCCTCAGGCGTTGACTTCCAGGTTTAGCGGAATGCAGCGTCTTCGGTTGCTTTTGCTCGCAGCGCTCGCCGCCGTCTGGCTGCGGGCTGATGAATTGGCCCGGCTGCGAACCCTCGACAGCCTCACTCCGGGTCGATTTCTCAGCGAATTCGCCGATTTCGCCTTCGAGCTCGGCGAACACGTGCAGGAGGCGGAGACGTTTCTCACGCGGAAGCGCGGAGATTGTGATGACTTCGCCAGCCTGGCCGCCCGGGTGCTGACGGAGCGTGGTTACCGGACCAAGCTGGTGGTGGTCATGATGCCGGCGCAGACGCACGTCGTTTGTTATGTCCGCGAGGCCCAGGGATTCCTGGATTTTAACCGACGGGCGATGGCGGAACCCGTGGTGGCCGCTGATGGCTCCTTGGAGGATGTCGCCACCAAGGTGGCCCGCAGCTTTCGCAGCCCGTGGTGGATGGCCGCCGAGGTCGAATACAAGGACCGCCAGGCGGTGTTCATCGAGAGCGCATTTCCGCTCGAGTCCGCGCCCGCGGCAACCGAGCCCCTGCACGCTGCCGCGGCGACCGCAAGGGCGGGCGAACCCGCCGCGCGACCGCAGCGGCCGGAGGCCACCGCCGGCGTGATGGTTGCCAAGCCGGAATTGACGACCGCGGGACGCTGAGCGCGACGACCGCTGAACGACGGCAAATGCCCGCCGGTTTCGTTGGGATCCGAACGGCTGCGCGGAACCGCATCCAGTTCAGTTGTCGGGGGTCCCTTTGGGCGCCAGCGCCTCCGAAAGCACCCCCAACGCCTCTGATCGCACCAAGGTGCCTACCAGGCGCCTTTCCGTCAGCGTCGTGACCACCGGGATGTGCCGTAACTCGGTGGCCAACAGCAGCGGCAGGGCCTCATGGAGGAGCTGACTGGGCAGAACACACGGCGGCGGTGGCCGCATGACGTCGAACGCGATCACGGCCTGGAGTTCGTGCCCCGCGTTCAGGTAACCTTTCAGGTCCTGGAGCGCCACCAATCCCGTCAACCGCCCGGCGGCATCGACGACTGGGAGGTAGTTGTAGGACGTGGTCAGAAACCGCTGGCCTAGTTCCTTGAAGGTGGCGGTCTCGGACACGGGCGGGACCGGTTCACGCATGAGGTCTCCGACCTTTCTCTGGGTCGCGACCCCCAACACCGCAGCCTCGGCCTCGCCGAGGACACCGATCCGCTGGAGCGGTTCCGTGTAAACCGAGGTGGCGTGGAGCCGTCGACTGACCAGCGTGCCCACCGCGCAAGCCAGCATGAGCGCGGGCATCATCGAGTAATTCAACGAGATCTCGAACACCATGATCATCGCCAGCAAGGGCGAGTGGGTCGTGGCGGCCAGGACGCTCCCCATGCCGGCGAGCGCAAAAGCGCCTACGGGCAGCGACATGGCAAGGCCCGCGGCCTGCAGGATCTGTCCGGCCAGGCTGCCCAAAGCGATTCCCAGAAAGAGTGTGGGCGTAAAGACGCCGCCGACGGTTCCCGCACCGACGGTGATGACCGTCGCGGCCAGCTTGGCGAGGAGCAGGAGCGCAATCACCTTCCAGGTGAGGTCCGAACCGGGCGCATTCTCGAGGATGCGCGAGGCCACGCTATAGCCGTTCCCCCAAACCTCCGGTATGAGCACCGCCAGCCCGGCAACGACCACGCCCGCCAGCGTCAGACGGACATGAATCGGCTGTTCAAGTCGTTGAAAGGCCCGCTCGGCCATCTGCAGGAGTTTCAGAAACAGCCCGCCCAGGACTCCGGCTGCCGCCCCGAGCACGACAAACCAGGGCAGCTGCAGGATGCGCGTGAACTCGAATTCCGGAACGCGATAGAGGGCCTCGATCCCAAAGAACGTTCGCGAAACCACCGCCGCAATGACCGAGGAGAACATCAGCGGGGCGAAGAGATTCATCGAGAAATTCCCCAGTACGATCTGCGCGGCGAAGACCGCTCCGGCAATGGGGGCATTGTAGGCGGCGGCCATACCCGCGGCCGCTCCGCAGGCCACGAGCAGCCGCAACCGGTAGGGCGGCCAGCGCACCGCCTGGCCCACTTTGGAAGCCAGCGTCGCCGCCATCTGCGTGATGGATCCCTCCCTTCCAATCGAAGCCCCGCTCGCCACGCTGATAAGCGAAGAGATGGCCCGGATCAGGTTCGGGCGGAAGGGGAGCCTGCCGTCGCCCGCCACCACCACTTCGAGGAGGTTGGTCGAACCTGCACGTCCGACCCGCTGCCCGGCCCGTAACACCAACCCCGCCACCAGCGCGCCCGCGATAGGCACAAGCAACCGCACGCCATCCAGCACCGGGTCTGCCGAGCCGCTGGTCGCTGGATGACCCGCAAACAGGCCTCTGAGGATCTCGGTCAGGTCGTGAAAGACCGCATTGGTCAACCCGCCGAGAATCCCCACGACGCCCGCCAACGCCAGGTGCAGTGAATCCTCGCGTGGGCGCCACCGTCCGCGCCACGCCAATAACCGCTCCCAGCGGAGCGAGACGTGGCTGCGGAGCCATGCTTCAGCCCGCTGCCATTGCTTGGCCCACGCGCTCACAAACACGTCTGAACGTACGCTCGGCGTCCCGGCCTTGGCCAGAGCCGAACCGTGCCGTTCAAGTCGCGGCGGCCCCCAGCGCCACCACCGCAGTCCAGCATTCGCCTCCGAACCGTCCCAGGAACCGCTTCCGCAGCGACTGGCATTGCTGCTCTCCATCCACCACGGCGAAAGTTGTGGAACCGCTGCCTGACATCAACGCGCGCAAGGCGCCTTCCGACTCGAGAAACTCCTTGTACAGGCCAAGCACCGGGTACTTGGACAAGGCGGGCGCCTCCAGCGAATTGAACATCGCAGCCCAAGCCCGCGCCCGATCCTGTCGCTCGAGCGCATCCACCAATTCGGCTGCCCGACCGGGTGCGCCGGACAAAGCTTCAGGGTACTTGGCGAGCTCGCGGTAGGCCCATGCGGTCGAGATCCCGAAGCCGGGCTTTACCAGGAGCAGCCAGAAGTTTTCCAAAGCCGGAAACGGCTCGAGCAGCGTCACGGCTTCGCCCCGGCCCGTCGCCAGCGCCGGGCGTCCGTAAAGGAAGAAGGGCACATCGGATCCCAGCGTCGCGGCCAACCGATGGAGCTCTTCCTTCGGAAGTGGCTGGTCGAACAACCGGTTCAAGCCCGCCAACGTCGTCGCGGCGTTCCCACTGCCTCCTCCCAATCCCGCAGCGGACGGTATCCGCTTCTCCAAGTGAATCCGCACCCCTGATTGATCGCCCGTCACCTGGAGAAAAGCCCGGGCGGCCTTCACGACCAGGTTGCTGTCATCGGTTGGGAGCGTGGGATCGTCGCAAGTGAAGTTCAGTCCGCACCCCGCCCTTTCCAGGATCAACCGGTCGAAAAGCGCGACCGGCTGCATGACGGTTTCCAACTCGTGAAATCCATCCGGACGGCGCCCCAAAATGTTCAGAACCAAGTTGATCTTGCAGGGCGACCGGAGCTCCAGGGGCATAAACAAAAAAGGCGCCGTGCGTGCAACGACGGCGCCGGATAAGCGGCCAGGCTCAATAATCGAAAATCCGGAACCGGCTGCCCGGGACCATGGGCGCCACATCGCCGCCAGAGAAGCCGAGGTTGGTGTCGGTTTCGAACACGGAATCAGCAACCAGCCCGGGCCGGTAGCTGTCGGGATACGTCGGGCCGACAGTGGCGTCCGGCATCAGCGGGTTGCCGGGTTTCAGCCACGGTTCGTAGCTCGGGATGGGGAAGGTGACGATTTCACCGACGCCCACCAAGGTGCGAATGACGCTGCGGTTGATGCCCTTGATCACGCCAGCTGAGTACGCGGCGTCCGGTCCCTCCCACAAAGCTTCCTGTTCGACCGAGCGACGCACCTCCCCGAGCCGGGCGAACTCTGTCGCGTTCGTGACGCCGCGGCTCAATTTCCTTGTCGGGCCTTTGCAGCCGACCACCAAAACACCCGCGATCGCCACGGCTAACGCAGGGAGCAATGCAGTTCGCATAAGTGACATCGTTTGCGGCGACCCTACCCAGCAGTGTCCGGAAGTAAAGCGCGTTTTCGCGACGGACGCCTGGGAGCAGTCACTTCAGGGCGATGTTAGCAGGTTCGTTGCCGCTTCCACCTCGCGTCAGTTCGTCCGCATCGGCATGATCACGTACAGGAACGGCCCGTTGATCTTGACGACCCCGGGACTGAGTTCGTCCGTGACTTCGAAAAAGATGTCCTCGGTATCCAAGGCCCGCAGGGCTTCGACCAGGAAAACGGGATTGAAGGCCACCGCCAGCTCGGCCCCGTTGTAGTTCACCGCCACCGTCTCCTGGGCCTCGCCGATCTCGGGCGTGTTGGCTGTGATCACCAACGTGTTCCGCTGGAAGTGGAGCTTGACCGAATTGCTCTTGTCACTGGTCATGATCTCCGCGCGCCGTAGCGCGTGAAGGAACTCCTCGCGGACGAGCGTCACCCGCTCTTTGCACTCCCGCGGAATCACCTGCTGGTAGTTGGGGTAAGTCCCTTCCACCAGCTTGGTCGTGACGACCGTCGCTTTCCCGGCTTCGTCCAGGAGCTTGAATGCGGCCTGGTTCTCGGTGTAGCGCAGTTCCACCGTTCCCTTGTCCTGGAGCAGCCGGGCCAGCTCGGTGACAGCCTTGGTGGGAATGATGAACTCCACGCTTACCCCGCCCTCGATCTCCGCTTCCTCATCCGTGAGCGCAAGCCGCCGACCGTCAGTCGCCACGGCCGTAAGCTTGTGCTCCTTCAAGCTGAAGAAGATGCCGTTCAGGACATACCTGGTCTCATCGGTGGAGGCCGCGAAGGCCGAGCGTCGCAGCATCCCCTTGAGCCGTTCCTGGGGTACCGTAATCGGGCGCTGCTCTTCGAAATGGGGCAGCGGTGGAAAATCCTCGGCCGCAAGCCCGCGGACTTTGAAGATGGACGGCCCCGACCTGAGCGTGCAAACGCTTCGGTCATCCACCTCCAGGTCGATCTCCCCCGGAGCGGCCTCGCGGACAATGCTGAACAGGCGTTTCGCCGGGACCGTGGTTGCGCCCTTGCGCACGACCTTGGCTTCCACGGTGGAAGTAATCGTCACATCGAGGTCCGTGGCGGTGAGACGCAGGCGGTTGTCCTCGGCCTGGAGCAGGACGTTCGAAAGGATCGGCAGGGTGGTCCGCGAACCTACGATGTTCTGGACAGCCTGCAGCCCGTTCACGAAGTCGTCCCTGGTTATCGCCAGTTTCATAGTGACGGTGATGCTTTACCTCAGAGAAAAGACCGTATTACTAGGGGGTGTGGATAAACGAAACAACCTTCGGTGTCAAGGCTGGCCCAAGCAGTTGTGCAGACGTGACCCTGTGAGTAACTCCAGGCACAACCCCTAGGGGCGGCGAATAACCTTGCCCGGAATCTCCGCCCCGCCGCTTATTCACGTCTCGTCCCGCGGGGAACCCGGGTTGCGCACACGTTGTACCACGGAACGGAAAACGGCCCCCGTCATCTCCACCTCTTCCGCTGTCGTGTCGCGCCCCAGCGAAAAACGGATCAAGCTCGAAGCTTCCTCGCGTGTCGCGCCCAAGCTCAAGAGCACATGCGACGGCTCCAAGGCGCCGGACGCGCAGGCGGAGCCACTCGAGGCACAGATACCCTCGAGGTCCAGACCCGCCAGGAGCGACAGACTGTCGCATCCCTCCACGCTCAGAGCCAGGGTGTTGGCAAGCCTCTCCGCGAGTGCAGGACCCCAACGACGTACGCCTCGCACGGCAAGGCAAAGCTCCTCCAGCCGTGCGGTCAGTGGGGCCAGTCTGGATCGGTCCATGACCGGCCGTGGATTGCTTGCTTCCCAGGCCTGCAAGAGACCGACAATCGCCGCCATGTTTTCGGTTCCGGCACGACGCTCGTGCTCCTGGCTCCCTCCCCGGAGAACGGGTTTCAGGGTCAGAGGCGAGCGGACGTAGAGGAGCCCCGCGCCTTTCGGTCCGTAGAGTTTGTGAGCGCAACCGCTGACCAGATCGGCTTCGAAGCTGGATATCGCCTCGACAGGCTCCTTCCCAAACCACTGGGCCGCGTCGGTATGACAGAGAACCCCGCGTTCCCGGCAAACTCGGGCGATCTCCTGGATGGGCTGGAGCGTGCCGAGTTCGTTATTGGCGGCTTGGACGGAGACCAGGACAGTGTCGGGTTGAAGGGCGCGGGCGATAGCATCAGACAGGACTCTCCCTGAGGAGTCGGTGCGTACTATGGTGAGCGAAAACCCGTGGTCGTCACGAAGATTCTTCAGCGGCTCCAAAACCGATGCGTGCTCCACCGCCGTCGTTACCAGGTGCCTTCCGCGATCCCGGAGCGCCCACGCTGCACCCAGGATCGCGAGCGAGTTGGACTCCGTACCGCCCGAGGTGAAGACGACCTCGCTGGGGCGGCAACGCCACAATTCCGCGATCCGCTCTCGAGCGGCATCAAGCCGGGCGCGTGCTTGACGGCCGAGCCGATGGAGACTCGAAGGGTTGCCGAAGACCTCCCCCAGAAAGGGAAGCATCGCCGCCTTGACCGCCGGGTCGACCGGCGTGGTGGCGTTGTGATCGAGGTAGATGGTCCCCGAACTCAAGGGGCGTATTTGATGCCGCAGCCGTAAGGCTTGGTCTCACCCACCGGCACTGGCTTTCCCGCCATCAAGGCTTCCACGGTCTGCTTGACGTAATTGCGAGCCGTCCGAGGATCGCCGCTGCTGCTCGGCCGGTCGTCAATCGCGCCCTGGTACACGAGGGTGCCCTGGGCGTTGATGACGAACATATGCGGCGTCGTGGCCATGCCGTAAAGCTTGCCCAAGGCGCCGTCCTTGTCGTCGATCCAGGCCGTCGCCTTGGCGCCTTGCGCCGAGAATTCGGTGCGGGCCGCCTCGGCGCTTCGATGGCCAGGAGCACCCGGCGCGGAGGAATTCACCATCAGCCAGATACCGCCCTTGCCGGTTACAGCGGCCTGCAGGGCTTGCATCGAACCGGAGCGGTAGTGATTGGCGCAGAAGGGGCAATCGAGATTGTAGGCTTCGAGGACGACGATCTTCCCGCGGTAGTCGCTGAGACGATGCGTCTTGCCGTTTACGTCACGGGCCGTGAAGTCTGGAGCCGCCTCGCCGACTTTGCCCGCGCCAAGCGCCGTTATTCCGCAAGCCAAAGCCACCAGGAACGTGAGCACGGTTCTCATAGTTACTTGAAGGACCGAAGATCGCCGCCGGTTGTTCCGACGGTCACAGTAGTAGAAGGCTTGAATGCCGCAAATATTCAGGTCGCCTGCGGCGGCGACGACCGGGCCGGTGCCCGGGACGCCTCTTCGAGCGCGTCGAGCACGATGGACGGCGTGAGCAGCTCCGGCAGGACCAACGCGGGGCGATCCGGGTCAGGAGGAAAGACGAGCACAAGCGGGACACCGGCGCGCTTGTACTTCCGCAGCTCCTCCGTGATTCGCGGGTCCCGGTCGGTGTAGTCGCCGCGGAACACGGTGGCCTTGAGCTCGCGGACGCGCTCCCGGACCCGGGGGATATCGATGGCGAATTTCTTGTTGGAGCGGCAGTTTGGACACCACTTGGCGGTGAAGTCCACCAGCACCACGCTGCCGCGCTTGCGGGCCGCCTCGACAGCGGCGTGGCTCCACGGCTGCCATTCCAGGCCGTCGGGGCTGTCCTTGACGTAGCTTGTCGAAGTCGAGTTGCCGACCGGCGTCCGCCAGTGCAGTTGCCCCTCGAGAATGAAGAAGTACGCCGCACCGAGCAATGCGAGCGCACTCAATCCTGCCGCAAGCCGTCCGCCCCCGGCTTGGCGCTGCCCCAGTTCTCCCCAGATCCACGCGGCGAACGCGACCACGGCGAGGAACATCCCGAGCCACAGGACGCCTCCGGGTCCGTAGCTCGGGGCAGTGAACTCGAAGATCCAGACGGCGGTGCCGATCATGGGGAAACCCATGGCGACCTTGAACTTCTGCATCCAGGGGCCGGGCTTGGGAAGGAGGCGCAGCCAGCGGGGATTCCAGCTCAGGAGGACGTAAGGGAAGGCGAGACCCAAGCCGATCGTCAGGAACATCGCCAGGACCACCCAGGATGGCTGCGTGAAGGCAAAACCGATGGCGATGGCCAGGATGGGGGCGGTGCACGACGTCCCCAAGGCGGTGGCCAGAACACCGTTGAAAAAGGCACCGGTCGAGCCCTCCCGGGCGGAGAGCCGTGCCGCCGTGCCCATGGCCGAACTTCCCAGCGTGACTTCGAAGACGCCGAAGAGGTTCAGCGCCACCAACAGGACGATGAGCAGGAGCGCAATCCGGAAGAACGGGTTCTGCATCTGCATGCCCCAGCTCGCGTTACCTCCCGCCTGCTGCACGGCGACCACGACCAGCGCCATGGCCAGGAAGGAGACCATCACTCCGCCCCCGTACATCAGGCCCAGCTTCTTCACCCGGTCCGGCGCCTCCTGGCTCTGCTGAACGAACCCGAGAATCTTGAGCGCGATCACGGGGAGGACACACGGCATGATGTTGAGAATCAAGCCACCAAGGAACGCCAGCGCCAGCATGACCAGCAGCGATCGCTGGGGACCGGGGCTGGTGTTGCCAGCCCCTTCTGCAGGTTTCACCGAGGCTGCGGCGCCGGGCGGTGCCCCGACCGGATTCAGCGTGGCCTCGACGGCTCGCAGGGGTTTCCCGGCGCTGTCAGTCTGGATCAGGATTCCATGGATGCGTGGAGGGAAGGCGTCTCCAAACCGTTTCACCTCCTTGGCGAATGAGAACTTGCCGGCATCGACTTGCCGCGCGTTCACGGCGGGGGCGACAGCGAAATCGTCGCTGGGATAGGGGTAGAAGTCGTTTGGCGCGAAGTCCGCCGGCTCCCGGCCCGTCAGGAGGAGGCTGGCCGTGTCCGAGGTGCTTGCCGGTTCCCATCGGGACTCGAGCTGAAGCGCCGGGGCGGGCTGCGGGATTTGCGACCGCCACTTGTTGATCAGCTCGGCGGCGCCCGAGGGTTTGGAAGCCTCACCCACATTGAGGGCGGCCTCGAGCTGGCTCGTGCCAGGGACGCAAGCCACCTCGCACTCGAGCCATTCCACCGTGGCCTTGAGGCTGAGCTGGCCCGGTTTCAGGCTGGTGGCCAGGTTCAGCGGCACCAGGAGAAGCACGTCGCCGTGGTAAACGTACGTCGTCATATCGGCTGCGACATGACGTTCGGGCGGGGGCCAGAGGATGTCGCCGGCCGTCACCCCGGGCGGGAGCTCCCATTGAATCGAAGTGGCCATGCCGGACTCTCCCGGGTTGCGCCAGTACGTGTGCCAGCCTTTCGCCATCTGCAGGCGTACTGCCGCCGTGATCGTCTCCCCGGGGCGGCCGGTTTCATGGCTAAGCAGCAGGCTCGCGCGCGTTTGCAGGTCGGCGGGACGGGCGGGGAGCAGTCCGGCCGAGGTGACCAGCAACGCGGCAAGCAGCCGCCGCGAGGTCGGAACGATTCGCATGGGAGGAAGTTGGCAGAGCCTTTGCGGAATGCAACGGCGGGGGGCAGACTGCTTGTGCCCGTAAACGCACACTTGCCCTCGGCATCCCGGACCGACTAGTTTCACGTTTGTTGCTGCGGGAAGCGCGGCATCTTCGTCGGCATTATGAAGCACAAGCACCTCGGTCTCCGTCCTCGGCATGGCTTTACGCTGATAGAGCTGCTCGTGGTCATCGCCATCATTGCCATCCTCGCCGGGATGTTGCTCCCGGCGCTGTCGCAAGCCAAGGCCAAGGCCCAGTCGATCAGTTGCCTGAACAACGAGAAGCAACTCGTGCTGGCAGCCATCACTTACAGCACCGATTTCAACGACGCCTGGCCTTTGAACGGCGCTGGCGATTCGACCATCAACCTCGCGAACCCTCCGGCAGGATACGCGCCCGAGGTGTGGGTTGAAGGACGCGAGGGATCCAACATCACCGACGAGCAAAGCGCCCTGGGAATGATCTCGGAGCGCGTTTCGCTGCTCGCGCCCTACATCAAGGCGAAGGAGATCCTCCGCTGTCCCGGCGACCGGAAGTTGCACGCCATTTCCGGCGGCAAGATGGTCCGCTGGCCCAAGAGCTACGGGATGAACGCCTACGTCGGATGGAAGGAGCCTTCGTACAACGGCACTCTCCCGCTCAAAGACCGCTACGAGGTGTTCCTGAAGACTTCCCAAGGTTCCGGCTCGCAGTTTTTCATCTTCGGGGAGATTCATCCGGACAGCATCTGCCGGCCGATGTTTGGCGTGAACATGGATTCGGAAGGTGTTTATCACTACCCGGGGAACTATCACGGTCGCATCTCGAATTTCAGCTTCCTCGATGGTCACGCCGAGTCGCACCGGTGGGGGGATGCGAACATGAACAACCCTCAGCCCGCCCCGTCGAACTGGCACGATCACAGCGGGAACATGGTCAAGGCCGGGGCACGGAACGACCTTCGCTGGCTGAAAGAGCACACGACCGTGCGTCGCTGATCCGCGCGGCGCCAGGGTCGGCGAAGGATGCCGCGGAGCCGGGCAGGCCCCGCGAAAGCGGTCAGCGAGTATGCGGTGTAGACTTCGCCTCCAGCCAAGCGCGGCCGGCTTCCGCCAGGGAAAGCGGGCGGGGGGTGGTTTCACCCTGATCGAACTGCTGGTCGTCATCGCCATCATCGCGCTTCTGGCCGGCATGTTGCTCCCGGCGTTATCGAAGGCGAAGGAAGCAGGGCGGGGCGCGGTCTGCCGCAGCAATCTTCATCAACTCGTCCTGGGCAGTCTCGTCTACGCGGACGAGAACTCCGACCTGCTTCCCTGGTCCGGTGGGGTGGATCGGAACTCGGAACCTGACTGGGTCTGGGGCGGCCAGCCCGCCACCGATACTCCGAATCCGGCCTACTGGCAGCGTCCTCCGGCCAGCTACGGTCATCACGCGGAGTCCGGGTCCATCTTTCCTCAAGTGATGGGATTGCCCCGGGTGAGACCGCGCGCCGGGCAGGACCACACCGACTGGTTCACCAACAGCTACGCCGTTTATCGCTGCCCGAGCACGGGCCTTATTGGACGGGCCCTCCGCGTCACCTACAGCATGAACGGGCACATCGACGGCGAAGGTGACCATCCGAAAGGAGTCCGGGTCGCCTCCGTGCGCACGCCCACGCAAAAGTTCCTGCTCGTGAATGAAGATCCCCGGACGATGCATAACGCGGCGTTTCATCCCGGTTCGGATGCCAGTGCCATTGGCGGACGCCTCGTGATGCACAATGGGAAAGCCATGATGTCGTTCGTGGATGGCCACGTGGAGGCCATGCGCCACGCCCGGATCATCGAGATCCTCCGACAGACGGTGCTGACGCGCGCTTACTTCGATCCCTTCGAACCGTGAACCGCCAGCGTATCCTCGCGTGCAGAGTCGGGACGCCGGGAGGACCGGAGCGCACGGGGACCAGGAACCGCTGACGAGCGCGGTCTTCAACCCGCAGGGACGTTCCCCGGCCGGCGCGGGTTCGCGCGGACGGAAGGCCGCGCTCCTGCGGAGTTATCGGTAGCCAGCTTGAAGACAGGATGGACAGGACGGCAGGCGATGCGGTTCTGCCAACCCGGCACTTACAGCCATCCTGTCGATCCTGCTCATCCTGTCAGAGTGCCAGTTCCTTACCCGTTGCAGGATCTCACCCTCCGGCGCGAACCCCGCGAACCCATAGCTCACCGGAAGCCTATGTTCAGACGGGATCAACAGGATGCGGCGGGGGCAGCCGAGTTTCAGCCAGCCCGGCCTTGCACCGTAACGGCGTATCCTCAAGGATTCCGCGTTCGCAGCTTCCGACCGGCGGCGCGGAAGAACCGCGGGAGGGACTGGGACACGCGACTCGATGTCACCGCTATTCCGGCTCAAACCGCTCGACCAGCTCATTCGCGAAACCGAGGAGCCGGGCCGACAACTGCGGCGAACGTTGGGTCCCGTCCAACTGACGCTGCTGGGCATCGGGGCAATCGTCGGTGCCGGCATCTTCTCCACCGTCGGCACGGCAGCCGCGGGCGGCCCCAACCACCTTGGAGCCGGTCCGGGACTGGTCATCTCTTTTCTCATGGTCGCCGTGGCGTGCGGGCTGGCGGCCCTGTGCTATGCGGAGTTCTCCGCCATGGTTCCCGTTTCGGGCTCGGCCTACACGTACGCCTACGCGACGTTGGGCGAGCTGGTGGCGTGGATGATCGGGTGGGACCTGGTACTCGAGTACGCCGTCAGCAATGCGGCGGTGGCGATCTCGTGGTCGGGTTACTTCCAGGAGCTGCTGCGGGGTTTCGGGCTGAGTCTCCCGCCCTGGCTGGGAACGGATTACCGCAGCGCATGGCAGGCGGCCTCCGCCGTGGTTCAGGCGCAAAATGCGGGCGCCGACGTGGCGGCCATGGGGGCCTCGGTGCTTCGTAGCGCCGCCGCGTTGCAGGCGGCGCCGCATCTGCTGGGAATACCGATCATCTTCAACCTGCCAGCCTTCAGCATCGTGGCGGTGATCACGTGGGTGACGCTGATCGGGATTCGGGAAACGGCTCGGGCCAACGCGACCCTGGCGGTGAGCAAGCTGGTGATCATTGCCTTCTTTGTCATCTTGGGCGCGTTTTACGTGAAGCCGGAGAACTGGCAACCATTCGCTCCGAACGGCATGGCGGGCATCACGGCTGCCGCGGCCATCATTTTTTTCGCCTACATCGGCTTCGATGCCGTTTCCACGGCGTCCGAGGAGGCGCGAAATCCGCAGCGAGACATGCCGATCGGGATCCTGGGGAGCCTGGTGGTCTGCACGGTCATCTATGTGGCCGTGGCGATCGTCCTGACCGGGATGGTGCGCTCCGAGACGCTGGGAAATGCGGAGCCGCTCGCATTCGCCTTTGCCTCGCTGAACCAGAGCTGGTTCGCGGGAATCATCGCCTTCGGTGCGGTGCTGGCGACCACGTCGGCGCTGCTGCCGTTCCAAGTTGGACAGACCCGCATCTTCTTCGCCATGGCGCGGGATGGACTCCTGCCCGCCTGGGCCGCCCGGGTGCATCCGCGATGGCGCACGCCGCATATCACCACGGTACTGACAGGGCTTTTCGTCGCGGCGTTCTCGTCGCTCGCGAACATCAACGAGTTGGTGGAATTGACGAACATCGGGACCTTGCTGGCCTTCATCCTGGTGGCGGTGGGCATCCTGATCCTGCGACGGACGGATCCGCACCGCGCGCGTCCCTTCAAAGTGCCGTGGGTGCCGTGGGTGCCGCTGGGCGCAATCCTGTGCTGCGGGTACTTGATGTTCAGGCTGCCGTGGATCACCTGGGTGACCTTCTTTGGCTGGATGTCGGTGGGGCTGGTATTCTATTTCGGTTTTGGCAGGTACCGGAGCCGGCTGGCCCGCGAAGCGCGTTAGGCCGCGGGTGCGGGCGTGGGGAAGCCCTTCATTTGCAGGGTGAAGAATAATCGTTGACGGCCCGGCGGGGAGTGCTAGGTTTCCGCCGCTCAAAAACAGTGGTGTCAGCTTCGACAGATGTCCGTGCTAATGTCGGCTTCGGCGGTACTGCAGGTGCAGGATCCTCCCTCCTCGCTTTTTGAGCCAACCCCCAACTATGAGCGACTGCAGACTGTTTGTCGGTAATATCTCCTACCGCACCCTCGAACCAGACCTCCAGGATTACTTCTCCCAGGCAGGAGTGGTGACTTCCTGTAACCTCATGCTGGACAAGTTCACCGGGAAGTCCCGGGGTTTTGCCTTCATCGAGTACGGGACCAGCGAAGAGGCGAACAAGGCCGTCGAGATGTTCCATGGCAAGGATTTTCAGGGCCGGGCCTTGACGGTGAACATCGCCCGCCCGCGTGAGGAGCGTCCACCTCGCGAAGCCCGCGGTGACCGGGGCGATCGTGGGGATCGTCCGCGGCGGGATCGCGGCTACGATTCCTGATCCGGTGCGAGCGGCGGCCCCGTTGGTCCGCTCGTTTGACCTTTCCGAGCGCCCGGCCGGCAACGGCCGGAGCGCTTCTTTTTTCCCTCGACCGAATGGCTGAGCGTCAGATTCTCAGGAAGATCCGGCGCCGGTACATCCAATACAGGATCAGCCACAGGATGAGCAGCACCGCCGCCCCGGTAAGCAGCGGCTGGTAAGGCGGACCAAAGATCGCAAAAGCCCCGTCTCCGAGGTGGGTCTGGAGCGTGCCGCGGATGAATCGGACGAAAAGCCAGTCCATGCAGTATGCCGCGATGGAGTTCATCCCGATAACCACCAGCGGAAACGCGAACCATTTCAGGTCCAGCCCATCGACCAGCCCGCAGAAGAGCGCCAGCAAGAGGAAACACCAGCCGCCACTATAGATCACCCACGTCGGCGTCCAGATCCGCTTCACGTTGGGGCAAATGCCCGCCGCATTCAGCATCCAGCCGGCGGCGAGCGCCAGGAGTCCCACCATGGCAAAAAAGCGAACGCGGTCGCCTGCGGTCCGCAGTTGCTTCAGCCAGCCTCCCGCGATCAACCCGAGGATCATCGTCGCCAGGGTGGGGATGAAGCTCAGGGTGGAATAGCCGCCCCCGTTGTGAGTGAAGATGGCTTCCCGCGGGAACAGGTTCAGGAACCACGTGTCGAAGGCCCAGGCCAGATTGGTGTTCTTGTTCCAATGGGCCGCGAAGCCGGCGAGGTTCGAGGGCCAGTCCGGCGTCACTCCGGCCTTCGCCCAATCGAAGTCCGGCCCAGGCAACGGGTACAACGCAAAGGCCAGCCAGTAGCCGACGAGAATGGATCCAAAGGCGAGCCACTGGGTTCGCGAAGAGGCGAATCCCAGCAGGAAGAGCGCCGTGTAACCCAGCCCGATCTGGGTCAGGGTGTCCTCGAACGTGAAGTTCGTCTGGGGTTTCCCGATGGACCGCAAGAAGATGCCCAAAAGGATGAGCACCAGCGACCGCCAAACGGCATGCCCAATCATGCGGCCGACCGGGCTGCCCTTGGCCAAACGGCCCGCAATCGAGAACGGAACGGCGACGCCCACCAGGAACGAAAACGAGGGTTGGATCAGATCGTGGAGCGAGCAGCCCACCCACTCGACGTGGCTCTGGTGAAACGCGAGGAAGGCCCAGAACCCGCTCTGAGGAACGGCGCTCGCAACCTGCCCCAGCGCCAGGACCTCGGCCATCATGAGGAGCATGACGAAGCCGCGGTAGACGTCCACGGCGACCACGCGGCCGGGTTGCATCACGGAGGCAGCCGGGAGAGGACTGGTCGTAGGTTGCATGGCTCACCGTGACGCGACGGCTCAAGGGACGTGCGACCGCAGGATGGTCATCGCCCGTTCGTTGTTCGACGCCGCGGTCTCGGGGCGGCTCGACTCCGTGTAAACCCGGAACTCCGGAGCGTTTCCCGACGGCCGCAGGTGGAGGATGTCGCCGCTCTGGAAGACGATGCGGGCGCCGTCGGTGAAATCGAGCGACTGGACCGGCCCAAAGTCCTTCGAGAACCAGCGGGCGGCCTCCGCCGGGCCGCCTGCCGTGAAGCGAGCGGTCAGGGCCCGGCCTTGGGCGTTCGGGAACGGGCGCAGCAGACCGCTGTACGTGAAGCGATGCGGCAGGGATCCCACCAGTTGCGAGAGGTTCAACGCGCGCCGGGTGGCCGCGTGCAGGCAGGCGAGGATCGGAAGGGCGGCATCTCGCGTCGGCAACGGTTGAAGCTCGGTTCCCGCCGTTTCGCCCGCCACCTTGCTTCCCAGGAGAAAGCCACCATTTGCCTCGAAACCCACCACCCGGTGGCAGCCAGCCTTCACCGCCGCCATCATGGACTCGATCACATACGGTGAGCCGATGCGGGTGCGCTCGATGCGCGGGAACAAGCCGCATTTCTCCAACACGGTGTTGCAGCTCACCGGCGCCGAGACCGAGTCGGCGCGGAGATACGCCGCCACCAGCACGCCCAGAACGTCTCCACGAACCACGGTCCCGCACTCATCGACAACCAGCGGCCGATCGCCGTCGCCATCGGCTGAAACCAGGGCGTGCACGTCTTCTCCGCGAACCCACGCCGCCAGCTGCTCCGGGTTCTCGACGGCCTCCGTGTCCACAGGAATGAAACGATCCGAGCGACCCAGGCGGACCGTCGTGGCACCAAGCGCCTCGAGCAGTTCCACCAGGATGTCCCGGGCCACCGAGGAATGCTGGTAGACGGCGATCTTTCGCCCGGCCAGGCAGCCTCGGGGGAAGAAGTCCAGGTATCGCCGGACGTAGGTGGCTTGGGCGGAAGGATGGAGGGTTTCCGCGGCCGGGACTTCTTCACCCAACATCCCCTCACTGTTGAACGTGGCGGCCACGATTTGGTCTCGATCGATCGTGGCTTGAAGCTCGGTGTGGTGTCGGGTGATACCCGCTTCGTCGCTCTTCAGGACCTCGCCCCAAGGCAGGTTGAACTTGATGCCGTTCCGGTCATCAGGGATGTGACTGCCGGTGACCATGAGGCTGGCCTGTCCGCGGCTCATGGCATGCAAGGCCAAGGCCGGCGTCGGGATGAATCCGTACCAGTCGGGTTCGAGGCCTTCCTGCCGAATGGCCCAGGCTACCGCCCGCAGGATCCGGGGGGTGCTGCTGCGGAAATCGCCCGCGAGCGAAAGCGCGTGGCTGGCAGCCTGGCGCTCCTTGAGGTAGCGAATGAAAGCCCGGGTATACTGGGCGCAAGCAAGGTCGGTCAGTTCCGTGACAAGTCCTCGAAGGCCGCTGGTGCCGAAGCCGAGTGCCATGGGGCGCATCGTTCCGCGGAGCGAGCCAGCTTGTCAATGGGTGTTCGGGGTGACCGACGCCCCAACCAGGCTGTGCTTAAGGACCAACGCGGGCAGATCTCAACCGGGTCAAGCAGGGTATCACGCCCTTCAAGCCTCGTACGGCGGCGGAAAGGCGGCCGGTGTATTGTCGAAGTTCCGGGTCACCTTGTAGGGTTCACTCTGGCCGTCGTTGACGAACGGTTTCATGCGGTCCCGGAACGCCTGCATCGCCGCGGTGTCGAGTTTTCGGAAAGTCCGCGCCGCTTCGATCGCGGTGGTCAGACGTTCCATCGTCTCGCAGCCGGTGATCGTCACCGAAACCGGCAGGCTCATGGCGTAGTGGAGGCACTCGGTGCTGGTGATGGCTCCCGTTTTCGGGGCGTTTTGAAACGCCATCGGCTTCATGCCCACGATGCCGAGGTTTCGCTTCACCGCCTCGGGCAGGACCTTGCGTTCGAAGCTGCCGAAGTGCGGATCCAAAACGTTCAGCGGCATCTGCAGAGCATCCCAGTCGAAGGGCTTGGTCAGCATCTTGAGGTGGTAGTCCGGGCTCTTGTGCCCCGTGAAGCCAATGAACCGCACCTTGCCCTCTTTGCGGGCCTGAACCGCCGCCTCGATCGCGCCGTTCTCCGCAAAGATCCAGTCAGGATCCTCGGGGCGCTCGATCGAGTGGAACTGCCAGAGATCAAGGTGGTCGGTCTGCAGCCGCTTCAAACTCACCTCGAGATCGGCGAGGGCGTGTTTCTTATCCCGGTAGTTGTGCTTGGTCATCAGGAAGACCTTGTCGCGCCGGCCTTGGATGGCTTCGCCCATCCGGATCTCGCTTTGGCCCTCGTTGTAGTCGTTCGAGTTGTCCAGGAAGTTGATGCCGGCATCCATGGCGGCATGAATCAGGCGGATGCTCTCGGCTCTTTCCTTCTGAATCCCGATGTGCCAGCCACCCAATCCGAGGATGGACACCTGGACCCCCGTCTTGCCAAAGGCGCGCCTGGGAATTTCACCCGGGGCCTCGGCAGCCCGGGCATCGCGAAAGAGGGACCGGCTCACGGCGGCGGTGGCGACCGTCGTGCCAAGCGTGGTGGCCAGGAAGCTTCGACGGGAATGGGTGTTCATGTAGCAATGGTTAGCAGTGGACCGGGTGGGTGACAAGCGCGACCTCCGACCGCGAACCGCCGGCTCCTCAAGCCATGATCGCCTTCGCCACTTCGGCGGCCTTCGTGGCGTCGAACAACCGCCGCACCAGGGCCAGGCCGAATTCCAGCGCCGTGCCGGCCCCTCGCGCGGTGATCAGCGGTTCGTCCTCGACGACCTTCTCGCCGGCCAGCGCCTGCGGCAGTTCCTCATGCACCGAGAAATGAGCCGTGTAGCGACGCGAGCTCAACAACCCGGCGTCCGCCAGCACCGTGGGCGCCGCGCAGATGGCACCGACGATCTTGGAGGCTCCGGCAAAGGACCTCGCCAACGCCGCGATGCGTGGGTCGGCGCGCAACGCCTTCACCCCGGGACCGCCCGGGATCAGGAGCAGGTCGAAGGGTTGATCCAACACACTCGCGAGCGGTGCATCCGTTTGCACGGCAATCTGGCACCTCCCGGTGACCACGGGCTCGCCCTGGACCGAGGCCAAAACCACCTCCGCCCCGGCCCGACGCAGCAGGTCCACCGGCGTGATCGCTTCGATCTCCTCGAACCCCGGGAACAGCAGGCAGAGAACGCGCTTCCTCATGGACGGAGAGTAGAGCCGGTCCAGCCAGTCGCCAAGGGCCACGCGGCCTTGGGCTCCAGGGCATCAGCAGATCGGTCGGAGCGCGGCCGGTCCCCGGCTGCAGCGGGGGCGAACGCTTCGGGACCGGTTCTCGTGACCGCCACGCGCCTTGAAGTTCCTGGCCACCGACTCCCTGGGCAATTCCTGAAGCCGTGGCGGCCCGCTGCACGGCGCTGGGCATCGACGCGCTGCAGATGGGTGAAACAGCATGGAACTGACGAACGCCGCCGAGCTCGAAAGGCGCTAGCCGTCCTTTCGGCACGCGCGGCTGACCGATACGGGAGGTTCCATGGTCGCTGTCGCCCGGGGAGATTCGACTTCGCGGACGTGGTCGGCCGCCTTAGGCTCGGGGCATGAGCCGCCTTTTCCTCGCGCGTGCATTCGTCGTCCTGAGCTTCGCCGTTCTATCCGCATCCGTCCGAGTCGGTGTGGCCCAGCCGATGGAGCCTCTTCCTGTGGACCAAGCTCGTTCGACCCGGGCACGGCAGTTGTCCAAGGCGGTGCTCGAGTCTCGCGTCCTCGACGAGATGGAATCATCGGCGGCCTGGACCCACTTCGGTCCTGGCCAGATGACGGTGACCACAAACCGCATCCGTCAGGGCAAGGCGGCACTCACCTTGACCTCGCCGACAAAGACCGAAGCGCCGCCGCCCGTGCAGGGACGCCCGTTTGCCGAGACCGGCTTGCGCCGGGGCTTCGAGGCGGAGGACTGGAGCGGCTTCAACCGCATTTCGTTCTGGGTGTATCCGGACCTGCCGGGGTTCCGGGTCGTGTCGCTGCTGGTCCGATTGCAGAGCGAAGGCACGCGCGGTCGTGCCTACACCGACGGCGGCCTGCACTACGTCCTGCTGCGGAACGGCGAATGGAACCGCGTGGTGTGGGAAATCGCGCACCTGGAACGCAAGGAGGTTCGGGCCGTGGACCTGGTCTACCGCCTCCAAGGCCACGAACCCGGGGCCGCGGACCGCGTCCGATTCGATTTCGATCAGCTTGAGCTGGAGCGCGTGGAGGCCGACCAATTTCAGGGTTGGAATACCGCAGCTGGGCGGGTCGCACTCAACTCGGTCGGCTACGCCCCCAGCGCGTCCAAAGTCGCCCTCGTCTCCGGTCACGTGGACACCTTTCAGGTGCTGGAGGCGGCGGGGACAACCGCGTTTACCGGACGTGCGGAGGTGTTGAACAGTCCCCTGGGTACGTTTTCGCGTCTGGATTTCTCGCCGCTCGCCGCTCCCGGCCGCTATCAGGTGCGCGCGGGGACCCTCACCACTCCCGCGTTCGCGATCGCTGCCAATCCGTGGCGCGAGACCGCTCTGGCCGTGCTGAACTCCTTCTTCTGTCAGCGTTGCGGATTCGACGTCCCCGGGATCCATGGCGTGTGTCATCGGGACTGGCAGGTGAAGCACGGGGATCGGCGTATCGTGATCAACGGCGGCTGGCACGATGCCGGGGACCTGTCCCAAGGCCTTGTGAACACCAGCGAGGCCGCGTGGTCGATGCTCGCGCTGGCGGAAGCGGAGAGGAGCCGGGACCCCGGGTTCAGCGGCCAGCTCCTCGAGGAAGCGCGGTGGGGAATCGACTGGCTGCTGAAGACCCGCTTCGGCGATGGATATCGCGTGAGTTGGGCGACCATGGATTTCTGGACGGATGGCATCCTGGGCAACCAGGACGATGTGGTTGTGGAAGCTCGCGACGCGGCCTTCGACAACTTCCTGGCCGCGGCGGCCGAGGCGCTGGCGGGACGGCTCTGGCGCGAACGCGATCCGGTGTTTGCGGCGTACAGCCTGCGTTGCGCGCAGGAAGACTGGGGCTTCGGGCTGGCGAAATTGGGCGAGCCGAACGTGGAGGTCACCGGAGCGGCGGTGCAGGCGGGCTTGGAGTTGTTCAAGGCAACCCGCCGGGCGGAGTTCGGAGCCAAGGCTGCAGAACTGGCGGATATTCTCCTGGCGAGCCAGGAACAGCGCCCGCGAACCGAATGGACGCTGCCGCTCTCGGGGTTCTTCTACCGTTCACCCAAACAGGACGCGCCCTTGCATTACAGTCACCGCAGTCATGAGCAGGGGCCCGTCGTTGCCCTCGCCGGGTTATGGAAAGCCCTTCCGCAACACCCCAGGCGTGCTGAGTGGCGGAATGCCGTCGTCCGTTATGCCGAGTACCTTCGGAAAGCGGCCGAAGTGACGGCGCCCTACCACATGCTGCCGGCGGGCATCTGGCGCACCGACCAGGGTGCGAATTGGGAACGAGCGCAGGCCCGACAGGGCATCCGGCTCGACGATCAACACGCCTTGCGGCGTTTCCCGTGCTGGCCTGAATTCCGCGGCAACCTCGGTGTTCAGCTTTCGCAGGCGAAGGCGCTGTCGACGGCGGCCCGGCTGCTGGACGATGCCGGCCTGCGAACCCTGGCCGAGGAACAACTCCACTGGGCGCTGGCCCGGAATCCGTTCGCCCAAAGCCTGATGTTCGGTGTGGGGCACGACTACGCCCCGCAGTACACCGCCATGAGCG
Organism: uncultured Verrucomicrobiota bacterium; assembly: GCA_964535555.1. Taxonomy (GTDB): domain Bacteria; phylum Verrucomicrobiota; class Verrucomicrobiia; order Limisphaerales; family J093; genus DSVZ01. The sequence continues at coordinate 51,433 of CAZHUS010000044.1, forward strand.
GAGACATCGTCGGGACGCTGCCCGTGGGAATCCAGTCCCGGGGCGACTCGGACGAGCCGTACTGGCCCGTGGCCAACTGCTACAACTACGCCGAGGTCTGGGTGCACCCGGGCAGCCGCTGGCTTGCGATCATGGCGGACCTGGCGCCCGAATGAGCGGTCCGGGCGCGGGCGCGCGAACCCTCGGTGGCCACAACGGGCTCTTGCATGAAGCCAAAGCCCGTTGGCGAACCCGAATTCAGCTCCGGAGCTGACGCTCAATACTCCCGGCGCTTCTTCTGTCCGGGCATCGGCACCGGGTACTTGCCATCCGCGTCCAGCTGAAGCGGCGCCGGGAAGTCCGGGCCGGTGATCTTGTCGACGTCGGGTGCGAACTCGTGGTCGCTGTTGAGGATTTCGTCGTACTCAATGATCTGTCCCGTATGCGCGGCCATGCGGCCCATCGACGTGACGAGGCTGGCGATGGCGCCGCGTTCGACTTCGTTGTAGGGCTTGTTGTTCCGAATCGCGTCCACGAGATCGTCCCACTCGAGCTGGTACGGGCTCGGCTCCGGCTGCGGAAAGGCCCACAGCATGTCGGCCCGGGTGACGTTGTGGCCTTTGAAGGTGCGGACCCGGCCGGGTGTGTGGGAGGACGTGGAGACGATGGCGGACCCCTTGGTGCCGTGGACGAAGCTGTCGAATTCCTCGTGCGTGCCGCTTTGGTGGCGGCCGGTGAAGAACAGCTTGGTCCCGTCCGGGTACGTATACTCGACGGAGTACGAGTCGAAGTTCTGGTCCACCGCGTTGCCGCGATAGTGGCGGCCTCCGGTGCCATGGGCGCGAACGGGCCAGGCGTTCTTCATCCAGCAGCACTCATCAACCTGGTGGATGTTGTAGTCGCTGAACAGACCGCCGCTCGCCCAGAGGAAGCTGTGGAAACGCTGCACCTGGTACAGCAGTTCGGTCATGCTGTTTGGTTTCGGCCCCGACACCGCCGCGGCACCGCCGGTGCGGTAGGCCCGCAGCAGGACCAGGTCGCCGATCTCGCCGTCCGCAATGCGTTGATGGAGCTGCTGCCGTCCCTTGCAGTGTCGCACCATGAGGCCGACGCCGACCTTCAGGTTTTTCTTCTCGGCTTCCTTGCCCAATTCAAACATCCGCCGGGTGGTGGGGCCGTCGACGGTGACGGGCTTCTCCATGAATACGTTCAGCCCTTTCTCGATGGCATAGGCGAAGTGGACCCAACGGAACGCCGGCGGCGTCGCAAAGATGGCCACATCGCCTGGCTTCAGGCAGTCCATCGCCTTCTTGTAGCCATCGAACCCGAGGAACCGTCGCTCCGGCGGCACGTCGAACTGGTCGGGGAACTTCTGCTTCAGGCCTTCCACGCTGCGGTTCAACTTGCCCTCAAAAACCTCGGCCATGGCGACCAGCTTGATCGGCCCCTGCTTGGATGTGGACAGGGCGTTGTCCGCGGCACCCGTGCCACGCCCGCCGCAACCGATGAGAGCGACCTGGATCACATCGGTGCTGGCGGCGTGCACCCGCGGCAGAGCCACGCCTGCCAGCGCGGAACCGACAGTGAGGGCACCGGTTTGCTTGATGAAATCACGACGTGAAGGGAGCGGATCCGAAGGGTGTGTCATATGGGACGGGATGCTTGGCTGGGAACAGGCGACTGTCAACGGTGGAGGTTCCTTTCGGCCACCGACGAGGATCTTCCCATGAACCTGTCCCGAAAAGCGGGGATGAATCCCCGCACTCCAGGCGCTTCGCGGCCCCGGACGTGCCTTGGAGCGGCGCGAAACGTTTGGAGTGCGTCCGCTTTAGCGGCGCTTTTTGGTTCATGGCCACGGAGCAGGTCCAAAAGGAACAGGTCGCTCTCCATGCTCACGGCGTGACGACGCTTACGGCGAGCGCGACCCGGTACCATTGCTCTCGCCGGGGATGCACCGGTGCCTGGAGCACCCGGACCTCTTCCGCGGTGGATGCGGTTCTTGGCTCCCCTTCAGGCGAGACGATGACGTAGGGACCTTCCAGCGAATCGGCGGCCTCGATCTGGTACGGCTTTGTCAAAACCGCCCGCCACCGAAACTCGAGGCTCCCGTCCACACGCCGGCGCAGGGTTACCCGCAACGCCGAGGCCGGGTCTTGGGGGTCGGTGCCGGCAGCCCATTCGGCGGCGTTGGTAAAGCCGTCCCCATCGGGGTCGCCCTGGTCGCCATCGCGTCCCAGCGGCGAAAGCGGATCGAAGTGATGGCGGACCTCCCAGCCATCAGGCAGTCCGTCGCGATCCGTGTCCGGGTCCTCCGGATTGGTGCGCCGCGTTTCCTCCTCCGCGCTCAACAGCCGATCGCCGTCGCGGTCCAGATCCGGGCTCAGGGTGATGTCGAGTCCCCTGAGCACCGCGGGGCTCAACCCGGATCCTTCGAGTTCGGCCCCGAGGAACGAGCGATCCATGAAACGAGTCTGCGATGCCAGATCGAAAGCGGCACCCGTGGCGACCGCAGCCAACCGGAAAACGTCGCCGTCCCGCAACCCGAGCTCCGCAAGGGGGAGCGAAACGAGGATGTAATCCGCGTTTTGCTCGCCGGTCGCGGCTTCGTCCTGCGGTGAACGGTTGAACTGCTCGATGCGTGCCCCGGGGACATCGCTGAAGCCCGGGTCCAGCCAAAACGCGCCCTGCCCGATGTTGAGGTCGAGATTGGTCATCACGACGGGAATTCCCATCCACGAAACCGTGATGTTCGTGCGCGTGAAACTGCGATACTGGCCATCCGCAAACTCGTCGCCCAGCAGACAGGCCAGCGCCGGGCGGAACTCTCGAAAGTCCAGGTTCTCGAGGAAGTCCAACCCGTCCACGCCCTGGCCGAGGGGATCCACGAGGCCGTTGCCCAGTCCGCGCATCGTGGGGATTCCCGGCAAGGTCGGACTTTCCAGGAAGAGGACGAGGTTCCCATCCCGCGGCAGCATCACGCCGTGGAACCCGAGGTGGAGGAATCCGTGATCCCGGGCCACGTGCACCCGGCCAAGGTTCGAAAAATCACCTGGCGCCGTGGGAAGGGAATCACCCGGAAAATCGTAGCGTTGCCCGATCCGGTTTCCGTCGCCATCGCTCGGGCCCGTGAACGCGGCTTCCGGTTCGTGCCAGACGGTCGTGCGAGGGCTGGGCTTCGGTGGAAGACGCTCCACGAACATCGCGTCGAGCACCTCGCCGCTCTCGCCAAGAGCCCGTAGACGGAGGGTGTCGCCATTCACGCTCACCTGGACGCACTGCCAACGATATAGGAACTGCGCGTTGGCCGGGTGACGCTCGGCCATGGGATACAAGCTGCCCCCGCCGCCGCCCGTCACGATGCAGTGAACACCCTGGACCGGACGGAACCGCTCGTACGCATGGTCATGTCCCGAGAAGATCATCTGCACCCCGTGCCGACGCGCCAGCGGGAGGAGCACGTCCGCGAGTTCCTGGGAATCGCGCCAGCCGTTGAGGTTGTAGTCATCGTCGGCGTGAGGTCCTGAACTCATCAGCGGCAGGTGGAGGAAGATGAACTTCCACGGCTTGGCCGAGCGCGCGAGGTCATTCGCGAGCCACTCGAACTGGGCCGTGCCCGGGGCCAGCTCCAGCCCGCGATCATAGAGGGGAACCTGCAGGCCCGCGAAATGCGCGTCGCCATGGTCGAAGGAATAGTAGGACTCGGGCCCGGTGACCGCGGCGGCGTGCAGCTCCGGCGCCACCGAGTTTCGCGGAAGGACGAATGCCTCGTGGAGGGACGCGAATTGGGCCGACCAATATTCGTGGTTGCCGGCGACCACGTAGAAGGGGGTGCCGGTCATCTGCGCGTGGTACATGCTGAAGAACCGTTGGTCCGCGAGGGCATCCTTGTAGGACGGATACACCACGTCGCCCGCCATCAATACCAAATCCGGATTCGCGTTCCGCATCGCCGCACCTACCGCCGCCTGTCTTAAACCGCCGCCACCCACATCCGCGGCGACCACGAATTCCACCGGTCCCGTTTCCCGGAACGTGCGAAAGGCCAGCAACGGCGACACACCCTCGCGTGTGCCATCCGCGCTGCGGACGCGGTAAAAGCAGGTCGTGTCAGGACGCAGGTCCAGCAGGGTGACAACGTGCTGAAGGACGGTGTTCGTGTCCTCCACGGAACGACCGAGCTGTGCGGTTTCACCGAACTCAACCACGGAGGTCGCGGGCGTCGCGGTTCGCCACACGATTGTCTGCGACGTGGGTGTGGTGCTCTGCACGAAAGGACCGCGGGTGAAATTGGCCAGCAGCTCCGGGACCAGGCCGGAACCATACGTGCCGGGAACCGGGTGCCACTGGACCGCGAGTAGGTTCGTGCCCGGGCGGAGCTGGCCAATGGCGGCGGAGCAGTCCACTTCTTCGGCTGCACCTTTGCTGCGTGGCAGCGGAAGTGTGTCCAGAGGGACCGGCTGTCCTTCCGGGACGGGCAGGTTGCGCCGCGCGATCTCAATGCCATTGAGGTAGGCCACGAAGCCTCCGGTCCAGTCGATGCGCAAGACCAGCCACGCCACCGTCTGCGGGTCGTCGATTTCGAACGTCCGACGGAAGCAGCCGGGACTTGGCAGCGGTGTGGAGCTCAGCAGGGTGGATTCGCCGCCGCTGATGTCCCCGGCGAATCCGGACGGCGCCGCATTCCACGCCGTGTCATCAAACTCCGGGCTGGTCCACGCCGCCGGCACCTGGCCTTCAGGTGACAACGCCAATCGCCAGTGCCAGAGGTCCGTCACGCGAATGAGGCCAGGGCCAGTCTGCGCGAGGGCTTTCGGTCCGGTCACGGTGATTCCTATCAGACCTGTCCACACCAGCAGCACCAGCCAGCATCGGAACCGTAACCGCGGGCGTGGCGCTCGCGCGGAAGCCCCGGTGCATCCCCAGGTGGTTCGGACCGCGGCCGGTCCCCGGCCGCGGTCCGGCTCGGTGGCCCGCAGGCCGCCAGCCGTTCGCACCGTCGGCGGGGAACCGGCCCCCGACTCAACAGGGTCGGCGTCAGCCCCGGGATGCGCTGCGGCCGCACTTGATTGCGAATCTGGGATTGTATTCGGGCCCGTCGGGGCCATACGGTTCGTCAGTATGTTCCGAGGTGTCGGATTTCAAGATTTCCCGCCGTTCCGGGATGGAACGGTACTCCTGCCGCCGGTCGAATCCAAGCCCGCCGACCTGGCGGAGGTTCACCTCTTTACCGGCGTGAACGGAACGGGCAAGCGGCCCCAGGATCACTGCTAGCTCTGCGACAGTTACTCGGTAAGCCCATCGTCGATCGTACCATCGAGCACCTCCGTCCCGAGGCGCGCCTCCCCGGGAGGCGTGCCGGCGATCAAACCTTAACGATCAACACCCTCCACAGCGCATGCTCGTGGCGCTGCGGCGGGGGAGGTTGATCGACGAGCCGCTCGATAACTTCGCCTACCGCGATTACGTGGGCGACCAGGGTCCGAGCGCCTGATCCCATCGGCATTCCCACGTTGCGGTACCGCTCCCCGCTGAAACCTACATCCATGTAGGCGTTACCCCGCCGCGGTTGGGTGGCCCCGAGATGGGGCCGGCAGCGGCTCCCTCGGTTGGAAGCACGCCTATTGCTCTGGCCCGCAACCGACTGCGATCGCCCTCACTTCCGCCCGCGTCCCCACGGTTCCGAGCGGCCGCTGGTTGGCACGATTGCTGAATTACCTCCGCTCGACCGCGGCTGGTCCTCACCAGCAACCGAGACCAGCCCCGGTTCGAACCTATGAGAAAAGTCGCAATCTACGGCAAAGGCGGAATCGGCAAGTCCACCACCACCCAGAACACCGTCGCGGGGCTGCTCGAGATGGGCAAGAAGGTCATGGTCGTCGGCTGCGATCCCAAGGCCGACTCCACCAGGCTCCTGCTGGGCGGCCTGGCCCAGCGCAGCGTGCTCGACACGCTCCGCGAGGAAGGGGAGGACGTCGAGCTGGAGGACATCTGCAGCCGCGGCTTCTCGAGTTGCCGCTGCGTCGAGTCCGGCGGCCCCGAACCCGGCGTGGGCTGCGCCGGACGCGGCATCATCACCTCGATCAACATGCTCGAGCAGCTCGGAGCCTACAGCGAGGAACACGAGCTGGATTACGTGTTCTACGACGTGCTGGGCGACGTCGTGTGCGGCGGCTTCGCCATGCCCATCCGCGAAGGCAAGGCCGAGGAGATCTACATCGTCGTCTCGGGCGAGATGATGGCGATGTACGCCGCCAACAACATTGCCAAGGGCATTCTCAAGTTCGCCCAGACCGGCAACGTCCGGCTGGGCGGCCTCATCTGCAACAGCCGCAAAGTCGACAACGAGCGGGAGATGATCGACGCCTTCGCGCGCCGGCTCGGGACCCAGATGATCCACTTTCTGCCGCGCGACAACGATGTCCAGCGCGCCGAGATCAACCGCAAGACCGTGATCGAATGGAACCCTCAGTGCGGCCAGGCAACGGAGTACCGCAAGCTGGCCCAGGCCATCGACACCAACGAAATGAAGGTGATTCCGAAGCCGCTCCGCATCGAGGAACTCGAACAGCTCCTGGTCCAGTACGGCCTCTTCAACTGAACCGCCTCACCCCCATCGAGACCCCGCCTATGATCATGATCCGCGCCATCGTCCGTCAGGAGAAGGTTCACGACGTGATGTCGGCCCTGATGGATGCAGGCTATTTCGCCATGACCAAGTTCAGCGTCGTGGGCCGTGGCCGTCAGCGCGGCCTGCGCGTGGGCGGCGTCACCTACGACGAGCTGCCCAAGGAAATGCTCATGCTGGTGGTTCCCGGCAGCGAGCAGGCGCTTGTCTGCAAGCTGATCATGCAGGCGGCGCGCACCGGGGAGAAAGGCGCCTTTGGCGACGGCAAGATCTTCATCACGCCCGTGACCGCCAGCTACACCATCCGGACTGGCCAGGCCGACCATGTCGAGGAACCCGAACCAGCGATCGCATGAAGGAGATCTACGCCATCATCCAGCCGCGCCGGGTTCAGGCCACCAAGGACGCGCTCGCGGAAGCAGGCATCTACGCCCTCAACGCCTTTCCCTGCATGGGACACGGGCGCGGCCAGCTTGATCCGGCGGTGCTCAAGTCCGCCCTGGATGGGAACGAGGAGGCGATCGCGGTGCTCGGGATGCATCCACCGCTCGTCCCGATGCGGACCGTGGCCGTGGTGGTGCCCGACTCCCAGGCGGCGGCCGCGGTAACCGCGGTGGTCAAGGCCAACCAGACCGGTCAGCAGGGCGACGGCAAGATCTACGTGTGCGAGGTGGCCGAGGCGTTGCGCATCCGCACCGGCGAGACCGGCGAAACCGCGCTGTAGCCCTTCCCCCATTCAACCCCCCGTGCTTATGTCTGACATCCTCCAGAGCCCCCCTCCAGATCCCACGGTCGTGCGCGAAGAAATGCTTCGGGTCTACCCGCCCAAGACGCGCAAGAAACGGGAGAAGCAGATCCTCCTCAACGACCCCGAAGCGCCGCCGGAGATTGGCGCCAATACCCGGACGATCCCCGGCATCATCACGCAGCGCGGCTGCACCTACGCCGGGTGTCGCGGTGTGGTGATCGGTCCCATCTACGACATCGTCCACATCACGCATGGTCCCGTGGGCTGCGGCTACTACTCCTGGCTCACGCGTCGCAACCTGGCCCGCCCCGCGCCGGGTCAGACCAATTACATGCAGTACTGCATGAACACGGACATGCAGGAGGACGAGATCATCTTCGGGGGCGAGAAGAAACTGGCCGCAGCAATCCGCGAGGCCTACGCGCTGTTCAAACCCAAGGCGATCTCGATCTATGCCACCTGCCCCATCGGGCTCATCGGTGACGACATCCACGCCGTGGCGCGGAAGGCCAGGGAGGAGCTTGGCATCAACGTCTTTGCCTTCTCGTGCGAAGGCTACAAGGGCGTGAGCCAGTCCGCCGGTCATCACATTGCGAACAACGGCGTCTTCAAGCACATCGTCGGTCTCGACGACACACCCGACGCGGGCCAGTTCCGCCTCAATATTCTCGGCGAATACAACATCGGCGGCGACGCCTTCGAGATCGAGCACCTCCTCGCGCGTTGCGGCATCACCCTCACCGCCACGCTGTCCGGCAACGTCAGCTACGACCAGATCGCCCGCTGCCACACCGCCGACCTCAACGCGGTCATGTGCCACCGTTCCATCAACTACATGGCGGAAATGATGGAGAAGAAATACGGCATCCCGTGGATCAAGGTGAATTTCCTCGGCGCCGACGCGACCGCGAAGTCCCTGCGAAAGATCGCGCAGTACTTCGGCGATGCCGCGCTGGCGCAGCAGGTCGAGATGGTCATCGCGCAGGAGCTGGCGGCGCTGAAGGGCGTCCGGGAAGAGGTCACGAGCCGGTGCCAGGGAAAGACCGCCGCACTCTTTGTCGGCGGCTCGCGGGCGCATCATTACCAGGACCTGTTCCGCGACATCGGCATGAAGGTCGTCAGCGCCGGGTACGAGTTCGCGCATCGCGACGACTACGAAGGGCGGGCGGTGCTGCCGCGCGTCAAGGTGGACGCCGACAGCCGCAATATCGAGGAGCTGCACGTCGAGGCCGATGCCGGGCGGTTCCGGCCGCGGCTCACGCCGGAGCAGCGGGCGGCGCTCGCCGGTGACGGGTTTACCTTCGCCGATTACGAAGGGATGATGCGGGAGATGGAGAAGAGCGCGCTCGTGATCGACGATATCAGCCATCACGAAATGGACGTGCTCATCGAGAAATGGCGCCCGGACATTGTGTGTTGCGGCATCAAGGAGAAGTTCGTGATCGAGAAGATGGGCGTGCCGTGCAAGCAGCTCCACAGCTACGACTACGGCGGTCCCTACGCGGTCTTCACAGGGGCGGCCAACTTCTACCGCGAGATCGACCGCATGGTGAACACGCGGTTGTGGCGCCAGCTCCAGCCGCCCTGGGTGCGTCAACCGCAGGTGTGCGCCCGCCCGGTGTTCAACGCCAAGCCCCCGCGGGTCCGGGCCTCGGAACCCGGCAACGCCCGCAGCTACCGTCGCGGCGCGACGGCGAGCGCCCCAACCGCCTGATCCCTACCCCGGAGGACCCATGCTCAATGCCACCACCGCCGAGTACACGGAGCGTACGGCGTTGCGAATCAACCCGGCGAAGACGTGTCAACCGATCGGCGCCATGTATGCCGCCCTGGGGATTCACCGTTGTCTGCCCCACAGTCACGGCTCGCAAGGCTGCTGTTCCTATCATCGGAGCCACCTCACCCGCCACTTCAAGGAGCCGGTGATGGCCACGACCAGTTCGTTCACGGAGGGCGCCTCGGTCTTCGGCGGCCTGTCGAACCTCACGACGGCGCTGGGGAACATCTTCAGCATCTACAATCCCGATGTCGTGGCCGTCCATACCACGTGCCTCTCGGAAGTGATCGGGGATGACATCCCCATGATGTTCCGGAAATTCCGCGAGGAGGGAAAGCTGCCGGCGGGCAAGCACCTCATCCACGCCAACACCCCGAGTTTCGTGGGCTCCCACGTGACCGGCTTCGCGAACATGACCACCGCGATGGTCCGCTACTTGAGCGAGAAGACCGGGCGGACCCGGAACGCGTTCAACCTCCTGCCGGGCTACCTGGACCCCGCGGACATGCGGGAACTGAAGCGCCTGGCGGCGGAGCTGGGGGCGCCAATGGTGATGTTCCCCGATACTTCGGACGTCCTCGACACGCCGCAATTGGGCCGCTTCGAGATGTACCCGAGGGGTGGCGCGACCGTGGATCAGATCCGGGTTGCGGGTGACAGTTTCGCCACGCTGGCCATGGGCTTCTTTGCGTCCGAGGCAGCGGCGCTCGAGCTGGAGACGAAATGCGAAGTGCCTTACGAGCTGCTCGAACTGCCGATTGGCTTGGGCGCCACCGACGGTTTCGTGGACGCCTTGCGACGACTGGCTGCCGTGGAGGTGCCGGGGTCCATCGACCGCGAGCGGGGGCGGTTGCTCGACCTGATGAGCGACATCTCCCAGTACCTGCATCAGAAGCGGGTGGCGGTCTTTGGCGACCCCGACCACGTCATCGCCCTCTGTCGCTTCCTGGTCGAGCTGGACATGAAGCCGGTGCACGTCGTGACCGGGACACCGGGCAAGACCTTCGAGGAAAACCTGCGGCAACTCATCGGGAGCCACGTGCCGGACGCCAAGGTCAGCGCCTCGAACGACCTGTTCACGCTGCACCAGTGGATGAAGGCGGAGCCGGTGGACCTGCTGATCGGCAACACCTACGGCAAGTACATCGCGCGAGCCGAGGGGAATCTGCCCTTCGCCCGATTCGGTTTTCCGATCCTGGACCGGGTGGGGCACCGCTGTTTCCCCACTGTCGGCTATCGCGGCGCCATGCGTCTGCTCACCGAGATGACCGATGCGCTCCTCGACCGCAAGGACCGGGAGTGCCCGGAGGAGTTCTTCGAATTGGTGCAATGAAGGGTCGTCGCATGAGCTGCCCGGTGGTGATCGTCAGGCCCTCCGCGTCCTGGCCGGCGCTCATGGCCCCGTCCGTTGGCTTGTGGGAAGCTTCCTTGGCCGGCCGGCCGTGCGCGGTGACCATGAACCCGGTAGGGCAGGCTTTCGAGCCTGCCGGTGGGCCGGACTTTC
>CAZHUS010000045.1:0-59940 GCA_964535555.1 uncultured Verrucomicrobiota bacterium
TCGGGCAGCAGACGCCAAGGAGGTGGGGGTGGGGAACCCCGCTGAAGAAACGTACCGCCACCCGAATCAAAATCGCGGGCGTACTATTGTCCGGCATAAGCTCGATGTCAATAGGCCATGTGGAGACGGTTCACATTTCCCGCCGCGGAGATTAATCCAACTGACGCCCGCCTCCGGCTACCGCGCTGGGAGGCTCTCCCGAGCATCGGGCGGGGCCGTCACGGCGCTCCTGAACAACAAAAGCCGCAGACTGTTGAGCACCACGACCACCGTGCTCCCCTCGTGCCCGAGCACCCCGATCGTCAACGGGACCGGGAAGAAAAGCGCGAGGGAAACCAGCACAACCACGGTGCCGAGCGAAACGAACAGGTTCTGGCGAATGATGCGTCGGGCTCGCTGACTGAGTTGGTACGCCGCGAGGAAGTTCTCAAGCCGGTCGTGCATCAGGACGATGTCCGCCTGTTCGAGCGCCGCGTCCGACCCCCTCGCCCCCATGGCCACTCCCACGTGGGCCGCGGCCAGGCTCGGTGCGTCGTTCACACCGTCGCCGATCATCGCCACCCGCTTGCCGGACGCCGTCAACTGCCGCACGGTCTCGACCTTTTGCTCCGGGCTCAGACCCGCCCGCACGTCCTGCAGCCCGAGTGCGGCTCGCAGATGTGCGGCGGCCGCCGGCCGATCTCCCGTCAAGACGATCGTCTCCAAACCGAGCGCCCGGAGTTGGGAAACAACGGTGCGGGACTGCGGTCGCACCTCATCCCGAAGCCGCAGCCGGCCGCGCACCATGCCCGCCGCCAGCCAGATTTCGGAGTGACCCAGGCCGCCGCTGTCCGCATCCGTCGCCTCGCCCTCGCCGGCCTTGCCGACGACGCTGTCGACCCACTCGCGTCGACCCAGGACCACGGGTTGGCCCTGCCATGTTGCCCGGAGTCCGGATCCGGTCACCGACTGGAGTTGCTCCACGGCGACGGGTTCCAGGCCGAGCTGCTTGCCGTACCGGGTCACCGCCCGGGCCAGCGGATGGTGGGAAAGCCGTTCCAGAGAGTATGCCAGCCGGGCCACCGCCTGCTCGTGTCCCGGCGGGAAGCTCTCCACGCCTTCGACCTGCAGGTCTCCGGTGGTCAGCGTGCCGGTCTTGTCCATGGCCACGACCTGGACTTCCGCGAGCTTCTCGACCGCAGCGCCGCCCCGGCACAGGATTCCGCGCCGGGCGCCCCGGGCAATGGCCGCGAGGATTGCAGAGGGAATCGAGAGCACCAGGGCGCAGGGAGAGGCCACCACCAGCAGCGTCATCGCGTGGTAGAAGGCCGTGTTGGAAGGATGCGGCGCCTGGAACGCGGGCAGGCCCGCAAGTCGCCACCAGACGAAGAACATGAGTGTGGTCAGGCCCAGGACCGCGTAGGTGTAGCCGGTTCCGAAACGGTCGGTGAAACGCTGCGAGGGGGCCTTGAGGTGTTGCGCTTCGCGGATCAGGCGAATGATCCGTTCCAGGGCGCTCTCCTGGACCGGTCGCAACACGTCGGCCTCGACCACGCCCCACAGGTTGAGCGTGCCCCCCAACACGCGGTCGCCCACCTGCTTGGATACGGGCATCGCCTCCCCGGTGAGATTGGATTCGTCGGCAGCGGTTTCGCCGCTGGCAATCTCCGCATCCACCGGGAACAGCGCCCCCGGTTTCACGACGAGGCGCTGCCCGGGCTCGAGGCTGGTGACGGGAACTTCCCATTGCGTGCCGGCCGCGTCGACGCGAGTCGCCACCTTGGGAGCGGTGCGGATCAAGGAACGGATTTCCCGCTGCGTGCGTCCGAGAACGTAGTGCTCCAAGCCTCCGGACAGCGCGAACAGGAACAGGAGGACCGAGCCTTCGTCCCACTTGCCGATGCTGGCGCTTCCCGCCGCGACGGCCAACATGAGGAAATGCACATCCAGGACGCGTTGGCGGAGCCGCTCCCAGACTTCCACCGCGGCAAACCAGCCGCCCGCCAGATACGCAGCCAGGTGGAGCCAGGTGGAGGCGGGATGCTCGCCCAGCCTCCAGGCGGCGAAGGCGAGGAGACCGCAGAGCCCGGCCGCCAGCAACTGCCACTTCCATTCGTTGAGCGTGTGGTCGTCCTCGGGAAGTTCCACTTCGCGGGGGACAACCTTCGGGAGGGCGAAGGTCCGCCAGCGCCAGAAACGGGGCGCCGTGGGACACGTGACCCGGGCGATCGTGGTGTGTCCGGGCGTCTGGCTGACCGTGAGCTGGCGTCGATCGGGTGAAGCCCCGGGAATTTCGCACCGGCTGCAGTCGGCGTCGCCTTCGATGAGTCCGCAACGTGCGGTCGCGTCGGTCTCGCGGGAGCGTTTCAGGCTGGCAGCGAGGCGTTCTTCGACGTGGTGATGGTCGCCGCGGCCGAGGGTGGCCAGCGAAACCGTGGCCTCGGCTCGGTCGATGGTGACGGCTTCAAGAGACGGTTCGTGCGCAAAGGCAGCCGACACGGCGCGCAGCAGGCACACGTCGTCCCTGGCGGGCGGGCGGGCATTATCCGGTTGGGACGGCGGTTTCATGGCGTCCTTCTGGCGCCAACAACTGTGTGTTCAGGCAACCCGAATGACAAGTCCCTCAATGCGTTCCCACGCTGGCATCCGCCCCGGATGCTTGGGTCAGGCCACGGATCAGCTGGAGGAACGGGCGAACTGACCGGCTCGCCAGCCACCAAGGCGGGGTTACACTGGAGCGTATGCACGAGTCCCGCCTGGTCCTGGCCTCGGCCTCTCCGCGACGACAGGAGTTGCTGCGCCAGTGCGGCGTCGCCTTCGATGTGGTGCCGCCAGCCGTGTCCGAGTCTGATCCTGGCCATCTGACCGCGAGTGAAGTCTGCCTGCTGAATGCTCATCGCAAAGCCCGGGCGGTGGGCAGGCTTCACCCGAATCGCCTGATTCTGGGGGCGGACACGATGGTGGTGCTGGGGGCCAGGCGGCTGGGCAAGCCGGAGGACCACGCCGCGGCCCGTCGGATGCTCGGCGAATTGGCGGGCCACACGCATGAAGTGATCACCGGGGTCTGCCTCCTGGCGCTGGGTCGCGATCGCGAGCAGTTGTTCTCGGAAAGCACCCGCGTCACGTTCCGCCCCTTGAGCGACCAACAGATACGGGAGTACCTCACCCGGGTGAACCCGCTCGACAAGGCCGGAGCCTACGCGCTGCAGGAGCATGGGGATCTGATCGTCTCCGGCGTTGACGGTTCTGCCGCCAACGTGATCGGCCTGCCTGTCGAACGCCTGCTCGAGGAACTGCGGCGCTGGGACGCGTGACCACGAAGGCGCGTCCGGGACCGCACGCAGCGCCTCCCGGGCCGGGTCCGCACCCTCTCCCACCGTCCGAACAGAGCCTAAATTTCACTTGCCAGACCGGGGATCGGGACCCATATGTTCTCGCATGGTTTCCGGCGGCGTTTGCCTTTGGTTTTGTTGCGCATGAATAACCTTCCTCCGAGGAGGGCATCTTGAGTCGTCCCTTCTCCCCTCGTGGTCCTTCGGGTCCCTCGGTTCGCATCAATGGAAAAATCCGCGCCCGTGAAGTGCGCGTTGTCACGGGCGATGGCCGGCAGGTGGGGATTCTCACGCTTGCGGAGGCCATCAACATGGCGCGGAGCCAGGGCATGGACCTGGTTGAGGTCGCGGCCACCGCGAATCCGCCCGTCTGCCGCATCGTAGATTTCGGCAAGTACCAATACGAGCAGGCCAAGAAGGAGAAGGAGTCCAAGAAGCACCAGCACTCCAACCGGGTGAAGGAAATCCAGCTCCGCCCCGGGATCGATCCGCATGACTTCACCACCAAGCAGGCGCACGCCGTCGGCTTCCTGTGCGAAGACATGAAGGTCAAGGTCACCTTGCGGTTCCGAGGTCGGGAAATGCGCCACGCCGAGCTCGGCGCCCAGACTCTCAACCGGTTCATCAAGGAACTCGCCCCCTGGGGTACGGCGATCGAGCAGCCCAAGCTCGCCGGACGCAGCATGGCCGTGATGATCAATCCCCTGCCTCGCAACAAACGGGCCAAGAACCCGCGCGAGGGCATGGAGGATGCCGCTTCCTCGCCCGGCGGAGATTCCGGAGCCCGCTCGGAAGCGTCTCAGGCCCGGCCAGCGCCCGAGTTGGAGGATGCCGCCGACGACGAGGGCGATGGCGACGAGCTTCCCGAGGGTTTCGTCAACAATCCCTTCGTCCAACTCGGCGCCACGCTGGCCCCGGAGCCCGAGAAGTAACCGGTTTCCGGCCGGTCAGCGAAGCCGGACCCTCAGCCTTCGAAGGGCGTGCTCCGCCGCCTGCCTCTGCGCCGCCTGTTGCCGCGCCAGGAGCGGCTGCAATTCCCCCAGTTCGGCTGAGGGGGTGAGGTTCTTCAAGGCCGCCGCGACCAGCGCCAGGTTCTGAAGTTCGCCGATGGCCTCCTGAGTTGACGTCAGCACCGCCAGAAGGTCGTCCTTCGATTGCTTGCTTTTGGGCAGGACCAGTTCGCGAAGGTAGCGCCAGCGCCGGACCACCCGCCGGAACTCGTGCCGGTCGTCTTCGCTGACTTCGAAGAACCGGGGTAACGCGCGCCGGAGTTGATCGCGGTACCGCGCCTCCAGCTTCCGCTGTCGCTTCTCCAGCGCCGGCCCGGCCTTGGCACCACGCACTTTGGCCAGTTGAGCGGCAAGACGCGCAGGCAAAGCCTTCAAACCGCGTCGGCGACGTCGCCACAAGGTCTGTCGTCTCCTTTGACACTCCTGCACCAGGGCGGGGCCGACTTTGCATGCACGCAACCACTCGACGGCGATGTCCAAATCGCGAATCGGGCTGGTGACCTGGGAGACCTTGGCACCCCAGCTGCGAAGCCGATCGACCTGCTCCTTGCCGAAGCACTCCCCGGCCAGCCGCAAGGAAAGTCTCAGCCGGCGCAAGGTCACACGCAATTGATGGACGTCCTCCGGCTTGCCTCGCGAACGGCAGCGGCGGAACAGGACGGCCAGGTCGGTTGTCAGCCGAGCGTGGCGTCTCCCCCAGCGTCGCGCGAGTCGTTCGTGTCTCATCGGCTTACCCCCGGAGGGGTTGGGACTTGAGGCTGCGCAAGCTCTCGCGCGGCAAGCAAATCCGGGGTTGTTAAATCTGGGCTCCGGTCAACGCAACCGGCTGGCCAAGGCGGATGGACTTCTCCTCGGCTTCGCAGATCTCCACCGCGCCCAGGCCGTCGGCGCCGGTCACGACGCTGGGAGCCTTCCGGGTGGCGATGCAATCCAGCATGTGCCGCAGCTCTCCCTGGTAACCGTCGCCCGCAGGACACGTCACCGTCTCCGGTGCCCGGCCAGGAGCAAAGACCCGCAACGCCTCGGCGCCGCGTGAACTGTCGTAGTCGACCGTCGCCTTCTCGAAGAGCACCGTGTAGGCCATCTTGAAGCCGTGCCCCGGGCCCATCATCCAGCTCCCTTCCGCCACGACGCTCGCTCCACTCGCCACCTGGTAAATCGTGAAGACATGGTCGATGGCGCCACTCAGCCGGCTTTGACCGGTCGAGACGACGGCTTGGGGGCGGCCGAAACAGAACTGCACGAAATCGCTGTCGTGGATGTGGAGATCCAGCAGCGCGCCGCCGGAGTCGTCGCCTTTGAAGTAATTGCCCTGGCTCCAGGCGGGAGGTTCGGAAAGGCGTGTGAACTTGGCGGTGAGGACCCGGCCGAAACGCTGATCGTCCACGGCCGACTTCAACCAGGCCCATTCCGGCCAGAATCGCAGGCAATGAGCCGGCATGAAATAGCCCCTGGCCTTCGCTGCCGCCGCCACGATCTCCCGGCAAATCGCGGCATTCCGGGCAAGGGGCTTTTCGCAGATCACGTGCTTTCCGGAATCCAGGGCCGCGATGGCAGTCTCCGCGTGCAAGGGGGTCGGCAGGCAGATGTCCACAAGCTGGACGTCCGGATTCGCGAGGAGCTCCCGGTAGTCGCGGTAGCCTTTCACCACGGCCATGTCGAACCGGATCTGATCCGTGCTGGCGATATTCCCCGCCACGCCACTCAACACCCCGTCGGCAGGCAGCCGGACGGCGTCGCAGATGGCCATGATGTTGGCTTGGGGAAGCTGCCGGTAAGCTTTGATATGGGTCTGCCCCATGAAGCCCAGGCCGATAATGCCGACGTTGATGGGAGTGCTCATTGGAAGGCTGGATGACTGCGGGACGCCCACGCTTGGAGCCACGGACCACGCCGGGCAGGTTTCCGAACCTGCGGCCGAAGTCGCGAAGCGCGTGGAGTGCGGGGATTCATCCCCGCTTTTCGGAGCAGGTCCATCGAGGGAAGCCGCTCAGGGGAGAAAACGTTCGACATACTCGCGTCCGGCACGCAGGTCGGCGACGCGTTGGTTTCCGGCCTCCCGCTCAAGGCAGAGGTCGCCCGTGAACCGGAGCGTCCGCAGAACCTCGAAGAACGCCGTCCAATCGACCTCCCCCGTGCCCACAACGACCTCCTCGCCCCAGGTTCCGGGGACTTTCGTTCGCGTCGCATCTTTCAAGTGACACTGGCGCAGCCAGGGACCGAGCGTCCGCAAGGCAGCGATGGGATCGCCCTTGTCGTACAGGAGCATGTTGGCGGGATCGAAATTGATGCCAACATTCGGGCGGTTGAGCTTGGTGAGGAACGTGGCCAGCGTGTCGGCCGTCTCCTGGCCGGTCTCAAAGCCCACCTGGATCCCGCGGTCGGCAAACAGCCCGGCCACTTTCACCAGGCGGTCGAACAGCTTGGCGAAAGCCGGGTCGGACTCCTCGTGCGGCAGGAACCCCGCGTGGAACATGACGAAATTGAGGCCGAGCTGCACGGCCAGATCCGCGTTCCCCTGAAAGTTGCGCCAATTGCCTTCCCAGTGTTCGTCTGGCACGACGCCCCCGGTGCGTTTGATGGATTCGAGCGTCGAGTAGTCCTCCCCGATGGCCGTCATCATGCCCGAGACGCAGGTCACGCCGCGGTCGAGACAACGTTCGCGGAAACTCGACCAGCCGCCGCCGGCATTCTCCCGGATCGGATCCAGCGCGATCGACACGCGCAAGAGCCCGGCGGCGGACAGTTTCGTGAACAGGTCCTCCGCGGAGGAAGGCTGGAGCGACCAACTGCAGATCGCGAGGCGAGACTCGTTTGTCGGGGCCGGCATGGGCGGCAGGATATCGCCGGCGGCCTACGCGAGGCAAGCGTGAGGCGTCCCAGGAAATCCACTGCCTGGGCAAAGTCGACTCGAGGCGTCCGGGCCAAAACCCACAGGCCGCAGCCGGCGAGAGCCAGGATTGTCGAGACCGCGATTGCCTTCCATCGTCATCGATCACCCTCTGAGGGGCGCGCAGGTACGGACGATCCGCCCCACAGACACGACAGGTTCGAACGGTCCGCCTGGAACCGCGCATTCGGATTCAGCCTGGTCTAGGTCGAGTCGCGGAGGGGCACCTGCTGCAGGGCCTTTTCCAGGGCAACCAGCGTGATCGGCTTGGCGATGTAGTCATCCATCCCGGCGGCCAGGCACTTCTCGCGGTCGCCCCGCATGGCGTTGGCCGTCATGGCGATGATCCGCAACCGCCGGGCACCGGGCAGCATCGCCTCCGCCTCCGCCTCTCGCAGCGCCCGGGCGGCGGCGTACCCGTCCATCACCGGCATCTGGCAGTCCATGAACACGACGTCGTACGGAGCGCGTGTGGCGGCTTGGACGGCCTCCTGCCCGTTGCCGGCGAAGTCCGCCCGGTAACCCAGCTTCTCCAACATCAACATCGCCAGCCGGCGATTGATGCCGTGGTCTTCCGCCACGAGGATTCGGAGCGGTCGGGGTCCCTGCCGGTTGGGGGGAGGAGCGAGCCCTTCCGGAGTGTCCTCAGGCTGGCTGAGCGTCGGCAGTCCGAAGAGCGTGACCAGCTGATTGAACAAGGGCGACTGGCGGACCGGCTTCAGCAGCGTGGCGTCGTAAAGCCACGGCGGCAGGGTGCCCGCCAGGTGCATCTCCGACGTGGCGATCAACAAGACCAGCTTCACGCCGGCAAAGGCACGCTCAGCCCGTACGGTCTCGGCCAAGCGCCGCCATTCGTTCGCCCCCAGACGGCTGTCCGCCAGCACGACACGGTACTCCGCCCGTTCCGACACCGCCTCCCGCATGGTCACCAGCGCCTGCGCGACATCGGTGACGGCCCCGCCACTGGTCTTCCAACCCGCCAGCTGCGCGAGTAATGACTCCCGCGTCACGGCACTCGGTGTCACCACCAATACCCGCAGCCCGTGGAAAATCGGCTCACGCTCATCCTCCGGCCGCGGTTCACCCACCGGAAAGGCAATCTCGAACCGGAAGCAGCTTCCGTGACCCGGCCTGCTTTCGATCTCGATGTCACCCCCCATCAACTGGACCAGGCGCCGCGAGATCACCAGGCCCAGGCCCGTGCCGCTGTAACGGCGCGTCGTTGAAGGATCCACCTGGGTGAACGGCTTGAACAACCTCCGCTGGTCCTCGGCTGCGATCCCGATGCCCGTATCGCGCACCTCAAACCTGAGCCGGACGCGGCCGGGTTCGGTCCCGAGCCGCTGCACACGCAGCACCACCTCCCCGGCGTCCGTGAATTTGATCCCGTTGTTCAGCAAATTCACCAGCACCTGGCGCAAGCGCCCATCATCGCCGCGCAAACGCGCCGGCACCTCCGGATCCACGATGGCCGCCACGTCCAATCCCTTCGATCCGGCGCGCGGGGCGAGCAGTTCCATGGCACCGTCGCAAACCGCGCGCAGGTCGAATTCCTCCTCCTCGATGGCCAGCTGGCTGGACTCGATCTTCGAGAAATCCAGGATGTCATTGATGATCTCGAGCAGGGCCTCGCCGCTGTGCCGGATCGCCTCCACGAACTCGTGCTGCCGTCCGTCCAGGGGAGTGTCGAGCAACAGGCTGGTCATCCCGATCACGCTGTTCATCGGCGTCCGGATCTCGTGGCTCATGTTCGCCAGAAACTCGCTCTTGGCGCGGTTGGCCATCTCCGCCGACTCCATGGCCACTTGCAGTTCATGGGTGCGCGCTTTCACCTTGTCATCCAGGTCCGCCAGGACGGCTTTGAGTTCCGAGTTCAAGGTGGCGCGTTCCGCTGCGACCAAGTGCAGTTCACCGTACGAGTCGCGCAAGCGGCTGGCCATGGCGTTGAAGCTTTGGATGAGAGCCTCGACCTCCAGAGTGCGGGGCACGTCGATCTGCAGGGGTGCCGGGGTACTTCCGGACAAGGCCAACTCCTGCGTGCCGGTGACGAGCTTTTCCAACGGCCGTACGACCGCCTCCCCCGCGGACCGGGCGAAGACGGTGACCACTCCGATTGCTCCGAACAGCCCCAGCAGAACCCCCAGGTAGTACTGCCGGACCGGGGCGAGAATCCACGCGTCAGCGCGACGCACCAGAATCCGCCAGGGCGCGCTCATCGAGGGGAATTGGAATGACTCCTGGACCGCTCGATAGCCGTCCAGAACCCGCGACTGCTTGGGAGCGTCGGTATAGTGGAAGGCGATGCCCTCGGGCTGGCGAGCAGCTGCCTCCGCCAAAGGGCGTCCCGACAGATTCGAGAACAGCTCGCACTCGCTGGCGTCGGACGTGTAAACGACATCGGAGTCCTGATCCAGGACGAGCAACAGCCAGGCCGTGGCCTTGGTCTGGTAAACTTCACCCACGTCCTGCAGGTGCCTCAAGTCGAGCGACCCTTCGACGATTCCCCGCACGGCGCCCGTGGCGTCACGCCAGGGAACGCTGATGGCAACGATGGGATCCTGGCCGAAACCGCGCCCTCGGAACGCGTCCGAGATGAACGGCCGCTCCTGCTGGTACGAAACCCGGAAATATTCGCGATCCGCGATCACCTGGCCGTGGATGTTCGCGGGCAGGCTGAGACCTGGCTGGACGGCGGCACCGACAATCCGCCCCTCGGCGGAGGCCACCAGCATGGAAAGGAAGCCCGGGTAGTTCGTCAGCACCTGGGCAAGCTGCCGGTCCAACGTGGCACTCTCCGCGGAAGGCACTCCCATGATCGCGTCGGAAAACGAAGCCACAGCGCGCTGGTGCATCTGGAGGTGATCCATCACGTTCAGGCGCGTAGAGCGCGCGGCCTGTCGGAGTTGCTCGGCGACGCTCCGTGAGATTTGGCCGGACGAGGCCCGGCCGTAGGCCAGTCCCAGCACGAGCAACGGCAGAATGGCCATCAAGATAAACCCTTGCTCCAACAGCACCCGCAGCGGGAGAAGACGTTGGCGCCCGGGTAACCCCAGCATCCGTTCCACCGGGGAAAGACGCTTCAGCAACTCCGCAGCGACCACGCAAATCAGGCCGTTCACGGGCGCAGCGAGGGCGACGATCAAGGCGGTCACTGCCGGAAGTCGCAACCGGAAGAACGCGAAGAGAAGACCCAAGGGGATGCCCACGGCGATCCAGTAGGTCAAGTCCGCAACCACCGAGGTCCTGCCGCGACGCACCAGCCATCCCACGGTCCAGGCTTCCAGACCGGACAGCACCAAGCCATAGGGGTGGTGCCAGAGAGTCAAGGTGGCGCTGCTCGCCAGCAGGCCGGCAACCAGCCCTGGAGCCGGTCCTTGAACAATCGCGACCAGCAGCCAGATCGCACCGCCCCAGATGAAGTCCACCCCCGGGAGCACCTCCGTGGGCAACTGGTTCAACGCATAACCAACCAGTCCGGCAACCAGCGCTGGCAGCCAGCGGCGGTGGGCGGGTTTCACGGCCATTGGAACCGATTTTGCAGCTTCGAAGCGGGGGGAGCGTGTCCGGCCGGAAGGGGTCGTTCAAGGAGAAACCGAGCCACGCCCTGCCCCGCGCCCGGCTCGGGCGGGACGCCGCGGCAGGCACGATCCCGCTCCGGGTTGTCACCGCCCTGAACCGGCGGTTGCGGGCGAGAGCGGCTGCTCGATCGAGCTTTTTGGTTGCGGGATGCTACTAGGTATGGTTCGGTAAGACACCGCGCTAGGTAGAGCCGGAACCGAGGCTCCTGGCGAACCGCGGGCGGTGTTCTGCGGGTATCCGAATACGTGAAGGGGCGGACCCGTTTGGCGGAAGAACGCGGGTGAACCACACCCGGAATCCATCGGAACATGACGAAAGCGCATTTCTCAAAACCGGTCACCTGCCTGATCACCCGAAGGCCGGTCACGCTCAAGTTCATCATCCGGACACGCTACGCCTCGTGCCACCCCGTCGGTCGGAGGCTGCTGCGCGCCACTTGCACTGGCCAGAGCATCTGCGGCCTGCTCGATGCGGAGGGCAAACTGATGTGCGAGGCCTGTCCGCACCTACCCAAGCTCACGGACAACGAATGTATCCTCGAGCCACGCCCGGTGCTGCCGAAGCGTCCCCGCGCCACACGACCGGCGCCAGCTCCGGTGAGTGGCCGGACGCCGGCGTCGCAACCGGCACTGAGCCTGGTACCATGAACGACTCGGCGGCTTTCCCTTCCCTTCCGCGCCTCAGCGCGTTGCCAGCAGCAGAGCCAGACCGGCGATCGTGGTCAGGAAAGTGATCGGGATGCCGAACCGTGCATAATCCCAGAATCCGACCTCGCAGTGTTTCCGCGCGCTCTCGACGACGATCAGATTTGCCACCGAACCCAGCAGGGTCAGATTCCCAGCGAACGTGGTGACCAGCGCCATCACCTTCCACATGAGCGCCGGTTCGGCGAAGTTCTCCATCCATTTCCCCGCCACCAGGACGAAGGGCACGTTCGAGAAGATGTTCGAGCCCAGCGCGGAGAACCAGGCGAGGTTCCACGCCTGTCGCGTCACCGTTGACCCGAACAAGCCCTGCAGGCTCGTGTAAGCCTGGTCCGGCAATCCCGTGACGTTCAACCCTTCGACCACGACGAATAGCGCGGCAAAGAAGACGAGCAAGTGCCAGTCGACCAGCTTGAGGACTTCATGGGTGTCCCGCCTCGCCAACACCATGACCAAGGCCCCGCCGGCCAGCGCCGTCCAGGCGAGATTGAGCCCGACCACAAACCCGCAGAACACCAAACCCAGCGTCCCCAGAGCCAAGGCCAGCAGGCACCGGTCTACGCGGGGCGGGTCCCCCGGGGGCCGGTGAATCGTTGCCTTCGCCAATACTTCCCTGAAACCGAACCTAAGCACGGCGTATTCGAACGCCAAACCGACGATCGCCACCGGGAACATGGACGCCGAGAACTCCAGGAACCGCAGCCCTGAAAGGCTGCCAATAATCATGTTCTGCGGGTTCCCAACCAGCGTGGCCACGCTGCCCAGGTTCGCGCTCATCGCCAGGGCCAGCAGGTAGGGCGGCAGCGGTAATCCCCCGCGGACCATCACCGCCACCACCAGCGGTGTCAGCATCAGGCAGACTGTGTCATTGACGAGCAACGCCGACAACCCCCCGGACGTGAGCACCAGGGAGAGCAGCAGTCGTTCCGGGGTTCGCGCCTTCCGCAGCACCCAGTCCGCCGCCAGATCGAAGAAACCCGCGAGGTAGAGGTACGCGGAGATCAGCATCATCCCCAGCAGCAGGACGAGCGTGTCAAAATCGACGGCGCGGTAGGCGTCCTCCGGGGCCAGCACTCCGGTGACCACCATCAACACGGTTCCCAGCAGGGCCGCCGCCGGCCGGTTCAGGGGCAGGATCTTCAGCCGCCGACCGCTGATGAGCAGGTAGGTAAACGCGAAAATGGCAATCGCCGTCCACTCTCGTTGAACCGGAGTCATGGGCATCCGCGGACGCGCCGCGAATCCAAGGCCAGCGCCCCAAGGCCAGCAAGCGCAAACCGGCCGCGCTCGTTCGGCGGTCAGCCGCTGGCGTGGCCCTATGACGGCGAAATCCGGCTTGGACCGGCCGGCCCGGCCCGGTACACTCGACCGATGCGCAAGAGTCCCGTGCTTACGAACATCTTGCTGGCGGGGGTACTTCTGGCCTCGGTCGCGAACGTCGCGATCTTCGTCCGGTATGTCCAGGTGCTGCAGACCGCTCAGCGACTTCAATCCCAGGCCCAGCGGTTGCAGGCCCAGGCGGCAGCCATCAACCGCAACTTTGCCATCGCCCGGTCGCTGACCGCCGAAGCCGTGCAGTTTGCCCAGAAGAACCCGGTGCTTGAACCCGTCTTGCGCGCGCATGTGCCCCTGCTGCAGCGCATGGACCTGGTGAGCAACCGTCCTCCGCAGTAAGCCGCCCTCACCGCCCAAGTCGCATGGAAACGACCTCCATCCCGCCTGCCGACCCGTCCAGGCCCGCCGCTCCCTTTCCGCCTCCTCCGGCCAGCTCTCCACGCGAGACCGAACGCGAGCTCCGCGACTTGCGGTATCTGCTGAGCATCACCATGACGGGTCTGGTGGTGCTGCTCCTCACAACCACCCTGGGACTGTTTCATCAGATCCGGTGGCTTGTTTCCCAGGCCGGTCAACTCAACGGCACGGTCGTCGAACTCACCAAGGCCGTCACCGAGTACGAGACCAACACGGTGCCGCAAATGGGCCGCCTGTTCGCCGAGTTCCAGAGGTTCGCGCAAACCAATGCCGATTTCGCCAAGATCATGTCGCGATACCGGGTCGTGAACGACGCCTCCGGCACGAATGGCGCTGCAAGCTCGACTGGGTTGCCCGGCGTGGCCTCCCCTTGACGTGCCGGCTCGTGAACCGCAGCCAGGATGGGCGGATACGCTGATGCCTCCCGTCGGGGGCACGCGCTGATCTCCGGTTCGGAGCGCACCGTCGGAGCCGGACCGCGAAACCCGCATCGAACCCGCCGTGCGGATCTACACCCGGTACAAATCGGCGCGTCGACGCCCCGTCTGGCACGGAGTCATTCGCGCCCTGGCCATTGTCGCGGGCATGGGTTTGGTCGGTTACGTGGTATACCGTCAGTCCGAACCTCATCCCGGACGTTCCGCCGATTCTCTCACCCCGGGAGCCGTCGTTACCAGTCCTCCGCCCAGGAGCGTCCCCTCGGCTGCATCCTCCGTCCCTGACCCCCGGCTTTTGCCCACCAACCGCCCGACCGCGACATCTCCTTCCCTGACGGCCCCACTCCGTCCGCCGTTTACCACACCGCTATCACCGCCCCCGGTGACCAGCACGACAGCCGTGCCTCGCGCGTCCGTCAACCTGCCCGCGTTGACGTTCACCTCCCGGCCGGTTGCCAACCTGCTGGAGGCCCAGATCGCGCTCGCGCGCCAGGGAATCTCCTGCGGATCCCTGGACGGCGCGACCGGCTATCAGACGCGGGCGGCCCTCCGCGCCTTCCAGACCAGGCAAGGCCTGCCGCCCACGGGTCAGTTGGATGAAGCCACTCGCTGGCGATTGACGCTCGATTCTCCGCCGCTCACGTACTACTCGGTCACGTCGAACGACCATGCCCGCCTGCTGCCACTGGCCTCCACGTGGCTCGGCAAGTCCCGGCAGTCCCGTCTCGATTTCGCGACGCTCCTCGAACTGGTCTCGGAAAAGCACCGCGCTCATCCGGCGCTGATTCGCAAGCTCAACCCGGAGGTCAACTGGACCAATGTCCCCCCCGGGCAGATGCTCGTCGTGCCCGCGGCCCACCCGGGTCCGCTGACGTCCCGCGTGGCGTTCCTCCGCATCCGTTTGCAGGACCGGGTTCTTGCGGGCTACGACCTCCGGACGAACCTGCTGCTCCAATTCCCCTGCAGCATTGCCGCCCGGGTTGAAAAGCGTCCGCTGGGCCGACTCGAGGTCGTGGTGCTCGCCAAGGACCCCGCCTACACCTTCAACCCGGCCGTCTTTCCCGAGTCCGCGGAGGCCAGGCGGCTCGGCCGCAAGCTCAACATCCCTCCCGGCCCGAACAACCCCGTGGGCGTGGCCTGGATCGGACTGAGCCGGCCCGGCTATGGGATTCATGGGACGCCACGGCCCGAGGACGTCGGCCGCACCGAATCGCACGGCTGCTTTCGCCTGGCGAACTGGGATGCCGAGACGCTGGTCCAAATCGCCTGGCGCGGCCTGCCCGTGTACGTCCAGCACTAACCCGGGTTACCCGCATGGCCGGCAAGTACAGCTTTCAACTCTCGAGCACCGACAAGCGCCGCGATCTTCCCGGCAAGATCATCATCGGGCAGCGCGAAACTGAGACCACCACGCACGTCCTGCTCAAGCTCTTCAGTTACCTGCTGTTCTTCCGCGACCGACTTCAGATCGAGCCGCGCCTGCACGACGACAACATCCCCTACCTGCCCGACGTGGTGCAGTTCGACTACAGCTTGCGGCCGGCCCTTTGGGTCGAAGCCGGCGAGTGCACCATCGAGAAACTGGATCGTCTGGCCGTGAAGGTGCCGGAAGCCGAGATCTGGGTGGTCCGCCGTTCGCCGACCGACGTGGACCATCTGCTCCGCCTCATGGCGAAGCACGGCTTGCGTCGCGAGCGGTACGGCTTGATTGGCTTCGACCCGGAGATGTTCGGCGAGGTCGAGGGCCTGTTGAGGACGCGCAACGAACTTCTCTGGGTCAGCGCCCAGCTCGAGCCGCCATGCTCGTTGCAGTTCGAATTCAACGGGCTCTGGTTCGACGCGCCTTTGGGACTCTGGCGCTTCTGAGCTCGCTCTTCGGGTAGGACGCGCCGTTCCGGGCGCCGGGTAGGGCAGGCTTTCAAGCCTCCCGGTGCGGCGGACTTTCCAGACCGTCCGTCGGCGGAACGAGTCGAAGCCGCCCCACCGACCCTCTCTTGAGGGGAGCATACGCGCCCTCGCGTGTTCCGACCGGCGCCTCGCCGGGCGGTTCTTCCTTCCCCGTACCCCATCCGCGGCGGATTTGAGCGCGGTGGCGGGTGAGGCGCCCACCCCAGCACCCGGGGCGGGTGCGCTCCCCAACAGTTGACAGGGCAGCAACGGACACGGTAGGGAACGGGGATGCCTCCCGAAATCAGCCGGCGACGCGGACCAGGCCACACGTGGTCGCCGGCTTGCCTGGCGTTCCTGCTCGGCCTCGGCCACGCCTCGGCCCAGGAATGGGAGATCGTTCATCCCCTGGAAGGCGCCGTGTTCCCGGTCGACATCGCGCCACCCTTGGTTTCCTGGCGGGTGACCTCGCCCGCGATGGATCCACAGGGACCGTGGGAAGTCCGCGTCGACCAAACCAATGGCACCGTGCTGGCCAAGGCCTCGGTTACCGGCACGCAGTGGCGCCCCGACGCCGCCACGTGGGGCCGGATCAAACGCGAGACGCTGCTCTCCCCGGCGCGACTGATCGTGGGGAAGGCGGGCCGTGAACGCGGGCGCGAGGTGACTTTCTCCACCTCGCCCGACCCGGTGGAGGCGCCGATCTTCTACCGCGACGTCAACCTGCCGTTCGTCGAGGCCGTCAAAGACCCGTCCGATATCAAGTGGCGGTTCGGATCGGTGTCTTCGCCGGACACCCCGCCGGTGGTTCTGGGCAACCTCCCGGTGTGTGGTAATTGCCACTCGTTCTCGCGCGATGGCCAGGTGCTCGGCCTTGATGTCGATTACGCCAACAGCAAAGGCTCTTACGCCCTCCTCAAGACCGCCCCGGAGGTCGACGTCTCCCCAAAGGACATCATCACCTGGGACGAGTTCCGCCGCGAAGACGGCGAACTCACCTTCGGCCTCCTTTCCCAGGTCTCGCCGGATGGCCGCTGGGTCGTGAGCACGGTGAAGGACAAATCGGTGTTCGTGCCCCGACCGGATCTCGCCTTCTCCCAGCTCTTCTTCCCGATCAAAGGGATCCTGGCCTTGTATGATCGTTCCAGCGCGCAATTTCGATCGTTGCCCGGAGCGGATGACCCGGCCTATGTGCAGAGCA
Organism: uncultured Verrucomicrobiota bacterium; assembly: GCA_964535555.1. Classification (GTDB taxonomy): domain Bacteria; phylum Verrucomicrobiota; class Verrucomicrobiia; order Limisphaerales; family J093; genus DSVZ01. The sequence goes on from CAZHUS010000045.1 coordinate 16,772, forward strand.
ACCCCACGTGGAGTCCGGACGGACGGGAGCTGGTGTTCGCGCGGACCAAGGCCTATGACCTGAGCCAGACGGCGGGGGGGGGCAAGGTTCTGCTCACCCCGGAGGAATGCCGCGAGTTCACGCAGGAGGGAAAGCCGTTTCGCTTCGATCTTTACCGCGTGCCCTTCAACGAAGGCCGGGGAGGAACGGCCGAGCCGCTGGCCGGCGCCTCCGGAGACGACCGCAGCAATTACTTCCCCAAGTACTCCCCCGACGGGCGCTGGATCATTTTCTGCAAGGCACGGAATTACATGCTGCTGCAGCCGGACAGCGAGTTGTACCTCGTTCCGGCCGCGGGGGGAGTTGCCCGACGGCTGCGCTGCAACCTGTCGCGCATGAACTCCTGGCACAGCTGGTCGCCGAACAGCCGCTGGATCGTCTTTTCCTCGAAGGCCTTTTCCGACTACACCCAGCTCTTCCTGAGTCACATCTCGGCCGACGGCGAAAGCTCGCCCCCGGTGCTGCTCGATCAGTTCACGGCGACCAACCGCGCGGCGAACATCCCTGAGTTTGTCAACCTGCCGCCCGGGCAACTGGTCCGGATCCGGGAAGGCTTCCTGAACGATTATTCCTTCGAGCGGGCCGGGAACGAGTTCTACCGGGGCGGCGAACCACTCCGCGCGATTCAGAAGTATCGACAGGCGCTCGAGCTCAACCCGACAAACGTCACGGCGCATCAGCGCCTCGGTTTCCTCCTGTACCACGTGCAACGGCGCTTCGCCGAGGGGATCCAGCACACCGAAACAGCGCTGCGGCTCGACCCCGGCAACAGCTTCGCCCAGTGCGACATGGGGGCACACCTGTTGCAGACCCAGCGCGCCTCGAACGCGGTGACGCATCTTCAGGCCGGGCTTGCCGCGTTGCCACTGAACAGCGAAGCGCAATACCAACCCCAAGCCGTCCGCCTCCTCCTGGCCAAAGCCTACCTCCAGCTCAGCCGGTTCGCCGAGGCCTCCTCGCAACTGGATGAAGTGACCCGGCTGAACCCGGAAGGAGCCGAAGCCCATTACTTGCTGGCGCTCGCTTTGGCCTGCCAGGGAAACCTCGACAATGCCGTGGCCCATCGGGACCAGGCCGTGGCGCTGCGACGGGAGGTGGACACTTCCGTGGTGTTGCACGAGGTGCTGGCCGAGAATTACGCCCGCGCCGGGAAGTGGGAGCAGGCGCAACAGTCGGCAGAACACGCCCTCAAGCTCGCCCAGGCGTCGGGGAAGCGCGACCTTGCGGACCGTGTCGCCGCGCGACTCGCCCGCTATCGCAGCCGCGGATCGCCCGGGAATGCGACTGCCCCGTAACGCAGGTTCCAACCTCAACCGGCGCTGTGCCCACCCGGGGTGGCCTTGAGGAACACGGTGCCGGCGGTGATGCCGAGCTTCACTTCACCCGCGGCGGCGGGCAGCAAAGCGAACTGGCCCGGTCGCAGGGTGAAGTCCTGCCCGCTGGGGGCGTGCGCCAGGCGCACGGCACCGGCGACGACGCCGAGCACGGTGGCGCGATCGAGGTCCCAGCGCTGATCCGCGGGCTCGACCGACTGGTGCTCGGTGACGGTGAACAAAGGATCGTTCACCAGGAGTCTTTGCCGCACGGGAGTGGCGGCTTCCCAGCGGGTCGGGACCAGCCCGGGCGTGAAGTCGTTGAAATCAATGCAGGCCAGCGCTTCCTCGAGGTGCAGTTCACGCGTCTTCCCGTCCGGGCCCACCCGGTTCCAGTCGAAGACGCGGTAGGTCGTATCCGAGTTCTGCTGAATTTCGAAGATCACCATCCGGGCGCCGAGGGCGTGGACGCGTCCACTGGGAAGGAACATGGCGTCTCCCGCGGCGACGGGGACCTGGTGCACGCATTCATTGACGGTTCCGTCCCTCAGGCGCCGTTCGAACTCGGCACGCGACACGCCGGCTCGGAGGCCGGCGCTCAACTGGGCGCCCGGTGCCGCCTGCGTCACGTACCACATCTCGGTCTTCGGCTCCCCGCCGAGACGCAACGCCACGGCGGAAGGCGGATGCACCTGGACCGAGAGGATCTCACGCGCATCGAGGATTTTTACGAGCAGCGGGAAACGACCGTGCAGGTCGGCGGCCTTGCCCAGCACCGCCGGACCGTGCTGCTCCATCAACCAGCGCAGGTCCTTCCCGGCCAGCGGACCATTGCCGATCACACTGGCGTCTCCGGGCCGGTCGCTGATTTCCCAGGACTCCCCAACCGCCTGTCCCGGAGGAAGCGGCTTCCCGTAAAGGGTCGACAGATCGCGTCCGCCCCAAAGCCGCGCTTTGAGTATGGGCTCGAACGTGAAGGGGTAGAGCATGGGGGCGATGCGGGGTCAGGACGCGACGGCCGTGGGGACGGTGCCGGTGGAGGGCGGACGGTTTTCGTCGACGGGTCCCAGGCGACGGTACTTGGCGTACCGGGTGCGCAAGCGTTCCTCAGGGTTCATGGCGCCCACTTCATGGAGGTGGCGGAGCAGGTAGAGCTTCACGGCTTCGGCCGTGGTCTGAAGGTCGTTGTGGGCGCCCCCGAGAGGTTCGGGGACAATGTCATCCACCAAGCCGAGTTCGAGCAGGTCCTTGGCGGTGATGCGCAAGGCCTCCGCCGCGCGCGGTGCCGCGCTGCGGTCTTTCCAGAGGATGGCGGCACAACCTTCGGGACTGATGACCGAATAGTAGGCGTTTTCGAGAATGAGAACGCGGTCGGCCACGCCGATGCCGAGCGCGCCGCCGGAGCCGCCTTCCCCAATCACCGTCGCGATGATCGGAACTTCGAGGAGCGTCATCTCGCGCAGGTTGACCGCAATCGCCTCGGCGATGTGGCGCTCTTCCGCGCCGACGCCCGGGTACGCTCCGGCCGTATCGATCAGGACCAGGATTGGCAGCCGGAACTTGTCCGCGAGCCGCATCAGGCGCAAGGCCTTGCGGTAGCCTTCGGGATGGGCTGATCCGAAGTTGCGCAGGATGTTTTCCTTGGTGTCGCGGCCTTTCTGGGTGCCGATCACGACCAGGCGCTCCCCTTCCAGCTTCGCGAACCCGCCGACGATCGCCCGGTCATCGGCAAAGGCACGGTCGCCATGGAGTTCCTCGAAATCCGTCAGGACGGTCCGGATGTAATCGAGGGTGTAAGGGCGGCGCGGATGACGCGCGAGCTGGACTCGTTGCCAGGCGGTGAGATTCTGAAAGACCTCGCGCCGGGTCTCTTCGAGCTTGTGCTCGATCCGGCTGATCTCCTCCTCGATGCTGAGTCCGAGCGAGGCCGCTTCCGGATGCTGGCGCAAATCGTCCAGCTTGCGCTGGAGTTCGACGATCGGCTTCTCGAATTCGAGGTAGTTCTTCATGGCGCCTGGGGCCGGACCGGACGGTTGACCGCCCCGTGAGCCGCGGAAACCTACCTTCGCCGGCAGGGGGCAGCAACGCGGAAGTGGGGAGGGCACGGCAGGCGGGCAGCGTGCGGTCTGCGGCGCACGACCGCGACCGCTCCGCGGTCGCAGCGCCCACAACCCGCACGGCGGTTGCAGCCAGCCCCGGAAAACCGCCCGGCACTACGGGGCGGCGGGTTCTTCAAGCACTTCGTGCTCGGTGCTCACCACGCACCCGCGCTCGTCGAAGAGGTTCAGGTAGTACACCCGGGTTCCTTCGGGCAGGCGCGCTTCAACCCGGTTGGCGCCACGTTCCGCGGCCATCGATTCCCAGCGCCGGTCCTGCCAGCGAACCGTGTCGCGGGTGAAGTTCAGCTCGGCCTTCCCGAGGGGGCTGTCGCCGGCGAAGGTCGCCCAGACACGACCTCCTTCGCGTCCGCTCCCCGTGATCCGAACCAGCGGGCGGCCGCCTTGAAGAAGGCTGTCGGCGAAGACACGGATCTCCTCCGGGTTCTCCCCGGCTCCCCCGTGTCCGTGCGGCATGCGGAGGCGGACACAGAGCGTTCGCGGTCCGGGTGGCAAGCGGTAGGAGCTTTGCAGCGCGCCGAGCGGATAGGCGAAGTCGTTGCTGCCCGTGACCCAGAGCATGGGCATCGGGGCCTGGGAGAGGTAAAGGGCGGGTTCCCATAACTCGAGCCAGCGCGCTGCGATTTCGGGCGCGAGTTGGCCCAGGTTGTTCTCGAAGACGGTTTGCCGGTAAAACCCGCAGCCGTAGACCGGCACCGCCAGCTTGAAGCGACGGTCCACCCCGGCCGCGATGCAAGTCAGGTAGCCGCCCCACGACAGTCCGGTGAGGCCCGTGCGCTCCGGATCCACCTCGGGGAGGGATCGGATGAGGGAGTGCGCGAGAATCACGTCCGCCACGGCATGGTAAGTCCATTGCTCCTCGGCGGGTTGCGCCGCGTTTTCGAAGCCGCCCCACCCGGGCGGACCTCCCTGTTCATCGTGAACCCAGCGACCATAGGAACCCACGGGCACCTGCCCGCAGGTGTCCATGGCGATCGCCGCGTAACCGCGGGAGGTCCAGAGTCGCACCCATTCCTCGAAGGCGGTCCCGCCGCCGCCGTGAACGAGCACCATGGCCGGGACTTTGCCCGCTTGGGGAGCAGATGGCAGTCCCAGCCATGCGAACACGCGGGTGGGACGGCCTCGATAGGGCAGTCCTTCGAAGCTGAGGGCGCGAACGCCGTCGTTCCGGGGACGTTCCAGGAACTGGTATTTCGGAGCCGCGTCGAGCCCTTGAAGATCCCAGGGCCCGACCTTGAGCGGGGATGGTTGCTGGGCTTCGGCATTGAAAGTCAGGCTCGCGAGGATCAGGAGGATCGGCAACGTGTTCATCGACGATGATGGTGGCATGGGGCCGTTCGAAAGGGATGCGTCGCGGACCAGCGTAGGGTGACGCTGGTCCGCGTGTCCAGAGGATCGCCTGTTCGTAGGGAAAGGCCTCCGGGCCTGCCGCTGCGCCGTTGAGGAGCGCGGGCTTCAGCCCGCAGGAACGTCCCTGCGCCGGCGTAGCTTCCTGCGGACTGAAGTCCGCGCTCCGGGGGCGGTTCATGGGTAGAAGCGAACATTGCACGGACGCTTCAGAATCCCTATCCTTCGGGTGTGTGGGCACAGAAGAGTTCCGCTTCGGACTTCAGCGCCTCGGGGGAGATGTTTATGCGTGCTTTGGGTTCGGTAGGGAGGGCGGCGTTCGCCGTGTTCGCTTCGACCGTGCTTCATGCGGCGGGACCGGATGAGATCATCCTGACCGTGAACGTGAACGCGAGCGGCAAGGCGGCCGTGGGCAGTGTGCTATCCGACCAGTGCGAGGCGCATCTGACAGGGCGCCTGGTCTTCAAACCCGATCCCGTGTCGGGCCGCTACGGTGAGCCGAGTCAGGAGACCTACACGTTCACGGCTTCGGGTGGCGGCCACGTCCTGGATATCGAGACCTGGTCCTACGAGGCGGTGAGTCCTTCGCCCGGGACGGTCTCGTTGAACTACATGCCTTCCCAAGGCAAGGCACGGATCGGTTGGAAGTACCTGGACGACATGATCCGATCGGCGCCCGAGGGAAGCGAGCGCATGGCCCGGACGTTCATCAAGATGGCCGAGGACGATTACGAGATGAATCCGGATTCGGGGTTGGTCACGTTCGAACCCAATGCCGCCTCGTTCACGACCTCCGGCGGCGGCGCGGGCGAGTACTCAAGCACGCTGGGATCCGGCGATTTCACCGCCCAGTACACCCTCAGTCGCGGCGGGGACGCGGTGGAAGCGGTGATGTTCACCCCGCGCGATTACGACGCCTGGATCCCTGAGGGCGGTCCGTATGAATTCACGCCCGGGATCACACCGATCGAGGTCCGGGCAGAACTGCGGATCCCGGGGACCACGGCTCCGCCCCCCGTGCGGAAGGCCCGGTTCCGGTTTGAGCTGATCGAGGTTTCCAGGGAGCCCGGGACGTGCCTGAACTGGCCCTCGAAGGAGGAGGCGAAAGATGATTTCGACCTCGGGTTTGCCGATCCGTCGGGATTGACGCCCGTCAACGTCAACCAGACGTACGAGACGGAGCGCTTGACCACGGAGGCGATCGCGGTGGTGCTGAGCTACGATTACGGCGCCTACGGTCGGGTGCGGGTGACGGCGATCCTCGACACGGGCGAGGAGCTCGTGGCCTACCTCGAGGGGAAGCCCGAACAGACGACGTTGACCCTTCCGAAGGACGAGAACGACAACCGGATCGCCGATGTCTGGGAGCGGTCCGAAGGCACCTGGGGCAAGGTGCAGGACCCGGCCTGGGACGAGTCCGACATCCCGAAGGACCACGAGGTGAACGGGGACGGCATCAGCCTGTACGAGAAGTACCGGGGCTTCCGGTTTGGCGCGACGCACGAGCGTTTGGACGCCTGGCGCAAGCACGTTTTCATCTACGATCCGGACAACCTGGTGCACGCCAACCTCGGCTCGGTGATGAGCTTCGCGGAGGCGAGTTCCCTGCGCGTGCGGTTTGTCGAGAGCGACGCCTGGACCGGGAGCGGCCCCGTGGGGAGCGGCAAGCGGATCGTGAACTTCAACACCTCGGGCTTCGGGCATGCGGTGGATCAGCACGGGCTGCATGTCCGGGTGGTGCACGCGAAATCACCGGCACTGGCGGCGGATTTTCAACAGATGTGGCAGGCCAAGTACGGCGCGCCCCTGAGCCGGGACATCAGCAGTTGCTACGGCTTCGCGTACCATGATGTGACGGGGGGAGCCTGGCCGGAGTCACCGCGCAGCGCCTTCGCCATCGAACTCTACCCCTCGGGCATCGAAGCCATCTCCCGCGAGTACGTGCGGTATCACACCATGGGGCTGCCCCTGTTTCAGGGCTATGCGAGCGCCACGCCGGAGGAGCAGGCGTGGTTGGAGTCCGAGTGGAAGCGGCTGGCCGACGAGTACATCTTCTCGCACCCGTTCGATTGGGCGGAGCAGAACTACCTCTACCTGATGGCCGGCATCAGCCACGAGGTCGGCCACGGCGTGGGCCTCGATGATCTCAAGCCGCCCCACACCGGCGGCCCCTGGACGTGCTTCATGCGCTATCTGGACTGGGACATGCCCAGGAACCTGAACGACCGGATGGAACTCGTGGCCCGCTGGCGGAATGAGCTCAACCGGCCGCAGCGGTTCTGTCACGACGCCACGGCCACGGTTCCAGGCAAAGGCTGTTACGAACAGATCCATGTGACCGATCGGACGGGTGCCGGGAACGCGCTCCACCGGGCGCAGGCGGAGCTGGCCGCGTCGCCGGGGCCGGCACCGGCTGCGGATCCTCCGGCGGCGAACCCGGCCGGTTCCCGGCGGGTGTCGGGCTCGCGTTCGGCCATCGCCCTCGCCGGGACGCCGGCCAGCCCGCTGGGCATCGAGTCGGAGCTGGTCTGGGGTGCGCCCTGGGCGGGCGACCCCCTTCGCGTGGTCGTGCGCCTGAAATCGCCCTCCGCGTCGTCCCGGTGGACCCAGGCGCTGCTCGAGGGACGGACCGCGGCCCCGGTGTTCCCGGAAGTTGCACCGGCATGGCCTGCGGGATTGCGGCTCGCGCTGTTCCGTTTGACCGCCGACGGCACACGCAGCCTCGTGCTCGGGGAGGCCCAGACCCGCGACTACATGCGAACGCCACCGGCGGACCCCGCTTCCTACGACAACCGGTTCGGGGTGCGCAGCCGGGAAATCCTCCTCGATCCCCAGGCGGCGCCGCTCGAGCCTGGCGATTACGTGCTGACGACCCGGTGGGAAGGACGCGAGTTTGCGGCCACGGAGCTGCTGCCGCCGGACGGGGTGGTGGTCGGTGCCGAACTCCGATTCCAGGTCGCGGAACCCACCACGGCTGAAGCCCGGTCCAGCCGGCTGCGCCGGCGCGCCTTCCAGTCCTGGGACGCAGGCCGGTTCGAGGAGGCGCGAAGCCTGGGCGCGGAGGCTGCCGGGCTGACCCCCGACGCCGCGGATGCGGAAGCCGTGGACACGGTCTTCGTGATGGCGCTGGCGAGCCTGCATCTGGAGGACCTGGCGGGGGCGGTACGCATGCTGCGGACCCTGGAAGCGCGCACCGACGGCCGGGTGAGCTCCGAAGCGCAAGGCCAGGCCAGGTGGGCTGCAGGGGCGCTGGTGCCCTCGGTGCAGATTCGACGAAATGCGGCGGCGGGTTCGCCGGCGGTGATCGAGGTCCTGGGTCATACCGGGCAGCGCTACGAGCTTCAGGGGAGTGTTGATCTCGCAAACTGGGAGTCGCTGGATCAGCGGGTGACCGTGGCCGCGCGCTACACCGTCGAGGATCCAGCGATCGCCGCTGGCCGCAGCCCGCGCTTTTATCGAGTCGTCTGGCTTCCCTGAGGCGTATCAACCCCCCGGGCCTTTGGTGAGCGGGCCGATCGTTAGCCGCCCCGACATGCGGAGACGACCCAGGGAAGCGCTTGAGTCCCGCGAGGCGGGCGGCACTTTGGCTCTGCCAGACCCGGGATCGGCTTGAGCCCGAGAGGACGAGGGTGTTCCGGTGTGGCGACGCTACGTGAGAACTCCGTGAGGGCGCCCATGGACGACGTGTTGATCCGCGGAACTGCCTGGCTGGCCTTTGCCGGCTACGTGGCGGGTGAGGCCGCCTGCCGGTTCCGTGGGCAGTCAGGTCGAAGCCTGCGAGCCTGGCGCTGGCTCACGACGCTCGGTTGCGCCTCCTTGCTCCTGCACATGCTCGCCGCTTTCCACTTCCGACACGGCTGGAGTCATGCGATCGCTTATGCCGATACGGCGCGCCAGACCGCCGCCCTCACCGGCTGGAACTGGGGCGGCGGGATCTACGTGAACTACGCGTTCGCACTGGCCTGGGTGGGCGTCGTCGTCCGCTCGTGGACCGGCGGGGTGGCGGTGGCGCCGCCCGGCAGCCGGGCCGCGTGGGCGATCCGCGGCTTCTTCCTCTTCATGTTCCTCAATGCCGCGGTCGTGTTTGTTCCCGGACCTGCTCGTTGGGCGGGTCTGGTCCTGTCACTCCTGCTGGTCGGCCTGTGGACAGGCGCGGGACGGAGGGCGCAGCCCGCATGTTGACTTCGAACCATCCGGACACCGCGACCGCGGGAACCTCCAGTCGCGTGGCGTGGACGCAGGTTTTCCTCGCCTCGGTGCTCATGCTGGCGACGTTGCCCGGGCGGACGCAAGGCCTCGGCCTGATCACCGAGCCGTTGTTGAGCGATCTGGGATTGGACCGGACCTCTTTTGCCGGGCTGAACCTGTGGGCGACGCTCGTCGGGGCGGTGCTTTGCTTTCCGGCGGGCTGGGCGATTGACCGCGTCGGGCTCCGCGGCGTGACGGTGGGTGTCGTGCTGATGCTGGGGTTGGTGGTGTGGGGACTCAGCGGGGCGACCGCAGCGGTGGGAGGGCTGTTCTTGCTCCTGCTGGCCAGCCGGGGTCTCGGTCAGAGCGCGTTGTCCGTGTGCAGCATCACGACCGTGGCGCGCTGGTTTCCCGGACGCGCCGGGTTCGCGATGGGGGTCTATTCGATCCTGCTGAGCGTCTGGTTTGCGCTGGCGTTCGGGGCGGTGGGTTACGTCGTGAGGGAACACGGTTGGAGGACGGCCTGGGGGCAGATCGCCGTCGCGCTCGGCTTCGTGATTGCCCCGCTGGCGGCGCTTTTTCACCGCGAACCGACGAAATTGGCAGGGGCCAAACGCCACGTGACCGGAGCGACCCTGGCCGGCCACGCCGACGGGCATGAAGGAGACAGCGCAACCATGCCCGGCCTGACCCTGGCCGCGGCCATGCGCTCGGGTGCCTTCTGGTTCTTCGCGGGCGGCGCGGCCACTTTCAACCTGGTGTCTTCAGGGCTGGGACTCTTCAACGAAGCGGTGCTGACCGAACGCGGCTTTGACCGGCGCACGTTTCATTTCTTTCTCGCCGGCACCACGTTGCTCTCGCTGGGCGGGCAATTCCTCTGCGGCTGGCTGACGCGCCGTTGCTCGCATCAAAGCCTCATGGCGCTGGCGCTGTTCCTCTATGCAATTGGCCTGGCGATGCTGCCGGGGATCACGCACGGATGGCACCTTGCGGGGGTGGCCGTCCCGCTCGGCCTCGCCGGAGGGATGATCATCGTGATCTTCTTCTCCGTGTGGGGCGACCTCTTTGGACAGCGCCAGTTGGGCCGGATTCAAGGGGCAGCCCAGATGGTGACGGTCCTGTCTTCCGCCCTGGGGCCCGTGGTGTTCGCGACGAGCGCCGAGCGCTGGCATTCCTACAGCCCGCTGTTGCTCGTCCTGGCGGGAATCACCTTGCTGCTGGCCCTTTCGGCGCGCTGGGTCCCGAGCCCGGCTCCCGCCAGGTAAGGCGGCCTCTCCGAGGGCGCCGCACGTCGGCCACGCGGCCGAAGCCGTCCAAGCAACCACCCGCCCTGGCTTCACCAAGTCCGCGCCGCAGGCTGAGAACTGCCGGCCCGGTTTGAAGGGAGCGTTCTGGTCAGCCCGCGAAGCTGTAATCGTACGGCTTCCGCATCTCCCGCGCGAGATGTGCGTTGGCCTCGGCTGCTCCTTCCCCGATGAACCGCTCCTGGACAGCGTCCCACTCGAGTTTGCGCCCGACCCGCAGCGCGATCACAGCGAGGTGACAGACGGAAACCGAGCGGTGGCCGACCTCGACATGCGCGATGGGGTCCTTCCGTGAACGCACGCAATCGAAGAAGTTCTGCATGTGGTCGGGGCTGGCCTCGAGTTTGAGGGCGCCGTCCGGAAGCGGGGTGGTGATGATCTCGTCCTTGCTGGCGTCGAGGTCGCCACGCGTGACCCAAATCCAGCCTTCGGTGCCCTCGAACCGGAGGCCGTTGCGCTGCCCCTCCTTGTTCACCACGCCGCCGAAGATGTTGTCGTCAGCGGTGGATTTCACGACGTGGCGGACGCCGTTGGCCCAGGTGAACGTCACCTCGTAGTCGCTGATCGCCGTGTACCCGCCGGGGACGGGTTCCTTGAGGGCTTTCGCTTCCACCGTCGTGGGACCTTCCAGGCCGATGGCCCAGCGCGCGATGTCGTTGTGGTGCGCGCCCCAGTCGGTGTTTGTGCCGCCGGAATAGTCCCACCAATAGCGGAACGTCGTATGGCAGCGTTCCTTCACGAAATCCACCTTCGGCGCCTGGCCCAGGTAAAAGTCCCAATCGAGGCCCGCCGGAACCGGGCTGGTGGCAAACGGGCCCGCGCGAAGCCCGGCGGGGATGAACACTGTGACCTGCTGGAACTTGCCGATCCGCCCGTTGCGCACCAACTCGCAGGCGAGGCGGAAGAGCTTGTCGCTGCGCTGCTGACTCCCGGTCTGAAGCACGGCCTTGTGCTTGCGGACGGCCTGCACGAGGCGTTTGCCCTCGTCGATCGTCAGCGTCAAGGGCTTCTCGCCATAGACGTCCTTGCCCGATTGGACAGCGGTGAGGTTCACCAGCGTGTGCCAGTGATCGGGGCATCCCTGGACGACCACGTGCACACCCGGATGTTCCATGGCCTTGCGAACGTCGCTGAACTTCGCCGGTGCCTTGCCGTCCTTGGTGAATTGCTTGGCGGCCGCCTCGACGTGGCCGGCGTCCACGTCACAGACCGCCACGACCTGGCCAAAACGCGAGGCGTTCTGGGCGTCGCCACGGCCCATGCCGCCGCAGCCGACGAGCGCGATGCCCGGGCGATCGTTGGGGCCGAGAGCCGGCCGGGCGACCTCGGCGGCCGACAACTCGCGTTCGACAAACCAAGCCGGCAGTCCGGTCGCGGCGGCGGTGGCGGCGCAGTGCTGCAGAAATGTGCGGCGGGAGATCTGAAAGCGCTTCGGTGTCATGCCCGGATTCAGTACCCGCCGGTGAGGCTCGTCAAGGCTGGCTGGATCCGCGTTCATCCCTGTTCCTCCGCGGCTCATGAGTCGGATCTGTCGCTTCGAAGTTCTGCGGTTCAAGGGTCGAGGGCAATTCGGCTCGACAACCCCGCCACGTCTCTCCGTGTGTTGGTGCCTCTGTGAGAGTCACCCCGACAATCCGCGGCACCCGGCGTGCACGGAGTGCCCGCCCTACCTGGCGGCGGTCGGGATTGTTCCTTGGGATCGGCGTGGCATGCTCTTCGCGTGACCCTTCCTGAAGACCTGGTCCGAAGGCTTGCCACCGCCAAGCGAGTCGCCGTGTTGACCGGCGCCGGCGTTTCTCAGGAGAGCGGCGTGCCAACTTTCCGCGACGCCCAGACGGGTCTTTGGGCGCAGTTCCGTCCCGAGGAACTGGCGACGCCGGAAGGGTTTCGCCGGCGTCCGCGGCTCGTGTGGGAGTGGTACGCGTGGCGGCGCGAGTTGGTTGCCGCCGCTCAACCGAATCCGGCTCACGTCGCCCTCGCCCGGTGGGAGGCGGTGCTCCCGGATTTCCTGGTGATCACCCAAAACGTGGACGGCCTTCACCAGCGGGCCGGAAGCCAGCGCGTCGTGGAACTCCACGGGAACATCACCCGCACCAAGTGCTTTGAGGAAGGCGTTATCGTAAGCGACTGGAACGACACGGGCGAGGTACCCCCGCGATGTCCGCGGTGTGGGGCGTGGCTGCGGCCGGATGTGGTGTGGTTCGGCGAGGCCCTGCCGGAAGGGGCGCTGGAGCGCGCGCTGCAGGCGACGACGGCGTGTGAAGTCTTTCTCTCGGTCGGCACGTCAACCGTGGTCTATCCGGCGGCGTCGCTGCCTTTCGAGGCTTTGCGCGGCGGGGCGACCGTGGTGGAAGTCAATCCCGACCCCACGCCTCTGACCGGGCAGGCCCATTTCTCCCTGCGCGGCACGGCCGGAGCCGTGTTGCCGGCGCTGGTTGCCGCGGTGCGGACGTGAGCCAGCAGCGACGCGCGCTTCCCTCACGGACGGGTCCGGGCCCGCAGGAGGCTGCGCCGGCCGCTCCCCCGATAGGACGACGTTCATGCGCCGCGGTAGGTCGGCCGTGGCGCCTCACGACCGTCGGGCGCTCACAGGGAGTGGAGATCCATGACTCCGCTGAGACGCAGGCGCGCGGCCTCCAGGTACTCGTCATCGCCATCGTTCATCGCCTTGGAGATGCTGGGAATGTAGTTGGGACATTGTACAGCTTCACGGCGAAAATCGCGGACGGCCAGCCGCCCGCGCCCGTTACCTCTCGCTGGTCAACCGGCATCCGTCGGCAGGACTCGGCTGTGCCGTCATATCCCAACCGCCCCGTGCCGACGGCTTGTATTCGGCGGTTGTGCTTGCGGGCGACTCACCTGAGGCGTGGAACGATGTGGATCGTCCCGACCGGGTTGTGCCTGAAGGGCGACAGCTGCGATTCACGGGAGGCGTGGTGAGACTGCCGCCGCATTCGCTGAGCATGGTCCACATTCCCGTGAAACGGTAGGCCCGTGGCGGTGCCGCAGAGACTCGCCCTCGCCTCCCCGGAACCGTGGGACACGATTCCGATTTGCGGCCGGGCGGGGTTTCCGCTTCGCTCGCGCCGTGCGCCGCGGAATTCACATGGTCAAGTACTGGCTGCCGGCCGTGGGCTGGATGAGCCTGATCTTCACCGGCTCGACCAACCTGTTGTCCGACAGCCGGACGTCGCGGTTCCTCGAACCCGTGCTGCGGTGGCTCGTGCCCGGCCTTGCTGACGAGTCCCTCTGGCGGCTGATCTACCTCATTCGCAAGGCCGCGCACGTGAGCGAGTACGCCATCCTCGCCATCCTCGTGCTCGCGGCGCTCGGACAGACTTTCCGGCTCGAACCGCGGGTGTGGTCCTGGCGCCGGGCCGCCGCGGCGTGGGCCATCTGCACCGGCTACGCGGTGACAGATGAACTCCACCAGGCGTTCGAACCCACCAGGTACGCCAGCAGCATCGACGTTTTGATCGATGCAACAGGGGCTGGCCTGGCACTCGGGGCTCTCTGGCTGGTCTGCCGCTGCCGCAAAACCCGCCAATTCCCGTCAAAATCCTCCGATCCCTTGAGGCCTGGCTGACGATCGTGGTTGCATGGGGCGCCATCCCTGCGGGGCGGCGCGCAAGCCATGCTCCAGCACCCTCTGTTGCCGCTGACGCTCGCCTACACCGCCGGCGTGCTCGTGTCGGCGCAGTGGCCGGTCCCGCTCCTCCCCGGGTTCGGGCTCGCCTTCCTGGCCGGGTTGGGCGCGTTGGTCGCCCGGAAAGGACGCACGGTGATCCTGGTTGCCTTCCTGTTCTTCACCGGCGCCGTGAATCTGGCGAGCCGCACCGTCGTGGTGTCACCCTTCGATCTGCGAAGCGTCGCGGGAATGCACCCGACCCTGGGAACGATCTCGGGCCGGCTCGAGGCCACGCCGACGTTGCGCCTCCGTAGTGATGGCGAGTCCTTCCGGAGCCTGGCCGTGGTCGCGGTGGAATCGATCGAGACGGGCTCGACGGCGAGGCCAGCTTTGGGCCGGGTGGCGGTCAGTACACCCGCGGTGCTCCCGGAAGGATTCTATGGAGGTCGCCGGGTCCGGGTCTTTGGCGTGCTGCGATTGCCAGGTTTCCCGCGCGCTCCAGGATTGTTCGATGCCCGGGCCTATTTTCACTGGCAGGGGATCGAGTACCAGTTCGAGGCCCAGGGCACGAACGACTGGGCGCTCGCGCCGGACCCCGGCCCGCCTCCGGCTCGCCCGCTGGCCGACCGGTTTATCGCCTGGGCGCAGGCGGCGCTGCGCCGAGGGTTACCAGTCGAGGACGAACCGCTTCGGCTGATGTGGGCCATGACCCTGGGCTGGCGGACGGCCCTGACCGACGAGGTCGCAGCCCCGTTCATGCATTCCGGGACCATGCACGTGTTTGCCATCAGCGGCCTGCACATTGTCCTGATCGCCGGAATCCTGGTGACGGTGCTCCGCGTGGCCCGGGTGCCGCGGAAGCACGCCGCCTGGGCCGTGGTTCCGGCGCTTTGGTTTTACACCGCGGCCACGGGGTGGCAGCCCTCGGCGGTTCGCTCGACCGTGATGATGACGGTGGTGGTGGGCGGATGGGTGCTCAAGCGGCCGGTGAACCTGTTGAACTCGTTGGCCGGAGCGGGGCTGATTCTGCTGGTTTGGGAACCGCGCCAGCTCTTCCAGGCGGGGTTCCAGCTCTCCTTCTTTGTCGTGTTGAGCATGGCTCTGTTACTGCCGCCGTTGGAGTCGTGGCGGGAGCGGGTACTCCGTGGGGACCCGTTGCGGCCTCCGGAGTTGCAGCCGTGGTGGCGGCGGCGGCTGGACGGGCCAATCCACGATTTGTCGCTGAACCTGGCCGTCTCGGCGTCGGCGTGGATTGGCTCCCTTCCCGTTGTAGCCCAGCATTTCAATCTTGTGACACCGGTAAGCCTGCTCGCGAACCTGGTGGTGGTTCCCCTGAGCGGACTGGTGCTGACGAGCAATCTCGCCAGCCTTTGTTGCGCGACATGGTTCCCGTCGCTGAGCGAGGTGTTCAACCACGCAGGCTGGTTCGGGATGAGGCTGATGGTGGCCGTGAGCGAATGGTGTGCACGTTTGCCGGGCGCGTTCTTCCATGTGCGCGCTCCCGGGTGGATCGAGATCGGGGCTTACTACGGAGTCATGGTGGCCGTGGCGCGGGACTGGTTCCGCCGGCCGTGGTGGCGCCTGGCGGGCTGCAGCCTCGTCGCTCTGGGTGCCGGAGTCCCGGTGACGCGTTGGCTGCAAGACCGGGGAGTGAGCACGCTCCTGGTGCTGGCGCTGCAAGGAGGTCACGCGGTTTGGGTGGATCCGCCCGGGCGCGGCAAGGAGGTGCTGGTAGACTGCGGGGACCTGACCCGTGGCGCCGGGATCGTGGTCCCGTTCTTGCACGCCCAAGGTTGGGATCGGCTGCCGAACCTGGTCCTGACTCACGGTGACATCCGGCACGTCGGCGGAGCTGTGTGCCTGGACAGCAATGTCCCGCCGCGTCGGATCTGGGTCAGTGGGGTGCCGTTCCGTTCCGCGGCTTACCGTGACTATCTGGCCTGCCAGTCGCGAGACCGGGTTCAGCGGGTAAACCCGAAGGAAAGAGCGGCGGGCTGGCGAGTGTTGTATCCGGGCGCGAGCCGGCCGTTTTCACTCGCGGACGACAATGCACTCGTGTTGCGCCAGCACCTCGGGGGCCTTTCGGTTCTCCTGCTCTCCGATCTCGCACGAGCTGGGGCCGGTGCACTCCTGGAGCAGGTCGCCGAATTGCAGTCGGACCTGGTGATTACGGGCCTGCCGTCTCGAGGCGAGCCGCTGCCCCCCGAACTGCTGGAGCGTATCCAGCCGCGTTTGATCGTCGTGGCCGACGATGAGCACCCGGCCACGGCCCGCGCTTCGCGGCGGTTGAAGGAGCGATTGCGCGCTTCGGGGTGCCGGGTGGTGTTCACCAGCGAGTTGGCGCAACCCTTCGTCAAACTGCGGCTGAAGGCGGGCCGGGAGCCGGAGTTGGTCCTGCAAACCCTGGCCACCAACGAACCGCTCGTCGCGTCTGAACCTCAGGCACCGCCCGGCGACCCGGAGGATCCGTAAGTGCCACAACGGCCGTTTACGCGTCGATCGGGAGCAGACGTTGCCGCAGCATTTCCAGGGCTTGCTGGCTGGTCATGTGCTTGAAGGTCTCGCGGTCGAAGGCGTTCAGCACCCGTCGGGCTTCGGTGCCGTCGGGGTGGGCCAGGGCCAGGTAGGCCGTGCCGACCGGTTTTTCGGACGTGCCGCCGGCGGGACCGGCAATGCCCGTGACGGCCAAGGCGTAAGTGGCGCGCGTCCGGTCCCGGGCGCCTTCCGCCATCTCGCGTGCGACCGGTTCACTGACCGCACCGTGCGTCTCGAGGGTTTCGCTGCGAACGCCGACGAGGGACTGCTTCAAGGCATCGGCGTAAGTGACGAAGCCTCCGAGGAACACGGCCGAAGCGCCGGGGACGTCGGTGATGCGACTGGCGATGCGCCCCCCGGTACACGACTCGACGACAGCGAGGGTGCTCCCGGCGAGCTTCAGCAGGCCGACCACCGCCGACTCCAGAGATTCTGCCTCCTCGCCGTAGATGTGGCTGCCGACCTCGCGGCGAACCACGGCCAACGCCTGTTCGACCATGGTCTCCGCCTCCGGGCCCTGAGCCACGAGCCGCACATCCACTTCGCCCGGTCGGGCGCAGTAGCCGACTTCCAGCCCCTGGTCGACGAGTCCTGCCAGAGGCCCCGCGATACGGCCCTGCATGGTCGATTCCGGCACGCCGGTGCTGCGCAACGTGCGGCAAACGAACCGCGAGACTTGCGGGAAGGTTCGTCGCAGCCAGGGCAGCACCCGGTTGGTGAACATGGGGCGGAGTTCCCGCGGCGGGCCTGGCAACATGACCAACCAGCGTCCGGGGGGCAGTCCCTCGGCGGCCTGCGCGCCGGTCTGCATCAACAAACCCGGAGCGGTGCCGTGGGCATTCGGCAAAACCTCGGCCCCCTCGGGGACCTGGGCCTGGACGAACACGGCCGGGGGCGGGACGCGCTTGCGGGTGGCGTACCAGGCCTTCAACTCGGCCGTGACGCCGGGGTCTTCCCGGAGGGTCCGGCCGAGCAGGGCGGCGATGACGTCGCGGGTGAGATCGTCGGACGTCGGCCCCAGGCCGCCGGTACAGATCACGACGTCCGCCGCGCGGAGGGCGTCCCGAACCGCTTCGCGAATTTCCGGGGCGGTATCCGCGACCGCCACCTGGCGTCGGACCACGTAGCCGGCGTCCGCCAGCTGGCGGCAGAGCCACTGCTGGTGGGTGTTCAGGACGCGGCCGAGCATGAGTTCGCTCCCCGTGTTGACGAGCTCCAGGTTCACGGGGGGATTGTCGGGGGGCGGCCGGCGGCGCGCAAGGTCGGGGCGCAGGGCTTGAGCGCGTCGGCGGCGACGCCGGGGAGGCCGGAAGCAGAATTGTATTTAGAATTGTTCTAAGTCTTGACACTGCCTCCGTCCGGCCTATCTTGCCGCCGCATGAAGAGGACGACCCGCGCCCCCGCGCTGGACCAGGTGCTTGCCGAGCGCCTGGGCCGCACCGGCCTGCGCCCCACGGTCCAGCGGCGACAGGTCTTCAAGGTCCTGCTCGCCAAGCGCGACCACCCCAGCGCCGAGGAGGTCTTCATCCGGGCCAAGGACGAGATGCCGGACATCTCGATGGCCACGGTTTACAACTGCCTGGACACGCTGGTGCGCTGCGGCCTGGTCAAACAGGTCAATCATGACCGGGGCGCGACCCGCTACTGCTCGAACATGGCCGAGCACCATCACTTCTACTGCGACGAATGCGGCGGGACGTACGACATCACCGGCGACCCCGAAGAGGGGCATCCCGCCATGCGCCTGCCGCCCGGCTTCCGGATGCGGAGCTTTGAAATCGCCTTCAACGGGCTTTGTCCCGACTGCGCCGGCCGGCGGAAGCGCCAGGCCTCCTGAAACCGCGTCCCTGCCCCCGCTTTCTCATGAGCACTGCCCTTGACACGATCGAACAATTCGTCAACACCGAGTACAAGTACGGTTTCGTCAGTGATATCGAGACGGAGAGTCTGCCCCCGGGCCTTAACGAGGACGTCGTCCGGGCGATCTCGGCCAAGAAGGGCGAACCCGATTTCATGCGGGAGTGGCGGCTGCGGGCCTACCGGCACTGGCTCACCATGACCGAGCCGAAATGGCCGAAGGCCCATTACCCGCCCATCGATTACCAAAGCATCATCTACTACGCGGCTCCCAAGGCGAAGCCGCAGCTCGCCAGCCTGGACGAGGTGGACCCGGAGCTGCGGCGGACGTTCGAGAAGCTCGGCATCTCGCTCGATGAACAGAAGCGCCTCGCGGGCGTCGCGGTCGACGCGGTGATGGACAGCGTTTCGGTGGCCACGACGTTTCAGAAGGACCTCGAGAAGCACGGCATCATCTTCTGTTCCTTCTCCGAGGCCGTGCGGAACCACCCCGCGCTGATCGAGAAGTACCTGGGATCCGTCGTGCCGCACACGGACAACTATTTCGCCGCGTTGAACTCCGCGGTCTTCAGCGACGGCTCCTTCTGCTATGTGCCGAAGGGCGTTCGCTGCCCGATGGAGCTGTCGACCTACTTCCGCATCAACGCCCGGAACACCGGCCAGTTCGAGCGGACGCTCATCATCGCCGAGGAAGGCGCCTACGTGAGCTACCTCGAAGGCTGCACCGCTCCGATGCGCGACGAGAACCAGCTCCACGCCGCGGTGGTGGAGCTGATCGCGCTCGACAAGGCGGAGATCAAGTACAGCACGGTCCAGAACTGGTATCCGGGGGACAAGCACGGCCGCGGGGGCATCTACAACTTCGTCACCAAGCGCGGCCTCTGTCGGGGCCGGAACTCGAAGATCTCGTGGACGCAGGTCGAGACCGGTTCCGCGATCACGTGGAAGTACCCGAGCTGCGTGCTCCTGGGCGAGGACTCCGTCGGCGAGTTCTACTCCGTGGCGTTGACCAACAACTACCAGCAGGCCGACACCGGCACCAAGATGATCCACGTGGGCCGCAACACCAAGAGCACCATCGTCTCGAAGGGCATCTCGGCCGGGCACGGCCAGAACAGCTACCGCGGTCTGGTCTCGATCCGGAAGACCGCGACCGGGGCGCGCAACTTCTCCCAGTGCGACTCGCTGCTGATCGGGGACCGGTGCGGGGCGCATACGTTCCCGTACATCGAGGTCAAGAACACGACGGGGCAGGTCGAGCATGAGGCGACGACGTCGAAGATCGGCGAAGACCAGATCTTTTACTGCAACCAGCGCGGGATTTCCAAGCAGGACGCGGTGAACATGATCGTGAACGGCTTCTGCAAGGAGGTCTTCAAGGAACTCCCCATGGAGTTCGCCGTCGAGGCCCAGAAGCTCCTGGGCGTGAGCCTCGAAGGCAGCGTCGGCTGAGCGCGAAGCCGCCGGACCGGAATGGCCATGGTGCCCCTGCCTTTGAATCGATCGCGTGCAGGTAAGACCGACACATCTGTCTGCCGGTCCGCACGATTGTTGATGAATCGCCCCAGGAGCGCGGACTTCAGTCCGCAGGCACCCCGGTTGGCCAACGGACGTTCCTGCGGGCTAAAGCCCGCGCTCCGCATCGGCTCAGGGCCCGAGCGCAGGTCCGCAAGGACCAAGGAACTCTCCATCAACCGCAGCCAGGTAGGGCGGGCACTCCGTTGCCTGCCGATACCGGGGCGCAGCGGACGGCGCGCCCTGCTTGGAACCACCTTTCAAGCCTCTCCATCTCCATGAACACACTACCGATCCTCGAAATCACGAACCTCCACGCCGGAGTGGAGGGCAAGCAGATCCTCAAGGGCATCAGCCTGACCATTCGTCCCGGCGAGGTCCACGCCGTCATGGGACCCAACGGCAGCGGCAAGAGCACGCTCGCCGCGGTGCTCGCCGGCCGCGAAGGCTACAGCGTCACCGATGGCGAGATCCGGTACCTGGGCAAAGACCTCCTCGAATTGGATCCCGAAGAGCGGGCGCGGGAGGGAGTCTTCCTCGCCTTCCAGTACCCCGTTGAGATCCCGGGCGTGAACAGCACCTACTTCCTCAAAGCGGCCCTGAACGAGACCCGCAAGCACCAAGGTCTTCCGGAACTCGACGCCATGGAGTTCCTCAAGCTGGTGAAGGAGCGGATCAAGTTGCTGCACCTGGACGAGAACCTGCTCAAGCGACCGGTCAACGTGGGTTTCTCCGGCGGCGAGAAGAAGCGCAACGAGATCTTCCAGATGGCGGTGCTGGAACCGAAGCTGGCCGTGTTGGACGAGACCGACTCGGGTCTGGACATCGACGCGCTGCGCGTGGTCTCGGATGGCGTGAACAAGTTGAAGCGTCCCGAGAACGCGCAGCTCGTGATCACGCATTACCAGCGTCTCCTGAACCATATCGTCCCCGACTACGTTCACGTGCTCATGGGCGGACGCATCGTTCGCTCGGGCGGCAAGGAACTCGCCTTCGAACTCGAGGAGCGCGGGTATGACTGGATTGCCCAGGAGTTGAAGCTCGCCGCCTGAACGCGCATGAACACGATTGCCGCTCAACCACGCCCGCCGGCCGCGCCGGAGTCGGTCGGCTCCACGGAGGCTTACGTCCGGCCCTTTGCACGCCTGGAGCGTGACACGACCGCCGCGAGTCGCGGACCTTCATGGCTCTTCCCGCTGCGCAAGGCCGGCATTGCCCGCTTCGCCGAGCGCGGGCTGCCCGGCTTGAGCGACGAAGATTGGCGCTTCACCAACCTCGAGCCGTTGCGCGCGCTCCCGTTTCTTCCTGCGCTTGAGGTCCCGAGCCGGCGTTTGACTCTGAGTGAGCTTGCGGGGGCGCCGTTCCTCGACACGCTGACCGGTGACCGGCTGGTTTTTGTGGATGGCCATTTCGATCCCACGCTGTCCCGTCTGGGGGCGGTTTCCGGAGGCGTGGTGGTCACGAACCTGGCGGCCGGGCTGGGTTCTCACGCCGCGCTCCTCGAGAAGCACCTGACCCGCTACACCCGGAGCGAAGTCAGTGCCTTGACGGCGCTGAACGATGCCTACTTCACGGACGGGGCGCTCATCGAGGTGCCTGCGGGCAGATCGGTGGAACAGCCGATCCACCTCGTCTTTGTCGCCACCGGAACGGAACCGGGACTCGCGATCCATGCGCGGAACCTGATCCTCGTCGGCAACGGCGCCACGGCCACCGTCCTCGAGCATTACCTGGGCATCGGGGACGCGGCGGCGATCACCAACACGGTCACGGAGCTTGCGGTGGGCGATCAGGCGCACCTGGAGCATCTCAGGTTTCAGGATGAGCGCCGCTCCGCGTTCCACCTGGGAACCGTTCATGGCGCGTTCGGGCGCACGGCGAACGCGTCGCTGCACTCGTTTGCGCTGGGTGGCCGGCTTTCGCGGCAGAACATTCGCGTGGCCCTGGAAGGCGAGGGCCTCGAGGTCGTGCTTAACGGCCTGTACCTGACCGAGGGCGAGCAGTTGGCGGATCACCACATGATCGTCGACCACGCGCAGCCGCATTGTGCCAGCCACGAGTACTTCAACGGCATTCTCGAGGGGCGCTCGCGAGGCGTGTTCCACGGGCGCATCCTGGTTCGCAAAGGCGCCCAGAAGACCGACGCCAAGCAGACGAACAAGAACCTGCTGCTGTCGGATGACGCGACCGCCAATACCAAGCCGCAGCTCGAGATCTATGCGGACGACGTGAAGTGCACGCACGGGGCCACGATCGGCCAGTTGCACCCCGAGCACATCTTCTACCTGCGCTCCCGGGGCATCTCCCAGGACACGGCGCGTCGGATGTTGATTCACGCCTTCGCCGGCGAGATTATCGAACGCGTGCGGCACACCGCGTTGCGCGAGGTTTTGGATCGGGTCATCTGGGACCGGCTCGAACAGGACTCGCTCATCCAGGTGGGACCGCACCACTGAGTCTCCACCATGTCCGACGACCTGAACGATCTGTATCAGCAGGTGATCCTGGACCATAGCCGGAGTCCGCGGAACTTCCGCCGGCTCGATTCGGCGAGTCACGTGGCCCAGGGACACAACCCGCTGTGCGGCGATAACATCGCCCTTTACCTCGAGCTCGAGGGCGGGCGGGTGAAGGACGTCGGCTTTCAAGGGTCGGGCTGCGCGATTTCGAAGGCCTCCGCGTCCATCCTCACTGAAGCGGTGAAAGGACGAACCCCGGATGAGGTCCGACAGATGTTTGCCCGGGTGCACGATCTCGTGACGCGCGGCGAGGTCCCGGACGAGGAACTGGGAAAGCTCTCGGTGTTTGCCGGCGTGCATCGCTTTCCGGCGCGCGTCAAGTGCGCCATGCTGGCCTGGCACGCGGCCGTGGCCGCCCTAGAAGGGAAAGGCCAGCCGGTGAGCACCGAGAGTCCCGCGGACTGACCTGCCATGGCGCCTCCGATGAACACACCGGACAAAGTCGTTCTCAAACGCGACGTCGAGGCGGCCGTGGTTCCGGTCGGAACCAAGGTCACGCTTTTGGCGGGCGAAACCGCCTACATCACGCAGGCCCTCGGCGGCACGTACACCGTGGTCGTCAACGGCAACATGTTCCGCGTGAGCGGCACCGATGCCGATGCCTTGGGACTGGAAGCGGCGGCGGCGGCGGCTCCCGTCAAGGCCCCGGCCAAGCCCCAGACGCGGGAGGAGGTCGAGCAGGCGGTCTGGAGCGTCCTCAAGACCTGCTACGACCCCGAGATCCCGGTGAACATCGTGGACCTGGGGCTGGTGTACGATTGCCAGGTCGAGCCGCTCACCACGCCACCCGGCTCGTACCGCGTCGACGTCAAGATGACCCTTACCGCACCCGGATGCGGCATGGGTCCCGTGATTCAACAGGATGCCCAGACCAAGGTGCTGAGCCTCGAGAACGTGGACGAGGTCAACGTTGAACTGGTTTGGGACCCACCGTGGAGCCAGGCCATGATGACCGAGGCCGCCAAACTCGAGCTGGGCCTGATGTAACGGGGCCGCTCGCTTGAAGCCGCTCGCTTCCGCCATTCCCGCATCACACGTCCTGAAGCCTGTGTCCGAACGAACTCCAGACTGGGCCGCCTTGCGCGCCGATTTCCCCGCGTTGGACCAGCAGGTGCACGGTCACCCGCTGATCTACTTCGACAACGCCGCGACCAGCCAGAAGCCGCTTCCCGTCCTCGAAGCCCTCGATCACTATTACCGGCGGGACAACGCCAACGTCCACCGCGGCATTCACGAACTGAGCAACCGCGCGACGACCGCGTACGAAGGAGCTCGCGCCCGCGCCGCACGATTCCTGAACGCCCGCAGTTCCGATGAGATCATTTGGACACGCGGCACCACGGAGGCGATCAACCTCGTGGCCAACACCTGGGGGGTATCCCAGCTCAAAGCCGGCGACCGGATCCTCCTGACGGAGATGGAGCACCACAGCAACATCGTCCCGTGGCAGCTCCTGGCCCGACGGACCGGCGCCACGCTCTCGTACATCCCCGTGACCGGGGACGAGGGCCGGCTGGACCTGGAGCGTGTCGGAGAGTTGCTCGTGCCCGGAGTTCGCCTCCTGGCCTGCACGCACATCTCGAACACGCTGGGCACCGTGAACCCCGTCGCCGATCTCTGCGAACGCGCCCGGGCTGTGGGCGCCGTCACGTTGATCGATGCCGCGCAGAGTGCCGGACACCTGGAACTGGACGTTCAGGCGCTCGGTTGCGATTTCCTCGCCTTCTCGGGACACAAGATCTGCGGGCCGACGGGGATCGGGGTCTTGTACGGCCGGCGCGAACTCCTGGAAGCGATGCCGCCCTGGCAGGGCGGCGGTGACATGATCTCGAGCGTGGATTTCCACGACAGCTCGTGGAATTCGGTGCCTCACAAGTTTGAGGCGGGGACGCCGGACATCGCGGGCGTGGTGGGTCTCGCGGCCGCCATGGATTACCTGGATGGCATCGGGCGGAACCGCATCTTCCAGCACGACCAACAGCTTGCCGCGCATGCCTACTCGCGACTCGCCGGGTTGCCGGGCATCCGATTGTTCGGACCTCGCTCGGAACGCGCGGGTCTTGTCAGTTTCCTCCTCGACGACGTGCACGCCCACGACGTGGTAACGGTTGCCGACCAGTGGGGTGTTGCCCTGCGTGGCGGGCACCACTGCAACCAGCCCCTGATGCGCAAGCTCGGGGTCGCCTCGACCGCCCGGGCGAGTTTCTATTTCTACAACACCACCCAGGAGGTGGACCGCTTCATCGAGGTCATGAAGGAAGTGCGGCGGTTCTTCGCCGTTTGAGAGTCGCGCGGCGCTTCCCAACCTGATTTTCCGGATGCCTGAGACTCAAGACATCGGCCCGAACTCGACGATGCAGGAGGTGCTGGACGCCTTCCCGGGCGCGCGGCGCGCGCTGTTTCGCAAGTACCACCTGGGCGGCTGCAGCAGTTGCGGTTTTCAGCCGACGGAGACCCTGGCCGCCCTGTGTGCCCGGAACGGCGGCCTGGAGGTTGCCGAGGTTGTAGCTCACATTCGGGACAGCCAGGCGCAGGACGAACGGCTGCTCATGGCCCCGACCGAACTGGCCGAGCTTCGGCGGAGCGCCCAACCGCCGCGCATCCTGGACATCCGATCGCGCGAAGAATGGGAGGCGGCGCGCCTGGAAGGCTCGAATTTACTAAGCCAGGAACTCATGCAGGAGGTCCTCGCCCGCTGGCCGCGAGAAGAGCTCTTCGTGATCTGCGACCACGAAGGCCGGCAGAGCCTCGACGCGGCGGCGTATTTCGCCGGACATGGCTTTGCCAAGGTGCGCTGCCTGCGGGGCGGCATCGACGCCTGGTCGCGCGAAGTCGATCCCTCCATCCCGCGCTACGCTTTGGCGTGACCGGGATCCCCACGCTACCCTTGGCAGGCCATGAAGACCGACCTCGAAGCGCGCATCCGGGAGATCCTCCGCAACCCGCAGAACCTCGGCGAACTCGCCGGCGCCGATGCGGTGGGCGAGGTCGGCAATGCCTCCTGCGGCGAGATGCTCCGGCTCTGGGTCAAGTTCAAGGAGGAGCAAGGGAAGCGGGTGATCGACAAGGCGACCTTCCAGTCTTTTGGCTGCGAGACGGCCATTGCCGTGGCCAGCCTGGCCACGGAGTTGATTCGCGGCAAGACACCGGAGGAAGCGCTGGCGCTCCAGACCGGCGAGCTTTCCGGCGAGCTGGGTCCGCTGCCGCCCATGAAGATCCACTGCGCCGAGCTGGTGGAAGGCGCGTTGCGTTCCGCGTTGGAACCGGCTTGTGGGACCCGGGAGACCGTGTTGCCGTCGCCGGCTGCAAACGCCTCGCCGACGTTGATGGACAGCCTCACTCCGGCGGAGAAACCGTCCGAAGGGCGACGCCTGGTCTTGTTGCCGCGCGCCGCCGAGTAGGGAAGCGGGTTCAGGCGCTTCGATTGGCTCCAGGCCGGGGCCAACCGGTCGGGCTCGATACGCGTTCGGGAACCGGAGGTGGTGCTTGAACATCCAGGCTTGGCTGCGTTTTCTTGGGCATGCGCCGTTCGTACTCCTCTGCCTTCCATCCGGATCTCGCCAAGCCCGACCTTGCCATTCCAGGGAGAGCGCGGTGCCCTCTGCGCGCCGGATTCGGCGGGCAACGGAGTGCCCGCCCTACCGGTTGTAGGCCCGGTGCCCTCACCGGGCGGCTGTTGGATAGCGTCCTGATCCTCGCGGACCGGCTCCGTGGCCATGAACATGAAAGCGCCGGTGAACCGGGCGCACTCCAAACGCGTAGCGCAGGTCGGACGCGCTTCGGAGATCGCGAAGCGTCTGGAGTGCGGGGGTTCACCCCCGCTTTTTGGGGCCGGCTCACGGGGAGTGCCGTTGGAGTCGCGGCCATGCGCAGTGACCACGAACCGGCCCCGCCGGGTCGGGGGACCCGGCCTACCGGTTGTAGGCCCGGTGCCCTCACCGGGCGGCGCCTACAGAGACCGCTGGTCCGGAGGATTCAGCGGTCCGTCGTCCATGCCTTTTGCAGCGCAGCGCTGGCCGCGTGCCTGACCGGAGCCGCAGCCTCCGAATCGGCCGGGCCGCGATTCTCCCCGACCTCGGCGCCGTTGGAACAGCGATTCACCGATCCCCCGGCCGAGGCCCGGATCATCAAGATCATCCACGGCTGGCCCGACGAACCTGACCAGCAGGATCGATGGCGGTCGCCATTGCGGCGCCAGGGCTTCGGAGGCGTGGTCTGCAACATCTCCTTCGATCGTTACCTGGAAAGTGAGGCCCACTGGACGGCGTTTGCGCGCGCCGTGGCCGAGGCAAAGCAGGACGGCATGGTCCTGTGGCTTTACGACGAGAAAGGCTATCCCTCCGGCAACGCCGGCGGCCTGGTCCTGCGCGATCACCCGGATTGGGAAGCCGAAGGACTGCTCATCGCCGACACGGATTGCGGCGAAGGCCCCGTCACTCTCGAATTGCCTCCCGGCAAACCGATCCTCGCGGCGGCGTATCCTACGGCCGGGCCGGACGGCGCTCCGCTGTCGGCGGCGGCCGTGGAAGCCGGACGCGTGACCTTTCCCCTTCCCGAGGGCGGCCGCCTGAACTGGACCGCGCCCGCCGGCCGTTGGCAAGTCATGGCCATCACGCAAGCGCCGCTCTACGCGGGCACGCATGCGGAGATGAACCTGGCGGAGAAGGTCCCCTACATCAACCTGCTCCGGCCCGAGCCCACCCAACGATTCCTGGAAGTGACTCACCAGCGGTACGCGGAGCGGTTGGGCACGAACCTCGGCCGCTGGTTCGTGGCCACGTTCACGGACGAGCCTTCACTGATGAGCATGTTCTTTCGGCGCATGCCGTACCGGCCCTTGCCTTGGGCTCCGGCTTTGCCCGCCGAGTTCCAGAGACGGCGCGGCTACGCCCTGGAGCCGATCGTGCCAGACCTGGTTCTCAGGAGCCCGGGACCCAATGCCGCCCGGCACCGGCACGATTTCTGGCTCACCATCGGAGAGTTGGTCAGCGAGAACTTCTTCGGCCAGATCCAACAGGAGTGCCGACGCCTGGGGCTTCCTTCCGGAGGCCACCTGTTGGCCGAGGAGGGGATGGTCAACCACGTCCCGCTCTACGGGGATTTCTTCCGCTGCATCCGGCGGTTGGACGCGCCCAGCATCGACTGTCTGACCAGTGTGCCGGCGGACGTGCCCTGGTACATCGCGCGGTTGGTGGCGAGCGCGGCGGAGTTGGACGGGCGACGGATCGTGATGTGCGAAACCTCGGATCACGCGCAGGTGTGGCGGCCGGCGGGGGACAATCGTCCCAAGCGCACGGTCACCGAGGCCGAGATCCGCGGCACCTGCAACCGGCTGATGGTCGCCGGCGTGAACGCGATCACGAGCTATTACTCGTTCACCGCGCTCAATGACGAGGCGCTACGAAGGCTGAACGCCTGGGTGGGCCGTTGCGCCACGATGCTCACGGGCGGTCACCAGGTCGCCGACGTGGCGGTACTTTATCCTGTCGAGAGTGTCTGGCCGCGGTTCGTGCCGGCGGCTCACTGGGCCGCGGCTTCGCCCGAGGCCAACCGCATCGGCGGTCTCTTCCGCACGGCGGGTGATGCGCTCTTCGAGTCGCGCCACGATTTCACGGTGATCGATTCGAGAACGCTGGTTGAAGCGGGCGTGGACGCCGGTCAGTTGGTGCTCGGGGCGTCCCGGTGGCGAGTCGTCGTGCTCCCGGGTGTCGACACCCTGCCGCTGGCGGCGTGGCAAAACCTCGAGCGGTTTGTGGAAGGCGGCGGTGTGCTGGTGGCGCTCGGCGCCAAGCCGGTCAACAGCGACAAGGCGTTTCCAAGCGAGGAGGTGACCGAGTTGGGGCGCCGGCTGTTGAGCCCGGGAACCGCCGCGACAGTCGTGAAGTGCGGGCGCGGGACCGGCGTCTTCCTGCCCTCGGGAACCGAGGCGTTGCTTCCCGGTCTGCTCGACCAGGCCCTCGAGGCGAAGGTCACGCTGGCGCCTCCCACGGACTCCGTTCGGCTGACCCACCGTCGCGTGGACGGGCGCGAGGTCTACTTCCTCATCCAGGACGCCGGGGTGCCTTGGGAAGGGGAAGTCACCGTCAAAGCGAGCGGCAACGGCCGCCTTTGGGATCCGGCGACGGGCAGGTTCGAGACGGTGGAAGACGGGGTTCCCATCCGCGTGAAGCTCGAGGCCTATGGCGGGGCGTTTTTCACCTTCGATCGAGCCGGGACGCCGTCGTCAAGGAACCTGGCCTCGGGTTCGCTCTCGGGTCTTTCGCTGCAGCCGATCGCTGTGGGTGAACCGACCGAGAGTCATGGGGAGTTTGTTCGCGCCGTGCTGGAGCCGGACGCCCGACGCGAAGGTGCGGGGCGGGCGGCCTGGCGGGCCCGCGCGACGCTCACGCGCAGCAACGTGGACACGTTCCTGTTCGTCCGTTTGCCCGTGGCCGATGCCGCCCCGCTCGGGCGGGCCGACCTGATCGAAGTCGAGAGCTCAGTTCCCGAGGGCCAGCGCGCGCCCGCCCAGTTGCTGGTCATTCTCCACGAGGAAGGTGGCGCCGATTACCTGGCGGAGACGCCGCGGGCGCTCGGGGTGGCCGGGGTCGAGAGCACCTACATCCCGATGAACCGCTTCCAGCTCGCGGGCTGGTCCAAGGACGCAGATGGCGTCCTTGACCGCAGGCGGATCCGCGAGATCCGGGTGGGATGGGGCGGCTACTACGGATTTGAAGGCGAGCGGGTGGAATTCGGTTTCTCCGCGCCGCGCTTTGCCAGCACTCGTTGATAGCGTAGCCGGTGAGCTGCGTCCCGGTCGCGGTCCCGAAGCGGTTCATGGAAAGAGCGAACGCTGTTGTTTTTGAACTGCTCAGGGCCTAGGAACCGGTCCTTTCAGGTAGGGCGCGCGGTACCTGGCGCGCCGGATCGGCGGGCAGCGGAGTGCCCGCCCTACCTCGCACCGGTTCAGGGAGAGCCACCTGTTCCTTGCGGACCTGCTCCTTGGCCGTGAACCAAAAAGCGCCGCTGAAGCGGACGCACTCCAAACGCTTCGCGCCGCTCCAAGGCACGTCCGGGGCCGCGAAGCGCCTGGAGTGCGGGGATTCATCCCCGCTTTTCGGGGCAGGTTCATGGGAAGGCCGTTTGAACTCGGCTCACTTCCCGGCCGGGCGCAGGTCGTAGCAGAGCAGGACGTCCTGGTCGCGGATATAGAGGCGGCCGTCGCATACGACCGGGTGCGGCCAGCTGTTCTTCTTGCTCCGCTGCGGTTGGTCAAACCGGCCCTTTTCCTGGAAGCCCTCCGGGGTGGCTTTGATGAGCACGAGGGTGCCGCGGCCGGATTCGTCGCGCAGGATGAGGTGCCCGTCGGCGTAGGTGAGCGCGCCTTTGCCGAGCTTTTCCTTCTCGGCCCAGACGGTCTTGCCGGTGAGGAACTCCTGGCAGACCCAGCCCTTGCCGTCGGAGTAGCCATAGAGATGGTCGCCGACGAGCACGACGCTGCCGTGGTGATTGACCATGTCCTTGTTGGCGTAGACTTGTTCGGCCTTGAACTGGTCTCCAGACTTCGAGATCCGGAACAAGTTGCAGCCGACCCCGTACCCCGAGGTGACATAGACGTGATCGGCGTGACAAACCGGCGTGGGGATCACGGCGACGCGACCAGCCCGGGGCGCTTTCCACAGCACCCGTCCGTCGTCGGGGGCGATGCCGAAGACGTGAGCGTCAGTCCATTGAACGTACTGCCGGGTGCCGGCGAGCGTGGCGATCACGATCGAGGAATAGGCGGCGCGGTCCTGAAGCCCCTTCGTCTGCCAGAGGAGCTTTCCGGTGCGCTTGTCGAAGGCCGCGACGGTTCCCTGTGGTCCGCCCGGGGTGCAGATGACCTTGTCGCCGTCGACCAGGGGCGATTCCGAGTATCCCCAATCGGACATCATCTTGCCGCCATGGTCCTTGACCAGGTCCACCTGCCACACTGGCTTGCCTCCGGCGGTCTCGAGGCAGGCGAGGATGCCGGCCCCGCTCAAGACGTACAGCCGGTCTCCGTCCACCGTCGGCGTGCACCGGGGCCCTTCCGGGTAGCCCATCTGACGAAACGCGGGCTGGGTTACCGTGTGCCAGATTTCCTTGCCGTTCTGAAGGTCGAGCGCCCAGACCACCTCGTCATCGCCCCGGTAGCCCATGCCGTAGATGCGTCCGTTCGCGAAGGCGGGCGTGCTGTAGCCGCCGCCGAGTCCGGTCACGGACCAGAGCAGTCTCGGGCCTCCTTCGGGCCACGAATTCATCAGGCCGGTCTCGGTGGAGCGATTGTCGCGGTTCGGCCCGTGCCATTGAGGCCAGTCGCCCGCGGTTGCAGATGCGGATGTGATGAGCGCCAGGAGGGCGGCATTCAAGACCCTGGAGAATGTCGTCATGACCGTGAGGCTCGCAGAACCCGTCCGGGTTGTCAGGTGGGGAATTGCCCCTGGAGCCACCGACGAACGGTGCACAATTCTGAAATAGCTATTTCATGAATCAGCACAGGGGGGGGGCGTGGAGTGGGGGAGCCCCCCGCACGAGAGCCGATCTCCGGTCGGTTCCGTGGGGCCGCTGAACGCCGGCCAAGGCAACGGTTGCTGCCCAGCAGGTTGCGCCCGACTCCCCGTCGCATGGGGCTTCGCCCGGCCGCCGCGCCGCCGCCCAGGCGTCTTGGTTTTGCAGTTGAAACCGCGTTTCCTTTCAGAAATCCTCGGCTCATGAGTTTTTCGATGACCAAGACAACGTATCTCTTGTTGATTGCGAGCGGGTGCATCGGGCTGCAGGGGGTGGCGGGCGACGCCGATACCCTCGCTGACCCCAAACAGAAGTTTAGCTACGGCCTGGGAATGAGTCTCGGGAACAACCTGAAGCGGTCCGGCGTGGATCCGGCCCAGGTGGACCTGGACCTTCTGACCAAGGGCCTCAAGGACGCCGCGGGCGGCACCACCCTCCTGAACGACACCGAGGCGCGCAACGCCATCATGGCCTTCCAGACCGAGGCCCGGACCCAGCTCGCCGGAAAGAACAAGAAGGCGGCCGAGGATTTCCTCGAAGCCAACCGTACCAAGGAAGGCGTGATCACCACGCCGTCCGGGCTCCAGTACAAGGTCCTGGCGGAAGGTGCGGGCGACCCGCCCAAGTCCCTGGACAACGTGACCGTGCACTACAAGGGCACGCTGCTCGACGGGACCGAGTTTGACAGCTCCTACAAGCGCAATCAGCCGGCCAGCTTTGGCGTCAGCTCGGTCATCAAGGGTTGGACCGAGGCCCTGCAGCTCATGAAGCCGGGCGCCAAGTGGCAGCTCTTCATCAAACCTGAACTGGCCTACGGCGAGGCTGGCCGTCCGAGCATCCCGCCCAATTCGCTCCTCAACTTCGAGGTCGAGCTGATCTCGGTTCAGTCCCAGCCCGCACCCCCGGTGCCGCCGCAACCGGTCACCAGTGACATCATCAAGGTGCCTTCGAAGGAAGAACTCGAGAAGGGCGCCAAGATCGAAGTCATCAAGGCTTCCGAACTCGAGAAGTACAAGCAGCAGGAAGCCGAGAAGGCCAAGCAGGAGAAGAAGGACTGACGCGTTCGGTGAAAGACGACATCTCTCACTGAGGCGCCA
This sequence comes from uncultured Verrucomicrobiota bacterium, assembly GCA_964535555.1. Taxonomy (GTDB): domain Bacteria; phylum Verrucomicrobiota; class Verrucomicrobiia; order Limisphaerales; family J093; genus DSVZ01. Next base: position 48,739 of record CAZHUS010000045.1, read on the forward strand.
AGACACGGAGATGAACGAGAATGCGATAGGAACCATCGTGGTTGACTGTGCGGTTGATCTGCACGGGAATCCGGATCCGGATCCTCCGTGCCTCGGTGCCTCCGTCAGAGAAGGAATCATCGAACCAAGCAGTTCACCGAACGCGAATCCGCCGCGTCGCTGACCTTCGCGTTCGGTTCTGCCCAGTGTCACCTGGTCCCGGCGACCTAAGCTGTGGGAGACGGTTTTTCGGCGCCGGCAGTTCCCAGCTGCCGGCGTTTCAGTTCTTCCCGTCCCGTCTCGACCTCGGCCCTCGAAAAGTTGCCCGCCGCCAGGGCTTCCTCGCTCAGGACGCTGAGCCGTCCATAGAAGCCGTGACCGAGCTCGAGCAAGGCGGGCACGGTTCCGGGTTCGGCCGTGTCCAGCATTTGGAAGAGCGCGTTCTCGGCCCGGTCGAACTCGCCTTGTTGTTCGTGGTAGATCAGGAGGGCGCCGCCCGTTCTGGGGGGCAGGCCGATGCCTTTCAACCGTTCCAGCAGGACGCCGAGCTTGGGGGCGTGTTCGGGCAACTCAGCCGGACCGCCCTGGAGCTGGATCCCGAGCAGAACCTGGAGCGATTTGAGCCAGCACTCGGCCGCCAGGTCGGGGTTGCCCCGACCCTGGGCGGTCTCACCCAGATGAAACAGCAGGGTGGCAACGAGCAGGCACTTGTCGCGGACGACGGGAGGCGGGTCGCCCATGGACAATCGCGCCAGGATCTCGCCGTCGGTGAGGTTGATCACCGAGTCGGCCCCGATGCCCAGGAGTTCACGCAAAGCCAGGTCGGCGCGGTGGGCCGCGGCCTCGTAGTCCTGGGCCTTGACGAAGCCCGTGATCTCGGCCAGCCAGCGGATGTACCGCTTGATCCAGCCAATGATGTAGTCCTCGCGAATCACCGTGTCACCGTACGCTGTGCTGCTGCGCGCCTCCAACCCCAATCGCGCGTCCCCGGCCCCGTACCCGAGAGCTAACTCGCCACGTGCAGGTCCGGGGAAGACGCAGGGGCTGGCGACTCCCGGGTTTCCGAGCTTTCTCGAGCCGCCGAGGTCAGCCGCCGCAGCGCGTCCGTCGCGGCCTCCGCCTCCGCGGTCTTCTTGCTCTTGCCGCGTCCACGGCCGAGTTCGGCGCCGTCGTGGTAAACGGCACACTCGAAAATGCGGTCGTGGTCCGGACCGGCGGTGCTTTCCAGACGGTACTGCGGCGCCTGGGCCGAGACCGCCTGGAGCTTTTCCTGGAGTTCACCTTTCGGGTTCTCCACATCAGCCGGACCGGAAAGGTCGGCCAGTTCCTGCTCGAACTGCCGCAGGACAAAGACCCGCGTGGCGTCCAGGCCCTGGTCGAGGAACAATGCCCCCACCAGCGCCTCAAACGAGTCTTCCAAGGTCGAGGCGCGAAGGCGCCCCCCCAGGACCTCCTCGCCGCGGCTGAGCACCAGGTGGTTGCCCAACCCAAGTCGGCGCGCTCGTTCGGCCAGAGCCCGACGGTTCACCAGGCGGGCTCGGATCTTCGAGAGGCGGCCTTCTTCGAGGTCCGGCAGGCGCAGGTAAAGCTCGTGCGTGAGCAACAGCTCGATCACCGAGTCGCCCAGGAACTCGAGCCGCTGGTTGTGAGGCGAGCGGGCGGACTGATCGTGAACCGCCGAGGGATGCGTCAGAGCCAGCCGCAGCAGGCTTTCGTCGTGGAAGCGGCAGCCGAGGGTCGACTGCAGTTCTTCGAGCGACTTCATCGCGGACTCAACGGGGTGGAGCCGCCGGGACCGGGTCCTCGACGGGTGCGCTTGCCGCCAGGGTCTCCGGGGTGATTGCGGCTTGCTGTCCGGCATCCGGGGACGTGTTGTGTGCCGGAACTTCACCGGCGGTGGAGGTCTCGGGTGGGGGAGGCGCGGCAGGGCTTTCTTCGGGAAGGCCGCGCTCCAGGAGCAGTGCCACATCGTGCTGGACGGCCTCCAGTTGGCCCAAGTGCAGCCCCGGATCTGGAACCGTGAAGACGTCACCCGTCCGCGCATGCTCGTAGACCAGCACGCGGTGACCGCTGGCGGAGTTCTCGGCCTTGGACTTGAGGATGCGCTTGCGTTCGAGCATCACGGCAAGAATGAAAACGGCCCCGGCGTGCTGGGGGTCGTTGCGTTCGATCAGCTTGCGCAGCAAGGTCTCCGCCGTCTCCTTTTGGATCGGGTCGGGAGGCCCGGAGGGCGGTGGCTCGTAGACGCCCTGCCAGTGGGAAACGAAGCCGCGGCGGTGGTTGCTGCCTTGGGCGTGCTGGGATTGCCAGCAGGCTTCGCACACGTCCAGGCGCTGGTACGCGCCGCGTTCATCGAAGAGCAGGGTGTGCAACGCTTCGCCCTTCGCAAAGGCGCGGCTGCAACCCTGGCAGGCATGAGCCCGCGACTGGATGTTCCATTCCATCATCACCCTGGTGTGGTGCCGACAGTGTCAGGCGAGGCCTTCGCCGGGTCCTCCGCCGCAGATGACCGGTTCGCGAGCGACCTGCCCACGACTCGAGCCGCCGCAGGCCGGCCCGATGCGGGCATGGCGCAACGCCAGTCCCACCGCGGCGCCGTGAACCTAAAGGCATGCCGCCGGCTGTCGCAAACCAAATCCCGGTATCCGGTCACCCGGAAGGTCTGTTCCCATCCAGCGCCCAGTCAGGGCACCCGCCCGTTGAGGACACCGGGCCTACAACAACCTGTAGGCCGGGTCCCACGACCCGGCGGGATCAGTGCCTCTCCATGAACCGCAGTCAGGTAGGGCGGGCAGTCCTCTGCCCGCCGAGTTCGGCGCGCAGAGGACTGCCCGCCCTACTTGGATGACAGGTCCATGGCCACGGAGCAGGTCCAAAAGGAACAGGAAGCTCTCCATGAACCTGGCCTTTCCAGGACCGCGACCGCTCCGCGGTCGCAGCGGCTACGAACTCCACAGCGCGTTGCACTCCTGGACCATCGGCACGGACGGCTCGTACCCGCCGCGGCCGGGGACCGGCCGCGGTCCGGTAGCGGAACAGGTTGCTGCCCCTCGAAAGCCTGCCCTACGCCGACGGACGAGGCAACTTTGCCGCGGACATGGTGTTGAACCGCTCGTACGTTCCTCGTAGTTTCGTGCGGTCTTGAAGAGAGTTACGGCAATGCCGAGCAAGAGCCTTGGTTTTTGGGGCGGAATGGTGCTGGCTTGGGTCCTTCAGATCCAGGCGGCGGTGCCGCCGGCGCCTGCTGGATCCCAGCCGGCGTCCTCCCTCCCGGCCTCCGAACTGGGTACGGACCCGGGTGCGGAAGGCCCTGCGGACTTCGCCGAAGCGGCTGACCCCGATGTGGACGCCGAACCGGAGGTGCCCGGGGTTGACGAGCCGGTGCCGGGGCGGAGCGGGCCTTACGACGCCATCGTGATTCGCAACTCGTTCGGGTTGCGCGATCCGCCGCCCCCGCCGCCCCCGGCCCAGGAACCTCCTCCCGCCCAACTCAGCACCAATGCCCTGAAGCTGACGGGGATCACGACGCTCCTCGGCAAGCGTGCCATGTTCGTCTTCAACGACGGCAAGACCAACCGGGTCTCGGGACTGGTGCGGGAAGGCGAAACGGACGCGTTCATTCCGGACCTGGAAGTGCTTGAGATCAACCCGGTGGCTCGGACTGTCCGGGTCACCTTCGGTGGGAGGGAGTTGACGATGGACTTCGTAAAGGACGGCCTGCTGCCGCCGACGAACCAGGTCGCGGTTGCGGGCGTTGGCGCGCATGGTCGACCGGGAACCCAGGTGGCCATGGCGGCCGGGATGCAGCGTCCGTCCGGAGGCGTCCTCCAACCGGGCATTCAACCCGCCAGCGTTGGCGGCGGCAGCACCACGGGCGGCCGGTCCATTCCCGCACGCCCCTCGCGGCTCGGCGCGGGGCTCTCCTCCACGGCCCGATCGGGCGTGAGCGTGTCAGGTGGAGGCATCGGCGGGCCCGATGTTCAAGGCGGGCCCAGCCTGACCCCTGAGCAGCAGAACCAGCTGATCCGTGAGCAGGTGAACTTCGGGCAGCAGATCAACCTCGAGATGCCTCCGGTGCCACCCGCCCCGGGATTGGAGGATTTGAGCGGCCCGCCCCCGATGCCAGGGGGCGTTCCGCAGCTGCCCTATCCGCCGGGGCCCCAGTGATGCCCGCCTCCGGGCGGCTCACCAAGGCAGCCGCTGGACGCGCCAGTCGAAGCTCCGGCCGTCGGCGCTCAGATCGAGCCTCCCGAAGCCACCGTCCTTGAGAAGCTGACAACCTGTCAGGGACGGGCACAGCACGACCCGGAAATCGCGCCAATGCCGGGCTTCATGGAGGGCCGTGCTCATTCGGCGCACCGAATTGCCGAGCCACCGGACCACGGGCATGCCTGCCAGCAGCCGGCTTTTCCAAAGGACAAGCGGGGTATGGAGGTGTCCGATCACAGTCAGCGCGACCTGGCGGAGCCGGTTACGGACCGCAGGCTCCCGCCAGAGAAAGGGAAGCGCCGTGGGATCGTGGCAGAAGAGGATCACGCGCTGGTCCGCGTCGAGCTTCTCAAAGGCCGCGCCGATCTGCGCCACGTGGGCTTCGCGCAACGTCTGCCAGGCCGTCCGCTCCGACGGGAGTGTCTCCGGCTCGAAGACCGGCAAGGCGACCAGCGAGGAAATCACGCCGAGCACCACCCAGGCTCCCAGGTCACGACGCCAGAAGCCTTCGATCCCCAATCCGTTTACCGCCCGCTGATGGCTTGCGAGCCGCAGCCCCCCGACGCCACCCACGAGGCTGGTCTTTCCCAGCTCATGATCACCGAACCCCGCGACCAGGGCCGGTCCAAACCGTTCGCGCAGCCGCGAGAGCACGTGCTGGGCGCTGGCGAAGGCGGCCTCATCGCTCACGCCGGTGAAGGCCGAGTCGCACGAGTAATCGCCGTTCGCGACCAGCAGGTCCGCCGGCCCGGCGGCCTGCAGGAACCGCTCCAGCATGTGGTTGTGGGCGAGGGGATCGCGCAACCAGATCACATGACGGAAGAAATGCACCAGGGCGCGTTGCGGTCCGGTCGGGATGGCGCGGCTTTCGTAGCCGCGGCGGGCTTTCTCGGCATCGCACGCATAATGGATGTCGCTGACGACCACGAGGCGATGACGATCATCCGGCTTTCGGGGGTCGGGCACGCGCCATTACCCTGAGCTTGCGCCGGGGGTGCAAGCGGAATTGGGCGCCGCCCTCGGCGGGCAACGGAGCCCGTCCTACCTTCCGAATTGCCAGCGCGTCCCAAGGCGCTAGTCTGCAAACTCATGGCCTGCAACACCTGCGATTCTGAGCTGCGGCGCCGCGGCTTCGTTCAGCGCCTGCTTGCCTTCGGGCTCGGCGCGATGGCGGGGCTGGCACCCGTCGCGGCCGGTCTGACGGTCTTCCTTGACCCCCTTCGCCGGCGGGGTACCGCCGGGTCCTTCGTCAAAGTGACCTCACTGGCCGGGCTCCCGGCCGACGGCGTGCCGCGGCGCTTCATGATTTACGCGGACCAGGTGAATGCGTGGACTCGCCGCAGCCAGGTGCGCGTGGGGGCGGTGTACCTGCGCCGCACGGGGCCAACAGACGTCCAGGCCCTGAGCGTGACCTGCCCCCACGCCGGCTGTTCGGTCGAGTACGACCCGGGACGGAACGGGTTCCTCTGCCCGTGTCATGACAGCACCTTCGCGCTGGACGGCAGCATTAATGATCCCAAGAGCCCCAGCCCGCGTCCGTTGGACGCGATCACGGTCGAGCTTCGCCACGAAACGGAGGTCTGGGTCCGGTTCCAGAGATTCCGCATCGCGGTCCGGGAGAAAGTCGAGGCATGAGGGCTGCCTGGGCATGGTTGGAATCGCGGACGGGTCTGGTGGGGTGGGTGCGGCGCGCTCTGTACGATCCGCTCCCGGGAGGACCGGGCTGGAGGCATTGCTGGGTGAGCGTGTTGGTCTTCACGTTCTTCCTGCAGGTCGTGAGCGGCTTCTTTCTTCTCACCGGCTACAGCGCCAGCACGCAGACCGCTTGGGAAAGCGTGTTCCACCTGCAGTTCCAGACCCCGGGGGGCTGGCTGTTGCGGGGGATTCACGTGGTGGCGGCCCAGGCCTTCGTGGTACTGCTCGCGTTCCATCTGGTCCAGGTGGTGATCCGAAAGGTCTACACGGCCCCGCGCGAACTGAACCTTCTCCTGATCCTCATCTTGTTGCCGCTCGCCATCGGCCAATCGGTTACCGGCTGGCTGCTCCCGTTTGACCAGAAGGGCTATTGGGCCGCCCGCGTGCCGCTCAACATCCTCGCGGTGGTACCGGGCGTGGGGCCGATGCTCCAACAGGTGCTCGTGGGCGGTTCCGAGGTGGGACACCACACCCTGACGCGGTTCCTGGCACTGCACGCAACGCTGCTGCCCGCGCTGCTCGGGTTGCTGCTCGGGGTCCTCTGGTGGTTCTATCGACGCCCGGTGGCCGCCGGTTCGGAGGCTGCGCCGAAGGACGCCGTCGGTTGGTGGCCGGACCAGGCTCTGCGGGACGCGGTGGCCTGCCTGATCGTCCTCATCGTGGTCATGGGCTTTGTGCTCAAGTCCCGTCTCACCGGTGCGGACGAACCGTTTCCGGAACTGCTGGCGCCAGCCGACCCTACGGAATCGTTTGCCTCCGCGCGGCCCGAGTGGTTCATGCTCTTTCTCTTTCAGTTCCTGAAGTACTTCCGGGCGGGCTCGGAGCTCTGGGGGGCGGTGGTCATTCCGACGGCGGTCCTCCTGGTCTTCGCGCTGATGCCGTGGATCGCGCGCTGGCGGTGGGGGGCCTGGCTCAACCGGGTCTTCGTCGTCTTTCTCGGCGTGGGCGTGATCGCGCTGGGCCTCATCGCCCGCCATGCCGATCGTAACAACGCCGGGTATCTTGCCGCCGTACGACGCGCCGCGGAAGAAGGCAGGCGCGCCCGCGAGTTGGCGGCATCACCCCTGGGAATCCCGGAAGCCGGCGCCCTCGCCATGGTGCGAAATGACCCCTTGCTGCAGGGGCCGCGGCTCTTCGCGGCGCATTGTGCGAGTTGCCATCGTTACGACGGTCATGACGGCTTGGGAGGCCAAGCCGCGGACCTTGCGAGCGCCTCGGACCTCAAAGGGTTCGCTTCGCGCGCCTGGATCGCCGGACTGCTGAACCCGGATCGGATCGCCACCGCACATTACTTCGGCGGCACCAAGTTCCGTGAGGGCAAGATGGTGAAGTTCGTCCAGAAAACGCTGGCCGGGTTGAATCCGGAAGCAACCGCCCAACTCGAACGGGTGGTCGCGGCCCTTTCGGCGGAAGCCGCTTTGCCCGCACAACGCGAACTCGAGGCGGCGGCGGAGGCGGCAATCCTCGAAGGCCGCGAGCTGATCCGGTCCAAGACGATGAAGTGCGTCGAGTGCCACCAGTTCCGGGAGCCCGACGAGGACGCCACGGCGCCCGACCTGACGGGTTATGGGTCGAAGGCGTGGCTGGTCGAGTTCATGGCGAACCCGGCGCATCCACTGTTTTACGGCCGCCGCAACGATCGCATGCCCGCCTTTGGAGAAGACGGGACGCTGAGCCCGGCAGAACTCGGCCTGCTGGCCGACTGGCTGCGAGACGACGCGCATCGCGCGCCGTGACGCGGGACGCCGGGCCGGGGGTCCGCCGCCAAATTCAGGGCGCCGGCGCGGGTTCGGCTGCGGGCGTGGCGGGTGCTGGAGCGACCTCAGGGGCAGCCGTGGGAGCGGTGGCCGCGGGTGCGGCTGCGCCCGGCTTCCGCGCGGCGGGATTCTTCGCGCGTTGCTTTGTTCGCTTGATGCGGCGCGCGCGGCGCGCCCGTTTTACCGTCTTGTTGTACTGCCTGCCCATATGGGTCTTTACTTCGCTGAACCGTTTCGGTTCCTTTTTGGGCAGTATGAGTTTGCGCCTGACGGGCTTCAACATCTATCTGCTCGCGGCGGCCCTGCTCGCCTTGTCCGCCACGGGCTGCAAATCTTCGGAAGAAAAGAAGAAGGACAAGGAGGCGAGCAGTCTCCGGCTGTATCTGGAAACCGAGTTCGACACGACCGGTGACAAGACCGCGGTCGTGCCGGTCTTCCGCGATTCCCCGGTGCTGGTCCGCATCAGCAAGGAACCCGTGCTCGACGAAGGGCACATCATCGACGCGCGGGTGGCGGACATCGTGGGCGGCTTCATCATCCAGGTGAAGTTCGACTTCCGGGGAACCCTCGTGCTCGAAAGCGTCACGTCCACATACCGGGGGCAGCGCCTCGTGATCTACAGCATGTTCAACGAAGGCCGGTGGCTGGCCGCACCCAAAATCGCCACGAGCATCAAGGACGGCACGCTGACGTTTACGCCGGACGCGACGCGCGAGGAGGCCGATCGCATCGTTCGCGGGTTGAACAACGTCGCGGTCAAGCTCGGCAACAAGCCCAAGCCCGGGAAGGAAGAGCCTCCGGAAGACAAGTGATTTGCCGTTGCCCATCCGCGGCCATCGTCCTGGGCCTCGTGCTCGGCGTCGTGCCACTGCGGGCCCAGCCGTTCCGGCTGCCCACTCCCAATCGGGCCATTCTCGAGCCCGGCGGCGAGACCCGTTACTTCGCGGGCACGGTGGGAAAGCCCTGGCGAAGCGGGACCTTCGGCTGCGTGCGAACCGAGGGCAGCCAGTTGCATGAGGGTTGGGACATCCTCTCCCTTCAAAAGGACCGGCAAGGGGAACCGACGGACCCGGTGATGGCCACGGCGGCCGGGACCGTGGCCTACATCAACCGCAATCCGGCTCTCTCGAATTACGGGCGCTATATCATCCTGCGCCACCAGGTCGAAGGGCTCGAGGTCTACTCCTCCTATTCTCATCTAAGGGCCATCGGTGCGGGACTGGCGGTGGGGCAGGCCGTCGCGGCCGGCCAGACCATCGGCACGCTGGGCCGAAGCGCCAACACGCGCGAAGGCATCTCCAAGGACCGCGCGCACCTTCACTTCGAACTCGCCCTCCGCCTGAGTGACCGCTTTACCTCGTGGCAAAAAGTGAACTTTCCGGAGCAACGGAACGACCACGGCGAGTTCAACGGGCGCAACTTCATTGCCATCGATCCGTTTCAAGTCTTCCGCGAGCAGCTGCGCCTTCGCGCCCAGTTCAGCCTGGTGCGGCTCCTGCAGCAGCAGACGGAACTATGCCGCGTGGTGGTGCGCGACACCGAGTTCGCCTGGCTGCGCCGTTACGCGCCGTTGGTGCAGCCCTCGCCGCGGCCGAGCCGTGAGCCGGTCGCCGGATACGAGGTGAGCCTGAACTATCACGGGCTCCCGTTCCGTCTGACCCCGCGTACCGCCTCCGAACTCCAGGGTCAAACCCGCTTCCAGGTGGTGTCGGTCAACGAGGCGGAACTGAAGGCGCGGCCGTGCGGCAAGCTGGTCGCGAAGCGTGACGGCCGCTGGCGGCTCACCGCGACCGGCGAGCGGTTCTTGAGCCTGTTGACCCACTGAGCGCGGCACCGGCCAGGCGCTTCCTTGCCGAGTGTCCCTGACAAAGTTCCGGGCTGGGGGAAAGCCATTGCCGCGAGAGCAAAGTGAGTCACAAATCATGAGCAGTATCGCACGCTTCCTGCCCGGGATCGGTCTGGTCGCCACGCTGACTTCAACCGCCGGGCCCGCCCGCGCGGAGAACGCACCCACGAAATGGCCCGGGCACATCCAGGTCGTGCTGGATAACACGAGCCCGTTGCAGCATACCCGAGGAAGCCGCCTTCCGCTCTATCTCTGGCCTGCGGTGAACCCGGGTGGACTTGATGATCGACAGGCCAAGATCCTGGTGCGCGAACTGGATCGTCGCGGGGTCGGACTGGTCTGCCGGTGGGATTGGGGCGCGAAGGAGCAAAGCCTCGCCGATGCCATCGTGGTCGCTCGCGCGCAGCGGGAACTCGGGGTTCTGATCAACGTGGACGCGAGTTCCTGTCTCTACTCGTTCTTCGATGGCGACCCGCGGACGGCGCACGTGGATGCGGAAGGCGAGCCGTTCTGGGATTCTTCCTTCGGCCCCCCGAACATGGGCTGCCCCTTCGCCCTCGATCACCGTCGCCCTGCCATCCGGGAGCGAATCGAGTTCTTCGCAGAGACCTATCTCAAGGAGGGATTGAAGGCGGGCTTCGTCTTCGCGGACTGGGAGATTGATGGTCCGATCGAATGGAACGGGGCGTGGGACGCTTCGAAACGTTGCCGGCGCTGTCGTGAGCAGGTGCCCGACCTCGACAACTTCATCGCGTTCCAGAAGCGGCTTCGCGACTTGCGGGCCGATTTGCAGCGCGAAGTCTACGCGGAGCCACTGCGGACGCGGTTTCCGGACGTTCTGGTGGGAAACTACGGTGTCTATCCGAACGATGGCTTCCGGTACTGGTACGATTACTTCGAGAAGGAAGCGACCAGCGTTCCGGGGCTGAGGGACCAGAAGGCGTTTTACCGCCACTGGGCGAGTGAGTTCGAGGGAGCCGGTTTCACTTTCGCGATGCCCGTCGTCTACACGTGGGAACGGACCTGGGGTTGGTATGACTTCGAGCCGGGTGACTATCGATGGTTCTACAACCTGCTGCGTGTGGCCACCAATGCGGGGCGGCACGCACCGCGCGAGGTGCCGGTCATCAGCTTCGTCCACTGGCACACGACGGCGCCTTCCGAACCGCCAGACCCCTCCGTGTCGCAGATGAGCGAGAGTGCCTACCAGGAGTTGCTCTGGCACATGTTGTTGCGCGGTACGGACACCTTCTTCCTCTGGTGCCTGCCTCCGGAGCAGGCCCCGGAGATCAGGCTCCTGCACGCGGTCTGGTCCGCCGCGCAGCAATACGGGGAATTCCTGGAGCGCGGAACTCCGATCTGCTTCGACGTCCCTTCGCGTCCCGGCCCCGTGGTCTCGGGCCTGGTGTTGGACGATCGCGTGCTGGTGCGGCGTACGGACTTTGGGGCGGCAGAGGCGACGCTGGAGGTGCGGGTTCGCGAGCACACGCTACGCGTTCCACGGGCTCCGGGTCGTTGCCAGATTCTGCCCATGAACCGCTCCCGGAGCGCGGACTTCAGTCCGCAGGAAGCCACGCCGGCGCAGGGACGTCTCTGCGAGCTGAAGCCTGCGGTTCGCAACGGTTCCTGGTCCCCATGCGCGCCGGTCCTCCCGGCGTGCCTGCTTCCCATGAACCTGCCCCGAAAAGCGGGGATGAATCCCCGCACTCCAGGCGC
>CAZHUS010000046.1:0-59878 GCA_964535555.1 uncultured Verrucomicrobiota bacterium
GGCAAAAGTCCGCTTTTGCCCGCACGTCCGGTTTTGCCCGCACGTCCGGTTTTGCCCGCACGTCCGGTTTTGCTAACTACAAAGTGTCCGGTTTTGCCAACTACAGCCGTCCGGTTTTGCTCGCACCACGACAGGGAAATACGGAGCTTCCGCCCGCCATCGCTCGCGGGCGTTTTGCTGTTTCCGTAGGTCCGGCGTCCCCGGGAGCGTTTCGTTCTCCATGCGGCCGTCAGTGTCATCCATGCCGACCCGCGCCTGTGTCTGTGCCATTCGCTGTCGAGGGCACCTGGGTCCGGGCGCCGGATTCGGCGGGCAGCGGAGTGCCCGCCCTACCTGGAGGTGGCGCCTCGAGCGAAGCCTGCGACCCGCGGCGGCCGACAATGTCGAATGTCAAGGTTTGACCCCACGCGGCGGGCGCGCCCAGCTCAGGCCTACCGTCCGTCCCCCCTCCACCGCACGCCAGTACTCGTCTTGCACCGCCTCGTAGATCCCCGGCAACCCCCGCGCGTCCCGGTCCCGATCGACGGAGATCCAAAGCGTTGGCGCCGGTGGCTTGGGCGCGGCCAGGAAACGCGCGCCCTCCTCGCGAATCACCCGCGTCACAGTGCGGTCGGTACCGTCCGGTTCGAGGATGCCATGATCGCTGTTCTCGTTCAGCCGGTAGCCACCAGGGTACCACCAGAAGAAGACGCCATCCGCTCCCGACTCGCGGAGCATCCGGTAGAAGTCGCGGTAGTAGCGCGCGGCGAAGTCGAGCTTGGTCGCACCCGGCGCCATGGCATTCGGGTCCCAGACGCTCACGCCCATTTCCGACCAGAGCACCGGCTTGGTGGGATCACAGAGGCGCGCGAAAGCCGCTGTGAAGTGGCCGGGCTTCACGCGTTCCCAATCGCCGATGCGCCCGTACGCTTCCGGTTCCCAGAGGTCCACGGCGTCACGCAAACCCCACAGGTCGTAGGGGAACAGGCTCTCCGCGAGCAGCGTCGGATCGCCCGCGTGCTGCATCCGGAAACTGACCGGATGATGCGGGTCAATCGTGCGAACCAAACGCCGGGCCTCGCCGTATCTCGCCGCCAGCAACTCGTCCAGGAATTGCCGGTAATCGCCCACATACCGTCGCCACGGACCGTCGTTGATGAGCTTTCGGGCTTGCGGAATGGCGACACGGGGGGAATCGCCCTCGCGGACCTCGTCGGCGGCAAGTTCCCAGGCGCGAGCGGCCGACTCGACTGAACCGTGGTGATCCCGCACAAACGCATCCCAAAGCGCGGCGTAGTTGCGGACTTGGAACGCGTGGTCGTAGTGGCTCGGTTCCCAGGCGAGGTCGTAGGCCATGACGGTATCGTTTTGCGCCAGTCGATAGTGCTCGATCAACGCCTTCACCTCGCGCCAGCGAAAGTCCATTGGGGTGCCGGGCCTCAACGACAGGTTGACCTTCAAGCCGAGTCGTTCGCAGCGAAACAGGAAGTCCAGCAAGTGCTGCGCGGCCAGATCTCGATAGTACACGAATGCGCTGACCGCGTTCAGGCCCAGGCCCTGCACGCGGCGGAGGTCGCGTTCGATCACCTCGGGGTCGTACGCGCCTCGCCCGAGCCAGGACTCGAAATAGGCGTTCGCCACACCGATGCCGGAGGACGGCATGTAATTCACGCCATGCGCCTTCCAAGGTTGCCCCTTCACCCAGAGGCCGCCGTTCCTCGCCTCGACGAAGGCGGGGTCAGCCGGAGGCCGCCACCGGTTCAATTCGTGGGACAGTTCATCGAGCCCCACGCCACCTTGTCGGAGGTGCACGGTGACGCGGCAGCCTTCGACCGGCCATGCCGCCGGGTTCCAGACGGTTTCGACGACGTGCGATTCGCCCGGGGCAAGTTCCCGCGTCGCGCGGTGCTGGTAGAGTGCCTGGTCCGTGGACAGGGCGCGAACTTCGATGCTGACCTCGACCGCATTGTGAGCGCGGGCGGAGCGGTTCCGGACGCGCGCCCCGAGGCGCACGGATTGGTCCGGAAACAAAGTGAAAAACTCGGCGCCGCCTTCATCGAGGCACAGCCCCTGACGCAACCGTCGTACGGATCCGCGCAGGGCCTCCCGAACCACCGCGTTGGCGTAGAAGGACGGCGAGTCGGGAGAAAACAGGAGCCACGTCCCTTGCTTCTCGTGAGCAACCATGACACCGACGGCGCCGCGGTGCTCCTGCGTCATGGCATCGAAGGCCGTGAGCAAAGGCTGCCAGCGCCAGGGTCGGCCCTGGTTGAAGCCAGCGCCACCCGGACGAGGGTGGAATGCGCGCAACTCCGAACCCGTCACCGAGGGAAGTGTCGATGCAGAAACGTCGATGTTGCCCAAGCTCGTCCCGGCCCACGGCCGAACCACACAGCGAGTGCTGATGGGGTAGATCTGGTACCCCGGCGCCAGCGATTCAAGACGCGGAATCGCCGGCGCGGCGGGCGGAGTCTCGTCGCCGAAGGGGTTCGCGGCAGTGCCGAGGTCCGCAAAGGCGTACTCCAGCGGCCCCGTGCCCACCCCGGTGTGGGTGTGGGCAAGTCCGACCGTGGACCGTACCACGTTTTGCACCTGCAACCGATCGCCCTCACCACCGCGGCCCGATGGGGGCTGCCATGGCCGAAACGCCTCCGGAGGCAGCGCGTAGTAGCGCCAGTCCGCGGACAGATCCACGGTGGCGATCCAGCGCGAGCCGTCGCGCTCAATCCACTCGACGGCCAGTTGCGGGGTGGCGGCGTTGCCTTTCGCTCGGAAACAGGTCAGCGATTGGCCAGGCTCGAACCGCCAGGTGCGGCCCGGAATCTCGAGCGTATCCCAGCCATCGAGCTTCTCGATGCGCACCCGCACCGCCGCTCCGCCGTCGTTGGTCTTCTCGCGTCTGGCCATTCGCTGCGGCGAGCTGGAGTGCCGGATCCACCGCGAAACGTCCTCGGCTTCGAGGTCGAGGAGTCGGCGTTCAGGGCGTACCCGGTCCAGGGCGGCCACGTATTCGTCCCGTGACGTCCACCGGCCGGCCAGGCGGAAAGTGGGGCGCTCCCAAGCCGTCAACCCGAGCGCGAGCAGGTTGCCGCCCTGGCTGAGATAACGGGTGATGCTGGCGAGAGACTCCACCGGCAGGAGCCGCGCGTGGGGAAGGACCAGCAGCTCACCGTTCGCGGCCGTGACGCGGGCGGTGTTGGTCAGGGCGGTGCTTTCCAGGAACTCGACTGCAAACCCCGCCTCCTCCGCAACGGCTGCGAGATGGCGGACCAGTTCGGCATTGCCGCCGGGCACGTCGGCCTGCCAGACAAACGCGCGTCGCTCCGGTGCGGTCTCGGCAGCCCTGGCGCCGAGGTTCAAGAGGCTGACAAGTGCAAGCCAGAGATGGCGTGACGCGAAGTGCATGGACGAATTCTATGCCGGCACGACAGCAGATGGGAACTCCAGGCACCTGGGATGGAACGCCCGCCGCAAGACATGACGCCCGGTCCTGGGGAAGCCGGATTCGGGAGGCAACGGGGCGCCCTTCCGCGTCGGCTTCCGTGAAGATCTCCAGGCCACGCCCCGCAACCGCCCTGCCGGCGAGGCACTACGCCCCTCCACCCATTGACGCCGGGTGCGGACCCGCCTACCAATCTGCCATGCACCCAAGCCTGAGTCGCCGCCGTTTCCTGATCACTGCCGCAGCATCGGGCTGTGGTGCCGGAAGCGCCTGGTCCCGCCCGCGCTCCGATTCGGACGACGCGCTCTCGTCATCCCGGCCTGCGCAAACCCGCGAGGTGATTGACACCCATACTCACTTTTATGACCCCGCGCGCCCGGAAGGTGTTCCCTGGCCCCCCAACGACGACCGACTCCTGTACCGGACCGTGCTTCCCCGGGATTACCTCGGTCTGCCCGTTCCGCAACCGGTGACCGGCACGGTGGTCGTGGAGGCCAGTCCGTGGGTTGAGGACAACCAGTGGATTCTCAACCTCGCCGCTCAACATGCGTTCATTCGCGGTTTGGTGGGCAACCTGCCGGTAGGCACACCCGAGTTCGCGGGCCACCTGGAGCGCTTTTCGAAGAACCCGGCATTCCGCGGCGTGCGCATACGAGACCGAACCCTGGATGGATTTCTCGAAAAGCCCCAGTTCGTTTCCGACCTGCGGCTGCTGGCAAGCAAGGATCTGGCGCTGGACCTGGTGGGCGGGCTGGAAATCCTGAGCTTTGCCAAACGCGCTCAACAGGAGGTCCCGACACTTCGCATCGTCATCGATCACCTGGCCGGGGTGCGGATCGATGGTCGGCGGCCGCCGGGGGAATGGACGCGCTCGATGCAGGCGCTCGCCCGCCATGAAGGGGTTTACGCCAAGCTGTCGGGACTCGTGGAAGGCACGGGCCGCACCGATGGTTCGGCACCCCGCGACGTCCCGTATTACCGGGAGGTGCTCGAAGTCATGTGGGAGGCGTTCGGTCCGGGACGCCTCCTGTACGCCAGCAACTGGCCCGTGAGCGAACGCTTCGCGTCGCTGGGAACGGTCCAGGGCATTGTCCAGGAATTTGCGAATCGGAAGGGCGCGGAGGTCGAATCGGCGATCATGGCCGGGAACGCCCGCCGGGTATATCGACTCTTAGCCGGGGCCGAGGCTGCTCCGAGCCGCCCAAACCAAACCTAGCGAAGCGCGCCTCAGACCCGCGCCACGCAGGGATGCTCATCGGAAGCTCGCTTTCAAAGAGGCGGGCTTTAGACTCGGCTTATGACCGAACGCACTGCCCGACTGCGCCGCGAAAGCCTGGAGGCCCGGCCGAGCCTCACCCACGAACGCGCACAGCTCCTCACCCAGTTCTACCGCGAGCACGACGGCAAACACTCGATCCCCGTCATGCGGGCGCTCGCGTTTCACCATCTGTGCGAACACAAGACCCTCTGGATCGGCGACGGCGAACTCATCGTGGGTGAACGCGGACCGCGTCCGAAGGCGGTTCCCACCTTCCCCGAGTTGACCTGCCACAGCCTCGAGGACCTCGAGATCCTCAACTCGCGGCCCAAGACGCACTACGACGTGGACGCCGAGTGCCTGCGGATCTACCGCGACGAAGTGATCCCCTACTGGCGCGGGCGGTCCATGCGCGACAAACTGTTCGCGGAACTGCCGGGTGAGTGGAAGGACGCCTACGAGGCCGGGCTGTTCACGGAGTTCATGGAACAACGCGCCCCCGGCCACACCGTCCTGGACGACAAGATTTACGGCAAGGGACTGGTCGAGTTCAAAGCCGAGATCGCCACCGCGATGTCCGGCCTGGATTTCCTGAACGATCCGCAAGCCCTCGACAAGCGCGAGGCCCTCCGGTCGTTCGACATTGCCTGCGACGCCGTGATCCTCTTCGCCCGCCGCCACGCCGATCTGGCCAGGGAGAGGGCCGCCCGGGAGGCGGACCCAGCGCGCCGGACCGAGCTCGAACGGATCGCGGCCGTGTGTTCGCACATCCCGGCCCATGCGCCCCGCGATTTTCAGGAAGCGCTACAGTACTACTGGTTCTGCCACCTGGCGGTCATCACGGAACTCAACGGTTGGGACTCGTTCAACCCGGGTCACCTGGACCAGCACCTCCTGCCGTTCTACGAACGTGGATTGGCGGACGGGACGCTCACGCCCGACAGCGCCCGCGAACTCCTCGAGTGCTTCTTCATCAAGTTCAACAATCACCCGGCTCCCCCGAAGGTGGGGGTGACGGCCGCCGAAAGCGGCACTTACACCGACTTCGCGAACATCAACATCGGCGGCCTCCTGCGCGACGGTTCGGATGGTTCGAACGCGGTGTCGCATCTCCTGCTGGATATCGTGGACGAGATGCACTTGCTTCAACCCAGCACGAACATCCAGCTCTCCCGCAAGAGCCCGGATGCGTTCCTGAAGCACACCCTGCGCGTCGTGCGAAACGGCTACGGGTTTCCCAGCATCTTCAACGCCGACGCGGTCGTGCAGGAGCAACTCCGGCAGGGCAAGACCCTCGAGGATGCCCGGGCCGGGGGCTGCAGCGGCTGCGTCGAGGTGGGCGCCTTCGGCAAGGAGGCCTACATCCTCACCGGCTACTTCAACATGCCCAAGTGCCTGGAACTGGCGCTGCACAACGGCCTCGATCCGCGGACCGGCCGCCAGTTGGGACCCCGGACCGGCGATCCGGCCGCCTGGGGTTCGTTCGAAGACCTCTTCGCCGCTTACCACGCCCAGTTCCGGCATTTCCTCGAAATCAAACTGCGGGGAAACCAGCTCATCGAGCGGATGTACGCGACGCGCATGCCGGCGCCGTTCTTGAGTGTGCTGACCGATGACTGCATCAAGCGGGGACGCGACTACAATGCCGGCGGCGCCCGCTACAACAACACGTACATTCAGTTCGTGGGACTGGGCACTCTCACGGACAGCTTCTCCGCGCTCCAGCAGGTGTGTTTTAACGGCTCGCCGGCCCCGGCGTCGGCCTCCACCGCTCCGTCCCGACCGACCCGTTCCGCGGCATCCCTGTCGCTCGACGAACTGGTCCCGCTGCTTGCCGGCGACTTCGCGGGGCGTGAGTCCGTGCGTCAGCGGTTGCTGAACAAGACCCCCAAGTACGGGAACGACGACGAACCGGCCGACAGGCTGGCGGTGCGGATCTTCGACACCTGCGTCGCGGAACTGGACGGGCGCCCCGACACCAAGGGGGGCAAGTACCGCGTGGAGATGCTGCCCACAACCTGCCACGTGTACTTTGGCAGCGTCACCGGCGCAACGCCGGACGGCCGGCATGCCGGACAGCCCCTCAGCGAGGGGATTTCGCCCGTGCAAGGAGCCGATCGACGGGGACCGACGGCCGTGATCAAGAGCGCGTCCAAGATGGACCACGTCAAGGCGGGCGGCACGCTGCTGAACCTGAAATTCACTCCGGGCCTGGTGGCCGGAGAGGATGGCATCGACAAGTGGGCGCACCTGGTGCGGAGCTACTTCAAGCTCGACGGACACCACGTCCAGTTCAACGTGGTTTCCGCCGAGACGCTGCGCCACGCCCAGGCCACGCCCGACGAACACCGTGACCTGATCGTCCGCGTGGCGGGCTACAGCGATTATTTCTGCGATCTCTCCCGCGAACTCCAGGACGAGATCATTGCCCGCACCGAGCACGAGGGTTTTTGACGCCTTCGTGGTTCGGGCAGCGCCCCGTCAATGCGGCGCCTCGGTGACGATCTCGCCCTTGTACAGGTGCACCGTCCGCGTCGCCCGGGCGGACGCATGCGGGTCGTGTGTCACCATGATGATGGTCTTGTCGTGATCGCGACTCAGCGATTGCAGCAGGTCCAGGATCTCGTCACCCGACTTCCGGTCCAGATCACCCGTGGGTTCATCCGCGAGGATCAAGGTGGGATCGGTGACCAGCGCCCGGGCGATGCCGACGCGTTGTTGCTCGCCGCCTGAAAGCTGACGCGGATAATGGTGCAGGCGGTGGGAGAGCCCGACCGCCTGGAGCGCCAGAGAAACGTGCTGACGCCGCCCGCGTGCCCCAAGATGGGTCAGCAACAGGGGTAGTTCGACGTTCCGTTCCGCCGTGAGGGCCGGGAGCAGATTGTACAACTGAAAGACGAACCCGACGTGCCGCGCGCGCCATCGCGCCAGATCACGTTCCCCCAGGCGATCGATGCGGCGCCCGTCGACCGTGATACCCCCCCCCGAGGGTCGATCCAGCCCTCCGATGAGGTTCAGCAACGTGCTCTTGCCCGAGCCCGATGGACCCATCAACGCCAGGAACTCGCCCCGCCGCACTTCCAGATCGATGCCCTCGAGCACGTGGACATTCTCCGTCCCGCGCCGGTAGAACTTCTCGACGGCCTCGACGCGGACAAGCACGTTGTCTCCGTTGTTGCCCACGCTCGCGCTCGACATTCAACGCTCCGGTTCAGTCACCCGGGACTTCTCGCGGAGCCGGGGTTGGCCTTCGACCACCACCCGTTCCCCCGCTTTGACCCCCGCGGTCAGGAGGACATCGGCATCCTGAGTGGCCGCAACGGTGACTCCACGCCGGGCGGCCCGGCTGTCTTCCACCACCCAGACCGCATCCCGGCCCTCCGCGGTAACCACCGCGGCCTTCGGAAGGGAAACGGCCGCCTCGACCGGGGCGTGGCCGGTTGTGTCCAGGAAGGCCACACGCACCGCCATGTCGGGCAGGATCCGGGGGTCTAGCTGGTCGAAACCCACGCGAACCTTCACCGTGGATTTCTGCCGGTCGGCCGTGGGGATCACCGCGATCACCTTGCAGGGGATCTTCCATTCCGGATACGCATCCAGCGCCGCCTCGACCGCCTGGCCGGGCGTCACCCGGTTGATGTAGCTCTCGTTCACATCGACTTCGATCTCCAGCGACCCCATGTCCACCAGCGTGCAGATGCCCGTTCGCGTGAAGCCGCCCCCGGCCGAAATCGGGGAGATCATCTCGCCTGGCTGCGCATTCTTCACGGTGACAATCCCCGCGAAGGGCGCGCGGATCACGGTATCCTCGAGGTCTTGACGGCGGATGCCGACTTCACGTTCGGAAACGGTCGCGTCGGCCGCCTGTTTGTCCAGTCGAGCCTGCAACGACTTCAGTTCAGCCTCGGCCCGGTCCAGATCCGCCTCGGTCGCAATCTTGCCGGCAACCAGCGAAGCAACCCGGCGAAGCTCGCGGTCCGCCTCGTTGACTCTCACCCGGGTTTCCGCCAGCGCGGCTTGGGAGGCGCCGAGCATGGCCTCGGCCAGGGCCAGGCCGGCCTTGACGTTCGTGTCGTCCAGGCGGGCGAGGACCTGTCCTTCCGCAACCTTCATCCCCTCTTCGAGGAGGACCTCGACGACCTTGCCGGTCACTTTGGAGGACACGGTGGCATCCCGCCGCGCGGTGACATAACCGGACGCGTTGAGCAGCACGCGCGGCCCCGTCAGTTGTCCAGGTTGCGCCGCCACCGTGCGCACCACGACGGGCCGCTGGAGGACAAACCAGGCCGTGCCCCCGGCTGCGAGAATCAACACCCACCACAGCCACCAACGCCGGCGGGAGCGGCCGGCGAACGCCTCGTCGCGTTCGATGCGCAGGCCCTCCAGGGCGGTCTTTCCTTCGCTCATCGGCAGAAACTGCTAACCGGGGGGGGTGACCGCGTCAAGCTGTCGCCCGCCGTCGACGGCATCAAACCGCCTCCGGCACCCGGTAGTGTTTGCGGTACGCGGGCCGCAGCAGGGCGTTCGCAGCCTCGGAGTTCGTGAACTGCCCGGCGACCGCATCGAACTGCAGCAACTGCCGTCCCGCACGCAATGACGCGACGCCGAGATGGATCAAGCAGCCGCTCTGGTGCGCCTGCTCGATATCCCCGTTGGGCTGCTTCCGCGACCGGATGCAATCGACGAAGTTCGGCTGGTGCCACTTGTCCGGGAAGTACCCCTTGTCCTGCGCAATCACCTTCCCGCCGACATCCATCACCTGCCACCCGCAGCCGTGCCGGCCCAGGTACATCAGGTTCTTGGTTCCGTAGATTTCCACGCGACAGGAACTCTGCGGCCAATGGGGCCAGATGTCGCCGTACCGGACTTCCTGGGGGAACTTGCGCATGTAGGGCGCGAAGTTGCCGCTCTCGCACGTCATCACGAAGTCGCCGTAGTCGTACGTCACCGTGAAAAGGTCCGGCATCTCGCGTTGGTCGGGGAAGGCGAGCCGGCCCCCCGCGCAGTAGACGGACTTCGGGGCCGGGGGATCTCCCAGCGCCATGCGGGTCAGGTCCAGTTGATGGCTCGCATCGCCGGAGAACGGTCCGCCGGCGTAATCCCACCAGTCGTTCCACCCGTGATGACGGCCGCGGTTGTAGGGGACTTCCGGAGCCGGGCCGAGCCAGAGATCCCAGTCCAGGCCTTCCGGTGGCGCCGAGTCCGGCTGCGGCTGCCAACCTCCGCCTTCGAGCAGGTTGAACACCTTGACGAGCACCACCTTTCCCAGCTTCCCGCTCTGGATGTACTCCCGGGCGCTGACGCCGTAAGGCGCGCTGCGATTCTGGAAGCCGACCTGGACGACTCGCTGGTACTTGCGCGCCGCCTCGACCATTTTGCGCCCCTCCCAGAGCGTCAGCGAGGTGTTCTTCTCGACGTAGGCGTCCTTGCCGGCCTGGCAGGCCCAGATGGTCGCCAGGGCGTGCCATTGCTCCGGCGTGGCGATCACAACGCCGTTCACGTCCTTGTCATCGAGCGCCTCCCGCATGTCCCGAAGCCGCCGGGGGGCACGGCCTTGCTTCTTCTCCAGCTCAGAAATCAACCCCGCCCCGCGGCTGGCATCCGCATCGCAGACGTACTTGAACTCGACACCCGGAATCTGGGCGAAGTTCGTCGCCAGACCGGACCCCCGGCCCCCGGCGCCGATCAAGGCCAGCACCACGCGCTCGTTTGCGCCTTCAGCACGCGACCGGCTCGTGCTCTTCCACGACCCGACTCCGGCGGCCAGCACCGCGGAACTTCGCGCGGCGGTGGAAACAAACTGGCGACGCGAAATCGCGGAGCGTGCGGGAAGCGACTCCGGGGAACCAGGCAGCGCCGGCAACCGTTTGGGTGTTGTCATGCCCAACCTGTAGGCCAGCCCCCGATCCGCGGCAAGCTTTCGCAGGCTGGAAGCCCTCGGGCCACGCCGTGGAAGCGCACCTCGTCCTCGGCCTGGGGCGGGAAGATCCTACAACCGCACCCTGACCTGAAACGACCCCGGCACCGCGTCATCCGCCGCCACGAGAAGGTATCCGCCGCCACACCCGGAGTACATCGCCCCCGCGTAGCGCCGCTGGTACGCACGCAGCAACGCCAGCAGGTCGACCGTCAGCGTCGGATGCCGCACCGTCGCCGGCAAAATCGCCTCCCAGCAACGCATGCACGCATTCATCGACGCGCCCAAGGCCTGCAGGTCCTTCCCCCGGATCGCCTCGAAGCAGTCCTTCCCGGTCTGCCCCAGCCGGGTGATCCACCGTGGCTCAAGACGTTGTTCCCCCAACGGATCATACCCTTCCGGACGTGGCGCAACCGGCAACACCTGCAGGTGGCGCTCCAGCCACCGCGCGACGGACGGGCTCAGAAGCGACTCGATGTGCGCCGGGAACACACCGCTGTTCGCCGCGAAATCATAGTCCAACCGGCTGATCCCCGGGTAAACCAGCCCGATCATGTCTTGGGAACCACTCGGCTGCGTCTTGCCCGAATTCTCTGCCGCGTACAATTCGCGCACCAGGCTCGCCGGAGCGCGACGAGGCAGGCGGCCGCGCCACAACCGCATCGCCACCCGGCGCGTCCCCGTGGCGAGGCCGGCGCGGTCCATCGGACGGAACTCCGGTTGGATGCTCACCACCACCATCGAACCCGGGGGGCTTGGGTTGTGGCGCGAGACGAAAGGTTGGTCGATCCACCCCCCCGCAAGGGCGAGGCGGTGCGGAATCCGGCCAAGGACACGAGTCAGCGGCCCGTCAGCGTGAGGCATCGCGGTTGAGACTCGGGCGGCCCGCCGTTCGGCGCAAGTCGGACGTGCCGCCGCTCGCCTCGCCGTGGCCTCGACCCGCAGGGCATGTCGCCGTCCCGAAGAGCCGCCCGGACCGATCGCGCCTGCTGCGGCCGGGGACCGGCCGCGATCACAACCCTCCGAGGATGCACGGGCGGCGCTTCTGCGCTTTGGCACGCGCAACTCTCCTTGACTCCTGCTCCCGACACGGCTCATTTGAGGTCCAGCCGTCATCCATGAAAACCATGCATCCTCTGCGACTCCTCACCGGACTCCTCACCGTCAGCGTCCTCACGCTGGCCGCTCACGCCGCCGACACCCGGCTTTATGAAATGCGGACCTACTATGCGGCACCCGGGAAGTTCGACGCCATGAACGCCCGGTTCCGGCAGGTCACCTGCCGCCTCTTTGAAAGGCACGGCATGGTCAATCTGGGATACTGGACGCCGCTGGATGAAAAAGACGGCGCAAACACCAAGCTGGTATACCTGCTCGCCCACGCCAGCAAGGAAGCCAAGGACAAATCCTGGAAGGCCTTCATGGCCGACCCCGACTGGCAGGCGGCCTACAAGGCTTCCGAGGTGAACGGCAAGCTCGTGGAAAAGGCCGAGATCCAGTTCCTCCAGGCCACCGATTATACCCCCGCGCTCCAACCTGCCGGAGGCATGACGCCGCGCACGTTCGAGCTGCGCACCTACACCGCAGCCCCGGGACGGCTGGACGCCCTGAACGCGCGCTTTCGTGACCACACGCTCAAGCTGTTCGAGAAGCACGGCATCGCCAACATCGCCTATTGGACGCCGGCTCCGGGCGATCCCGGCGCCAACAACACGCTCGTCTACATCGTCGCCCACGCGAGCCGGGACGCCGCGACGGACTCGTTCAACAAGTTTCGGGCCGACCCCGCCTGGGTCGAGGCGCGCAAGGCATCCGAGGAAAAAGCGGGCGGCTCCCTGACGGCTCCCGACGGCGTGAAGTCCGTCTTCATGCGTCCCCTCGACTATTCCCCGCTCCAGTAGGCCGCCGCTGCAGATTGCCGAACGACTCCGCAGGAGCGTCGCCCGACCGGCGCCTCGCCCGCCGGGAAGTTGCGCCCAGGCCCCGCCCGGTGAACCGGCGGCGCCGCTTTCCAAACCACCGCTCGTACGATAGCCATGCGCGCCATGATTCGCCGTACACCCCTATTCCGGATCGGCTTCCTCTTGCTGCTGCAAGCGGCTCCTGCCTTCTTCCCCGGCCGCCTGGCGGCCCACGTCGGCAATCACCCCTCCCTTCACGATACCGCCGCCAGCATCCTGGATCGCCTCTCGCACTCCCTGCCCGAGGCCGAACTGCGCAAGCTGGACCCCCAGAGCGTGTGGCCGCTGCTCACCCCGGACGAGCGACAGGTCCTGAGTTCGGAGCACCTCCGCTTCCGGGTGAATTCCCCCGTGCGCCTCACCGTCCTCACCGATCGCCGCCTGACCGGAGAAACCCTCTGGCTGCGGGATCACGGTTTCCAGCCGACCTCGATGGTCTTCGAACACGAGACGCTCAAGTTTGACGCCTGGGAACGCGATTTCCCGGCAGGCGAGATCGGCCTGGGCGTGAATTCGCTATCCGGAGGCGGCGAGCATTACCTGGTTCTCCTCAAGCCAGCGACCTCCGGCGCTGAGCTTGTCATCGACGACCTCTACCCCGGACAACTCCGCGTCGCCGACTTCCAGGCCGGTGTGGCCCCCTATGCCGATCGGGATGAGAAACTCGCCGCAGTCCCGACCGAACTCGCCGGGCGCAAGCTGCTGCAAACGCTCCGCAGCCGACGCGACGACGGACGGATTCTGGGCGTCTTCCGCTGGACCGACCACCCGGCTTCGGCCACACCCGATCAAGTCGTTCTGACCTGGAGTGGCGATCCGCGAACCACCCAGGCCATCCAATGGCGCACGAGCCCGCGCACTCGAACCGGCCGGGTCTTGTTTGGCCGGCGCGCTGACACTCTCACGGTGCATCCACGCCCGATGCGCGAGGTGAAGGCGCGTACAGAAACGCTCCGGGACCGCCGGTTGCTGAACGATCCGGTCGTTCACCGCCACACCGTCGAACTCACCGGTCTGGAGCCAGGAACGACTTACCGGTACGCCGTGGGGGACGGGTCGCGACGCGGGTGGAGCGAGTTCCGGGAATTCACCACGGCCGGTGACGGCAGTGCGCCGTTCTCCTTCATTTACATGGGCGACGCCCAGAACGGCCTCGACCGCTGGGGCAGCCTGGTACAAGGCGCGTTCCGCGAACGCCCCGATGCCGCGTTCTACCTGATGGCCGGCGACTTGGTGAACCGCGGGAACAACCGTGACGACTGGGACAGCTTCTTCCACAACGCCCGGGACATCTTCGACCGCCGCCCGCTCGTGCCGGTGATCGGCAACCACGAATGCCAGGGCGGCCATCCCACGATGTACCTGCAGCAACTCGCCCTGCCCCGCACCGGGCCGGCCGGGGTCGAACCCGAACGCGCCTATTCCTTCCGCTACCGGAACGCCTTGTTCGTCGTTCTGGATTCGAACCTGGCCCCGGCCACGCAAAGCGCCTGGCTCGAGTCCCAACTCGCGGCCACGAACGTCACCTGGCGCTTCGTCGCGTACCACCACCCCGCCTACTCCTCGGCGCCCGGACGCGACAACACCGCCGTGCGTGCGGTCTGGACACCGCTCTTCGACAAGTATCACGTGGACCTGGTCCTCCAGGGTCACGACCACGCCTACTTGCGCACCTATCCCATGAAGGGCAACCAGCGCGTCGCGTCTCCCGCCGAAGGCACGGTGTACGTCGTCTCGGTCTCCGGCACCAAGATGTACAAGCAAGACCCGCGGGATTACACCGAAGTCGGCATGACGAACGTCGCCACCTACCAGGTGCTCGACATCCAGATCAGCGGCGACCGCCTTCTCTACCGCGCCTACGACGGCGACGGCGCCTTGCGCGACCGGTTCGTCATCGAGAAGTGAAACGCCAGGCGCGGGGCAAATGCCCTACGCATTCCCGACCCTACGAAAGGTCACGCCCGCCCGCGGGCAACACCCGGGGACGGTTGGCGACCAAGCGCCTCATGCAGACGCGTTGGACGGACCCGCAGGCTCGGACGCCTCGCGTCACGGCGCCGCCATCGCCGGCTCCAACGAAAGCAGGTACTGCCAGATCGCGTCGAACTGCCCCGTCGCGTTGCCGTCCAGGACACCCTTGATCGGCGTGCTGCCGTCCTCCGCAATGAAGCTCGGCATCATCGTTCCCGGACGGAACCGTTGCGGATCCCGCACATAACGCCGGAAATACTCGGGCCGCAGCCGGTCCGCCACGAACGCGAAGTTGATCGTCGCCGTGTCGGGCCCGGCCAGCGCCGCCTGTTTCCCCACGCCGTGACAGGAGACACAGCCGAAACCGCCTTCGATCCGCGTCAGTTTCTGACCGGCCGCCGCCTGGGAGGGGTTCGGCGCCGGCCGCGGCTGCTTCGCCGCCCCGAGCCCGTGCTGATGCGCCAGACCTGCGCCCAACCACTCAGCCACCGCACCAAACGCCGGCATGCGTCCCTGAGCCTCCGGCCGGGCCTTGTATCCCAAACTCCCGCCGAGCAACCGCTGCATCCACTCCCCGTGTAGCTTCTCGCCCGCCAGCGTCAGTTCGGGACGGCCCAGGTGCACGCTCCCCGACGCCGCGTCTTCCTCCTCGCCGTAGTCGTTCTCGACCGGCGCCGCTTTCGTCGAGGTGAGGCGTGACCAGAAATCCGGCACACCGTCTCGCGCGTGGCAGGCGTTGCAGCGCAGGTTCACCGTTTGCCGCTCCGCGAACTCGGCCGGCGTTTCGCGTCCCAGCGAATCGACCCAGTCCATCCGAGCCCAGGCGCGCAACGCCTGGCGGGCCTTGGCATCCCACGCGAAATCGGGGGCACGCCCGCGTTCGGAAGCTTCTTCGGCAAGGCACCCTCGCAGCCAGTCCGAGGCTTCGAGGTCGGCGAGGGACGGGGCCTCGAATTGCGACTTGAAACCGGTCAAGGGATGACAGTTCAGACATCCCGAACTCACGAGCAACTCGCGCCCGCGCGCCGGGTCTCCACCGATTTCGGTCGCCGGCGTTGAGTCCGCACGCTGGCTTCGCAGGAAGGCGACGAGGCTGCCAGCCTCTTCCGTGCTCAAGCCGAAATCCGGCATGCGCGTCCACGCATGATCGCGGGAGGGTTTCTCCAGGAAGCGCGCCAGGGCGGGGTCACGCCACTTCGCCGGCACCGGCGCGAGACTGATCCGCGTGTCGTCGGAAAGCCGCGTCTCGCCCGAGAGCAAATGGCACGCGCCACAGCCGAGTCGCTCGAAATGAGCCCGACCGGCTTGGACCAGCTCCTCCGTCCCGGGGTTCGTCGGCGGGCGACTCGATCGATCGGGGTTCCCGGCGGCCGCATCCGCGGTTTGGAGGCCACCCAGGAACGCGGCGAGATCGCGCGCGTCGCGGCCGACCTGCTCGGCGGACCCACGGAGGACCGCCGGCATCAACACATCATCCCGTTCCCGGGACGGCGCGACGAGGTAGCGCGTCACCCACGTCGGGTGGAGACGAGAACCGAGGCCGTCGAGCGAAGGCGCGTCCTGCACGACTTCCGGCACGCGACGCAAGGGCGAGCGTGCGTCCGGTTCATGGCACTTCGCGCATTGGTGCTTCAGAAAGAGGTTTCGCGCATGCCGCAGGGTCTCGCCGCGCGCGAGCGCCGGGTCGTCGGCTTCGTGCACCAGGTTCAATGGCGATATCGGCTCGAATGGCTGGCCTTTGCCGGCCCAGAGGATACGCAGCTCCGCCTGACCTGCGGCCGGGCTTTCGTAATCCAGTTCGAAGCGGTTGGGGCCGCGACGCAGTGTGATCAAATCGCTCGGCGGGCCCTCCGCGAGCGGCAGCCCCCCGCTCTCGAGCACCGTCTCGCCATGGAGGCGCAAGCGCGCCCTGCCGGCACCTTCAAACCGGAAACGCCGCTCGTCATTCAGATCGAGCTGCAGAAATCCGCGCCAACTGCTCCGGAACGGCGCCGCGGCCAGGAACGGGCTTGCCGGGGTGTGAGCCGGGAGGTGGAGCGCCGGCAACCGCGCGCGCCGGGTGTCGGTGGCGTACCGCGGCGGAGGATCGCCCGGCGCCAGGAGTTCAAGCTGCTGCACCAAGCCGGTGCTGGGATTCCGTAACACCCTCTGCTCCGCCGGATCCCGCGTGAAGGCCCCGGACCCGAGTTGCCGCGCTCCTTGGTCGCTTCCCAGCCGGTGCACCGTATGGTGAATGAAATTCTCGAAGGCCGTTCCATCGGCGCCGCGCAGCTTGAACACCAGGTGCATCTGCATCACTCGCTGGATCGCCGGCAATTTCAGGAACACGGTGCGGCGGTCCGCGGAAAGAGTCGCCGATTCCACGGCGAGCCGCTCGCGGCCCTCCCCGCCACCGGGCTTGAGGTCGGGCGAGCCATAGTTCGCCGTCCACAAGTAGTTCCAGGCCGTCACGTCGAAGTTGCCGGGATCGGTCGCCGTTTCCGGATCGAGAGGGTCGGTGAAGGAGATCACCAACCCGTCGCTCGCCACGCTCAAGCTCCGCGGCAGATGCAGTGCCTGGCCGGTGTAGCGCACGCGGTACAACCCGCCCGGGCGCGTCTTGTTGCCCGCCCAGCCGTAAAGCCCCGCCGTGTACAACTGCCCGTTGCCGGGGTGAAACACGCCACGCATCACCCCCGTCTCGAACTCGAGCGGAAACCGCGTGACGCCCCCTTGCCTCACGCCGTCGATCTCCTCGGACAACACCGCCAGGATGTGCCCCATCCCGTACGAGATCGTGATCATCTGTCCGGTCAAGGGGCCCCAGCGATCGTCAGGCACCCACAGATGCGTGCCTCCCGAGCGGTCCACGAAGTTGTGCATCCAGCAGAGCGGCTCGTCGTAGGTGGTGCGACCCTCGGGATTCCATGCCCATTGGTTGCCGTACCATCCGCCGGGCTGGATCCAGTTGATACGGTTGGCCGGCATCCAGTGGCCCTGGTTGTCCACGGACGTCAATTCTCCGTGCGGCCCCACGCCCAGGCCGTTCACGGCCCGAAATCCGCGGGCCACCACCTCGAGCCTCGAACCGTCGGGGGGCAGCTTCAGCAACGTGCCATGGTGGGGATGCAACGCAGGCAGGGCGTGCCGCGCGCACTTGAGATAGTAGAAGTTCCCGGCGGCGTCCGTCTTCAGGTCGAGCGCGAACTCATGGAAGTGCTCGCTCACCATGCAATCGTTGTTGAAGTTCTCGTACCAGTCCGCCTCGCCATCGCCATTCAAATCATGCAGCCGCGTGATCTGGTCGCGCCCCAGCACGTAGACCTGGTCCTGCACGATCTTCAGCCCGAGGGGCTGGAAAAGGCCGGTGGCAATTCGCTGCCAGGTGAGTTTTCCCAGGTCGCCATCGACGCCCTCCACCGTCCACACGTCACCATTCCAGGTGCAAAGCGCCGCCCGCCGACCGTCGGCAAAAAAGTCCAGGCCACCGAAACGCAACCACGAACGCCACGGGTTGTCATCCGGAGCCGTCAGCGTGTCGGTGGCGTAAGGGCCATCCTCACTTCCTCGTTGCCCACGTGTTTCCAACCGCTCGGGCCAGCGGGGCGGGCCGCCCCGGATCATGCCCTGCAGGTCCTCCGCCGGCTGGCACGCGCGCACCAGTTCGGCGAAGGCGGCGAGGGAGTCGCGGTGCCCCCGCCATAGCAGCACCTTGAAGCGTGAGGGCTCCGTCGCCAGCGGCAGCCGCAGGCGTAACGATCCTTCATTCCCCGTAACCCAGTGCGTCCCCCGCGGCGCGCCCACGAATGCGCCCGCCAGCACTTCCTCGCGGACTTCGACTCCCGCGAGCGCAGCCATCTCCCCCTCCGCCAAAGCCCGTCCATAGAGGCGCAACCCATCCATGGCCCCTCGAAACCAGGGCGCTGCCGGAAAGTTCGGGGAGGCGAACCCGAAACGGACCGCGTGCCCCTGGACCCGGCCACGGGGCTTGAGGACTCCCGAGGCGTCCCGCTCTCCGTCCACGAACAACTGCACCGCGCCTTCTCCATGCGACCAGGTCATTCCCACGTGGTGCCACTGGCCGTCCGTGAGCCGGCGGCTACCGGCGAGGGCACCGACCCATCCCACATCGAACGTGAGCCGGCCGCCCCGGATGAACAGCGCCTTCGCATCCGGGACCCAGGCACCGGTCGGCGGCGCCTGCGCGAAGACCACCCCGTCCTCGAGGGTCTTGATCCACATGCCGAGCGAGATATCACGGTCCAGGAACTCGAAGGACGCACCCGCCTCCCACGCCGCCTGACCCGTGCCGTCGAATTCCAGGGCGGCGCCGACCCGACCCTCGCGACGCTGCCTGGCCTCCCGCAACGCCAACCCGCCTTGCGGCAGCGACTCCGGCAGTGCGGTCCCGCCGGTGATGCGCTCAAACTCCCAGCGACCCAGCAGACCGTCGTCGAGGTCCGTGGCGGCAGATTCCACGCGGGACTTTCCGGTTTCACGGGGCGCGAGCACGGCCATCACACCTTCCGGCCACGCGGGCCCGGACGTGGAGGCGGACGACCGGCCCTCCGGTGACTGCAGGCTCCAACCGTCCTCGAACGCAACCTGAAGGTCCTGGGCTTCCGTCGACGGCCCGCGCTGCAGGGTCCGACTGAACGCCACCGTGTCTCCGTTTCTTTCCAGACCGGGCAACTCGAGGACCTCCGTTCCCCCCACCGAATAGCGAAGGACCACGCGATTCCCGTAGAGATAAAGCCCGCTCCAATGCGCCCAGTCGCGCGGCAGCGGTCCAAAGGGATGCTCCCGCGGGTCCGCAAACGAGCCCGCCTTGGACCATCCCGGCTGCATGGGGTTGCCGTAGGTCTGATCACCGGCAATGCGCGGATAGGCCCAGTGCTCGCCATCGAACACCACCCCCTTGAGAGCGACGAAGTCACCCGTCCAACCCGCGGCGTACCGGAGCAAGTCGGTGTCAAAGACCACCGCTTCCTGATTCCGACCGTCCCATGCGTCCGCCAACGGAATGGCGATGCCCTTGTAAGCCAGATTCGTTCGTGGTTGCCCGCAATCGATGGAGGCCGTCAGGAAGGGACCGTAGTCCATGTCGACCCAGGGCTTGCCGGTGAGTGGTCTGACTGGACGTGGGCTTGTTGCTGCGGCTGACAGGGTGAGCGGCAGTGTCAGTCCGGCAAACGCGAGGGTGACGGACAAGAACGAACTGAGCTGTCCGACGGGAGCGGCGGTGCGGCGTCGCATGGTTGCGTGAAGTCTTGCGACACCACTTGCGCCCGGCAACGCCATTCCGGACCCGTCAGGTGCGCGGCGGGGCGAGACGGGGTCGAAGGTTGTCCCGGCGACTTCAGCCCCGCTTCGCCAGCACGTCGCGCTCGTAGCGTTTCACCTCCGCCAGCCACGTCTCACCGACCGGGACATCTTGCTGGGCGCAGAAGCTGTCCCAGACCGCACCCGCCGGGAGCAGCTTGGCGTCTTCCATCAAGGCCAGCCGCGTCGTGTAATCTCCCTCCGCTTCCGCCGCCCGGAGGCGGGCAATCGGCGCCAGCAACGCGAGCAGGAGCGCTTTCAGCATGTTGCGCGTCCCGATCACCCACGCGGCCACCCGGTTGATGCTCGCGTCGAAGTAATCCAGGCCGACCCGCACGCGCTTGCGGTAGCCGCCCCAGATGATTTCCTGGGCAATCGCCTGGAGATCGTCCGTCAGCGTCACGACATGATCGCTATCCCAGCGGACGCCGCGGCTGACATGCAACGCGATCTCGGGGAGGAAACAAAGCACCGACGAGATCTTGTCGGCGATGCCTTCGGTGGGGTGATAGTGCCCGGCATCCAGCGTCAGCAGCACCTTCCGGCTCAGCGCGTAGCTGAGGTAAAACTCGTGCGAACCCGGCGTGTAACTCTCGGCCCCAATCCCGAAGAGCTTCGGCTCGACGGCGTCGACATTGTATTTCGGATCGATGCGCTTGCTGAAAATGGCATCCAACGATTCCAGCAAGCGTTCCCGCGGGCCCTTCCGGTCTGCGGGCAGATCCTTCATCCCATCGGGAATCCAGAGGTTGGTGAGGCAGGTGGTGCCCAGCGCCTTGCCAAAGGCGGCACCGATTTCGCGACAGCGAATCCCGTGTTCGATCCAGAACTGTCGCACCGCCCGATCCGGAGACGTCAGGGTGAAGCCCCGCTTGACCGTGGGATGCGAGAAGTAGGTCTGGTTGAAGTCCAGGCCGATCCCCTGGCGCTTCGCCCAGTCGATCCAACCCTGGAACTGCTCGGGGCCGAGCGCGTCACGATCCATCTTTTGCGTTCCCATCTCGGCGTAGCTGGCGTGCAGGTTGAAGCGGTGCCGGCCGGGTATCACCGAGAGGGCCATCTCGAAATCGGACCGCAGTTCGGCCGGGGTGCGGGCCTTCCCGGGGTAGTTCCCCGTGACGGCCAGCCCGTCTCCCAACGCGCCTCCGCCACTCTCGAACCCGCCGACGTCGTCGCCCTGCCAGCAATGCATGGAGATCGAGATCGTGCGCAGGATCTTCAGCGCCTCGTCGGTGTCCACGTCGAGTGCGGCGTAGCGTTCGCGGGCGAGGTTGTAGGCCTGGTCAAGCTTGCGGGTGGAACTGGGCATAGTGTCTGGAGCGACCGGCAGGAGCTCGGTTGTTCATCTCCGCCGGGCTGCAGCCCGAGCATGGCAGTTCGGCTTCGCGAGCGTCAATATCGCCGGCGCCTTGCCCCGGGCGATGCCCACCCACCCCGCCCACGGGGGCGCTGCTGCCGCCCTGCTTGCGCGCCGACCGGTGCTTGCCCACATTCGGGCTCATGAATGATGTCGAAGCCCGGTTGTTGTCGGCGCTGCAAGACCTGGAAACGGCAGCGCGCTCGATGCCGACCTCCCAGCCCAAGCCCAGCCTGCTCCCGTTGTTTGCACGGATTGATGAACTGACCGCGGCCCTGCCCGCCAACGCCGACCCCGAGCTCCGCCACTTCCTGCAGCGAAAGAGCTACGAAAAGGCGCGCCAGCGACTCGAAGGCGCCGTCGCTGCCCGGGGCACCTGCGGCCACTGAAAGCCCTTCCCGCTCCCCGCCTCGAGTCCGAGGCCCGGACAACCATGAGCCATCCCAGCGACACCATCGCCGCCATCTCGACCCCTCTCGGTGAAGGCGGCCTCGCGGTGGTGCGCGTCTCCGGCACGGGTGCGCTGCGGGCCGTGGATGCCTGCTTCGAGCCGGTCGGCCGAGCTGCCACCAAGCCTTCCACGGCGCCCACGCACACGCTGCATTTCGGACGGCTAACCTCCGAAGGCCGGGTGATCGACGAAGTGCTCGTGGCCGTCATGCGCGCACCTCGCACCTACACCCGGGAGGATGTCGTCGAGATCTCCTGCCATGGCGGCTTGTTGCCGGCGAAACTGGTCCTGGCGACCATCCTGAAACAGGGCGTCCGCCTCGCTCAGCCCGGGGAGTTCACCCAGCGCGCCTTCCTGAACGGCCGGCTGGACCTCGCCCAGGCCGAGGCGGTGGCCGACATCATTCACGCCCGCACCGAGCTCGCCCTCGCCGCCGCCGAGCATCAGCTGGCCGGCAAGCTTTCCCAGCGCATCAACCGCCTCCGCGACGACCTCATGCTCGTGCTCGCCCATGTCGAGGCG
The DNA here is from genome assembly GCA_964535555.1 of uncultured Verrucomicrobiota bacterium. Lineage (GTDB taxonomy): Bacteria > Verrucomicrobiota > Verrucomicrobiia > Limisphaerales > J093 > DSVZ01. Next base: position 22,163 of record CAZHUS010000046.1, read on the forward strand.
CACCTGGATTTCCCTGAGGAGGACATCGCACCCGACACGCACTCCGGTCTGCTGGAGCGCATGCGAGCCGGGTTGGGCTTCGTCGATGAACTGTTGCGGACGGCCGATGACGGCCAGGTGCTCCGGCGTGGCGTTCGCGCGGCGATTGTCGGCCGGCCTAACGTGGGCAAGTCCAGCCTGCTGAACCAACTCCTCGGACGCGATCGGGCCATCGTGTCGCCGACGCCGGGAACCACCCGCGATACCATCGAGGAAACCGCAAACATCGGCGGGATTCCCGTGGTGTTCGTCGACACTGCCGGTCTCCGCGAGGCCGAAGACGTGATTGAACAGGAAGGCGTGCGACGCAGCCACCAAGCCGCGCGCCAGTCGGAGTTGCTCCTGGAGGTGCTCGACGCCTCGCTTCCCTGGACTCCGGAGGATGCCGGGCGGCTTGCGGCCAGCCCGCGATCGCGACGGCTGTTGGTGCTGAACAAGAGTGACCTGCCCGGACAGTTGGAGCTGCCCGCGGAACTGCGCCCGCAGGCCATCGCCGTTTCCTGCCTGACCGGCCGCGGACTCGAGGAGCTGAAGAACGCCATTCGCGACCGGGTCTGGTCGGGAGGCATCCGGGCCGAGATGCTGGAGGTCATGATCAACGCGCGGCACCAGGACGCCTTGCGGCGCGCCCGCGTGGCCTTGTCACGGGCGCACCACGGACTCGAAGCGGGCATCCCCCTTGACCTGGTGGCCGTCGAAACGCGGATCGCCGTGAATGCCGTGGGGGAGGTGGTCGGCAAGACCACCACCGAGGATCTCCTGGACCGCATCTTCAGCACCTTCTGCATCGGCAAATAACGACCTGCCGGAGGAGCGAAGCGGCGCCGGGCCGGACCATCTCGCGATTCAGACACCCACCCGCCATGCGCGCCTCGCGCGCTCCCGACCCGGGTGGCCGCCGCTTGCCGTTTCACCAATGGCTGAAACAGCTATTTCAAGAAACGGCACAGCCTTGGCGTGCTTGCGGCCAGGCTGCCGGCGGGTGGAGCGAAACCGGCCTCAGGCCAGGATGCCCCGGATGAGCTGCGGCTCCAGCACCCCGGTCAACTTCTGGTCCAGCCCCCCGTAGAAATACGTGAGCTTGTGATGGTCGAGGCCCATCAGGTGCAGGATCGTCGCGTGCAGATCGCGGATGTGGTGTCGGTCCACGACTGCTTCGTGTCCCAGCTCGTCCGTTTCCCCGTAAGACACGCCGCCCTTCACGCCGCCCCCGGCCAGGAAATAGGTGAACCCTTTGGGATTGTGATCCCGGCCATCGCCTTCGCCCTGGATCACCGGTTGCCGGCCGAATTCCCCGCCCCACACCACGAGCGTGGAGTCCAGGAGACCACGTTGTTCAAGGTCGGTCAGCAGCGCGGCGATGGGTTGGTCGATTTCCGGCGCGTGGATCTTGAGGTTCTCCTCAACTCCATTGTGCGCGTCCCAGTTCTGTTGCTGATGCCCGCCCCCATGGTAGATCTGCACGAACCGGACTCCCCGCTCCACCAACCGGCGCGCAATGAGACACTGCCGCCCAAAGGGCGCGGGACCCAGCGCCAGCGGGTGGGACCGCTTCGGTTCATCCAGACCGTACATCGCGCGCGTCGCGGCGCTTTCGGTCGCGAGGTCCAGCGCCTCGGGCGCGGTGCGCTGCAGCTGGAAGGCGAGTTCATAGCTCGCAATCCGCGCCTGCAATTCGGAGTAACCCGGCCGCGCGGCGAGGTGGACGGCGTTGAGTTCGTTGGCGGTGTCGATCAAGTCGCGCTGCATCGCAGGCGTGATCCCCGAGGCGTTCGCGAGGTTCAGAATCGGCTGACCGGCCGACCGGAAAACCGTCCCCTGGTAGGCGGCGGGCATGAACCCGCTCGACCAGTTCGCGGCGCCGCTGATCGGACCGCCGCGCGAGTCCAGCATGACGACATAGCCCGGCAGATTCTGGTTCACCGAGCCCAGTCCGTACGCGAGCCACGCCCCGAGCGACGGATGCCCCTGGATGATGCGCCCGCTGTTCATCTGAAGCATCGCCGACCCGTGGGCGAACGAGTCGGCATAGAGGGATTTGACCACCGCCAGCTTGTCCATCTGGGCGGCGAGCCGGGGCAAGGCGTCCGAGCACCACAACCCCGACGCGCCGCACTGCGTGAACTGGCGCCGGCTGGCAAGCAGCCTCGACGGGCGCAGGTCCCGACGCCGGATTTCCATCGAGACCGTCTGGCCATCCCGCTTCTGCAACTCCGGCTTGTAGTCCAGGAGGTCCATCTGCGACGGGCCCCCGTACATGAAAAGAAAGATGCAGCTCCGGGCCTTGGTGACGAAATGAGGGGGCCGGGGGGCCAGAGGATTGTCGAGCGCGGGCGGCGAGCCGGCGCGGGCGTCGAAAAAGCCGTCGTGATCCAGAAGCGCCGTCAGGGCCACCCCCGCAAACCCGGCGCCCATCTGCCACAGAAACTCCCGTCGTGAGCCGGTGCAAAGCGTCAGTCGCCTCCGGAGCGATCGAGATGTATCCGGGGAAACGGGCGGTTCCGGCGCTGAATCAGTCGACATAGACGGCCTCGTTGAGGTTGAGCAACAGGAGACACAGGGAGCGCAGGGCGAGCAACTCGACATCCAAACGATCGGGGGGCGTTGCCTTCGCAGCCCCAACACGGGGATCAGGATTCGTGGCCGCGAGCGCCGATCCCGCCACGCGCTCGACCCCAAAGCGTTCAACGGTCATCGCCGCACCCCAGACGCGCAAACCGATGCGCCCCGGCTCCGTCAGCGGCTCCGTGTCCGTGACATCCAGAAGCGGTTGGGTTTCGCCGCCAGCGGTGCCGGCGATTGACGTCGCGGACGACTCTGAAAGCTCCTCGCGCACAGCCGTCAGCCAGGTTCGAACCCGGGCGCCGTTCATCTCGATGCGGAGGTCCACAGGCCGGCCGGGATCGAGGCTGATCCCGACCGAGGCAAGTTCTTTCAACGCCTCCCCATGCCTGCGCACCTTCAGCCGCTGCTCACGAACATCGAGCACCACCTCATACCCGAGCTGCACATCCGGCTCGGCGCGGCTGCGAAGCAGGATCGACCCGAATTCCGCCGCGGCCTGCAGCGTGACCCTGACCGTCACGACTCCGTCCGCGAACAACTCCCCTTGCTGCAGCACGAAAGGTCCACGCGCAGGGTCCACGGCCCGGATGCCCTCGTAGGCTCCTGACCAGTACCCCCGGTGCCGGCTCCAACCATGCAGGGGCCCGGCCACAAAGTCGGCAGGCTCAAGTCGCGCCATGTAATCGGCGAACAGGCCTTCGGGAACATCCGTTCGAAACGTGAGCTGGTCGGCTCGAGCCGCCAGAGCCCTTCGCTGTCGCGCCAGGAAATCCAGACAAGATCCAAGCTCGGCCGCGTCGGGGGATCTGCCCAGGAGCAGACGATAGCCGCGACGCACCTGCTCGCGATTGTCCGGCCCCGCTTCTGCCAGCAACCGCCGCGACCACGCCTCGGCCCGTTCCATGGCCCACGCCGAGTTCAACAACATCAAGGCCTGGGGCGCCACCGTGGTAGCCGGTCGTTCCCCCAGAGGCGACGTGGTGTTGCTGTAGTCGAAAGTCTCCAGCATTGGTGCGAGCAGGGTGCGCCGGATGTACGTGTAAACGCTCCTGCGATTCTCCTCGGGTTCGCTCGACTTTTCCCAGCCGTCTCCCGGGCGGGACGCGCCGGCAAGCACTTCCCCCGGCAGCCGCGGAAAGAAGCCGCGCCCCCCCATGGCCGGGTTCAACTCCCCACTTACGCACAGCCAGGTGTCCCGGGTGGCTTCGGCATCCAAGCGGCGAAGGTTCTGACGCCAGAGCAGCTCGTTGCCCGGGTCGAGGCTCACGGCTTTCGCATTCACCCCGTGCGACGATTGCCGGTACGTTCGTGAGTTCAGGATCAGCCGATGCAGGTGCTTCACTGACCAACCGGACTCGATGAACTCCGACGCCAGCCAGTCCAGCAACTCGGGGTGGGTCGGACGCGCCCCCGCCCTGCCGAAATCCGTCGTGGTGCTGACGAGTCCCCGCCCGAAGTGATGCTGCCAGACGCGGTTCGCGATCACGCGCGCCGTAAGTGGGTTGGTCGGACTCGCCACCCACCGCGCAAAGGCGAGTCGCCGACCGCTCGATGCCGCCTCGGGCGCCAGCGCCGGCAGCACCGGGATACCCCCTCCGAACACCGACAGGAACGCCGGCTGTACTTCGGGTCCGGGCGACGCTGCGTTGCCACGGAACAGAATGTGCGTCGGGGGCGGCTGCGGCCCGCCTTCACGTACGCCCAAGGCCCATTCGTAAGGAGGTTCGGCCGTACGGACACGCTCGAGTTCCTGCTGTGCCTCTCCCCTACGAGCGACGTCCGCTTCGCAGGCGGCCCGCGACTCCAGGTCCTGGATCTGCCACGCGCGCCTCGTCCGCCACTGACGAACCTCGTCCGGTGGCGCCAGCGGCAGATAGTTGGGCGAGTTCAGGGCAAATCGGGCGTTCTCGTAAGGCCGGACGCCCCGAAAGAACGCCAGCGTCTGGTAATAGTCCTTCTGGGAAATGGGTTCGAATTTGTGGTCATGGCACCGCGCACACCCAATCGTCAGACCGAGAAACGCCGCGCCCGTCGTCGAAACAAGGTCGTCGAGGCCGTCGAACTCGGCGGCAACCGGGTCGTCCGGTTCGTCGTCCCAGACGCCGAGGCGCTGAAAGCCTGTGGCGACAACCGAATCGCTCGTGGCATCCGGCATCTCGTCCCCGGCGAGTTGTTCCATGATGAACCGGTCAAACGGCTTGTCGTCGTTGAAGGCGCCGATCACGTAATCGCGGTACCGCCAGGCGAAGGGCTTTTCGCCGTCGCGCTCGTACCCGTTGCTTTGCGCGAAGCGGACCACATCGAGCCAGTATCGGCCCCAACGCTCGCCGTACTGGGGGCGAGCGAGGTAGGCTTCCACCAACGGCGCGAAGGCACCTTCTCCATCCGCCTGCTCCAGGCGCGTCACTTCGTGGGGCGAGGGTGGAAGCCCGGTCAATCCGAACGCAATCCTCCGGGCCAGTTCGCGCGGAGTTGCGACGGGGCTCAGGGTGAGGCCCTTCGCTTCCAAGGCGTCCGTAACGAAGGCATCGATTGGGTGAAGCGGGCCCACTTCGCCGGCCGGCCGGGGCACGGAGGGGCGCCGGATGGGCTGAAAGGCCCAGTGCGCCCGATCCTCTGGGGTAATCGCGAAGACCTCGGCGTCGGCAGCCGGGCGCACCGGCAGCGCCGAGACTGGCCAGGGGGCGCCCTGCCTCACCCAGGCCTCCAGGTCCGCCACTCGCGCCGCCGCCAAGGGCCGGTTCCGGGGAGGCATCTGAAGGTCCTCCTCTGTGTACCGGACGGCCCGGATCAGCAGGCTCGAGTCGGGGTCACCCGGGACAATCGCCGGCCCGGATTCCCCGCCCGTCAGGAGATGCTCGCGAGCGTCGAGGCGGAGGCCTGCCTTGGGCTTGCCTTCGCTTCCGTGACAGGTCTGGCAGTGCTCGATGAGGACGGGTCGAACCCGACTTTCGAAGAATGCCGCATCGGCGGCCGACGCGGAGTCCGCCCCCCACACGCGGAGCAGGGCCGGAATGGCGACGCCCCCGGCGAGCTTCCACGCCTGGAGGGTTGCTGTTCGCGCGCTCCGCATGCCGGATAGCTTATTTGAAGGATGAGCGATCCACAACCCCCGAGGCGTCCCGGGGGAGTTCCCAGGGTTTGGAGGCCATGCGCAGTGACGATGGACCAAAAAGCGCCGGTAAACCGGACGCACTCCAGACGCTTCGCGCCGTTCCAAGGCACGTCCCTGCGCCGGCGTGGCTTCCTGCGGACTGAAGTCCGCGCTCCGGGGGAGGGTCGTGTAGAGAGGGTGACATGTTCTTCGTGGGTGACAGACAATAGGGTGACAGGTTCTCAGTTTGGACGGTCGACACCGTGATAGGTCCGGGATGAGCCTCGGCTTTGGCACCGTCACGAGGGCATTGCGCTCTCCAGCTCGGACCCGCCACACTGGAGGCGCCATGCACATCCGAACGTCCTGCATCGCCCGCATCCTCCGCACCTGGGGCACCTTGATTCCTCTCCTGTGCGCCGCGGTCCGCAGCAGTGCCGCCGCCCCCCCCGCCGAACCGGTGGTGAGCTACGACGCCACGGCTTTGTTCAAGCTCAATCTCGCCAACGAGACGCAACGGCGCCGCTTCTGGGACGAAAGCCAGCTGCTCTTCGCCCTGCAAGGCCTGGTGAACCGTGACGCCCCGCGCCTGTTCGTGCGTTATGTGGCCGCTCCGGACGACTTCTGGTGGGGGGAGATGACGCGCCCCGGAGGGTGGCTCGTCGACCGCCGCATCGAGAAAATCGACTCACTGGAGGCGCTGCTGAAGCGCTTCCGGAACGCCTACCGTGGCGTGGTCGTCTGGGATGAGCGTGTTCCGGCGACGTCCAATCTCGCCTCGACGATTGCGGGGTGCGATCAACTGCTCCCGGTGCGCTACGATCCCCGCCCCGAGTCCCTGTACGCCTGGGTGACCGGAGTGCTTGGCGAGGGGATACCCAAGGTGCGGTTGCTCGCCAGCGACGGTGAGCCGTTGTTCACCGGCAAGGGGACCATCCCCGGGACCGAGCTTTCGAGCACGGGCAGCGCGAAGTGCGACGCCTATCACTGGCTCATCGAACACTACCTCCGAACTGGACGCGCCAACCCACACCGCCTGGGCTATTACCTGGATGCTTACTGGCTGAAATGCTGGAACGTGTCAGATCCGGTCAACGCCACCCTCTGCAACCACGACTATGTCATCGCGCAGCGCGGGGTCCTCTTCGACCTGGGGCTCTGGCAGGACGAGGCGCCCGTGGACGACCCTCACCAACCCCACGGTACGGATGAAGCCACGCTGAAAGCCCTCCTGCGAGCCGCCTGGGATCGGTTCCAGGGCGACGGCGTGATGCACGTGGCCGGCTTTGTGCCCTGGGCCTACAAGTACACCAGCTTCCGCTCAGCAACCGCCACCGCGGGCGGAAGTCACGCCGAAGTGCCCACCGAGTGGCGCTACGCCGAAATTCTCTCCTGCTTCAACGCCTACATGGACGCCGATGCCCTGGGGCTCGGGGCGATGGCGAATGCGTCCTTTTACCAGCATTACCCTTTGGAGCCCGTGTACGCGCAGGCCGCCAAACCGAGTCGCGAGGCGCTGGTGGCGCGCGGTATTCTCTCACAGGATGGCCTGATACCGCGTCGCGCCTTCGTGGCGCATTATGTCGGCGACTACGATTCCGCCGCCTGGCTTTATCGTGAACTGCCGAGACTCTGGCGCGACCCGGCACGCGGCAGCGTCCCTCTGGCGTGGGCCTTCAATCCGAACCTCGCGGAACGGTTCCCCCTGGGCATGGCCTGGGCACGGCGCCACGCCACCACCAACGACTGTTTCGTGGCGGGAGATTCGGGGGCGGGATATTTGAATCCGGGCTACCTGACGCCGCCGCGCCCGCACTCCGGTCTTCCGAGCGGTCTGGCCGCGTGGGAGCGACACTGCAGCGAATGGTACCGCCGCTGGGACCTGGACGTCACGGGCTTCATCATCGATGGCTACGCCCGCGGCCTGTCGCCAGAGGCCCTGGACGCGTACGCCAGGTTCTCGCCCGGCGGGATCGTCGCACAGAAGATCCCGCCGCTCGGGATGCACGGGCCGATGCCGTTCCTGCGCATGGCGACAGACCTGTCGGGCGATCCCGCCCAGGCGGCGGAGGCCATGGCTCGGTTGTGCGACGGTTCCAAGCCGGGGTTTGTCGTGTGCCGATCCATCCTGCAATCCCCGACGTGGTACGGCCGGGTAAGCGAGCGGCTCCAAACCATGCATCCGGAGATCCAGGTCGTGGACCTGCCTTCGCTCCTCTGGTTGGCGAAGGAACACCAGAACCGGCCCCTTTCTGGGACGGAACCGCAGCCCAAGGCGAGCCGCGGCGCCGGCACCGAATAGAGACAAAGCAAGCCTGTCGAGCCTCGCGAACCGCGCAGGCTCTTTGCTCGGAAACCGGTTTCGTCAGGCAGCGCCCCTGGCGGCGGGCTGCCGGCGCTCAGCCAACCCGGATGACCGAGTTGCAGCCGCCGAACGGGTTGGGCATGGACTCCGACGCCAGCGGATCGGCCACCCATTCGCCGTCCACCACGAGGCGATATTCGTAAACGCCGGGGGCAAGGGCAAGGTCGACGGACCACTGCCCGTCTCCACCTGCGATGAGCGGAGTGCTCGAGGGAGACCAGTTGTTGAACGTCCCTGCCACGGCGACAACCCGCGCCCCGGGTCGGACGGCGCGGAAGGTGACGCGAGGAGAGGTGGGAGTGCTGACCGGCGCTGCCGCGCTGGGTACCGGGGCGGCTTTGGCTTGGGACTTGGTGCCGCGGGCGGCGGCAGGCGGGGTCGGGGCGGCCTTCGCGATCGGGGCAGTGGCGGTGGGCTCCGCCATTTTCAACGGCTTGGTGGTCTTGGTCGCTTTCGTCGGTTTCGTAGCCATAGCATTCAGTCGTTCATGGTCGGAGAAGCGCCCCGCGGAGGGGCAGAGACGGGAGGTCTTGCTGGTCCGCGTGGATTGGGATCACCACCTCTCCGACGAGCCCTAAGCTAGCCAGATGAGCGAAGTTGGCGAGTCTTTTTCTCGAATGCGCAACCCACGGATGGGGATTCCGGACCGCGGCTGAAATCCGCGTGAGTCGACAGGATGCACAGGATGCACAGAACGCGTTGACGCACGGACGAGTTCAAACACAAGACCCGCACCTACCGGCCCAAGGCTCCAGCCTCGGGCTTCATCCTGTGAATCCTGTTCGTCCTGTCTTGGGCACACCTCTGTTGCCCGAGAAGGACCTCCAGGCCCGATGCTCCAAGGCGGGCCGCCGCATGCCCGCCTCCTCCCGTCGATCCTGGCCCCACCGAGTGCCCGATCGAGTGAGGCTGCCGTATCAGCCGCCCCGCAACTTGGGGCTAGTCCGCATGTCGGTGCGGCTCCCACCGGCGGGCCGGATCCCCAAAACTGCGGGTCAGACGCTCCCGCAATTGAAGCCGGGCGCGCAGCAACCGCACCTTGACGTTCACCTCCGAAAGTCCCAAGGCCTCGGCGGTCTCCCGGACCGAGAGGCCCTGCACGTCCCGCAAGAGAAAAATCACCCGGTACTTCTCATCCAACTCATCGAGAGCCTCCTCGATGAGACGGCCGGTCTCGCCATGTTGCGCGAGCCGCTCGGGAGACTCCCGCCAGTCCGCGATGTACTCCGGATGCGGAAAATCGACGCCGTCATTCCCGGGATCGAGGGCATGGTCCAGGGAGATCACTTCGAGCCCCTTGCGTTTGCGCAGGATCTTCAGGGAGGCATAGGTGGCGATGCGCAGAATCCAGGTGGCGAAGCTGGCCTCGGACCGAAAGCCTTTCAGGCCCTCCAAGGCGTCGATGAAAGTCTGCTGCGTCACGTCCTCCGCATCGTGCGGGTTGCGGAGCATGCGCAAGGCGAGGGCATAGATCCGCCGCTCATGCCGCGAGACCAGCGTCTCGAAAGCGGACAATTCACCCTCCTGGGCGCGGAGCACCAACTCCGCGTCGCTCACCACATTCATCCCTACGTCTGCCATCTCGGTCGCTCACCACCCGGTTGCGCCTCAGGGGCACCGGGAGCGCCGGAGTCTGCGGATTCCGATCGACGGAGGTCAACCGTGAAGGGCATTGACGCGCCCCGGCAGGTCCTCGACCTTCGAGACATGCAAACCCCGGTGACCCGTCGCTCCTTCCTCCGTCGGACCGCCCTCGCTCCGGCAGCCATCGCGAGTCTGCAATGGGTGCCGGCTCGAGTCCTGGCCGCAAACCAGCGGGTCCGTCTAGCGATCATGGGAACCCACGGCCGCGGGAGCGACCTCGCCGCCGGCTTCGTCGCGTTACCCGAGGTCGAGATCGCCTATGCCTGCGATGTGGACCGCCGGGCCATCCCGAAGTGCCACGCGGCCGTCGCGGCGCGGCAGTCAACGCCGCCCCAGGCAGCGACCGATTTCCGGCGCGCGCTCGAGGACAAGGCGGTCGATGCCCTGGTGATCGCCGCCCCGGATCACTGGCATGCGCCCGCGACGATCCTGGCCTGTGCCGCTGGAAAACACGTGTACGTGGAAAAGCCTGCCAGCCACAACGCCCGGGAGGGCGAACTGATGGTCGAGGCGGCGCGACGCTTTGGACGGGTCGTCCAGGTGGGCACCCAGAGACGCAGCATGCCCAAGGTGGTCGAAGCGATTCAACGGGTCCGTTCCGGGGAGTTCGGGGAGGTCCGTTTCTCACGCGGATGGTACACAAGCAAGCGAGGCGGGATCGGGCGCGGCCAGGAGGCGATGGTACCGGACTGGCTGGATTGGTCCCTGTGGCAGGGGCCGGCCCCCGAGCGTCCCTACCGGGACAACGTGGTGCACTACAACTGGCATTGGTTCTGGCATTGGGGCACGGGCGAACTTGGCAACAATGGGATTCACGCGCTCGACCTGTGTCGGTGGGGCCTCGGCGTGGACTACCCGCGTCGCGTCACGGCTGGCGGCGGTCGCTATGCCTACCAGGACGATCAGGAAACCCCGGACACGCACGTGGTCACGTATGACTTCGGGACCAAGGCGATCAGCTGGGAGGGGCGCAGTTGCCTGCCTCACGGGCTGGAAGGTTCCATGTTCGGCGCGGCGTTTCTGGGCGAGAAGGGCACCGTTGTCATCGATGGGTCCGGATACAAGGTCTACGACACCGAAGACAAGCTCGCGGCCACCGTGCCCGGTCCGGGAAGTGACGCCCCGCACTTGCAGAACTTCCTGGACGCGATTCGAGCCGGGAAGGCGCCGGCGGCAGGGGCCGAGGACGGACACAAAGGCGCCCTGCTCTGTCATCTGGGGAACATCGCCTGGCGAACCGGCCGAACGCTCGACTGCGATCCGGCCACGGGCCGCATCCATAACGACGACGGCGCCGCTCGCCTGTGGAGCCGCGAATACCGCCCCGGTTGGGAACCCGGGCTCTGAGCGGCCCTCGCAGGTACGCGCCTGCCATCGCGCCGGCTCAAGACCAGGTGGCTCGAACTGGCTTCAATCGCGGTCGAAGGTCTTCTGCACCGTGTCCGCCTCGGGAAGTTCCACCACGGAGCCATCGGGCATCACGTAAAGGCGGCTGAACGGATCCGCGGTCTCGTAATCCGGGACCGCAAACCGCGTATGGAGGACGACAATCCCCACCGTTCCCAGCAGGACGGCGGCGACCAAGGCCACCATTTGCGCCGGAATCAACCAGCTCCGATGCCGATCGACTCTCCAGCGCCATGGCCAAACCAGGCGATCCAACCTCGGTTCATGCTCATGATGCCGGCGCACCCGGAGCTGGTGCATGCAGCCCTCGCACCGCAACGCCTCCCGCGGGTTGAGTTGACCACACACCCGACAGTACACGTAGTGATGGCGTCCGCAGGAGGGACATTCGACGGTGCCGCTCGCCGCCTGGGCGCTGCAGCGAGGACAGGTCACCGTCGCCCCGGGCGGTGCCGACGAGCATGGCGTTGTTGAATGCGGCATAAGCAAGCCCTCGTCTGGATTTCTGGCTGGCGTTCTGGCATAGGACACTACGCGAATCAAGCCTTTTTCAAACCCTCGCAGCAGGCGTTCAGGTGCACACCCCCTCCCCACCAACCGTCACCCTGGAGGCGCCGACGTCAGGAGCCGAGCCGTCCGACTCCGCACCATCCGGCTCCGCACCACCCCACCGGACAGGGCCCTTTGCTCCGTACTTCGCCGTCCGCCATTCCTTTTCCACAGCGGTTGCGGCAGGGTTGCGCCATGGCGTATGAGTTCAGACTGCAACGGCGCGTTGAATTCTCCGAAACGGACGCGGCCGGCATTGTTCACTTTTCGAATTTCTTCCGGTACATGGAGTCGGTCGAGCACGCCTTCTTTCGGTCGCTGGGCCACTCCGTCATGTGGAGCAGTCACCAGCCGCCGCTCGGCTTTCCCCGGGTCCACGCCGAGTGTGACTATCGGTCGCCGCTCCGGTTCGAAGAGATGGTGGAGATGCACCTGCTGGTGCAGGAAAAGAAGCCGAAGGCGCTGACCTACCAGATCCGGTTCCACAACCTCGCCACGCACCCCGCCCGGGAAGTGGCGCGGGGGATCTTGACCGTGGTCTGCGTGGCGAAGAACCCGGACGGGACTTTCGTTTCGACCCGGGTCCCACACGACCTGGCAGCCAGGATCCAGGTGGCTCCAGCCGAGCTTCTGCGCTGACGCCGTGCGAGGGAAAGCGGCTCAGTGCAGGAGCTTGATGGCGAGGAATCCGCCGACGCCGAGGACCAGGAGCGCCCAGGCGAACCAGTCGAAATACCTTTCAATGAGGGTCTTCACCGAGGCGCCAAACAACCGGATGGTGCCCGCCACAAGGAAGAAGCGTGCGGAGCGCCCCAGGATCGAGGCCGCCACCAGCGAGAAGAAGCTCACGTGGAAGACCCCGGCGGCGATGGTGAAGACCTTGTACGGGATCGGGGTGAAGGCCGCCGCCAGGATCGCGGCGAAGGCGTTGCCCTGGTAAAGCTGGCCCACCCGATCGAAGGCAGCCTGGGAGAAGATGTGCGGGATGAACAGGCCCCTCGTGGTCTCCCACGCGCCGTAGCCGATCCAGTATCCCAACATCCCGCCGAGCACAGACCCGAGCGAGCAGACGGTGGCGAACCAGAGGGCGCGCTTGGGAGCGCCCACACTCAGAGCCAGCAGCAGGACATCGGGCGGCACCGGAAAGAACGAGGATTCGGCAAGCGAGAGGCCAAACAGCGCCCACGTGCCTCCCGGCCGGCGGGACCAGCCGATCGTCCACTCGTAAAGCCGCCGCAAGGGGCCGAGTCGAGTGGGGGATGCATCAGGTGCCTGGCTCATGGCGGCATGAGTGGAGGGAAACCGGACGAGACCGTCAAGCCCGGGCCGTGCCCGCACCCCGGCCGGAACCAGCGGGGTTGGCCTTGGACCGGCCGCCTGTTACAACCAGGCATGAGCATGCCGATCCCGCCATCACCCCGGTTCGCGCTCGCCCAACTCGACACCCTTGCCGGTGTCGCCTGTCCCTGCGGGATAGCTCGACGCGCGTTTCAGGACCTGCCGGGTGCACCAGCCAGCGTTCACCTGACCGACATCCGAGCCGAAGCCCGAACCCACTATCACCGTCGCATGACGGAAATCTACGTGGTGTTGGACGGCACGGGCGAGATGGAGCTCGACGGCCGGCGCTTCCCAGTCAAACCCTTGAGCGCGATCCTCATCAACCCGGGCTGCCGGCATCGGGCCATTGGCACCCTCCGGATCCTGAACATCCCCATTCCCGCCTTCGACCCGGCCGACGAGTGGTTCGACTGAACCCGTCTGTCAACACGGCGTCCGCCTGAAAAGGCCCGTTCAAGGAGCAAGGGGCCCGGCAGGTTCGGCCGGCGCATCCCCGGTGCGCACCAGTTCGTACACGCGCGGAACCGGCCGCTTGAGCGAGGCGATCCCGGTCTCCAACTCAAGCACCGCGGCATCCGCCGCCGAAACCGCCTCCGAAGGCGTGCCGCCCGCCGCCTTCCTGACGCGACCCCACAGCTCGTTCTTCTCGACGATGGCCTGCCGCAGGCGCTCGGCCTGGTCCCAGGAAGGTCCGCGGGTGATGATCTCATACCGATGCCAATCCTGGTGTGACCCGCTGAGAACGGATTTGCCGTCCACGCGCAGGTCGTACATGCCGCTCTTGAGCGAACGCACCTGGATGTAGCACTGCGGCTGGACTTCGGCCGCCAGGTCGATGGGTTCCACCGGATTCGGCAGCGGCAACTGCTCCTCGGTGAAGCCAACCCGCACGTAGGAATCCGTGCGCTGCGATGACGCGATCGCCGCCCCGAAGCCGCCGTCCCGCCACTGGCCGTCGGCCATCAGTCCGAACCGCCAGTTGGAAGACGTCCAACGCAGGCCGCGTTCCAAGGCGAAGGCGAGGCGTCGCAGGCCGAAAGCCGTCGGAGTCGCTTGGTCGACCGTGAAGCCGGGGCGGGTCGCGCCGCCCTCTTCTCCCTGGCGCAACGCGCTCAGGATGTCATTACGGCTGAACAGATGGAAATCGACGAACTCGGCCTTGTGATTGGTCGAGATTTGCCACGCCGTGTCGGCGAACTGCAGGAGCACCTGGTTTCGGTTGGTCACGTCCGCAAGCGTCTCACCGCGTTTCGGCTCGTAGCTGAGCGGACTGCACACCACCACCCGGAAATCCGGCTGATTGCTTGCATCCACCACGCCTTGGATCGCACGGGCGTAGACATTCGAGAACGTGGCCAGCTGTTCCATCCCGCGAAGCGCCGGCGCCGTTCCATAACTTAGGAACACCACATCCGGACGCACGGCCCGCACTTCCTCGAGGAGATTGGTGAGCCAGCGCAGGTCGCGGCTCGCCGGTCCGGGATCGGCGTCGCGCAGCCGGTTGTGAATACTGGCGGACAGGTTGCGAATCACGAGCCGGTTGGTCGGCCCTTCGGTCTGCAGTCGCGTCTCGAGGTAGCCGTGCCGGGCTTCCGCCTCGAAGACCCCGTCCCCCAGGAACAGGACCCGGTCGCCGGAGTGCAGGGAAAAAGGCGGCCGCCGCGGCGGGGACGCACGCTGGGGGGATAACCGGACCACTCCGTTGGCGCCCTCCACCGCCGCGTCCGGCAAACGCAGCGGCCCAACCGGTTGCTCGCGCACGCCGGCGGGGAGCGGAGGCCGGGCCTCGAAAAGGTCGGCCACCGGGTCAATCGGAGCCTGCCCGTGTACTGCCCCGAGTGCACCCCACCACGCCAAGCCCAAGGACACAGAAAACGCGCGTAACATCTCAGGAGAATTAAAAGGAACGAAGGCGACCGGGGGCAAGCGGGGAGTGATGGCTCGGTGGCGCCTTGCCCGGCCAGGATTCGCGTTGGAGGCGCCGACGTGAGGAGGCGGTCCGGCGGGGCGAACTCGGCGGACAGCGGAGGCCGCCTTCGGAGAATTTCTTTCCCTGCCACCACGATCCGCTCAAGAAATGGCGAGGATTGGCCAAAATTCGAGAAGCGAGGGTTGACGGGCTCTCTCTAGCCTTCGGCTCATGCTCCACAGGTGCAAGCCAGCCAGGCCAACGGCTTTGGGCTGCCGTGGTGTCGTTCGCTCGCCCGGCGACGGCGTTGCTTCCCGCAAGACGCTCCCGCAATGAAGGAACGCCGACTGGCCTTTGTCTATCCGCCCGAGGTCGAGGGATTGAGCTACCCTCCGGAATGCCCTTTCAAGACGCACCGGGCGACCCTCACGCGTCAACGTCTGGCGGCGTTTGGACTGCTTGGGAGTCCGAACTGCCGGGAGGTTGCTACCCGGCCCGCCACTTTGGATGAAATGGCCGCCCAGCACACCCCGGCCTATTTGGAGGAACTGCAGCGGGCAGCCGGTGGCGATTTGACCGCCCAGGGTCTGCACATGGGCCTGGGAACACCCGACACGCCCGTGTTCAGGGACTTGTTCAAGTTCGGCGCCTGGGCGTGCGGGGCCGCTCTGACCGCCGCAGACCTCCTGCGTACGGGGGAAGCCGATATTGCATTCAGCCTGCTGGGCGGGTTCCACCATGCCATGGCCGACCGCGCCGCCGGCTTTTGTTACCTGAACGACGTGGCCCTGGCGTGCCGCCGGCTCGCCGATTCGCGGCGCCGTGTGCTCTACCTGGACGTGGACGCGCATCACGGGGACGGCGTCCAGGCGGCGTTCTACGACCGGAGCGATGTCTTCACGATATCGCTGCATGAAAGCGGCAAGACGCTCTTTCCCTGGGGCGGTTTCGAGGACGAGATCGGCGAGGGGCCGGGCCGGGGATACAACGCGAATGTTTCCCTGCCGGCAGGAACCTACGACGAGGCGTTTCGCACCGCTTTCGAAGCCGTGGCCGTCCCGCTGATTCAGGCCTATGCCCCTGACTTCCTCGTCCTTGAGCTGGGCATGGACGCCCTGGCTGGCGACCCGCTGACGCACCTCCAACTCACCAACCACGCCCACGAGGCGGTTCTGCGGCGCTTGCTCCCATTCCAGATCCCGATGCTGGTCGCGGGAGGCGGTGGGTACCACGTGGAAAACACCGTGCGCGGCTGGGCGCTCGCGTGGAAGACCTGCACGGGCGAGGACGAGGAGCACGACCTCAGCGCCGGCCTGGGTGGGGTGATGCTGGCCAGCACCGAGTGGGCCGGCGGCCTCCGCGACCGCGCCTTGCCCGTTACCGAGGCCCAGCGAAATGCCGTGGAACCCGCGCTGCGTCTGTCGATTGACGCGGTGCGCCGGAACGTCTTTCCTCACCACGGACTCCTGCTGCCTACAAACCCGGTCCCGTCGGCGGTGGTCCCGGTGTAAGCG
This sequence comes from uncultured Verrucomicrobiota bacterium, assembly GCA_964535555.1. Classification (GTDB taxonomy): domain Bacteria; phylum Verrucomicrobiota; class Verrucomicrobiia; order Limisphaerales; family J093; genus DSVZ01. The sequence goes on from CAZHUS010000046.1 coordinate 38,590, forward strand.
CATCCGCGCGAGATTTGCTGAAATACCAACCTTGACAGAAACAGAACAACATAAAGGACTCGAACATGTCTGACCTCCCCAAGACCGTCTCCACCAGTTCCCTGCTCCAGGAGAATCGCACCTTCCCGCCGTCGGCCGACGCCGTGCAGCGCGCCTACCTGAACGCGGCGCAGTACCAGCAGATGTACGACCGCTCGGTGAACGATCCCAACGGTTTCTGGCTCGAACAGGCCCGGACGCTGGACTGGGTGAAGCCGCCGACCGTCGCCCGGAACTTCACTTGGGACACTGCCGCCCGGCGCATCGAACACACCTGGTTCGAGGATGGCATTCTGAACGTCACCACCAACTGCCTCGATCGTCACCTGGCTGCAAACGGCGACAAGATCGCCATCATCTGGCAGGGGGAGCCCGAGAACGACGTCATCCGCATCACCTACCGTGAACTTCACGCGCAGGTGTGCCGCTTCGCCAACGTCCTCAAATCGCTGGGCGTCGTGAAAGGGGATCGCGTCAGCATCTACCTCCCGATGATCCTCGAACTGCCGGTGGCGATGCTCGCCTGCGCACGGATCGGGGCGATCCACTCGATTGTCTTCGGCGGGTTCAGCGCGGACGCGCTCTCGGGCCGCATCAATGATTCCACCTGCAAGCTGTTGATCACAGCGAATGTGGGCTTGCGCGCGGGCAAGAACATCCCGCTCAAAGTCATTGCCGACGAGGCGTGCAAACACAGCCCCAGCATCGAGAAAGTCGTCGTCGTCAAGCGCAACGAAGCCCCCTGCGGCATGGTCGCCGGGCGCGACGCCTGGTGGCATGACTTGATGGCGGCGGCCTCACCGGACTGTCCGCCGGAACCGATGAAGGCCGAGGATTACCTGTTCATGCTGTATACCTCCGGTTCGACCGGCAAGCCCAAGGGGGTGGTCCATGCCACCGCCGGCTACCTCCTTCACGTCGCGCTGACCACGAAGTACGTGTTCGACATTCACCCCGAGGACGTCTTCTGGTGCACCGCGGACATCGGCTGGGTCACCGGGCACAGCTACATCGTGTACGGCCCGCTCTGCAACGGCTTCACCAGTGTCATGTTCGAGGGCGTGCCCACGTTCCCCGATGCCGGCCGCTTCTGGCAGATGATCGAGAAGTTCAAGGTCACCCAGTTCTACACCGCGCCCACCGCCATCCGGTCCCTGATCCGCCTCGGCGAGGAATGGCCGAACAAGTACGACCTGAGCACGCTCAAGACCCTTGGCTCGGTGGGTGAACCCATCAACCCCGAAGCCTGGATGTGGTACTACCGCGTGATCGGCCGGGAGAAATGCCCGATCGTCGACACCTGGTGGCAGACCGAAACCGGCGGCCACCTCATCACGCCGCTTCCCGGCGCCCACACCCTCAAGCCGGGCAGCGCGAGCCGGCCCTTCTTTGGTGTTGAACCCGTGGTCCTGAAAGATGACGGCACCCCGTGTGCCCCGAACGAAGGGGGCAAGCTCTGCATCAAGAAGCCGTGGCCGGGCATGATGCGCACCACCTGGGGCGACCACGACCGGTTCATCGACACCTACTTCACGATGTACAAGGACATCTATTTCACCGGCGACGGCTGCCGGGTGGACCCGGACGGTGACTACTGGCTGATGGGGCGCATCGACGACGTGGTGAACGTGTCCGGTCACCGGATCGGCACCGCCGAGGTCGAGAGCGCCTTGGTCAGCCATCCCAAGGTCGCCGAGGCCGCCGTAGCGCCGATGCCCCACGATGTGAAGGGTCAGGCCCTCTATGCGTTCGTCACCCTCAAGGAGGGCGTGCACCCCAGCGACGATCTGAAAAAGGAACTGGTCATGCACGTGCGCAAGGAGATCGGCCCCATCGCCGCCCCCGACAAGCTCCAGTTCGCCCCGGCCCTCCCCAAGACGCGTTCGGGCAAAATCATGCGCCGCATTCTGCGCAAGATTGCCGAAGGGCAGCCGGACCAGATCGGCGACACCACGACGCTCGCGGACCCGCACGTCGTCGAAGTCCTCGTGAAGGAACGGCAATAGTGGATAAGACGGGAGCGCCTGCGCGCTCCCGCCGCATGCGCCGCCGGGGTGTGGTACCCCGGCGGCGAGTTCCCGAAGTCACAGCCCCGTGACTTCCCCAACCGGGCAACTCTTTGGACCCACCGCGTCCCATGAACCGCAGGTTCGTAGGGCAGGCCTTCCAGGCTGCCACTCCGGGCGACTTTCCCGTCGCCGCGGCCTTCGCCGGGCTCGAAAGCCCGGTGAACCAGCAGGCTGAAAAGCCCGAGCTACGGCCAGGCTCAGAATCCGTGGACACCCATCCGGCCCGGCGCAGCCTTGCCCCATCGAAAATTCTCTCACCAGCCTCAACCCTCCCCTTATGACTGTAACTCCCTCCTCGCCCCTGTCTCCCGTCGTGAACCGCGGTTGGAACGTCACCTTCGCCGGACTCGGCATCAACCTTGCCCTTGGCATCCTGTACGCCTGGAGCCTGACGAAGGGCGCGATTGAGAAGGAGTTCGGCTGGAAGGGCACTCAACTGAACGACCCGTATGCCCTGTGCTGCCTCGTGTTCGCGTTCGCGATGATCCTGGCGGGAAGATGCCAGGACAAGTTCGGGCCACGGCTGACCGCGTCCATCGGTGGCGTGCTAGTCGGCGCCGGCTTCCTGGTGTGTTCGACCACCAACAGCTACGGCCTGTGGCTGCTCGGGTTCGGCGTGCTGGCCGGCATCGGCATTGGATTCGGCTACTCCTCGGCGACGCCGCCCGCGCTCAAGTGGTTTCCTCCTTCGAAGACCGGTCTGATCGCCGGCCTCGTGGTGGCCGGCTTTGGGCTCGCTCCCGTGTACCTGGCGCCGGTGTCGCAATACCTGCTCGGCAAGTTCGGGGTTCAGAAGACGATGCTCATCCTGGGGATTGCCTTCGTGGCAATCGTGTGCGGGCTGGCACAGCTGTTGGTGAACCCGCCGGCGGGGTATGTGGCGGGGCCGAAGCCTTCGGGGGGAAGCGCGGCCAAGCCCGCTGCCGCGGTCAACGCCACCCCGGGTGAGATCCTCCGCCAACCGACGTTCTGGCTCCTCTGGGTCATCTATTTCATCGGCGCGGGCGCCGGCTTGATGGTCATCGGCAGCATCAGCGGCATGGCCAAGAAGAGCATGGGGGAACTCGCCTTTGTCGCGGTCGCCATCATGGCAATCGGCAATGCCGGAGGCCGGATCCTCGCCGGAACCCTGTCGGACCGGATCGGGCGTCGTTGGACCCTCTGTCTGGTCCTGGTCTTTCAGGCGCTGCTGATGTTCCTCGCCATTCCGATCACCGGCGCCAAGGAGATGACCGCCGTGGTGATTGTGCTCGTCGCAGCGCTGATCGGCGCCAACTACGGGGCGAACCTCGCGTTGTTTCCGTCCTACACCAAAGACCTGTGGGGGCTGAAAAGCTTCGGGATGAACTACGGCGTGGTCTTCACGGCGTGGGGTGTCGGCGGGCTGGTGCTTCCCCGGCTGCAGCAGACCCTCACCGCTCAGAGCGGCGGCAGCTACACCTCCTCGTTCATCACGGCAGGGATTCTCCTGCTGCTTGGAGCCGCGCTCACCTTCCTGATCCGACCGCCCCAGGCTCGCCCCGCGGCGGCCTGAGCCTCGTCCGCAGGCCTCATTCGCATCTTTCGGTATGAAATCCTCCTCCCCATCCACCGTGTCGGTTCCGTCTTCGCGGACAAAGCAGCGCCGTCGCACCCGTCGAAGCACCGGAGTGCTTCCGTTGGTGGCCCTGGCGGGCGTCGGACTGCCCCAACCCGCGCTCGCCCTCACCAACTTCACCTTCAAGGCGGACTTCACGCTCAAGGAAACCTACGACAGCAATGTCTATCTCCAGGACTACGAACCGGCCCCCCAGGTCGCCAACGCCGTCCGGCCTTTCCAGGATTCCTTCGTGACCTCGGCAACGCCGCAGGCAAGCCTGACTTGGAAGCCAATGACCGAGTTCGGTCTCGCGGCTTCGTACGCCCCCGAGCTTGTTCAGTTCCACGCCGAGCCCTCCGAAAACCACGTCGCTCACCGCGTCGGGCTGTCCTTCTCGGGCAAGGTCCAGGACATCCAATGGGAGCAGTCCAACACGATGACTTACATCGACGGGAGCACGGAAGGACTCACGTTCGGCATCATCGATCCGGTGAGCGGCCGTCCGGTCGGCGCCCCGGCCATCGGTGGCATTCCGATCCGGGACCGTCGTGAAGCGGTCGTGTGGCGCAACGGCTTTGGCGCCTTTCATCCGCTGGGCCGCTTCTTCTTCCGGCCGACCTTCTCGACTTACGTCCACGACTTCCGCACCGACGAGCGCGACCCCAAGCAATACCCGTTCTACCAGAACTACGTTGACCGCAACGACCTGAACACGGGGGTGGATGTGGGTTACCGGGTCCTGAAGGACGCCCACGTGGTTCTGGGGTATCGCTTCGGCTACCAGATGGAGCCGCCGCTGCCCGGTTCCGACGTGGACTATTCGAACCATTACCACCGCGTCGTGGCCGGCCTCGAAGGGAAAGTCGTTCCCTGGCTGAAGCTCAAGCTCGGCCTGGGCCCGGCCTACCATGATTTCGACCACGCCACGCCGTCACAATTTGATGAGCACCAGTTGCTGCTCTATGTGGATTCCTCGGCGGTGATCACGCTCTCCGCCGTCGATACGCTCACCTTCACCGTGAAGCAGTACATGCAACCGGCCTTTGGAGCACCGTCCGCCTACGAGGACATCACCTACGACGCCGCGTGGCGCCATCCGTTCTGCAACCAGGCTGCGCTCAAGGCAGGCTTCCGCGCCTACGGCGGTGACTGGCTGCACCCGGTGAGCCGGGACGACTGGATCTTCACACCGAGCGCGGGCCTGGATCTGACGTTCAGCAAGCATTTGAGCGCCGCCGTCGCCTACTCCTATGACTGGGTGGACAGCCTCATCCCGAACACCGTCGGACGCGAGTTCACCCGGCATCTCGGATCGATCAGCGTAAAATACGCCTTCTGAGCCGCCCGGAGCCGCGCGCCCGGGCAGTACTCCTTTCGTGGCGCGAGCTGGTGGCACCGGTCCTGCCGGGTGAGGTGACGCGGGCCTGCCGGTTGTAGGCCCGGTGCCTCACCAGGCGGTTCATGGGTCGTGTCCTTGGCCTGGCGGGCATGCGCCATGACCATGAACCGGACCGCGGCCGGTCCCCGGCCGCAGCGTAGCGAGCGGTGCGTGCCGATGGTTCAGGACCTCCATGGGGACCATAACCCAAAAAGCGCCGCTAAAGCGGACGCACTCCAGGCGCTTCGCGTTGCTGGAAGACGCGTCCGAGGTCGCGAAGCGCTTGGAGTGCGGGGGTTCACCCCCGCTTTTCGTAGCCGGTTCATGGGTGGTTATCGTCTCCGGGGTGCGGCGCCCTCGGAGAGGTCGCCCTACCCGCTGATCCGACGTGCGGCGCCCTCGGAGAGGTCGCCCTACCAGCCTGCAGGATGACGGCGCTCTCGGTGACTGCTACTCTCCGGCATGCGTGCCGCGATCCTGGTGGTCCTCCTGTTGGGGTGTGTTTCCGCATCGGCGGCGGGAACGGCGCCATCGCTTCGCCTGGCCGGGTTTGATTCACGAGGGCGCCCGCTCCTTTCACAACAAAACCCCAGCAACCAGGTCGCTCGCCTGGAGTATTCCCCGGACCTGCTCCACTGGGCGGAACTGGCTCGCCTGCACGGGACCTTCGACCGGTTCCCGGACACCCTGCCTGCCGCCACGGCCCGGTTCTATCGCGCGCTGAACGCGCCGAGGACGGCCGCCGATGATTGGAAGAACCACGCGCTGTATCCCGTCGACCCGCTCCTATCCCCTGCCCCGGCCTGGGACCAGTTCGAACCGCGCTGGCTCAAGTTTGCGATCGATCTCGCCGAACCGCACCGGGTGTACTTCCAGGACAGCGCCAGGTACGCCTTTCACTACGACTTCGCGGTTCAGCGGTTGGAGCGGTTCAAGGGACTGACCCGGGAGGCGTTCGACGCCGTTTCGCTTCACCGGGCCGGCCAGCAGGTCCTGTTGGGCGCCGCCTTGTACGCCCCCACGGACAACCTCCCGGAGATCGCCCTCCAGTTCGTCGGTTACGACCCCTACCCGCGCGAGGAAATCGCCGACTGGTTCGATCTGGTGCGGTCGGTCATCCAGCTCCAAGTGCCGGCCGATTTCTATTACTTCCCGACCTACGAGCAACAGGCGGTCGCCCTTGCCAACACTGCCTATTTCGCACAACGGGGCATTGCGGTGAGTTCCGCCATGCGCTGGGTGACGGCGGATGAGTGTTATGCCCCCGGCTGGACCCTGGGCCGCCTGGTCTTTGTCACGGCCTCCGAGATTCCGGCCGCCTACGCCTCGGGCCGGCTCGGACCTGACGACATCCTCCTGGTGGACGTCGTGCCCGCCGAGGTGCCTCCCGTGGCGGGAATCATCTCCCTGTCGCCGGCGACGCCCAACTCCCACGTTGCCATTCTGGCCCAGTCCTTCGGCATCCCCTTCGTTTACTTCTCGGCGGTCCATGACCGCAAACGACTGCTGGGCTGGGATCAGCAGGAAATCGTGCTTCGCGCCGCGGAGTGGTTTGGGGCCTGCAATCTGAGGGCCGTGAATGTGGAGGCTCAACTCACCAGGGAGGAGCGCGCGCAACTCCTTGCGTTGAAAGCCCCCCCCAAACTCAACTTCACCCCCAAACGTCACGCGGGACAGTTCAGCCTGCCCGCCGACACGCTCCGGCCCGCAGACATCGGTCTCGTGGGCGGCAAGGCGGCCAACTTCGGCCTGCTGCGCCGCGCCATCCCGGCCAACTCGCCATCGCCCGCCCTGGCTCTCACCTTCGACCTCTGGGATGCCTACCTCGACCAGGTATTGCCTGGCGGCCTGACCCTGCGGGCACGTGTCGAGGCGGAACTGCGCGACCTGACGTGGCCGCCGGACATGGCCGAGACGCGCACCCGCTTGAGCCGTATTCGGGAGTGGTTCACCGATACGGCAGACTTCAGCCCGACGCTGCGCGCGGCCGTGCTCGAAGCCCTGGCCCGTGCCGGCTTTCATCCCGGACGCAACCTGCGCTTCCGCAGTTCCACCAACGTGGAGGACAGCGAGCAGTTTAGCGGCGCCGGACTCTACGACAGCTACAGCGGCTGTCTGCTCGACGACACGGACAACGACGAGGCCGGCCCCAGCGCCTGTGACCCGACCGAGGCCCGGGAACGGGGCGTGTTTCGGGCGTTGCGAAAGGTGTTCGCCAGTTTCTACAACGACAATGCCTTCCTTGAACGCCTGCGGCACGGCGTGGATGAGACCACCGTCGGCATGGCCGCCCTCGTTCACCATTCCACACCGGACGAATTCGAGCTCGCCAACGGTGTCGCCACCGCCGCGGTCACCCGCGGCTCGCAACCCGAAGAACGGTGGGTCGATCTCCGCCTCGTCTCCCAGCCCGGGGCCGCCCCGGTCACGAATCCCGATCCCAACGGGCTGCCGGAGGACGTGCGTGTGAGCCTCTGGAGCAACAACGAACCCTGGCTGACTTTCGTGCGCCAATCCAGCCTGGTGCCGCTGGGGGCAACCGTCCTCGCGTGGGAATCGGAGTACCGCACCCTGGTGAAGTTGCTGGACGCGGCCGCTCGTGCCTACCACGCCGAGTTTCCGCGCAAGACCGAGATCTCCCTCGATTTCGAGTACAAGAAGGTCGCCCCGACCGGAGCCCTTCGCGTAAAGCAAATCCGTGAAGTGCCCCGACCCGACCCGGGGAACGCACGTCCGGAGTGGCTGGTGAACGAGACCAACCGCTGGGCGGTCCTCCAGGGAGAACACGGCAATGTCTTCGCCAACCATCGGCTCAAGTCGTTCTGGAGTCTCCAGACCGCCACGCTGCGGATTGCCAACAGCAACCTCGCGCAGACTCTCTACCGCCATGTGAAAGCGGATCTCCTCGAAGGACACCGGCTGCGGTCGTACGCCGGCGAGATCAGCACCTTTCCGGAGCACCGTTACACGCGCCAGGATCTTGAGACGCTGGATCAATGGTCCTGGGGAGACTCCGGATCAGGCCGCCGCTTCGAACTCCGCACCACCCTGCCTGCCGAGACCTTCGGGTCGACGGGTCCGATCGCTTTTCTTTCCGATGGAACGGTTACGCTCGACGTGACCTATCCGACCCCTCAGCCCGTGATCGACTGGAACGGCGTCGGCACCACGCTGAAGGACTCGGTAAGGCTCCGGCCTGTGACCCCCGTAACCCCGCGCAGCTTGCGACAGCAGCGGCGTCTCAGCGGGGCCGGGATCGCGATCGAGACCACTTTCTACTGGCCGCCGAATCCCACCGGACCGGTCGCCGGTTACACCGCCCCCGTTCAGGCCTGGGTCGAGACGATTGTCACCGGCCTGGCGTCGCGCCCGATCGTTCTGCACGGTGATTTCTCCCAGACCTACATGCCCGGCCACCACAACTTCTGGGAGGAGTTCATCTTTGATCCCCACCTCGAGGCCGGCGTCGCTCCCGATCTGCTCGCGGAACTCACCGCGAAGAACATCCGGGCGGTGGTAGGCTCCGTGACCTTTGACGAGACCCAAGCCCTATGGATCTGGGGCCTGGACGATAAACTCCGCAAACCGTAGCCAATCGACCCTGTAGGCGCCGACGTGAGGAGGCGGCCAGGCGGACGAACGTCCTCGCGAGCCGCGTCCGGCGGGCGGCGGAGTGCCCGCCCTACCTGGCTGGCGGTCGATCACGAGGTAGGGCGCGCAGTCCCTTGCGCGCCGAATCCATGGTCATCCGCGGCTCTTGAACCAGATCTGCGACCTCGCTATCTCACCCGGAATTCGGACTTGCCCTTCGCTGCCGCCTCGAACGGTCCCGGGACCGGGCGGGACGCGTTACGCTTCTTGCCGAAGAAGTCACGGTCAACCGTGAGCGGCGTGCCGTCCGGGTTCTCGTAGGATGCGTTCGGGACCTTGGCCTTCCCAAGCCGCGCTGTCGTGACCAGCGACGTCTCGACGGCTCCGAGGTCAGGTCCAAGTTCCAATTCCACTTCGATTCCCCCGTCGCGCGCTTCGAACCGCACCCCGGCATCACGATCGACAACATGCGCGGTGCCTTCCTCGCCCCGGTACGGCAGCGCCCCGTGGTAGTACACGTTGCCGCCGGTCTGCAGCGGCAGCTCGCGGAAGTTGTAGACCCAAAGTCCGTATCCGCCAGCCCACTGCGGATCCTTCTCGGGCGCGCCCTCAGCCCCCGGACCGCCTTTGCCCACGAACACGTTGTTGTAAAAACGGTCGTCGCCGCCGCGGATGCTCATCAACCCCGCGACCTTGGTCACGTGCGGCGGGTGAAATGGCGTCTCCCGGCTGGGCTCAGGCCGGCTGATGATCTTGCCGGCAAACAGATTGTGGGCGTAGGCGCCGCCTTCCGACATGTCCAGCAGGCTCACCGGCGAGAGGAACAGGTTGTTGTCCACGAGGAACGGCCCGTGGTCCACCTCCACGAACAGGTCCTGACCCGCATTGTCATGGAAACAGTTTTGCGAGACCCGCGTGCCCTGGGCCATCCAGTCCAGCCATAGCCCCAGACATGTCCGGTAGATGTGGTTCCCCTGGATCGTGGTGTCGATGGCGGCATGAAACTTGATGCCCGCCATTTCGGCGCCCGAGAACAACCGCCGGACATGCACGTCGTGGATGGTATTTCCGGTGACCGTGCTGAACGCCGCCCCCATGCTCCCGACGACTCCCGCCTGCTCGCAGTGGGAGATGGTGTTGTTGCGCACGACATGATGGCCGATGGTCTCGCGGTTCCAGCCGCGCGCGAGGGCGCGTTCGATCGTTTTCACATAGCCCTCGGCGGTATTGGCGGAGGTGTTGTCGAACTCGTCTCCGTGCTTCCCCAGGGCAATGCCCGAGCAAACCGAGTGGCTGACGACGTTGTCCTCGATCACCCATCCCTTGCTCCAGTGCGTGCCGATCAAACCGATCTGCTCGGCCGTGGGCGGTGCCCAGGGCGTCGCGGCGTGTCGCAGGGTGAAGCCGCGCACCGTGATGAAGTTGCACCCCGGCTTGTCCGGATAGAACACGGTTTGCCGCGCGTTGATCTCGACGAGTTGTTCATTGGGATTCACTCCTTTGAACTGGGCCCAAATCGTGGTGTTCGCCGCGTCCACCTGGGCAAACCACAACCGCGGGTTCAAGGGGCGCGCCTTGGCGCCACTGCGGTCGTGACTTCGAAAGACCAGGCAGACGGTCTTGATCCCGCTCACGGGCCGAATCCGCGGCTTGAACGAAGCCCACGCCTGCCAGCCCCCCGTGTTCGGGACGACACAACTCCCGAGCAACTCGCCGCCGGGAGCGTCGAGTCGGACTTCGATGACGCCTCCGTCCGTCACCGAGGCGGCCCGGATTTCCATCTGCTCCGTCCGGCTCCCGAAGTCCACCGCATCGTAGCGGACCCAGTCACCGGCATCGATCCAGCCGATGCACTCGCCGCCTTCCTCGCACGGCGCGGCCTGGACCCCCTGCTGCGCGGCGAATCCGGCGGCGGGAGTCCGGGAGGGCGTGGCGCCGGATCGCAGGGGCTGGAACCACGCCACATTCACGAGGTACTGCGGATCGCCCTGGGTCAACCAGGCGGGACTCGTGCCTGCAGGCATCAAGACTTCTTCGAGCTTTGCCGCCTCGGTAAGCCACTCCCCGTTGAAATAAACGGCACCCGTGTGATGCTCCCGGCCGCGCGGGTCAAACCAGTCACCGCGGATCAGATCGCGGTAGGGATTGAAGCCGCCGAAAAAGCTGTTGGGCAGGACGACCTTCCAGACGTCCTCCTGGACCTTCACCCAGTCCTTGATGACCTCCGAACCCTTGATCTCGACCAACTCGCCCCGCGCCGCACGGTACACAATGCGCTCCTGGTCCGAACTCCCGCCTCGCGGCGGGTTGATGCGTTCCCGGTACGTGCCCGCGTGAACTGTGATGGTGTCTCCCGGCTGGGCCAGGTCCGCCGCGCGCTGGACCGTGCGCAAAGGCGCGGCCTTGCTTCCGCGGTTGCTGTCGTCGCCCTTGACGGATACATGAAACTCGGCCGCTCGTGTGGCGCATCCGCCGGCAACGACGAGGGCGGAGAAGAGGACGGGAAGTCGGAAGCGTGCGTTCATGGCAGTGGCAGCATGATTATCCGAACCCTCTCAGCGGTTCAAGAGCCGGTGTACTGCTTCTGAAAGGAAGTTCTCCCGGTACGCCGGGCACTCCGCTGCCCGCCGCATCCCGTGCGCCCGGGACGCCGCGCCCTACCACTTTCCACTGAACCTGCCCCGGAGCGCGGACTTCAGTCCGCAGGAAGCCACGCCGGCGCAGGGACGTCCCTGCGGGCTGAAGCCCGCGCTCCTCACCGGTTCAGGGTCCCCATGCACGCCGGTCCTCCCGGCGTCCCGGCTCTCCATCAATCGCCCGGTGAGGGCATCGGGCCTACCCGCTGTGGCCGGGTCCCCTGACCCGGCGGGATGGGTTCATGGCCATCGCGCATGGCCGCCGGGACCGAGGAAGCTTTCCAGGAGACACTCCTTCTGAGAAGCGCCATACTCGCCACCAACCCGCCGGGAATGGAGCATTCCCGGTCGGCTTCATAACCATGAAAAGCCTGCGCCCTTCCCTCGCGATCACGGCCCTCGTTCTCCTGGCCACACCCGGCGTGATCCCCCGCTCGCACGCGGCCGAAAAGCCGCTCCGGGTGCTTCTCTTCAGCGGCCAAAACAACCACGACTGGAAGACGACCACGCCCAGGCTCAAGGCCATTCTCGAGTCCAGCGGGCGGTTCACGGTGGAAGTCACGGAGCAACCCGAATCCTGCACCGCGGCCACCCTGACGAACGTGGACGTCATTCTCAGCAACTGGAATGCCTGGGGCGACGCCCGGGTCAAGGAATGGCCGGCTGCCACCCGGGCGGCCTTCCTCGATTTCCTCCGCGCCGGCAAGGGCTATGTCTCCATCCATGCGGGCAGTTCTTCCTTTTACGACTGGCCTGAGTACCAGCAGATCGGCGGAATGTTCTGGAGCCTCCCCGTGACCAACCACGGCCCCCCGCACGAATTCCACGTCCTCTTCACGGGCGAACACCCCATCACCCAGGGGCTGAGCCCTTTCCAGACCAAGGACGAGCTTTGGCTCAAGCCCGGCGTGCATCCGGCCGCGCAGGTCATTGCGACCGCCGACGGCGAAAGCCTTGCCGTGGTCACGCAACTCGGTGCGGGACGTGGCTTCTCCCTGCTGCTCGGCCATGCGGCCGAATTCATGGAAACGCCGGGTTTCCAGGCACTGCTGACGCGAGGCACGGAATGGGCCGCCACCGGGAAGGTCCGGCCGGCGGCGGCCAGGCGGCCGTAACTGACGGCAGCCGAGCACGGGGCGCAGGTTGGTTCGAACCTCGATTGGCGCGGCGGCGACGGACAGGCTATGGTGGCCGGTCGAACCACTATGAACATCCACAACGGTCCCCTTCGCCTCGAGCCCTACCTGTTCTTCGATGGCCGGTGCGAGGAAGCTCTCGACTTCTACCATCGCGCCCTCGGCGCCGAGGTGACTTCCCTCATGCGCTTCAAGGACAGTCCCGAACCCAACACTTCAGGTTCCGACCCTAACAAGGTGATGCACGCCTCCATGCGCCTTGGAGGCACAACGGTCATGGTTTCGGACGGCCGCTGCTCCGGCACCCCGAACTTCCAGGGCTTCGCGCTCACACTGGCAGCGGCCACCATCGCGGACGCGGACCGGCTCTTTGCCGCCCTGGCCGATGGCGGGCAGGTGCAGATGCCCCTGGGCGAGACCTTCTTCGCGCCGCGGTTCGGGATGGTGGCGGACCGGTTTGGGGTGTCGTGGATGGTCATCGTCGAACCCGCCGCCCAGCCCTGATCCAGCCGATGCCCCGCATCACTCCCTTCCTGTGGTTCGACAGCCAGGCCGAGGAGGCCGCGGCCTTCTACGTGTCGATCTTTCCGAACTCACGCATCGTCAAAGTCGCGCGCTACGATGAAACCAGCGCCAAGGTCGCCCGGCGCCCGGCGGGATCGGTCATGACGGTCGCCTTCGAACTGGACGGCCAGGAGTTCATGGCGCTCAACGGCGGACCCGAGTTCCAGTTCGATGAAGCCATTTCGTTTGTCGTGAACTGCGAAACGCAGGAGGAGGTAGACCGGTATTGGGATCGGCTGCTGGCCGGCGGGCGAGCCCAACAGTGCGGCTGGCTCAAGGACCGGTTCGGTGTCTCCTGGCAGATCGTTCCCACCGTGATGTCGGAACTGGTGAGCGCTGATGATCCCGCCCGGTCCCAGCGGGTGATGCAGGCGATGTTCCAGATGGTCAAGCTGGACATCGCCGTGCTCCAGCAGGCGGCCGGGCGGTAGGCGAAGGTCGTACCGGCCGGCCTGGCCTGGAGGTTGCGCCCGGGGGATTCCGTGTCATCCTTCCTGACTTTCAGAGTTAACCAGACTGGTGACGTTCACACGGTGTGACGGTCGCTCGCCTGGATCAAAACTGAACCACCACATGAACCTGAAGCTTCGTTCTACGCACTACGCGCTCGCCGCCGGCATCGCCTTCCTGGGCGGCGCTGTCCTGGCCGCCGACAAAGACCCGTCGGAAAAACCGGATCCGGCGATGGAGGAGATGATGAAGAAAGTCGAGGCGGCCGGCGCCCCGGGGAAGGCCCATGCCGCCTTGGAGCCGTTGATCGGGGATTGGAATGCCGAAGTCACCATGTGGACGAGTCCGGGGACTCCGCCGCAAACCAGCAAGGGCACCGCGAAGGCCACCTGGGCATTGAACCAGCGGTTCGTCCAGGAGGAGTTCAACGGCGAGTTCATGGGCAAACCCTTCCGCGGCCTGAGCTTCACCGGTTACGACAACGTCCGCCAGAAGTACAGCAATGTATGGATGGACGACATGAGCACCACCACCATGGTCTCTGAGGGCGTGGCGAGTTCGGATGGCAAAGCCTTCACGTTCTCCGGCGACTACGCTTGCGCGATGACTGGCAACAAGCACAAGGCCAGCCGCCAGGTCATCCGCGTGCTCGGGCCTGACAAGCATGTCTTCGAAATGCACGACCCCTCGCTGGGCGAGCACTCGAAAGTGATGCAAATCACGTACACCCGGCGCTGAACCCGCCACACCCCCTCGCCCTTGACGGCCATCCGCGTCGACGGCTTGCCCTGAACCGCCCCCATGAGCGCGGACTTCAGTCCGCAGGAAGCCACGCCGACGCAGGGGCGTCCCTTCCCATGAACCGCCGCCAGGTAGGGCAGACATTCCTGTCTGCCGGTCGGGGCGACGTCCCCGTCGCCCACCGCCCCGCCGGACTGGAAAGTCCGGCCCACCGGCAGGCTCGAAAGCCTGCCCTACCGGGTTCATGGCCATCGCGCATGGCCTCGGGGCCAAGGGGACTTCCCATGAACCTGCCCCGAAAAGCGGGGATGAATCCCCGCACTCCAGGCGCTTTGCGACTTCGGACATGCCTTGGAGCGGCGCGAAGCCTTTGGAGTGCGTCCGCTTTAGCGGCGCTTTTTGGTTCATGACCACTCCGCAGATCGGAAAGAACAGCACAAACCCCATGAAATCTCTCCCGACCCTGGTCACCCTCGCCGCGACCCTCGTCGCAACGCTCCCCGCATTCGGTGCCGACGCGCCCACTTCCCCCTGGCCTCGATTCCGCGGGCCGAACGGCTCCGGTGTGGCCGACGACCAAACACCACCAGTCCGGTTCGGACCGGATCAGAATCTGAAGTGGAAGACGCCGGTCCCCAGCGGGCTTTCGTCGCCGATCGCCGCGGGCGAGCTCCTGGTGATCACGGCGCTTGACGACGGCAAGCTCTTTACCGTGGCCTATCGCCGTTCCGACGGCGTCGAGTCCTGGCGCCAGCAAGCGCCGGCGACGCGTCTCGAGCCTTACTCGAAGAGCGAAGGCAGCCCGGCAGCCTCGACGCCCGCAACGGACGGAACCCGGATCGTCTCCTACTTCGGCTCCTGCGGGCTGTTCTGCTACGACCTCACCGGTCGCGAACTCTGGAAGCACGAGTTGCCGCCCGTCAGCCTGTCGGGCGATTTTGGCAGCGGCGTGTCTCCCATCATTGCGGACGGACTGGTGATCCTGGTTCGGGACGAGAGCAGGAATCCGAAAATCCTCGCCGTGGACGTCACCAACGGGTCGGTGAAATGGGAGCAACCGCGCCAATCGAAGATCTCCTACAGCACCCCGGTGGTGTGGGACACGCCCGGCGGCAAGCAGATCGCCATCGCGGGTCACGCGCGGCTGGTCGGCTACGACTTGCGCCACGGCAGCGAGCAGTGGTTCGTCAACGGCATCCCGTCCGCCTGCTGCGCTTCACCCGTGGTCGCGAACGGCAACCTGTTTTTTGCCGGCTGGTCCCCCGGCGGCCCGGATGACACCGAAATGCAGATGCCCACCTTTGACGGCCTGCTCAAAGACCTGGATGCCGACAAGGACGGCGCCCTCGCCCGGGCCGAGGCTGAGAAGGTGTTCGAGGGGTTCTTCGACAGCCAGGACACGAACAAGGACGGCAGGATCACCCGCGACGAATGGGACGCCATCCTGAAATTCATGACCGAGGGAAAGAACGCCGCGTTCGCTCTCAAGCCGGGAGGTTCGGGGGATGTCACGGAATCCCACGTGGCTTGGCGGCGCACGAAAGGACTGCCCTACGTCACCACCGCCATCCTCTATCGAGACCAGTACGTCATGGTGAAGGACGGCGGCATCGTGACCGCCTACGACGCGAAGACGGGCAAGGAGCTGTTCCAGGAGCGGATCGCCGCCGCTGGCAAGTACTATGCCTCGCCCGTTGCGGCGAACGGGCACATCTACTTCACTTCGCTCGAAGATGGCACGGTTACCGTTCTCAAGGCCGGGGCCTCCGAACCCGAAGTCACGGCCACAAATCCGAAGTTGGGGGAACGGACCGTGGCCACGCCCGCCATGGCGGATAACTCGCTGTACTTCCGCACCGCCAAACACCTGTACGCCTTCGGACCGGGCGACACGAAATAGCCTTCTCACCGTCCCAGAGCGCGGGCTCGCTTCCTCACCGGTCAGGCCGCAGCCCCCCACCATCACGAGAGGGACCGACGTCCTTGGCGCGCCGAACTGGGCCGGTACGGTGTGCCTGCCCTGCCTCGACGCGGTTGGCAGAGCGAAGGGTTGGGACAGGGAAGGGCCGTGGATGGGCGCGACTGCACGCGGATGTGGATTCACGATGTCGCCGCCCCTGATCCGCGTCCATCCCGAAGCAGCCTCACCCGACGTTGCCAAACGGACCTGGCTTCGCTAGCCTGCAAGGACCTGCTGAGACGCACTTCACCGTAACGTGGTGGAATACAAGGTCCAGTTCGAGGTCTTTGAAGGCCCGCTCGATCTCCTTCTTTATCTGGTCAAGAAGGAGGAGGTGGATATTTACCAGGTCAACCTCACCCGGCTCGCCACTCAATTCATCGAGTATGTCGAACTGATGCGCCAGCTGGACCTGGACATCGCGGGGGAAT
The DNA here is from genome assembly GCA_964535555.1 of uncultured Verrucomicrobiota bacterium. GTDB lineage: Bacteria > Verrucomicrobiota > Verrucomicrobiia > Limisphaerales > J093 > DSVZ01. Next base: position 55,164 of record CAZHUS010000046.1, read on the forward strand.
TTCTCGTGATGGCCGCCACGCTGATGTTGATCAAAAGCCGCGAACTGCTCCCGCGTGACCAGCGTGCGGAAACGACCCCCGAGGACGAGGACACGGATGATCCCCGGTGGGAGCTGATCCGGAAACTGGTCGAGTACAAGAAGTTCAAGGACGCGGCCGGGCGCCTTCAGGAACTCGAGCGTTCCCAGGAAGCCCGTTTCCCACGGCAAGCCCCCAAGCTCCAGTTTCCCAGCCCGCCCGCCAAGACGGAGGTCTCGCTGTTCGACCTGGTCGGAGCGGTCAGCGCCATTCTGAGCCGCTTCCGGGACCGGGGCGATACCCGGGAGATCGTCGAGGACCGTTGGACTGTCAGCGAGAAGATCGAACACATCCGCGGCCTGCTGAGCGCCCGCAAGCGCTTTCGCTTTTCCGAGTTGTTCGAACACGCGTCGAGCCGGACCGAGGTGGTCGTTACCTTCCTCGCCCTGCTGGAACTGATCCGCCTTCGGCGCGCGCAAGCCGCGCAAGCCGAACCGTTCGGCGAGATCGACATTGAACCGGCGCCGGAGCCGGCCGCGGATGCCTCCCCTGGATCCGCGACCGAACCAGCCCCGGTCGCTGGCGTCGGCTCCGACCAGGACCCCTCCAACCCGCCGCCACCGACCCCTGCCGAGTCCGCATGATGGAGTTGAAGTCAGTCATCGAAGCGCTGCTCTTCGCGTCCCAGAATCCGCTGAGTGTGGCGGAGCTCAGGTCCTTGCTGGCTGCGGCCACCGAGCACAGCGATGCGCCCGAGGTCAAGGCGCTCAAGAAGACGAAAGCCGACGCCATCCAGGCGGCCCTGGAAGCGCTTCGCGACGAGCACGAGACGGCCGGGCGGACCTTCCGGCTGGCGTGTGTCGCGGAGTCCTGGCAGTTCGTCACCCAACCCGACTACGCGCCCTGGTTGCGCGCGCTGGCCGGCGAACGGGCCCGCCCGGCCCGGCTCTCCGCGCCCGCCCTCGAGACCCTGACGATCGTCGCCTACCGACAGCCCATCACCCGCGCCGAGATTGAACAGATCCGCGGCGTCTCGGTGGACGGCGTCATTCAAACGCTGCTCGAACGCGAACTGGTCGAGCAGGTCGGACGCGCCGAGGTTGTGGGCCGCCCCGCCACGTACGGGACCACGCGGAAGTTTCTCGAGTATTTCGGCCTGGGGCGGATCGAGGAACTCCCGGGCGGCGACGAACTCCGACGCATCCCGGTCACGCGTCCGCCCAGCCTGCTTACCGTGGAACCTGGCCTGGCCACCGCGCCGCCCGACCAACTGCTGCTGGATCCCCAGAATCCGTCGGCAGCGGGACCGGATCCAGCCGCACCCGGGGCCGAAAACTCAGCGACGGCCACCGCGGAGCCTGCACCCGAGGTTTCTCCCATGGAAAGCGACCAACGCCAGGGAGCTTTGCCCCGCTCCGAGCCATGACCATCCCCGAACATCGGCAGGCCATCGACCGCATTGACCGTCGCCTGATCGCGCTGTTGAACGAGCGCACCCGGCATGCCGTCGAGATTGGGGCCCTCAAGCTCAAGCAGGGCGAGGAGATTTACGCGCCCCATCGCGAGCGCACGGTGCTCAACCGCATTGCGCGCCTGAACAAGGGCCCTTTGACGCCCGACGGCATCCGGGCGATCTACCGCGAGATCATGTCCAGTGCGATCGCGGTCGAGAAGCCGCTCACGATCGCCTACCTGGGTCCCGAGGCGACCTTCACGCACCAGGCCGCGCTGCAACGGTTCGGGAACAGCCTCCGCTACCTGCCCCTGAAGACGATCGCCGAGGTCTTCAGCGAGGTGTCCAAGCGCCACGCCGACTTCGGAGTTGTCCCGGTGGAGAACTCGACCGAAGGGGTGGTGACCCACACGCTGGACATGTTCATGGACAGCGACCTCAAGATCGTGGCCCAGATACTGCTCCCGATTTCGCAATGCCTGATGAGCCTGGTGGCCCGGAATCGAATCAAGCGGCTTTACATCCATCCGCAGTCTCTGGCCCAGTGCCGGGTCTGGATTCAGCGGAACCTGCCCGACGTCGAGATCATCGAGACCTCGTCCAACGCGCGCTCAGCCGAACTGGCCGTGCGTGAGAAGCACGCCGCCGCCATTGCCGGGTTGCTGGCCGCCGAGAAGTACGGGCTGCCCGTGCTCGATCACAACGTTCAGGACAATGCCGAAAACGCGACTCGCTTTCTCGTCCTGGGCCGTCAATCTCCCCCCCGCACGGGGCGGGACCGGACGAGCCTCATGTTTTGCATCGCCGACCGGCCGGGCGCTTTGCACGGCGCGATTGCGCCGTTCCGCCGGTACCGCATCAACATGACCAAAATCGAGTCGCGCCCCAGCAAGCGGAAGGCGTGGCAGTATTATTTCTTCGTGGACTGTGACGGCCACGCCCAAGACCCCAAGGTGGCAAAAGTGCTCGAGGAACTCGGGCGCCATTGCGTCTTTGTCAAAGTCCTGGGCTCCTATCCCAACACCGAGTAGTCGCGCGCGCCGCACCCGGCGCCCCGTCAGCCATGAATGCTGAAGCCAGGCTCGTCGAACTGGGGCTGGTTTTGCCACCTGCCCCCAAACCCATGGGTGTGTACAAACCGGTGGTCGTCTCCGGGAACCTGGCGTTCGTATCCGGGCATGGCCCGCTCAAGCCCGATCGCACCGTGATGACCGGCCGCCTGGGAGCCGACATGGACGTGCTCGCGGGCAAGGCCGCCGCGCGCACGACCGGTCTCACCATCCTGGCCACGCTGCGCGCTCACCTCGGCAGCCTCGACCGGGTACGGAGGGTCGTAAAAGTGCTCGGCATGGTGAACTGCACGCCGGAGTTCACCAGCCATCCCGCCGTGATTAACGGCTGCAGTGAGCTCTTTGCCGAAGTCTTCGGCAGCGACCTCGGCGTTGGCGCCCGCAGTGCCATCGGGATGAACTCGCTCCCGGGACGCATTCCCGTCGAGATCGAGGCGATCTTCGAGGTGGAGTGAGCGGCGAAGCCGGGCGGCTCCAGGACCGCTCGGCAATCATGGTCAGGCGCAAGAGGCCCGCCAAGGTCAGGACCGTCAGGATTCCCTCGGCGGCCGCCAGTCTCACTCGTTGTCCTTCGCCGCGGTCGAAGCCAGGTTCTTCACAAAATCCGGCAACGCCGATTGGACCCGGTTCCAGCTGGGGATCAGGGGAGACCACAGCGGGTCGTCCAGGAAAGCCTTGGAAGCGCTCTGGATGCTGCGCACAAACGTGCTCACGGCTTTCTCCTCCTCGTGGCGCGGGAAGTTCAGCCCGTTGATCTCGGCATCGGCGGCGTAAAAACGGAGGGTGTCTTCCGCCTGCCTTTGATAGGCGCTGAGCAAGGTATCGAACAGGCCTGCGTCCAGCTTGATCCCCTCGGCCGCCATCCGCCGCAGAAACGACTTGGTGATGTCGACGGCCATCTTGTTCAAGCCCCGCTCCGGGTCGCGGGCGGAGAGTTCCTGGTGCTTGTGGTCGTAATTGTCGCACAGCTCGGACTGGCAGATCGCCCGCGGGGAGGCATTGCGGAAGACTTCCGCAAGCATGCCAACCTCCAGCGCCCAATCGTGGGGGATGCGCAGCCGGCGGACCAGGTCCAGATCCAGCGAAATCTCCCCCGCCAGCGGATAGCGAAACGTATCCAGGTAAACCAGGAAAGGATGCGCGCCCAGCATGCTCTTGAAGGCGCGCACCAACGGCGTGAACAGCAGGCGCATCACCCGGCCGTTCAGCTTGTCGGAGAGCCGCGCATAGTACCCCTTGCAGAAGTCAAAGCCCAGCCGCGGGTGCGCCACCGGATAACAGAGGCGGGCCAGCAACTCGCGAGTGTAGGTCACAATGTCGCAATCGTGCACCGCCACCATCCGCGCCTCCTCACTGGCCAGGGCGAATCCAAGACAGATCCAGACGTTGCGCCCCTTCCCGGCGGGTCCCGCGCTGAGCTCAGCTTCGTCCAACTGGCGGAACAGCGCCTGCATCCGCGGCCCGTCATTCCACAAGAGCGTGGGTCGCTGCGGCAGTGGTCGGAAGAAGGTGCAGGCCCGGCGGAAATCCCGCGCGCGGGTGGCGCCGTCAACGCCGACGATGATCTGGCGGACGTAGGTGACGGCCCGCAGCTCGCGAAGGATTCGACGCAACGCGGGTGTGTTCAGTTCCTTGATATGGCAGGGCAGGATCAGGGTGATGGGCTTTTCGAGTGAAAACCGTTCCAAATCCCGCTCCAGGCTGGAGAGATTCGCTCCTCCCAAGCGATGGAGCGTGGCCACGGCGCCGGTTTGAAAAAAATCCGTCATGTTGAAGGTGGAGGTCGCTGCCGGGTTCGGATCGCAACGCGTCGCCCGTGCTTGCCAGGCGATGACACGTTCTTGGGGGATGGCGGCCCGACCACCCACACACACCTCCGGCGGCACACACTGCCGGACCCTTGGCGGAAGCACGCCAGCCGTGCTCCATGAACGAATTCTCGATCCGCATGTCGCCCCGCGTCAAGCCCCCGGTCCGGTGCGTCGGGCTTTCCATGAACCTCCCTCGGAGCGCGGACTTCAGTCCGCAGGAAACCGCGCCGGGTTGGGGACGTCCCTGCGGGCTGAAGCCCGCGCTCCTCACCGGTCCATGGTCGCTGCGCTTGGCCGCCCGGCGTCCCGGCTTCCCATGAACCTGCCCCGAAAAGCGGGGATGAATCCCCGCACTCCAGGCGC